>JAZRVL010000026.1:0-52434 GCA_045599105.1 Kiritimatiellia bacterium
GTAGGTGCAACCTCAAGCGATACGGTGATGGTTGCGGATGACGGCTTCTGGCCTGTCGATTCGGAGTACACTGACGCACAGTGGGCGGCGAACGACTCGGTCGTGAAGTTCCGTATTGAAAAGACGACTCAGGCGGGTGAATCGATTACGATTGAAAAGAGAGTTTACCTCTTTGCTCAGGCCTAATCGATAACCTAAAAGATTCTTCTATACTTGAGAGCAACAAAGGAGGCGGGGTAATACCCGCCTCCTTTACTTTTTACTGGGGAAAAGTAGTATTTTAATTCTTCCAATGTTCATCCGTCATCTCGTCTGCACAAAAGATTGCAACCCCATTGGCGCCATTCTTAATTGAGAGCATTTTAGCCTTGCGAAGCTCGTTTGGCAAAAGGCCCCATCCTTCCGGATCGGTAATTGATAGGCGTTCCTTATACCTTTTAGAAACTTTCAATCCAGAAATTAATTCGCGTTTCCCTGCCATCATGCGCTCTTTCGCAACGCACTCACCTATCCAATTTACATCCTCCAAGTAAAAATCATTATAATTCATCGCAAAAAACATATCAACATTCCACTTTTCCCAATCTTGCCTAACGAGTTTTGTTGCATAACCAGCAGGAAACACATCTACGCTCACTCGCTTGCCCTTTTCATGAATCGCCTTCGCAATTATGTTCACACATTTCGTTAATGTCTCCATTCGAAATTGAGCCCAAGATGTAGTGTTACTTTTTGTTGCATAATCCGTCAAACAATCATCACAGTAGCAATAATCAGCTTTAGGATACTCACTCGTGCCATTTTGCCAATCGTGATTATTAATTTTGTCTGCATACTTATCCCACAATCCCTTAGCGAGAATAACATCCGCATATCGAATATAATCTAATTGGATATAATCAACTGAATCAATTTCCGCCAACATAACACATTTATCCGAAAGATACTTGATGACCTCGGAATTGTGCGGATCTAAAACTGCATAATATTCAACATAAGGACGATTAGCTTTATCTGCCGAGCTCTCCTTGTCACGATTAACCGCATACCACGAGCGCGGCGCATCTTGCTTTAATAACATTGTAACCCACGCATGATATTCAAGCCCATACTTATGGGCTAAACTCGATGCAATCTTATGACTCGCTATATCATCCGTTCCAATACATACCCCACTTATACCCTGTGCTTTCCACTCCTGAAATTTCTTGGAAAGCTCGTCTTTATTCGTCATTTCTGAGTTCCAACTATACCAAATGAAGGTTTTGGGGACGACCAACTGAACTTTACCCCAACGGTTAGGGATATGCATATCCACTTTGCCAGTCGGCCCCCAAGTCCAATTCTCTTCTTTCTCTTTATTTAGCCACTCCACCCTTGAAAACCCAATTCGCAAGACCGCATTCGCTTTCAATGGCTTTTGAAATCCGTTCGCTAACGCAACATTAGGAATTGCAACCTCCAACGTCCACCCATTACCTGTTCTTCCTACGGCACTTTTAAGACCATCTGCATTCCATTGATGCATCACAAACGTTCCTTTGTGTGAGGAATAGGGGCGTGTTAAAAAGAGATCAAAAACCGCATTAACTGCATTAAACTCAAACTCAAAATAATTTTCTCCATCATCATCAGGATCAATAAAAATTTCAAAATCATTATCATGCCAAACTATATCATCCCGATTGGTCAGTGACCAAGTAATATTAGGTTCTTCAAGCTCGGCGAAGACATATAGATAGTCGTCATCCCATGCCATCTTCGCTCGCGTCCGATAAATCGGCTTTTTAGCTTCGTCACCAGTGATGTCGCAAAACTCCTCTGTCCACGGAGCGCTCGCCCAGCATTCATCATCGTCCTTACCGTCAACCGTCGGTGCTTTATTTGCCTTCGCCGCCGTGTATTCGCAAGGCGGAGGCAATTCCGCCGCGCCGAGCGTGAAGGCGGCGAGGGCAAATAGCGCCAAGATTCTCACGCGCCGAGCGCCTTCCGTTCGAGCTCGAAGAGCTTGCGAATCCCCTTCTTCGCAAGACGCTTAAGCGCTTCGAGGGATTCCTCGGTAAAGGGCTCGTGTTCCGCCGTGCCTTGGATTTCGACAAATCTGCCATCATCGGTCATTACCACATTCAGATCAACTTCCGCGGTCGAGTCGTGAATGTAATCAAGATCGAGCGTGGGCTTACCAGCACAAACGCCGACTGAGACAGCGGCAACATATCGCTTAATCGGATTTTCGGTGATAACCTTATCCTTGAGAAGCCGATTCACCGCATCGACAAGCGCCACCATACCGCCGGTAATCGAAGCGCAGCGCGTTCCGCCGTCGGCCTGCAAGACGTCGCAGTCAATTGTGATTTGCCGTTCGCCGAGTTTTTCCATGTCCACCGCCGCTCGGAGTGAACGACCAACGAGCCGCTGAATTTCCGTCGAGCGAGCGTCGAGTTTGAGTTTTTTGATGTCGCGATCCTTGCGCTCTGGCGTTGAGCTCGGTAGCATCGAATACTCGGCGGTAACCCAGCCCTTGCCGCTGTCCTTTAAAAACGGCGGCACCTTGTCGGAAACGCTCGCCGTGCATAGTACCCAAGTGTTGCCCCATTTCACCAAAACCGACCCCGCGGCGTATTTGGTGAAAGAGCGGATGAACTCAACCTTTCTCAATTCATTCGATTTTTTCATAATTGTCTCTCCAATATCTTGGCGGCGATCCGCACCATTTCGATACAAGGACGCTTGCGGTAGTATTCGCTCGTACGCGCTTCGGGCGAGCCGCCCGTCGAAGCGCCGACGCCTTCGAGCAATTCGCGGCAGACGATCGAACCGCACGCGTCCTTGAAGTCCAAGGCGAAATTCTGCACCGCCGGATAGACGCGCACCTTGTCGGGACCGCGCCGCATACCGATTACCAAGGTCGCTCCAGTAACCGCACCGCAAACCTCGCGAAGCCGCCCCACTCCGCCGCCCAATCCCGACGAAAGTTTTTTCGCCGTTTCGAGGTCAAGGCCCAAATCCTCCGCAAAAGCGCAAAAAACGCTCTGCGAGCAGTTGAGCCCGCTTTTAAAAAGTTCCTCCGCCTTGTCCGCCTTGGTCATAATTCAACTCCTATTAGCGCCAAATACCAATTGATGATTTGAACTCCGTAAAATAACGCGATTATCGCGGAGATGGCGATATAGGGGCCGTAGGGTATCTCCACGAACTTGCCGAGGCGCGCCTTATTGAGCGCAATTAGCGTAAGCCCGACAATCGAGCCGAGCAGCGCGGAAAGAATCAAAACGAGAATCACCATCACCGGCCCGCTAATGGCGCCTACCGCGCCCATCAAAAGAACGTCCCCCAAACCCATCGCCTCGCGCTTGAACGCCTTGGTGCCGAGAAAGCGAATAAGCCACATAAGGCCCAACCCTTTCGCCAAGCCCGCAAGCGAATAGAGAACTGGAGCCGCCGAGCCGAACACCGACGCCAAAATCGCCGATGCCAAAACCCCGAGCACCATCCCGCCGATGGTAACGAAGTCGGGCAAGAGTTTTTGGTCGAAATCAATGAACGAGCCGACGATCAAGAGCGAAATCCAAATCCACGACTTCACCACCGACAAAACCGCAAGTAAATGTACCTCGCCACGCGCGAAGAAACTCGCATAGAACGAAAAAGTCGCGAGAAACAGCACCCCGCCCAAAAGTTCGACGAAAAGGTAACGCGGAGAAATCGGCGACTTGCAATCCAAACACCGCCCCCGCAGAAAAAGCCACGAAACGATCGGCAAATTGCAATACCACCGAATCGGCTTGCCGCACTTGGGACAATGCGAGGGCGGGCGAACAATCGACTCGCCGCGCGGTACGCGGTAGATAACCACGTTCAGAAACGAGGCGATGGATGCGCCGAAGGCGAAGACCAGTATCGACAAAAGCAGGCGGAATATTTCGGTATTCATGCGCGATCCAGAAGTTCGAAGAGATTGCGGTTGTAGCCCATGGTGACGAAATGGCGTCCGCTCGCATGCGTGACCGAAGCGGAAAGATCGGCGATTACGCCGTCATCGCGGAAACAAAGCCGCACGCCGTCGGAAAGATCGAATCCCGCTTCGCCGACGACGACGCGATTCGGATTGCGTGCGTGCACCGAGGCGAATATTTCCGTCGTAATGCGCCGCGCTTCGGCCGCGAACCCGCCCATATTGCGCCGAACGAGTTCTTCCGCGATCTTGGTGGCGGCGTTTTCGATCTCCGATTCGGTAACCCTAAAACCGTAGGCGTACTGGTTGCGCTCGCGCGCCGGCGACAGCAGGAGCGGAACCCGCCGACGGCCGTAGATAAGCGCCACGAAAAGTCCGAACCCCGCAACCGCCACTACCGGCGCGATTCCCAATGACACCCAAAGCCCAACAAGACCAGCAAAATGGGCGAGCGGCGGACATAATATCGCGTAAACAAGAATGTCCGCGACGAAGGTAAGCGCGCAAGCGAGCGTATAACGTTCAACGAAAAGATAATAGGAATTAAAAAGGAAAACGAATGGTGCGCCAATAAATCCAATTGCCACCAACCTAACCGCCTTGGTTGCGATTACAACGTGCTCTGGATCATCAAGTCCGACGAGTCGCACTGCGAGAGAGGGAAAGAGTGCGAAAAGCACCGCCGCCATAAGCCCTTCGATTAGCGCCACCCTCATCGCATCGTTCATCACTCGCCGAACACTACGCGCATTCCGTTCGCCGAAATAGATGCCGACTATCGGCTGCACTGCCGCCGAAACACCGTTAAAAAGTAGCGTTAGATTAATGCAAACGAGCACCACCGACAATACCGGCAACATATCCGAGCCAAACTCCACTACCACCAATTTAGCCAATAGGAAAAAAAGCAACGACCAGCAAAGCGACACACTTGCATCGGCGAAAGAGCTCTTGCAAACCAATACGAGATCGCCAAACTGGAAATGGCCCACCAAGCGCAAGGTGTTCGACTTTTTGAGAAAATGACTTGAAAGCGACGCCACTGCGAGCACGTTCCCAATCACCGTGCCAAGCGCGCAGCCAGCGATACCCATCGTCCGACAAAGGAAAAACGAGGCAATGATGTTGCCGATGATTAAACTCGCGTATCCACAAGCGCAAGCAACCATGTCGCCGTCAGCGTAAACGAGAGCGATTAGGTATAGGGTCATCGGCAGTAAAACGGTGCACGGTGCGTACCACCGCCAATAGGAACGAGCTGCCTCGGTAACAAGATCAGAGGCGCCGAAGAACCCGAGAAACGCCTCACGTCCGCAAACAAAGATAACGAAAAATGCCACGCCGAATATGAGCACACTCCAAAAGCCTTGCGAAAACATTTCCGAAGCACGGCGCGAATCGAGCCGTCCAGTTTCGAGCGAAAAGCGAATCGCCGTACCAGTACCAATTAGCGCAGCAGTAAATTGGACAAGGTTAAAAACCGGTTGCAAGAGATTGATTCCCGCGAGCGCAGTTTCGCCGACGATATTGCCAGCAATTACCGTATCCGCCAAGGCGAGCATAAACTCCGCCCCCATTCCACAGGTGGCAACAAAAAGAAGCTCTCGAAACTTTCTTACGCCGAAATCCATAGAAGCTTGCGCTTTAGCCCTTCGGCGGCAAAGCGGATTTCCTCCTCAGTATATTTCTCAGTGTCAAACACGAAGTCCACTTTCAGCCCATCTGCATCAACATGCGGATGTAACTCTAGCTGATTGCCCGCAGAAATCGGCGTCTTGATTTGATGGAACTGGATCGCTCCAGGAATATCACCACCAGTTTCGTCGCCGTAATCAGAGCTCACCATCAACGATTCGAACGATTCCATGCCGAGCGAACTCACGCTCGCAAGCGCGTATTCCGAACAATACTCGTATGCCGCGGATTCGGCGATTTGACGCTGCAACGCCGCTAGTCCTTCGCGCGCGGTTTCACCCGCCAGAGATTTGACCCGAATTGCAATCACCCCCATGTAAAGGCCCATCGCATCGCGAGTATCGTCATCCGCGAGGTCGCGCCGAGCAACCACTTTAGTAAAAAGAACATCGTCAGTGTGATTGAACTCCTGTAGCGCCTTGCCCCAAGCGTATTCCACCGCCGCGTTGAGCGTAGCCCTACTCTCACTCGCCACCTTCTGCAAACGTGAAGTCTCCTCAGCGGTAAGCGAAATCGTCAAAGTATCTTCTGCAGCGCGTTGCTCGGGAGGAATGTCCACTCCAGCTGACGGAATCACCGATTTTTTGGTAAATCCGTCGAGCAACTTACCCCAATACTCCATCGCTGGTGCGGTATCGCGCGAGGTGATATCGCAAACGAACTTGCAATAACGAAACGGTTTTACTCGTTCAGGAACGAGCGAATCGGGAAAAATTCTCCGCCACAGTCGCTGGATTTTACCCACAAAGCCGCGATGAGTGCGCATTTCATCGCTCAAGTAACGACGAAAGTCTCCGATGAAGGTCTGCACGCAACATCCATCGAAAATCGCGTGACTGAGCGAAAAAAGCAAGATACAACCGCCCTCCTTCAACTTGAACATCTGAAGTCGAGCAAGCGGATCCTCTTCAAGGTCAAACGGAACGGAAATCGCATCCTTCATCGCCTTTTCGAGTGACACGAGCTTTTTGAGCGAAAACTCGATCTTGCGACCCTTAAGCACAATCTGCAGTGGATCGTCGAGATTGCGATAGATAATCGCGGTGCGAAATGCCTCATGGCGCGCAGCCAGTCGATCGAGCGCGCGCCTAATGTGCAAGGCGCGCGGCACAACGTCAAGCCGATAAACCAATAGCTCGGTGAATCCTTGCCGAGCAGTGTCGTCGTCCTCCGCCATTGTCATCACTTCCTGAAGCCCGACGACTGGATACGCTCGCTCAATCTCCATCCCTTGCGCAGCGTAATGCTCAATCGTGCGTTTCTTCGCATCCTCGCCCCACTTGGCAAAATCCCACTTCTTCGTCTCTTCCAACAATTCGCGCTCTTCCTTTGCGACCTCGCCCTTCACCGCCGCAAGTTCGCGAACAATGTTAAACCGCAATACATCGGCTACCGTAACAATATGCCCAGCTTTCTTAAGCATTGAAACCAAACGAATCGCCTTCAACGATTCGCCCCCGAGTGCGAAGAAGCTATCCAACGCGCCAACCTTTACCTCTTGAGGCAAGCTAAGCACATCCCTGAACGCCTTGGCGACTAACCGCTCCGTCTCGTTTGCGGGTTCAACATATTCAAACGCCCTACCAATTTCAGGATCAGGCAATTGCTTACGATCAATTTTGCCATTCGGCGTCATGGGCATGGCCTCCAATGCCACGAACACTTCTGGAATCATATAGTAGGCCAATGACTTTTCAAGGTGCGCTCTAAGCGCACCTTCATCAAACGCATTTTCGGCCGTATAATATAGAACAAGATGCTTAATTGCACTTACTTCCCTTACAGCGGCAGCTACCATTCCAATCCCGTCAAACGACTTGGCAACATTTTCAATTTCCCCAAGCTCGATTCGAAATCCTCTTATCTTTACTTGGTGATCAATACGTCCCAAGCACAAAAGTTCACCATTTTCATTCCATTTGGCAAGATCCCCTGTTCGATACATCTTCTCGCCAGGCAAAAACGGACAATCAACGAATGCTGCCTTGGTCTTGTCAGGTTGCTTCCAATACCCCGCTCCCAACTGCGCACCCGCAAGACAAAGCTCGCCCACCTCGCCCGGTGGCAATAGCTTCATATCCTTGTCTACAATAAAATTCCACGTATTTGGATGTGGCCTACCAATAGGAATGTTTGCTGAATCTTTATCCAAATCAACTACGTGCGCTGAGCAACCAATCGTAAACTCAGTAGGACCGTAAAGATTGACGACTTCAAGATTCGGACGCTGTTTGCGGAACGGTAGCAATTTCTCACCGCACAAAAGAACATAGCGTAACGGCACTTCGCAGTTATTCAAAAGCTCCGTGCCAAACTGCGTGCCGAGAACCATGCCCTCAATTTTGCGCTCCTTGAGAAATTCGTTCACCGCGTCAAGATCTTTACGAATCTCCTCATGGATGACGTGCACTTCACCGCCGGCGGCAAGCGTACCGCAAAGATCCATCACCGAAAGGTCAAAGCAGAACGAGCAATGCTCCGCAGCACGAAAACCTGGCTTCAATTGAAAACGGTTAATCTGCCAAGCGATAAAAGCACGTAGTGCTTTGTGTTGCAACATTACCCCTTTGGGTCGTCCAGTCGATCCAGAAGTATAAAGCATATATGCAAGTCCATCGGGGGTCGCTAGATTAATCTTAGGCAGAGTCAAGGCTTTTATGCCATAGTGCTTCTTAAGACCCAAAAGCCAATCCACATCAATCGTCACCTTGGCACCGCAGTCCTTAATCATGTAATCAATACGATCGACAGGATACTCTGGGTCGACTGGCACATAACAAGCACCAGCACGCAATACACCAATTACTGCAATCATAAACTCTTTGCAGCGTGGCATCTTAATAAGCACAAAATCATTTGGCTTTATTCTAAGCTCCACCAAACGATTAGCAACCACTTTGGTGTAAAGTGCAAGTTCACCATAGGAAATCTTTCCATCCACATCTGCAACCGCAACCTTGCCCGATTGCGTTTCCGAATGCTTAAGAAACATGTCCACAAAGGTCTCATCACGGTTGTAGTCAAGGATTTCCCCTCGCGAAAGCCCAATAATCCGGTTTTCAATTTCGTTAGTCATTTACCTTAATCCTTTAACAATGTTGCCGTGGTACGAAAAGTGTGGCGATTAATTAAAAACACCAGTACCCCTTCGTCGGTTTCGTGACTCGCAATCATGCCAATATGCTTAATGTTCTCACGTTTGATAATTTCATCTAACACTTCAAGATTGTTTTGCGTACATAAATTATCTTTGAAAAAATCGGCTTCACCAGCGGAATTGGCAGTAACAATCGGCAATAAATCAAAAAGAAACCAACCACTTGCAACGATCTCCACCGTCAGTGCATTTTTGGCTCCACCTTCCGCACCAAATCCTGCAAACTCAGTAGAAGTAGACACCGAAACACAGCCCGTGAAAAGTAGCGTCAATAATCCTAATGCTATCTGAAGTCGCTTATTGTTCATTGTTTTCTCTTTCTCCCGCTTTCTGGACATCGCGAATCAGCATACCAGAAACTTGAACTTCACGCGCACAAAGGATGTATGGTATCACCAATGGAAATGGAAAACCTGGAACATCAAAGGTTACTGTATCACGATTTACCATGGTAACTCCAACCGCCCTTGCACCCAATTTTTTAACTCGTTCAGCAAATCGTCGTTGAATTATTTCATTTGTCACTTGATCATCAAAAAACACTAATGGAAATTTATGGTTCTCGTCGGTATCCCCACAACAAATGGGAAAGGTATAAAACAAATACCAACCGCAATTTTCCACAAAAAGATGTTCTATTATTTCGCCATCTTCATTGGCAAACCTACATTGAGAAAGTGTCGGAGAACTTGCAGGATATACATAATAACACCCAGCAAGCAATGAAGCGATTATTAACGCACAGACGAATTTCATTCCGCTTTCAGCTCTCTTTCCATCATCGTCCTCGCTGCATCAGCAGCTGTGTGTCCACAATGACAAAGCGCATAAACTAATTCACAAATTGGCATTTCAACTTTCAGTTTATGTGCAATCTCATGAACCACCTTTGAGTTCCATACGCCCTCAGCCACCATTTGCATTGAATTTAAGATATCCGTTATCTTCTCTCCTTTGCCCAAACGCTCACCTACTAAATGATTTCGCGAATGGATAGATGTGCAAGTTACAATCAAATCCCCAATTCCCGCCAAACCCGACAACGTCTCTGGCTTGCCACCATAAGCAATCACAAAACGCTTCATTTCCACTAATCCTCGAGTGATAAGTGCCGCTCGCGTATTGTCGCCAAATCCCATGCCGTCTGAACAACCAACTGCGATTGCTAACACATTTTTAATTGCCCCACCAATTTCTACACCCACAGGATCAGTTGAAGTATAAACTCTAAATCGCGGACCCGACCAAATTGTCTGCACTTTTTTGGCCTTTTCAACATTTTCACACGCTGCTACAATTGCAGTAGGAATGCCACGCGATACCTCTTCGGCGTGAGTGGGTCCCGCTAAGGCAACAATATCCGAAACCCCCAATATATCTTTACCTAAATCCGTCATTCGACGATTAGTTGTCTCA
Source organism: Kiritimatiellia bacterium (assembly GCA_045599105.1). Classification (GTDB taxonomy): domain Bacteria; phylum Verrucomicrobiota; class Kiritimatiellia; order RFP12; family UBA1067; genus UBA1067. Next base: position 10,224 of record JAZRVL010000026.1, read on the forward strand.
CAAAGCCCTTTTGTAAGCGAAACAATTAATTGAGAATCATTAATTAAGCCTTTAAATCCAGAGATTACGGATGTAAAATATTTAGATGGCGGAGCTAAAACAACAACTTCCGCATCTTTTACCGCTTCGCCACGATCTGCTGTAAGTTTAAGATTAGTCGGAAACTTAACTCCTTTAAGAAACTTATCGTTACAGTGAGTACGCTTCATTTCCTCGATATACTCAGGAAACACACCCCAAAGTGTGACTTCATGCCCATACCCTGCGAGCAAAATTGCGTTCGCGGTACCCCAGCCACCATCACCAACAACTGCAATCTTCATAGCATATGTCCCATCTTCAACTTTTTAGTGTCTAAATATTTTCGATCATATATATTCGGTGGAATAACAATCGGCACACGTTCAACAATTTCAATCCCATAGCCCTCCAATCCCGCAATCTTACGCGGATTATTGGTTAACAAACGTAGTTTATGAATTCCTAAATCGTTTAGAATTTGTGCACCTTCTCCATAATCGCGCAAATCTGGTGCGAATCCTAATGCAACATTAGCCTCAATAGTATCCATCCCCTCCTCTTGCTTACGATACGCGTGAAGCTTATTGGCAAGCCCAATACCTCGACCTTCTTGACGCATGTAAAGTACTGCGCCAGCACCCTCTTGCTCAATCATTGCCATCGCTGCATGAAGTTGTGGACCACAATCACATCGTCTTGACCCTAACACATCTCCAGTAAAGCATTCTGAGTGAACTCTTACCAGCACAGAATTGCCATTATCAACTTCACCTTTAATTAAGGCGAGGTGCTCAAGGCCAGTTACACGACTACGATACATTTTGAGACGAAAACGTCCATACTCGGTCGGCAAATCTACCTCTTCTACCGCATCCACCAATCGATCATTACGCCTACGATAAGCAATAAGATCTGCAATAGTCATCATTTTAAGTTGATACTTCTTGGCAAACTCAGCAACATCGTCCAATCTTGCCATCGTGCCGTCATCTTTCATAATCTCACAACAAAGTCCAACCTCTTTTAAGCCCGCGAGTCGACAAAGGTCAACTGTTGCCTCTGTGTGTCCTGCGCGCCTTAGCACCCCACCTTCACGCGCCTCAAGCGGAAACATATGCCCAGGCCGGCGAAAATCATTTGGCGTGCTCTTATCATCCACACATTTACGCGCCGTAATCGAGCGCTCCTCCGCAGAAATCCCCGTATTTGTAGTAATCGCATCAATTGAAACCGTAAAAGCCGTATGATGGTTGTCAGTATTTTCTCTAACCATTTGTGGCAGATTAAGCTTTCTACACCACGCAACACTCATCGGCATACAAATAAGCCCTTTTGCGTGTGTTGCCATAAAGTTTACGTTTTCGCGAGTTGCAAATTCAGCAGCACAAACGCAATCACCCTCGTTCTCGCGATCTGCGTCATCGGTAACTAACACAATTTCGCCTCTACGCAAGGCTGCCAAACAACTTTCAACTCCATCAAACATCTTTAATCATCTTCCTCTTACGATCCTGGATGAACAGGACGATCACCTGCTTTACACATTGGGCAATCACTCGCCGTCCAAGTCTCTGGTGTCATTTGCATCAATGAAAACATAGGTGCTTCTGTGAATTTAACTTTACCCGAAGAACGGTCTACAAGGACCACGACTGCTACAACTTCGCATCCCGCATTCTTCACTAAATCAATGGTTTCTTGCACTCGCCCGCCCTTGGTGACCACATCCTCAGCGACCACATATCGTTCACCTTTTTCTAATTTAAAGCGACGCATCGCTAATACCGTATTGGGCTTACCTGTTGCATCCACTCCATCTCCTTGAACTTTTTCCGCAAATACACACTTAACATTTAGTGATCTAGCAACTTCATGTCCAACCAAAATTCCACCAACCGCCGGAGAGATAACTCCATCAATCTCACCCAAATCACATTCTTTTTTCATCTTCTCAACTACCGCATCACAAAGCTTTGCAGCAATCCGTGGATAACGAAGAACATTAGCACACTGAAAATAACGATTTGAATGTAGTTTTGAACGAAGTTCAAAATGCCCCTCCAATAACGCACCCGTATCCTTGAATGCTTTTAAAACTTCATCTTGAGTCATGGTTCCATCTCCCTTTCATTTAATTTAAGTAGTTCTTCGCGAGAAAATGTCGGCAGTGTCAATGTTTTAGAATCAGTACCACGAAGTATCCGTGGCAACGCTGACTTGTACGACGGTGAATATGGAGGAAAATCATAATACATATATTGTGTTGCGGATGTAGGATTTGCCAACACAAACTGCGAGATTTGATACTCGCCTTCTGGAAGATCCTCCAAACGCAATCTAACCCTCCAATCTTTCTTCGTCCCTTTTTTCATTTGCCACGAAGTACGTGCCTGCCGCAAAGCATTAGCCTCACCATCTCCTGAAAGTTCAATAAAAGCAACATACACTGATGGTTCATAATTATTTTTGGAAGCTTGAAACTGTAACGACTCCAACGGAAACGCACAAACCAACAAACTTGGCAATAGTGCAACTAAAATTAAATTAATAATCTCTCGCTTAATAATTTTCATTCTTGAACCATTTTTCGCCTTTCAGCAAAAAGAATTTTCTTCATTCCCCCCAGCTTGGCAATTGACGCAAAACGCATAAGTTCGCCACCATCCACATTTTGATCGGCTAACACCAATAGCGAACAATCGTCCTCTGTCACTGTCCTTTCATTAAAGTGATCAACCAAAGCTTTTGCCGAATCTTCATCATCTAAAAAGTATCGTGCGTCGTCAAAAAAAACCAAAGTATCATGCTCAAACGGCATCACAAGCGCAACCATCGCCGCAACCTCCCCATCCGATACTTGTGAATCTGGTAAATTAATCACAACTCCTTTGGCAAATGTCAATGTATCAGCCAAAAAATACAACATCACCATCAACAAAATTACCATAAGGTATGGTGCTGCCGCGACTAAGACTCTAGCACTTGGCAATCCATGTCGCCAAACGCCTTCCGAACGCTTTGGACTCCAATTCCAATTCATTGATGTAAACTTTCTTGTAAATACCCAACAATTTGACTTGCAGCAAGCTCCAAATCCGTAACAACTCGATCAAGCTTAATTCTTAACGATCCATACATAATGACTGCCGCAATTGCAACGATAAGTCCAATTGCCGCTACTATTAATGACTCCATTGCGCCATTCATTAGCTCCATTCGTGACACAATTTCAGTAGAATTAGCCATTGTCACCGCACGAACAAAGCCTATAATCGTCCCCAATAATCCAGTAAGCGGTGCAACTTGTGCAATAATTGCAATCACCGCCATTCGACGATCTAACTTTCCAATTTCAGCTCGTCCTTGAGCATCAACCGCGCTCTTAAGTACCCTCTCCGATGATTGCCGTTGATTGATAGCCGTCGCGACCACTCTTGCAATAGGCGAAAGTGTATCCTCACAAACTGAAAGTGCTTCCTCATAGTTCCCTGTATCAAGCACATTGATAATACCTTTAAGAAAATCTTGATAATCAATACGAGAACGACGCAAATCTACTAAGCGCTCAAAGTATGCAACAATTGCCACCAAAGCCATAAGCGCCAACACCCAAAATACTAGATTATTAAAAATCATCATAAAAATTTTCCTTTCAAAGAAAGTCTCTCGTATCGCCTGGCCGCCTCTTCCGAGGCTGGAACATCACTAGTTAAAATTAGTTGCAATATGTTTAGCGCTTGACGATTGCGTCCACGACGCTCAAATTCATCAACCAATCTAAATGCTGCACGTGAAAATATCGCTTTGGTTTCATCATTAAATTTCTCTCCTCGTTCCACACCATTGCGATACGCTAAAATAACCTGCGAATAATATTGATCAATTGCTTCATCATATCGTTTGAGTTTCTCTAATGTCCGACCAATCTTAAAGGCAACCGAAATCATCAAATCACCATCCGCCAATCCATCAAAACCAATTTTCCGATACTCTTCCAATGCCGCCTCATATCGTACCGAATTGTCTGCGCCCATCGCAAAAAGAGCATCTGCTTTAAAGACATTGGCCTTAAACCGTTCTTTCGTGGTTGCACTATCGGACTTTCCAACTCGATCAAGCACTAATACCGCTTCATCAAAACGCGCCAATTCAATCAAAGTCTCACCCTGCACTAAAATTGCAGCATTTACAACTTCTGACTTAGGATAGCGCGCGATAATATCCGTTCCAACTTTAATTGCATCGCCAAAATCTGCATCCGCAAAAGCCGCTCGTGCCGCCCAAAGCATTGCCATTGGAGATAATGAGTCATTCGGATTCTCCTCTGCAAATTGCAAAAACCGTTGACGTGCTTTTTTCCAATCTCCTTGATTGTAGGCAAATTTTGCAATCCATAATATCACTTCTCGCTTGATTGCCAAATTCGTGCACACTTCAGCTAAGCTCTCTGCTTTTTTTAGCGCCTCATTATCCATTCCCATGCCATAAAGACACAAAACCTCAAAATATATCATCCGAAAACCCAGCGAAGGATTATCATTGGCAATACTCTTAAAGATTTGTAGCGCCCCTTCAAAATCATATGCTCGATAAAGCTCACGACCCTTAGCCTCTAACTCGCGAACTTTTATTACACTTTTAAGTTGGCGCGCGACTTCGGTATTGGGATAGTCTTTAAGCACTTGACGATATTTAGCAAGGGACTCCTCGCCTTTACCAATTGCTGAAAGAGCGTCTCCCTCTTTCAATATCGCAAGCGCCGTTAACGCATCGTCGTTGGAAAGTTTTTCCGCCGAGAATAAAAAGTCTATCGCCATCTCTATATTACCTAATGCCATTGCGGCTTCCCCACGTCCCTCAAGCGCAATGGCCATCTTAGCAACCTGAGGCCACATCTCCCAAGCTTGCGCATATAGTCGCTCTGCTGTTTGCCACTCTTTCGCATTAAGTTTAACGCGTGCAAGTTCCAAAAATGCATCTACCGCTCCTTCAGCTCCAGGATTCTCTTTAACAATTGAGCATATCAAATCCTCGCCCTCATCTGCCGTTGCGGATGATTTTATCAACTCCCTTCCCAATCTAAGTCCAACAAGGTAACGCAACTCCGTTGACTCAACAATTTCGTATGCTTTACGCAAGGTCTTAATTTCGCCTAAATTTATCGCTGCTACCGCAAACGCGCGCTCGCTCACATTTGTCATCGCTAACACATCACTCCATTCACGCTCAGCAGCTACGCGATTGTCATTTTTTAATAGCAAATTCGCTTTCAGCATCTTAGATTCAGCAATACCAGATATTGATCCTCCTCGCTCCAAGGCCACAATTGCACCCGCAATATCGCCAGCAACCACTGAGCGATAATAATCAAATTCACATCCCGTCGATTCTACATCCTTTAACTCGCGCCTGACCTCGTCCCACTTGCCTTCACTAGCATAACTTTCCAAGATAATGAGCTTTGCTTCATCCGAATCTTCTTTCATCGCATGATTACGAGCGACTTCCCAAAGCCCATCCCGCAGCGCATCCCGGGCAACATCCAAATCAGACGCCCCACCGAAAAGCCAAAAAACTGCGAGTAAAAATATCACCGTAATCCTCCCAGATATCCCATCTCTGATAGCAAGCACCGATTCTTCATCCAATTTATTTCAACTCGCGCCCAAAGCTCCATTTTAATCTTAACCCCAAACATTTTTCCTACCTCTCGCTCCGAGCTTTTCCGCACCGCCTTGATGGTTTCGGCGTTTTTCCCTACGACTATTGGCTTTTGAGAAGCACGATTAACAATAATATCGGCTTTAATTTGCCACTGCTTTCCCGTCTCGTCAATACTTTTTACCAAAACTCCCACCTCGTGAGGAACTTCGTTATGTAACTTCATCAAATACTTTTCACGAATCACATCTGCAATTGCGAGACGCCTCGGATAATCAGTTACTACGTTATCATCAAAAAGTTTCTCCCCTTCCTCCGCAAAATCAAATAACGCATCCAAAACCGCATTCGATCCACCTTCAGTTGTCGCAATCGCTCTAACCCACTTAGGATCAAGCTTGCTATCAATCACTTGCCATGCCTCACGAAACTCCGCCTCAAAAAACGGCTTCTTGTCGGCCTTGTTAAGAACAAAGACAGTTTTTTCTGGTTTTTCTTTCGACACACGCTCCATCCACCCAACATCTTCAAGTTGTGGCTCTACTGAAGCATCAAAAACTACGCAAGTAATATCCGTTCCTGCAGCGCTACTACGCGCCATACGATTTAAAATCCTACCTAGTTCGCCCACCGCCTTATGCAAGCCTGGAGTATCTAACACAACCAATTGACCACGCGTATCAGCAACAATTCCACGCACAGTATTGCGAGTGGTTTGCTCGACTGGCGAAACGATAGACACTTTCTCGCCTACGAGCGCATTAACGAGCGTTGATTTACCAGCGTTCGTACGCCCAACCACTCCAACTACCGCAACCTTACTCATTTACGGGACTGGAAATTCAGCTACCAACTCCTTCGCAGCTTTCCGAACTCGCACTTGCGTCTCGGTATTAGTGATATCATCCAAAACATCCGCAATCCATCCGCCGATTTTCACCATCTCTGGTTCTTTCATACCGCGGGTAGTCATTGCTGCTGGTCCAATTCGAATTCCCGACGTCTTAAATGGCGACTCGGTATCAAAAGGAATCGTATTCTTATTGACAATAATTCCCGAATTGTCTAACGCCGCAGCCGCGTCCTTACCCGTGATTCCTTTGGTGGATTTGACGTCCACCAAAAAGAGGTGGTTGTCTGTTCCGCCAGAAACAATCCGATATCCTCGATCAGCAATCGTCTTACATAGTGCCGCCGAGTTTTTAATCACTTGCTCAGCATAGCCCTTTTTCGCGCCATTGATCCACTCACCAAAGCAAACCGCCTTTGCTGCTATGATGTTTTCTAGAGGTCCTCCCTGCATACCTGGAAATACCGCGCTATCAAGAACCTTCGACCACTTCTCTTTGCAAAGCACTAAACCGCCTCTTGGGCCACCCAAGGTTTTATGCGTGGTAGTAGTCACAAAGTCTGCATACGGCACTGGCGAAATATGCGCTCCGCCCGCTACCAAACCTGCTATGTGCGCCATATCGACCATCATAATTGCGCCAACCTTATCGCAAATCTCACGTATCCGCTTAAAATCCAACATACGCGGGTAAGCCGAAGCGCCTGTCAATAAAATTTTTGGTTTCACTTCCGTCGCCTGCCTTTCCAAAGCGTCATAATCGAGCCGCTCAGTCTTGGGATCAACAGTATATGCAACGATATTGTAAATCTTACCCGAGAAATTGACGGGCGAGCCGTGCGACAAGTGTCCACCTTGATCCAACGCAAGCGAAAGAATCGTATCTCCTGGCTTAATCGTCGCAAAATAAACTGCCATATTAGCTGCGCTACCGCAATGAGGCTGCACATTGGCATGATCTGCACCAAAAAGCTTACACGCACGCTGGCGCGCGAGTTCTTCCGCCATATCTACTGGCACACATCCCGAATACCACCGTTTAGTTGGATAACCTTCGGCGTACTTGTTCATAAGCACCGATCCCGCAGCTTCCCGACAAGCTCGCGAAGAATAGTTCTCCGATGCAATCAAATTAATCTCTGCGTCTTCTTGAGCCGTTTGCGCTTCAATTGCCGCAAAGACTTCTGGATCCGTCTTCATCAATCCCGACGCATCAGAAAGTCGCGCTGCCCGTTCGATTTTATTCCTCCGACGTGCATGTCGAATATCCTCGTCAACTTGAGTAGTAATAAATGTCTTAACCATCTTTACCGCAAGTTCTACATCAACCATATCCGCACCCAAGCATATTACATTAGCGCCATTATGCTTACGAGCAAGCTCCGCCGCCGCCTCCGTCGTGCAAAGTCCAGCACGAACATTCTGGAAACGATTGGCTACCATTGACATACCAATCCCGGTACGGCAAATAAGCGCGCCAAAACTCACTTCGCCTTTAGCAACTAAGGTGGCGACTTTGATTGCAAAGTCTGGATAATCACAACTTTGTTCACTCACCGTGCCACAATCAATTATCTCAATTGAGCCCTTTAAGGCGTCAACAATCGTACGCTTTAGCGCAATTCCACCATGATCAGAACCAATAGCAATTTTCATAAATAATTATCACTCCTTTTAAGATGTGATAATTATACCAAAAATCACACCTTATTTGTGGAAAATCCAATGAGTTTACGATACTTATTTACCGTGCGCCGAGCGACCATAAATCCAGCTTTTTTTAGCCGCTCGGAAATTTCTTGGTCGGATAAATGCTCCCCTTGCGGAAGTGCTTTTAGGCAATCTTTAAGTTTTGCGATTACCTTAGGATCAATCGACGGAAAGAAGCTTCTTAAAGGCAAAATTCCGCTTGGAGTTTTAACGTATTTGCGCATAGCGGCTCGTGAAATAGTGGCGACGCTACATTTCGCTCTTTTCGCCACCTCACTCAAATTAAGTTTTCTGAGTCCTTCTACACCTTTTTTGAGAAATTCATGTTGAAAATCAAATATGGTTTCAATTGCCACTTCCAATGTCTCGCGTCGCCGAATAATTGCAGCCCTAAATTCTCTAGCCCGCTTTACTCGTTCAAAGGCATATTTCCTAGTCTCTTCATCCACACCTTCGTCTTTCGCAAGTTCAATATACTTAGGCGACACTTTAAGTTCGGGAATGTCCCCGTCGTTAACATACACTTCCCCTTGCTCATTCACAATCACGTCCGCGGCAATATAATCCACATGAGTATGCCCAAAGCGCCTTCCTGGAAAAGGATCTAAAGTTTTTAAAAGTTTAACAATTTCGGGATCAACCTTACCCGACTCAAGATGCTTTAATTCCTTTCGAAATCGATTTCGCATCGTAGATGGCACTTTTTCTATTTGTGCTAAAAAGCACTCTTTTAAGTCGACTGCTCCACATCCTAACGGTGAAAGCTTCATCACCAATTGACGAGCACTTTCTAGCTCTTGCGCAGTAAAGCCAGTTACCATCATCATATCAGCAATGGATCCAGTAAACCGTCCATCCGCATCTAATTCTGAAACTATTGCCTTGGCTATCCGCGCTTGGCGGTCATCAATTTCACTCAGAGTAATCTCATTGATTAAGTGGGCTTCTAAACTCTCTTTGGGGGCAACTAAATTTTCCACAGCCGATAAAGAATCAAGTGGCATTGTACGCGATACTACACCAAAAGGACGCGCTATTTCAATTGCAGGATTAGTTTCCAATTCCCGCTTGACCGCGTCTTTAAGCTCATTTACCGGCAATGCAAGCATCTCCAATCCCAGCCTAATTCCTGGTGAAATAATAGCCCGTACTGTCTGACGCTTTTTTAGCGCAACTTCCATCAACCCAAAAGCTCCTTAAGCCGTGCTTCACCAATGATTTCAGTGCCCAGTTTGTGCGCTTTTTCGATCTTGGTAACACCAGTATTTTCACCAGCGACCAAATACCGCGTCTTGGAAGTGACAGCACTTTGGACGATTCCGCCTGCCTCTTCAATTAGTTTCGCATACTCCTCGCGAGGGCGCGACAAGGTGCCAGTAAGTACGCACCCCATTCCTACTAATGGTCCTTCGCTACTTATTGGAACAGAAATTTCACGCTTAGGATTGATTGCTAACTCCGCCAAGCGGCGTAAGAACTTTTCACCATATTCACTATCAAAGAATCGTAAAACTGCCTTCGCTGCCTCAACTTTGATTTTTAAGATTTGTCTTTCATTGCCCTTTTTCACATTATTTTCAATTACCCTTTGTAAAACCTCGCTTCCCTTAAGCTCGCTCAGTCGCTCGTGTTCAGCAGCTATGTCTTTTGCTACAGTTACACCAATGTTGGGAATCCCAATCGCATAAAGCCATCGATGCAGTGGCAAGGTCTTAGCCTTATCCAAGGCATTCTTTACCGTCTCCGCATTTTTACCAAAACGATGACCTGAAATATCCAACGCATATAAATCGACAGTACGAATACTAAATAAATCCAATGGATCTCCTACCATGCCCCGCGTCACCAATGCATCAATCACCACTCCCCCTAATGCCCTAATATCTAGCGCGTTTCGCTCGGCAAAGTGTTCAATTCGTCTTGAAAGTTGCGCTGGACAAGTTGGATTTACGCACCTTGTCGCCACTTCTCCTTCAATCCGAACTGCTTCGCCACCACATACGGGACACTTTGATGGCATAATAAATATTTGTTCTTCGCCAGTACGCTTTTCGGTGACAACAGAATCAATTGCCGGAATAACATCTCCCGCCTTAACGAGCCAAACCTTATCCCCTACTCTGATATCTTGCCGTGCAATTTGATCTGCGTTATGCAAAGTTGCTCGCGCAATCACACTTCCTGCAAGCTCAGTTGGTGTAAGCTCGGCAACTGGCGTTAAAATACCAGTTCTCCCAACTTGCACGGAAATTGCCTCAACCGTTGTTTCTACTCTTTCAGGCGCGTACTTATATGCTCTCGCCCATCGCGGTCCATGCGCCGTAACCCCCAAATGCTCGTAAAGTGCTCTTTCATTTACCTTGATTACCGCTCCGTCAATCTCAAATCGAAATGAATGTCGCTTTTCCCCAAGCTCATCAATCTCCACAAAAACGCTCTCAATTGAGTCACATGTCTTTGACCATGGAGTCACTGGAAAACCCCACGATTTAAATGCATCAATCATCTCATCGTGACACAAAAACTCCTCGCATCCAGCTCCACCAGCATTGTAAATAACAACATCGAGTGGGCGTTCCGCAGTCACTTTACTATCTAATTGCTTAAGCGATCCTGCGCAAGCATTACGTGGATTTGCAAAAGTTTCAAGACCCAAAGACTCTTGCTTTATATTTAATTCCACAAATCCTTCACGCGTCATATATGCTTCTCCACGCACTTCAAGTACTTTTGGAGCAGTCCTGGGTATAACTTTCGGGACACTTTTAATCATTCGCACATTTGCCGTAATATCGTCGCCAATTCGTCCATTTCCTCGCGTAGCCGCCTGCACTAAGGTGCCATTTTCGTATCTTAGCGACAGGGATACGCCATCGATTTTGGGCTCGACGATATAATGCCAAGCACCATCTACCGTCTCACCCAATTCGCGACGCAAAAACTCATCAAACGCCTTAAGCTCATCTTTCGTATGCGTCTTATCAAGCGATTGCATAGGCGGATTGTGGACTACTTTTTGAAATCCATCCAAAACTCCGCCCGCGACATTCCGAACTGGCGATGTCGCATCCGCAAGCTCGGGATACTTCGCCTCCAAACTAAGCAACTCTCTTTCCCAGCGATCATAATCCGCATCGCCGACCGTGGGCGCATGCAAATCGTAATAATCATGATTTGCTTTTTCGATGAGCCGCCGTAGCTCCGCGATTCGTGCGCTATCGTGTTCTACGCTCAATCTTGTACGACTCCGCATGACGTTTGGTTATGAGAATAGGTCTCGTATATCCCGCCTTTGCCAAAATCGCCATCAAGCGACTAGGCACTCGCATATCAAGAGCGTTGCTATCAACGTGAATATAGATAGTTTGCGATTTGGGGACACTAGCATCTTCAAGGATATCTATTACTTCGTCTGGTTCGATAAAGCGATTATCAAACTTAACTCCCAACTGAGAAATCGAAAACACTGGGTTTTCAGCGTCAATCTCCATGACTCGCTCGCTCGCACACCCCGCAAGCAATACTACCCCGCCAAACAAAAGTCCAATAAGTTTCTTCATTTAGTAAGCCCTCTTCATCTCATCCATCATCGGTGCAGTTGCCATTTCTAATAGTTTATCCAACTTTGATTCAATGCATTCCAATTTTTGTTCCAAATCTTGACAATGCGCCTCTAAACACTCTTGAATCACTACAGACTCGTTAACTACCGTATCTTTTATTTCGGCGTGAGTGACATCTAAATTACGCGCACAATATAGGCCAATTAATAACAATAGCACAATAATAACAACAAACATTAAAAACTTTTTCACTACTTATCCTCCTTGATTGAAAGCAAGCGAAGCTCCGCATGTCGAGCACCATAATCTGAAATTGCCAAAGTGAAGGTTAGACTATACAAATTATCTTCAGCTTGTCGCAATGCCTCGGCCACAGTTCCCCCTCCCCATTGCACCGCCTTAAGCGCTCCTTCGACCACATTTAACGACAAATGCCGTCCGTCCGCGCCGAGCGTACGAATATCGGAAATGTGTACTCCTTTAAGTCCAAAAACGGGTTCGGGATTGCACTCGCCAAAAGGCTCAAATTTTATCAATGCCTCCGCAAGCTCAAGATTGATATCTTCAGTGCTCAACCAAAGTTCAACTTCATCTTTCTCAATTAACTTGGCGACTTTTCCTTGTCTTGCACTCGCATAGTCACAAAGCAGTTTGCGGAACATATCCACCATCCTTGGTTTAACTACGATTCCGCCCGCTGCTGCATGTCCACCATAACGCTCAAGCATCGTTTCGCAAGCGACGAACGCATTCCTGAGATTAAAACCAGCAGGCGCACGCGCTGAGCCACGCCCATTAACGATGACACAAACTGGCGCTGGCGTTTCCAAACGCTCCAAAATCCTTGAAGCGACGATACCCGCAACCCCGATATGCCCATTTGGCAAATCAATTACTTGTGCAGGCGCACCCACCACTACTTTGGCCATTGCTGCATCGGTCATTTGTTGTTCAATCGCCTTACGATCGGTATTGAACATATCAACAATTCTTGCATACTCACGCGCAATCTCGTGATCGGTCGCCAAGACAAGCTCCAATGCGTCCATTCCTGACTTGAGCCTTCCCGCGGCATTAATCCTAGGACCAATCATAAACCCAAAATCTTTCGCCGTTATCTGCGTCGTTCCCACACGAGAGGATCGTTCATATAACTCCCTCAATCCCAATGGCGCAGAAGTACGAAATCTCTGCAAGGCCTCTGCGACCAAAATGCGATTCTGACCCAAAAGAGGCATGATATCCGTTACTGTCGCCAGTCCCGCAAGCACCAGTAAAGGCGCGCCAATACTGCCTCCGGTATAAATTCCACTCGCCTTCGCATCGGCAATCAATTGGTTGGCCAACAAAAACGCGACTCCCGCGCCACATAACTCTTTAAGTTCATTCGGCGCAGCTACCTTGGGATTTACAATCGCCGTCGCCTTTGGAAGTTCATCGCCAGGCAAATGGTGATCGGTTACCACCACCTTGATGCCTTCTTCTTCAAGCGCTCCAATCTCCTCGACCGCATTAATTCCATTATCAACCGTGACAATCAATTTAACTCCAGGCGTATCTGCAAACATGCGCTTAATCGCATCTATGCTCATCCCATAACCTTCATTCAACCGATCAGGCAAAAATGGAATTACCTTAGCGCTCGGAAGCGCCCTTATCGCCTCGACCAAAATTGCCGTTGCACAAACTCCGTCACAATCATAATCTCCAAACACCACGATCTCTTCATCGGCTTTAACGGCTGCTATAATTGCCGCAGACGCATCAACGATGCCTGGCAAAGTATCAGACCGTGCGAGGTCAGATATTGATGGATTAAAGAACTTCTCTACTTCCGTGGGCGCAATCCCGCGGTTTTGAAGGAGCTTATCAATTATTTCACTTCGTGACACCAGCCGTGTTTATCCTTGATGGTTCCATATTGGATACCCTGCACGGTATCATAGAGCTTTTGCAAGATAGGGTGAATCACATCGTTCTTCGAGATTTTAATGACTTCCTTGCCTCGCGTGATCTCCCAAACAGGGGTAATTACAACCGCCGTCCCGAGCGCTGCTACCGCATCGAACTTCTTAAGTTCCTTGTACTCAATTTGCCGACACTCTACTTTGATACCCAAATCCTTGGCACACACCTTAAGTGACATATTAGTTACCGATGGCAGAACCGAAGTGCTATTAGGGGTTACGTACTTGCCGTCCTTCGTAATTGCCGCAAAGTTTGAAGTCGCAAACTCCTCGATATACTTATGAGTCTTGGCGTCCAGATACAACTCCACTGGCCAACCTTCGTGTTTCGCCTTCTCGTGCGCGAACATCCCCGCTGCATAGTTGCCACCTACTTTCACGTCGCCCATACCGTGCGGAGCCGCACGATCCCAGTCGTCAAAAATAATCGCTCTTACAGGCTTGATTCCTCCCTTATAGTACGCTCCTACTGGCATCACCATGATCATAAACGTATACTCGTTCGCTGGTGCCACCCCGATTTGCGGGCCCGTACCAATTAAAAGCGGGCGCAGATAAAGCGATCCGCCAGAACCAAATGGCGGAACGTACTCAGAGTTCTTGCGCACCACAAGCTCGCATGCTTCCAAGAACATCTCAATGGGCACTGGCGGCATCACGCATCTGACTGCCGTGCGATACATTCTTTTAGCATTCTCGTCAGGACGAAAAATTACAACCTTGCCGCTCTTTTGCCGAAACGCCTTGATACCTTCAAAACACTCCTGTCCATAATGAAGACATGACGCGCCGATATGCATATTAATCCATGGCTCCTTAACGAATTTCGGCTTTGACCACTTGCCATCTTTCCACGTATAACGGATATGACAATTGACATCGGAAAATCCGAAACCAAACTTATCCCATTTCACGCCCTTCTTGGGTGCCTTAATCATTTTACTTGCCTCCATGTCTTCATTTGTTGTTGTCGCTTATTATACCAATAAGTGTAAATGTCATACAATACCTCATCGCGCCTGACTCGCTCTTGTAACATTCCCGAGTCAAGTCTAAGCGCCTGCTCAAAACTCGTCGCCGCCGCCTGTCGCTTACCGAGTCGCCACTCAACTAACATAAGATCGATCCATGCCTCCACATCGCCTTCAGGATTGAGTCGTAAATATCGATTGAGGCACCTTTCCGCTTCGCCGTCCATGCGCGCATCCGTAAGCATCAGGGCGATTGCCTGCAAATGTGCCGCGTCATTAAACTTATCCATTATCTTACGCGCCGTTTGCCCCGCGTCACCAATCCGCCCTAGCCCATACTGCGCACGGGCAAGATGAAACTCATCTTCCGCTGAAAGCTTTCCCAAGGTGCGCTTCTTTTCCAAGACCGCAAGCTCTCCTTTGAGTTTGCGGATCTTAGTCACATACCCACGCAAGGTTTTCGTTCGACGATTCTTGGGGTCAAGCAAGTCCGTATAATCCATAAGCTCTAAGGCAACATCGTACTTCCCAAATGGCAAAAGCGACTCCTGCGCATACCTAAATGATGCTTCCGGTGAAGCGGGATATAGCATCATTGCCTCCCGAAAAGCTTGCGCTCCATTCCGATAGTGGCTATGGTGCATGTAAAGCCCAGCAATCGCTGCACGCAATTTCGCAAACGCCTTTTGCCCCGCAAAATCTCGGCGATACATAGGATCGTCAAGGAGCCGCCGATAGTACCAATCCCAAAAATCTGCGTCCTTCTCGGTGAAATGCTTTACCCAATCACCCTTTTCGGCATTGAGCTTCATAATGAGTCCATGCGGCGAAAGATATGGATACATCCATGGGATTGCGTAGCTTTCCTCCACATAAAACGAATGCTTTAAGCGGTTGTGGTCAAACATCATCTTGGATAGTATCCCATTGATCTCCATGACGCCCAACGCACCCGTTACCTGTACGCGACCATTTTCAATCTTAAGCTCACCATTCGCGGGTCTAACACCACGCTGTACCTCATCCACGTAAATATTAAATGCTTCCGCGCTATCCTCCTTAGCGGGAATCCATATCTCATCGCCATACAAATCGCGCTCGACCGCCATATAAGTATCATCCGCCAACGCATTTTGGGTTATAAGATAAACGTCGGGTCTGAAGTTGGCCGAGTAAATCATATAGGTAGGAACAAATCTCCCAGGATCGGTACCACCAAAGAAAATGGCCGACTTATCCATCGCAGGTGGATAATTAGGATCAGGCAATGGCTCTTCATCCGCAATCAACTGCTCGTTGATCGCCTTTGCGCCTTCCAACTGATACGCGCCAAATTGCCAACCAAAAGTATGTTCATTTTGCTCGGCCCCACCGAGCTCAAAAACGAGCCTGTCGTCAATATAGTTTTGGACAATAGGCGAAACTCCAGCAACGACAATCATCGCAAGTGCCAACACCCACGTAGGAAGAAAGTGCCTTAAAAGTGCCCCCACGAAAACTAATCCATATCCTATCCAAAGCGCAATCATCGCATGTGAAGAAATGAACTTCACTTTTTGAATAAAGCCGTCTTGCACATCGCCTTTTACATTCGCCAAAAGAATCAGCAGTACACTCATCATCAAGAAACATACCAGCGCAGCCACCATCCATTGCCAAAATGCCTTTTGCCGTGTTTTCACAACCACCCATTTAGCGGCGACAAATGGCACCAAGGCGAGAAAGACAAGAACATCGGTAAACTGCATCATCACATCCGAAAGATAATTAAGCACCTTTTGCCATTGAAATGGTTGAAAGCCGATCACCTCATATTGCCCGCGCGTGATTGCATGCTTAAATCCCTCCCACGTCCGTGGATAGCCCCAATTCATTGGCGGATTGCGCAAATCCGAGACAATCGGCATGTAAATATAAAACGACACTCCGAGTTGTGCAAAAAATGCAGCGCCTGCAACACTTCTCCCATTCGGCAAAATCGCCCACGTCAAAAGCAACAAAACCAAGTTCCAAATGATGGGCCATGCAAAATACCAAGATGCAGGATGAGTAAGACCATTGAGTGCGCCTCTATAAAGTAATATAAATGCCGCAATATGTAGCCCTGCGACGGGAATCGCAAAGGCCATCCCTCGCTTGATGCGCGAGCAAAGACCAAAGAGCAATGCGATAAGAAACACAAAAATTATCGTCGAATTAGTCCAAGGATACTTAGGCCCAGCATAACCCAAGCTACTTGCATTGGGCACCATAAATGCAATGACAATCGCAACCAATGCGCAAAAGGCCGAGGCCAGCAAGTTGCCACCAATTGCCAAGATGATGGATACTCCCACAAAAAACGCAATGAGAATATAATAAATAGGCGCGACGAGCGGAGCGACTTCTATTAACTCGCCTTCCCAAGTCTTCGGACTTGCCAATATTGTTCCGGCAATCAGCAACAATGCAAGCGCCACACCGCCCCCAATAAAGATCACCTTTCGTGCTTTTGATTCTTGACCTTTATGCACGAGGACAATAGTCACAATTATGGCGAGGAGTAAAAGTGCGAGAATGAGAGTAATCAGCCATGAAGATGGCGCATTGGCCGTCGCCAATGGAAGATGCTTGTTGATAGCATCCGCTTGCATCGTCGAATCCGCTCGCACCAATTGCCCAATTTGCAAAAGTTGGCAAGTAAGAGCAACTGGTATGAGATAAATAAAGACATCGCGAAACATTGATAAATTCTTCATCGCCATGATAATTGCCAACGGCACAATGGCAAAAAGAAGCACTTGATAGTTGGTAAGCCCCAAGCCGAAAATAAACGCCGCAAACCAAAGAATCTTATCCGAGGGTTTTTGCATCCAACGATAGGAGAGCAAAAAGACCCACATCAAAAAGAGAGCATTCAGGGAATAGACCTCAACGATAGTGGATTGCGACCACTCAACCGGTGAAAAGGCAAAAGCAAGCGCACCCCCGACACCTCCGCCAAAACTCAAGACACCACTTGCGCGATCATTTTCGCCCCCGATGAAATCATGAGCCGATCGGCAAATAAGCATCGCCGTACAGCCAGCAGCAAAGGCACCAAAAGTAGCCGAGCAAAGCGACACCGCCCAAGCGGGCGTTGGATGACCCATGTAAGTCACCCATGAAAACGCCTTGCAAAACAACCACGAACAAAAAGTCCAAAATGGATAGCCAGGAGGATGGGGCACACCAAGACTGGCAGCAGCGGTCGCGAGCTCACCAGAGTCCTCCAAACCAACCGATGGCCCTAGCGTTGTGAAATACACTATCGCTGCTGATACCGTGGCAGTCCAAAAAGCCGCCCAATCAAGTTTAGAAAAAAAACTATCCCTCATACTTAAGAGGTATTATACCACAATATCTATCCAAACGGTAACTTAAGTACTTTGTCCTACTATCAGTGTACCTAACTCCATTGAATGTGAGGCCTTTAACAACACTAAATCACCTGATGAAACCTCCACTCGAAAGCGCTTTACCAGTTTGGACAAGTCCTTGTAAACCAAATGACAAAGACATTGCGACGACAACTCCCCAACCCCAATCACCAAGTCCAGTCCCAACTTCATCGCATGCGCAAATACTTTTTGATGAAGTTTAAGCGCATCATCACCCAATTCAAACATATCCCCCAACACCGCAATCCGTCGACCCGTACAAGGTATTACCTTAAACGCATTAAGCGCCGCAATCATTGAGTCGGGATTGGCATTATAAGTATCATCAATAAATGTTGCTCCCCACTTCTCCACCTTGCGCCACCTTGAGCCTGGAAGCATAAAATCTTTGAGCGCTTTTTTTGCCAACTCTCGTGTGACTCCAAACTTCTCTGCTACTGCAAATGCCAAAAGCGCATTCGCCACATTATGCTCGCCTACAAGCACTCCTGACAAGGCCTTCTCCATCCACTGCGCTTTCGTATCCACCTCACCTGGCAAATACTCATCATACTTTGACGAAAATCCCACTTTCGCCCGCTTAAGCAAAGTTCCCTTCTCTTGCGCGATTCCTTCCCGTGTCTTAAAAAACTCTAAATGCGCTGTTCCCACATTGGTCACCACTCCAACATCCACCTCGGCAATATCACACAACGCTGCAATCTCACCTGGATGATTGGAGCCCATTTCCAAAACCAAAAAATCCGCATTTTCTGGCGCATTCATTATGGTCAAAGGAAGTCCAATATGGTTATTGAAATTTCCCTCGGTCGCATAAGTTAATCCAACCGTACTTAAAAAAGCTTTGATGAGTTCTTTTGTCGTTGTTTTCCCCGCGCTACCCGTAACTCCAATTACTTTTGCCTTTAAACTTTTACGCCGCTCATGCGCCTTTTTTTGCAATTCTTTAAGACCATCAATTATCTCTACCGCCCCTGATTCAAGTGCCTTGGAAATAAAATCATGCCCATCCGCTTTCTCGCCCTTTAATGCGACAAATCCATCGCCTGGACGCACTTCACGACTATCAAAAGTATATCTCAAGCAACTCCCCGTTCCGATGCGCGATAAAAGGCCACAAGACGCTTGATCTCTTCCGTCGGTGCTACCGCCTCCTCCACCTTGGCAAGCGCCTGCGTGCGATTGAGCTTGTCACGATAAATGATGCGATGAGCATCTTTGAGTGCTTGTATTGACTCCTTGCTAAATCCACGCCGCGTTAGCCCTACAATATTTACACCAATAATCTTCATCGAACCTTCGACTAAATCGCAAAGCATATATGGTGGTACATCTTGGCGAATCTTCACCATTCCACCCACCATTGCGTGCGTCCCCACTGTGCAAAATTGATGCGATGCTGAACACCCACCAATAATCGCATAATCCTCCAAATGAACATCTCCTGCAAGCTGTACCGAGTTCGAACAAATGACGTGATTGCCAAGCACCACTCCATGCGCTGCATGACAATAACACATAAAAAGACAATCACTCCCAATAATCGTCTTTTCACCATTCGCTGTTCCCAAATGCACCGTCGCAAATTCACGAATCACCGTCCTATCGCCAATCTCCACAAAACTCGTTGAACCCTCTTGATACTTAAGATCCTGCGTCTTCATCCCAATTAATGCATAAGGAAAGAGTTGGCACTTTTCACCAATCGTCGTATGCCCATCCACAATAACTCCTTGTGCAATACATGTTCCCCCTCCAATTGTCACGTCCTTACCAATATGCGCATAAGGCCCTACTTCCACATCTGCGCCCAAACAAGCGCCGTCCTCCACTACTGCAGTTGGATGAATCTTTGTCATATTCTCTCCTTAAAGATGTTTATGTGTAAACTTAATTGCTAAAATAAAGCAAATTATAACGGGCAACCAAATAATATACTCGGGATGCAAATTAAAGTTCTTTTGCAACGAAAGCATCATAATGACTACGAGATAATACCCCAACGACACTGCCAGCGAAATCGCCATTCCAATTGACGACTCTTTGCGCTGTGAACGAATCCCCAAAGGTATTCCAATCAGCACAAAACAAATCGAAGCCACCGCAAAAACCAAACGTTTTGATAGTTCTACCTTAGTCGCCGAAAGTTCGCGCTTGGCAAGATTCTTGGCCGAACCCTTAAGATTGCTCGATCCCTCGCTTAACTCAACCGCTCTTTGCTCGCGCTTAATTTCATCTATGATCTCAAAAAATCGCATATCCTTAATGCGTGGTATATACTTACTGGTACTTAGCACATCATTAAGCGTATAAACAAAGCGATTAAACCGCGCCATCGTTGGATGATTTTCATCAAGCGGGTCCACCGTCATTCGATATAACTCCAAATCAATGTCGCTTCCTCGCTGGACAACAAGCGCCTTATCAGCCGTAATTAGCCGATCAATCGCATCGTTGGAGTAATCAAGCGCCACTAAATCGTAAAGCCAATTACCCTCCTTAGAGCCAAAATAAAGTTTTACTTTAGGAAAATCGTCAATCACTCTACCGGGCTCCAAAACACTTAAACCCGCTCCTACCGAAACTCGCTCTTTTAAGGTCCGCCGAACAAAATGACCACGTGGCACTATTTCATTATTTATATAAAGACCCACCAGCGTACAAAAGATCGCGAAAATAATTGGCCACTTCATTACCGAAACAAGGTGAATCCCACACGCTCGCATTGCCGCAATTTCACTATCCGCCGAAAGACGTGAGAAAACGAGAATGGAACTTACAAGCAATGCAAGAGGAATTGACCATTGCAAAGTCTCGGGCAAGGAAACCATACAAAACTCACCAACAAGCGACATCGGCACTCCATCCATAATGTATGTCACGATTTGGACAAAAAGTCCAATCGTGAGCACAAAACTAAGTACGAGAAATGCTAATACAAAACTCGATAGGAATGCACCGAAAACATATCGCTCGATTATCTTCAAAACTTAAGCACAAAATAGTTTTTCTTGCCACTTCTAAGAACGGC
This sequence comes from Kiritimatiellia bacterium, assembly GCA_045599105.1. Taxonomy (GTDB): domain Bacteria; phylum Verrucomicrobiota; class Kiritimatiellia; order RFP12; family UBA1067; genus UBA1067. The sequence goes on from JAZRVL010000026.1 coordinate 31,417, forward strand.
TACTCCGTTTTTAATATCCGCCTCACCAAAAATGCGCTTATCATCAACCTTCGCATTGTTGAGTGACAGCCCTCCTTGTGCTGCCATACGCCGCGCCTCGCCATTGGATTTAAACATCCCTGCTAAAGCAGCAACCGCAAAGACATTCTTACCAATGCAATCGGCCTTCTCCATCTTAGCGGATGGGACATTCTCGGCTTTTGCAACATCCAATGCGCTCTTTTTCGCGTAAAGTGCCTCCGTTGCTAATTGGGCTTTCTTGAGTCCCTCCTCACCATGCACCAGCTTCGTCAGCTCTTCCGCCAATGCCTTTTGGGGAATGCGTGCTTCGGGATGCGCTTTCATTTCCGATTCTAATGCAGCAATCTCCTCCAAGGACTTCATCGAAAAGACTTTGAGATAACGAATCACATCCGCATCCGCCGCCCGCAAGAAGTATTGATACCAATCAAAGACGCTTGTCATCTCGCCATTCAAGAAAAGCGCATTGCCCTCGCTCTTACCAAACTTGCGTCCCGCCGAATCCAAGAGCAACGGAAATGTAAGCCCATACGCTGTCTCGCCTCGCATCCGATGAACGAGATCGGTACCTGCGGTGATATTTCCCCATTGGTCGGCGCCTCCCACCTCAAGTCTACAACCGTAATTATCGTAAAGATGTAAGAAGTCATTACCCTGCAAAATCTGGTACGAAAACTCGGTAAAGGTCAACGCCCCTTCGCTCGCCTCCAAGCGCTTTTTAACCGACTCTTTAGCAAGCATTTGTGGCACGCGAAAGTTAATTGCAATATCCCGCAAAAACTCAATGGCGCTCGTTTGCTTATACCAATCATAGTTATCAACGAGGATTGCCGCATTAGGCCCATCAAAGTCCAAGATACGAGACAAGTTCTCTCGAATCCCCGCCTTATTCTCAGCGACCTGCTCTACTGTCAGCATATTGCGCTCAGCGCTCTTTCCCGAAGGGTCACCAATCAGTCCTGTCGCTCCTCCAACAAGCGCAATTACCTTGTGCCCCGCTTGCTGGAAACGCTTAAGGACGATAATCGACACAAGATTTCCCGCTTGCAAAGATTTTGCCGAAGGATCAAATCCACAATATACCGTCGTCGGCTTTTCGAGGGCTTTTTCAATTTTTGGATCAGTTAGCGCTTCCACCAGTCCGCGCGCTTTAAGTTCATCGATTAATTTCATAAGCTGTATTATACCATAACCATTGAGCTAACGAATAGACTGCTTTGATTGTACCGACGTATGCATCAAGTGATCTATACACAATAGATTGAACTAATTCAGCAAAAGTAAACTCCGTTGTAGTTGCCAGCCATACCAAGATAATCGCGACATTGACGATAAAAATAATCGTCCACGAAAAAAGCCTACCGTAGAGTTTCACATCTGGCTGACGCACCATGAGTGTTTCAATCGTAAAAAGCACATGAAACGCCCATGTAAAGCCAATTAAAAACATCCAAAGCGGCAAGAATGGGAGAGGTCTTAAAAATGCGTAAGTAATAATGGCGGCAATAATCACAACAAAGGTATAAAATGGGAAAAAGTATGGAGCAAGGGTAATTAAGAAATTGGACTTGGTAAGCTTCACACTTCCCCCGTTCTCCGTCACTTTCACATCACTGGGCATTGCTCCAAACATCAACGCCCATAATGCATGGGTAAGTTCGTGACCTAAAACATACGCTTTTACAGGATGACTTAACGCTGTCCAACTCATCGCAAAAGCGACGATGCCGCCTAAAAGCGCAATCGACTCCGCACTAATTCCACTTGCCGAACCAGTAACCGACAAGATTGCGTCTACCAAACTACGAGCAAACGCCCAACAAAGTGGTAGCAACAACCCACCCAATAAAAAACGGAAAAAGCTCGCCATCAATCCTCAAACGCAAACACTAACTCACCTGGAAATACTCGACGATTCTGCCTAGCGATTCGCTCAACAAAATCAGCATCTGAGCGAAAGCGCTTCTGCATCTCAGTAAGTCGCGCAATTTCACGCTTTTTCTGCGCAATTTGCAGCTTAAGCTCTGTATCTTGACGCTTCAAGGATCGAGCTCGTAAATAATTGGGAGTAGCCAACAACAATCCCCCCACGAATAATACGATAGAGACAATTAAGGTTGTCATTCGATATAAATGTTTTTTTTCGCTATTGTCCATACGAGAAATTATAGCAAAATTTTTGACATAAAACATTGACTTTTGCAAAAAATATGAGATACTATACGCTCGTTCCTTTGAAAAGGAGAGAAAGAAACAAAAATGAAGACTAAGACAATTAAGAAGTGCGCAATCAAGAAAGTCGCAATCAAGAAGACCGCGAAAAAGACCATCGCCAAGAAAACCGTCGCTAAAAAAAGCGTGACTTTCACGCTTCACGCCGATAAGGGCCAAAAGGTTTACCTCGCAGGCTCTTTCAATGACTGGAATCCTACAGCGAAGAAGATGACCTTTAAAAATGGTGTCTATTCAACCTCGCTCAAGCTCACTGCTGGCTCGTACGAATACAAGTTCGTTATCAACGGCACGTGGTGCGCGGACCCAGAGAATGTCAACTCGGTCGCCAATGACCAAGGGACGTTCAATAGCATTATTACCGTCGCTTAATTTTAGCGGTAATTTTTGAAGCTCCCAAGTTCTTAAGGCCTAAGAGCAAAAGGAGCTTTCCTAAGAAGTGTCGAGATTCTGCCTTAACGGCAACGATCTCGATACCTTCTTTTTGGCAGAGCGCTCTAAAATCCTTTAAGGTGATACAGTGGATATTGGGAGTGTCGTACCATTCAAACGGCAACTGCTTTGAGACCGGTAAGCGTCCCGTAAACACAAGCGTTAACCGAATGCGATACGCCGCAAAATTCGGGAAAGTAACGATTGCTTCATCCGCAATTCGTAGCGCTTCGTGCAGTAGCCCGCGCGGATTTTTAACTTCCTGCAAAGTATCGGAGACGATGGCAGTATCATAGTGCTTGTCAGGAATGCACTCAATACCATTTTCATCGACATCGTCAAAAATTATATCGTGCCCATCGGCGAGTGCCTCTTCATAACGATCAATATCAAGCTCCACGCCATCACCCAAAGTACCCTTTTTGGACCTCAAAACGTCAAGGAGCGTTCCATCGCCACAGCCAATATCAACCACATGGGCACCCTTCTTGACCATCTTGACGATCTTGGCATAAAGACGCTCTTGCCACTTCATAGTTGTAACTTTGCGCTCGCTTAAAAACCCACTTACCACCTTGGAGAGATGGGTAATATCAGTCAAGAACGAATCGTGCCCAGTACCACTTTCTAAATGACAATATGAAACTCGCTTCTTAGCCCGCATAAGCGAAGATACAATCTCTTTAGACTGCCAAGCGGGAAAAAGAATGTCATTTTCATATGAGCAAACCAAAACTCTGGCTTTTACTCTCGCCAAGGCAGCATCGAGCGAACCAAACTGATCGCACGGATCATATAAATCCATTGAACGCGTAATATGCAAGTAACTATTGGCGTCAAAACGATCAAGAAATTTCTTGGCTTGATAGTCAAGATAGCTTTCTACTTGAAAATAGGTCTTAAAAAGGCGATCACGCTCGGCCTTGTCCTCGGCAGAAGCATTAACGAAGTTCGCTTGCTTTAGACGATGAAACTTTCTCACCAATAGCTCACGTGACAAATAAGTCACATGCGCCAATTGACGCGCCGCCGAAAGACCCGCACACGGACCCTTGCCATCACCCTCAAGATAATAGTCTCCACCATTCCACTTAGGATCATCCGTAATAGAGTTGCGACTCATTACACTAAATGCGACCGCCTGCGTATTTAAGGCAGCACTCGTAGCGATGAGGCACACTTTGTCCATATCATCTGGAAAACGGGTAATCCAGTTCATGACCTGAATCCCGCCATAACTACCCCCGATAAGCGCTGCAAGGCGCTTTACGCCAAGCTCTTTAAGAAACATGCGAAAGACATCTATCGCATCGTCAAAACTATATTGTGGAAACTTAGATCCATAGGGCTTACCTGTATCTGGATTAATTGACATAGGACCTGTCGTTCCACTGCACCCACCCAGCACATTCGCGCAAATGACGTGAAAGCGATTGGTATCAATCGCCCGCCCAGGTCCAACCATTCCCTCCCACCAACCACTCGGCTCAGTTTCGCCTGGCTTAACGCCTGCGACATGCGCATCACCTGTCAACGCATGACAAATGTAAATAACATTATCTTGACGAATCGGTGCTCCGCATTCTTCGTAGGCAACTTCCACTTCTTTCAAAACACCACCATACGCAAGGCGAAGCCCACCCTCAGGGAGTGTTAGCTTACGCTTTTTAAGTTCTACGACCCCTACTCCGTCCGACATCACTGCTGCCCCGTAAAGAGTTGGTTTGATGCGTAATATGGATCGGAGGTAAATCGGCACCCAAGCCGCCTTAATCCCGCTTCATCGCCAGGAGTTACCATATGCGTCATATGCACTTCGCAACCCCTGAGCTCCGAAAGTTTTTCCATCGCAATTTGCGCTGCGGGATTGGAAGTCGAAGAAATCGCCAGGCCAATTAATGCCTCGTCAAGATTGAGCGAAGTATACCCCACCTTCAAAATATCTTGCTTCATATGCGCAATGGACCGAATAATATTAGGTCCAATGAGCGGAATTTGAGAAGGAATCCCCGAAAGCGTCTTGACTGCATTCATTACCATCGCGGCCGCTGCGTGCATTTCATCCGAGTTACGCCCTGTAACGACGCGCCCATCTTGTAGCTGAATTGCAGCACCCGAGACAATCGTGCCACCCGCCTTGCCTTTGCCCTGAATATGCGCTACCTCTGCACTCTTGCGCGCTGCCTCGACAACGACGCGGTCTTCCGTCTTGAGCCCCAACGAGTCCATCAATCCCTTGGCGCGCTCCACCATCGCACGATCGGTCGCGCCCTCCGCAAAAGCACACTGATAACGCAAGAAGCGACGAATCACTTCTTGGCAAGACGCATTGCGCACCACCTCGTCATCCACAATACCAAAACCAATTCGATTGACTCCCATATCCGTTGGAGAACGATAAGGACAAGCTCCCTTTGTCATCTTTTGCCAAATTGCCGCCAAAAGCGGAAACGCATCCACATCGCGATTATAATTAACTGCCTCAATCCCATACGCATCTTTGTGGTAGGGATCAATCATGTTTTTATCATTAAGATCAATGGTCGCTGCCTCATACGCGATATTAAGCGGATGATCCAATGGCAAATTCCAAACTGGAAATGACTCAAACTTGGAATAACCCGCTTGATTGCCCATCCGATATTCGTGATAAATCTGAGTAAGACAAGTTGCAAACTTACCCGATCCAGGACCAGGCGCAGTCACCACCACAATGGGCTTTTCGGTACGAACATATTCGTTTTTGCCATATCCCATATCAGAGACAATCGTATCCACATCAGCGGGATAACCAGCCGTCTTATAGTGATAGTATACTCTCACTCCACGGCGCTCAAGTTTGGCTCTAAACTGCTGAACCGCTACTTGCTCTTGATATCGCGTAATAACGACTCCTCGCACCGTAAGGCCCAAAGAGCGTAAATCGTCAATCAATTTAAGAGCATCATCCGCATAAGAGATTCCAAAGTCCGCTCGCATTTTCTTGCGTTCAATATCCCCAGAAAACAAGCAAAGAATGACTTCTGCTTGATCCTTCAAAGTCTGAAGCAGTCTAAGCTTGACATTAGGATCGTACCCTGGAAGGCACCGAGCCGCATGAAAGTCATTCATCAGCTTACCCCCAAACTCCAAGTAGAGCCGTCCGTATTTACCGGCGCGTCGACGAATCTCCTCAGACTGCTCTTTTAAGTACTTCTCGTTGTCGAAGCCAATCTTCACGAATTAAGCTCCCTCAAGATTGCCTCAATCTTTGCCTTGCACTTTCCGCATCCACCGCCCGCTTTGGTAAAATTGGTAACCTCCTCAACAGTAGTAAGCGAGTTTTCAGTGATTACTCTACGAACTTCATTCTCCGAAATATTGTAACACGTACAAAGCATAGTATCTTCAAGATTGCGATCGGCGTTCTCGCCCGTTTCGTAATTCTTGATTGCCGCCTCCATTGCCTCGCGTCCCATTACGCTACAGTGCATTTTTTGTGGCGGAAGCCCGCCCAAATAGTCAGCAATTTGCTTATTGGTGATAGTCTTGGCCTCCGCCAAGGTCTTGCCAATGACCATCTCCGTAAGCGCCGAGGAGCTCGCAATTGCGCTCGCACAGCCAAAAGTTTTGAACTTTGCCTCGGCAATGCGTCCATCCGCACCCAACTTAAATTGAAATTGCAATGCGTCGCCACATGCAAGCGAGCCAACTGTTGCTGTCCCGTCTGGATGCTCAATCTCCCCCACGTTACGCGGGTTACGAAAATGATCCATCATCTTTTCGCTATAGTTCCACATACGGGGTTATATTATACCATATTTTGCCCCTACAAACTATAATCCTGGGAGATTCATTTGCCCAGTTACACAAACCTTGCGTCCTTTGAGTAGTGTACGGTCTGAAGTATCGTAAACTACAAACTTTATCCCTTCAAACCGCTTAGAAAGCTCGGCCTGGATATAACTTGAAACACTTTTTACATTGCCTTTATCATCATCCGAAAACCCGATTGATACCGCCCTATTTCCCGTCCCATTGCGCCGAATCATGTGAAAAATATGCTCCACAAAATCCCTTATCGCAAATTCTTTGGCAAGCTCTGGCCTTGATGCATTGGAGCAAGTTGCAAGCTTTTCTTGATAAATGGGATCATTTTCCATTCGCGCCTTAAAGGCATCGTGGGTCACCGCTGAATAACGACACATCGATAAATAATAGTCCAGTTCCTCTGAGTCGTCACCAAACTTCTCTACCCTGTCTATCCACTTGCGATATCCTCGCAAATTAGACATCATCTCCTCGCGCTCTTCCTCTGAAAGCGCATACTTAATAAACACTCGCACCGCTCGCTCAATCGTTGCACTTGAGTGCCCACGCGCTGTCACAATCGCAAATATCCGTCCCTCGCGTAAAGTTTTTTTTAGCGCATTAAAACTCGGTCCTGGCTTTTCACCATGATCAATCTTCTCTAAAGCCGCAATCGTATCTTCAATGAAATTATCGCATCCTGGCTTGTCCTCAAAGTTGGAGAACGCCTCTGCCCAACCGCCTTCCGAAGGTGCACGATAATGCTCCACATCCGTCCGCACCATCGCAAAAGTCGCGGTCGAAACCTCAACTTTTTTCCATTCGCCATTTTGTTCCAAGTGCTCCATCTTGATTTTGGTCGGCATATGCAAAACATTATCGTCCCAATCAAAGATATAGTACTTGAAATCGCGATTTGCGACCTCATCATTAACGTATGGAATTGGCTTTTTCATTCAACTACCTCACCTACAAAATCAAAGCCCTTAACCTTGGTGAGTTTAACCTTGATAAACTCGCCTACCTTGGTTGAGTTTACAAAAGTAACACCGTCCACCTCGGGCGCTTGCGAACTCATACGTGCAATATTTGGCGCAACTACAAGTGCCTCGTAAAATTTACCCACCATTAAACGCGCCTTAACCCGCCAAATCGCAGCTTGCTCACGCATAATCTCGCACTCCCGTCTTTCGGCGACTTTGCGTGCAACCTTGCCTCCTAACATCATCGCACTCGTCCCTTTCTCTGGCGAAAACGCAAACGCACCCAAATGGTCAAACTGCATCCGTCTTATATCAGCCTTAAGACGCTTAAAATGCGCTTCATTCTCGCCTGGAAAGCCCGTCATTATCGTCGTTCTAAGGGTAAGATCGGGAATAACTTCACGCAGTACTTCAGTGGCCGAAAGCGAGGCAGGGATGGCCGCTTTGCGGTTCATCCGCGCCAATATTTCAGGCACCGTGTGCTGAAGCGGAACATCGATATAGTGAACTGCATGCTTGGACTTCATCATCCAAAGAACAAAGTCAGCGCTAATCTCACTCGGATATGAGTAAAGAACACGTAACCAAAATTTACCTGGCAAACGATCTATCGCCTTCAACAAATCCACCAGCGTCTTTTTGTCCTCGCGCCACAACATTGGATCTTGCGCAACGATATTAAGCTCACGGCATCCACTTTTTAGAAGCGCTTTGGCTTCCTTTAATATATCTGCCATTGGGCGCGAACGATAACTGCCTCGAATATTCGGTATTGCACAATAAGCACACCTATGAGCGCACCCCTCGGCAATTTTAAGATAGGCAAATGCCTTACCCGTAAAGCGCAAAGCCGGTAATTTGGGCTCAATCCATGTTTTAGGCACTCCAATCCATTCATCAACCCCTGGGAAACGAGCATTTGGATAACGCTCGGGATAACACCCAGTTACAATTACTCGCCGATATTTACCTTGAGCTTTAAGTTTGAGCGCCCGTTTAATCTCTGCCTCCGCTTCTTTGCGAGCAGACTCAATAAAGCTACAAGTATTGATGATAATCGTATCGGCCTGATCAGGATTGGTTGAAAGCGTGTCACCCTTGGCAAGCAGATTTCCCACCATCACTTGCAAATCAACCGCATTCTTTGCACATCCTAATGAAACCAAAGCCAAACTCTCGCCCTCTGATGGATCAATAGTACTGGCCTTACCCCATGGGTATGCATTAAGCTTAAGTAGCGCCTCCCCAACGAGGAACAAAGATCCACATACAAGTGTTATTCCTTTTGATTTATTAAGTGCTTCCGACAAACTCGATGCTTCTGCGTCTATTCCCGCTTTGCACATTGCTTGAGCCACATATTCCCCAGTCACTGCCCTCGGATTTACCGTTTTAACTCCATAGCCCTTCTTTACGAATGGCGCCAGCGTCTTGAGTACTTTCGCAATATCTTTGTCTCCACAAAATCCCGCAATCAAACTAACTTGCTTTATTCCTGTTAATTTTAACGCCTTAACAAGCGCCTCAGCTGCTGGAGGATTATGTGCGCCATCAATAATAAACCGACCGATTCTCTGAAATCTTCCTGGCCAAACTACTTGGTTAAATGCCTCCGCTCCTTCGGTTGACCCCGTTAGTACCTTCAATGCGGCAAGTGCGGTAATTTCGTTTTCCCGATTAAATTCTCCCTTAAGCGAAGTTTGGGGGAGCGCCAAATCTTTGACCACCTTGGGCGCATAATAAAATGGCGCTCCCATTTCGCGCGCTTTGCGCTCAATAACCCTCCTAACTGCGGGAACATTTTCACCCAGCACAACTGGTACGCCCCGTTTTATTATTCCCGCTTTTTCTCCCGCAATTTTAGTTATCGTTTTTCCAAGCCAATCGCAATGGTCCAATCCAATTCGCGTAATTATCGAAATTGCACTGTTTGCTATATTTGTAGCATCCAATCGTCCCCCAAGTCCACACTCCATGATACTAAAGTCAACTTTATTGTCGGCATAAAACTTAAAAGCGATTGCCGTTAACTTCTCAAAAAAAGTCGCTTTTGCGTTTGCAAGTTGCTCGACTTTACGCGATATCCGTTTTAGTGTTTTATCGTCAATCGGAGTCCCATTTAAAAAGAAGCGTTCATTTTCTTTTACTAAATGGGGTGAGGTATAACGTCCCACACTTAATCCCCGTGCACGAAGCGCCACTTCCATCATTGCTGCAACCGCCCCCTTGCCATTAGTGCCCGCAATGTGCACCGCCTTCACCTTGCGCTCAGGATTCCCCAGCTTGCGGCAAAGTTCATGTATTGTTTGAAGCGAAAATTTCCTCATACCGCTATCGCAACAACAGTAACCGACGAAATCGCATAGGCAACAATGATTGCCCAAAGCCATTTGTCGCGTAAAAGCACGCGCTCTGGTCGCTCGACATCACGATCCGACCAGGTTAAATACGCATAACGAATAAGCCCCAAGGCGACGAAAATCGCTGTCACCCAAAGATAGGAAAACCGATTACCCATTTGTGAACGCAAAGTATAAGTCAAATATTCTCCAAATGAAAATACACCCGCAAGGACAATCCCCATATTAACTACCCACGGCTGATAGCGCTTTAAAACTTCACGAGTACTTACCGCTCTATCCATCTCCGCTTTGCGCTTGCAAAATGCAAGGAACAAGGAAAGCGTAAATGTACAAATTAAAAGCCAAGGTGAAATATAGGCGGTAATGATTGCCGCTCCTGCAATTGCACGCAAAACGAACCCTAATGCAAGTGTAACTACATCAAGATATGGTATCCGCTTCAATAATCCAGTATAAAGGCACTGCATTATCGTATAAACGAGGATGGTAGCAAACGCAAGCGCGCGCGAAGGGAGATAAATAACCACCAATGCTGGATAGGCAAAGCCAATCGCAAAGACAATAAGCGAGACGCGTACTGCAGTCATTCGATCTATGAGCCCAGCAGCGATTGGACGATAGCGTTTTTTGGGATGCACTTTATCCGCCTCGTAATCTGAAACATCATTTAAAAGATAAAACGCGGAGCTCACAAGCGAGAATGCGCCCGCCATCAAAAATGCCATCAAAAAAGATTCCCACCCCCGAACAATATCGCGCTGGCTCGCATCAGCTACCGAAAAAAACCACGCGAGCATAACGACGCCATTTTTCGTCCACTGCTCAACTCTTAATGCACGTGCCCAAAGTTTAACGACGAGCATTATTCAATACCCTTGGAAATCTCCTCAAATTCACGCTTTTCAAAATCGCTAAGTTCATCTAAGCGTTCCTCGACTTTGCGGAGTGAATTCCTGGCGCCTCGCATATCTTTACGCGCAATCTGAACACGGGCAAGCGAATTAAAGAGCCGCACATCAGGATTCTTGCCAGTTTCCTTCTTAGCAAGTTCAATTGCCTTTTTAATACTCGCTTCGGCCTCGTCAAGATTGCGATTTTGGTCCAGCAGAATAACGCCCAAAGTCTCGCGCAAAATATAGAACTCTGGCGCCTTGTCTATGCCTCGACGGACATAGGTTTCGGCCTCCGTATACCGTTCTTTGCGGCGCAACACCTCAGCTAAATCATTTATCGCCAAAATATTGGGCTTTTCATTGTCTGCCGCCTTGCGAAGAAATGCTTCCGCTTGATCATACTCACCCCGCGAAAGCGAAAGCGAACCCATAATATAGTTAGCGAGTGGCGCATTACGATTGCGACGAAGGACATCACGCGCATGACGCTCTGCACTCACCTTGTCATCAAGTGAAATATCTAAGCCCATCATGAGATCTTGAGTAATCGTTGAGTCGGGATGGGCGCGTGAAGCAAGCGCAAACGCATCTCGCGCCTCTTGACGCTTAGCCGCACCTTGACGCATCAACACAAATGCCTTAGTCGTCTGCAAATAGTAATCGTAAGGATTGGTGGAGTTTTTCTCCATCGTAGGTAAAATACGCTCCTCAAGATCTTTAAGCAACTTTCCCCTTGCTTTTGCATCCTTAACTTGATCATACTCCTGCATGCATACTGCCGCAAGCAAGCTCCATGCTTGCAAATCACCGCTCTCGCCTTCAATGATTTTCTCTAACATATCACGGGCGGTCTTGAAATCATTCTTCATCATCCCCACCATCGCAAGCTCAATCCTTGCCCGACGACCATCCGCAGACGAATTCTTGACTGCACGTTGCAAATACTCAAGCGCCTTATTTGAATCTCCATTTAACAACTCCAAGCGCATCATTCCAAGCAAAGCATCATGATCATTTGCATCTTTGGCAAGAATTGATTCATAAATACGCCGAGACTTCTTTTGGTCGTTCTCATTCGCATAGAGCGCCGCCATCATATTAAGGAGAATGGTACGCTTGTCACTCGGTACAAAATCAATTGCCCTACGAATCTGCGCAAGCGCATCGCCTGGACGACCTGAGCGCGCCCAACTAAAGCCGAGACGAATAAACATCTCTGGGTTGCGAATATATCCATAATAAAAGCCGAGTCGCCAAATGATATATCGACGATCCTTGTCTTCAATAATTTGTTGTAATCGGCGTTCAAGCTCACGCTTCTTGGAGAGCGCTGCTGGATATTTAGCCCCTGCCATCTCAATTTCGTTAAAGAGCGAACAAATATTATCCGAGTCGATATCGTTTAACACAAGCTCATAAAAGCGAAACGCCTCATCATCCTTTTTTTGATCCTGCAAATAAACACCACGGTTATTGGCCACCATGCCCAAATAACGACGCAACGAATAACGCAACTTATCCAAAGGCGAGGTATCCTTTTGGCGAGCTAACTTGTAGCTTCCCCAACCTTCATCAGCAGTCAAAAGCTTCCTAAACTTTGGCCACTTCGACCAATCAGGTTCACGTGCGTTATCCGCACCGAAGAAGAAGAACTCCGGAATAGGCTTTAACCCTGCTGAATACCAGATATCGGGCGCACCAAAAATTGCGACTTCTTTCGCAACCGATGGATCGGAGGCAAACCAATCTTGCACAAATGGAAGCACACCCAAAGTAAGTGAAAGTGAAAGTTCGCTATTTTTCGACCCCCCAATACCCTTCTTGCGAACGACATCGCCAAGCGCTATCAAGTAATCAGGATCTAAGTCACGCGCCAAAGAGACAAGATTTAATTCGCGCCTTGCATTCGCAGCAACCACAAGTAAGTGATCATCAAGCGTACCATCCGAAACAAACCATGTACGCTCGCCCAAATCATTAAGCAACTCTTTAGCAATTTCATCTGCAAATGCTCCACGATTGCGATCAAAGGCAAAGAGATTCCAAAACGACGAAAAGATGACAACAAAAGCAAAAACAACAACGACTGAAAGTCCTACTGCACGCTTACGATTAAACCACCAAAAAGTTGCAATATACCCCGCTGTCATAGATGCAAATGCGCTCGTAATAATCGGCAAAACACCATGTTCCGCCATAAGGAACGAAGGTGACAGCGGAGTTGCAATTGCTAAAATCGAAAAGAGTGTCATGCCCAAGTGAAACACCCAAAGGACAAAACCTGGCTTTTCAATAAATGACCGAGAAGCAGAAAAAATCGAAACGATAAATGGAATAGTGGAAAAAATGAACACAAAAAGCCATCCCGAAAGCGTGTAATACTCATGCAAATTACGAGCCGATTGCTTTAAAAAGACCGTCAAATCCAGATTAAATACTTTAACAAGGATTAAAAATCCAACCAAGAATGCGCATGAAAAGAGCGTCAGTGACAAGTAGGGTTTCTTTTCCCGCTTAAGCTCAACTGCCGTCATAAAGAAGAGATAAAATGGCGCAAGAAGTACAAATACCGCACTATCGGTAAATCCAAGCGCAACCATAAAACCAAGCATGATTGGGAATAACCAGCCAAGCTTTTTCGGCGCATTAAGATAAGAAATAAAGACCGAAAAAATGAGCAACGCCCACATTGCATCAAAAAGCCGTGGCTCTAAGTGCGTCGCCGCCCCACGCACTGCAGGTGCAAGCATAAAAACTACCGCTGCCACGGTGCCCGCAATTAGACCCAACTCGTCAGCATACCGATCCATGTGGCAAGCAATTGCCGAATTCTTAATAAAGAACTTAACCAGCCGAAACACTAAAACAACTGCGATTGCGCCACAAATTGGCGCAATTAAATTGCCGCCACCCAATGCCTTGGCAAAAATTGCCATAAAAGGATAAGGGTTTTCAGCAGTAATCGTAAGTTGCTTCCAAATCGCCATCAAATGCGCACTTTCACCTGGGAAAGCATAAGTCGCAATTGAACAAAAATATATAAGCACCGAAACAAGTGCAAGAACACTACCAATGATTAAACTTCTTTTCATTATTCGTCTCTTTCTATTTTTAAAATGTAACCACGTTTAACCAATTCATTAAGCGCCGTATATTTAAGTGTCGCCCTTACCAAAGGACGGGGAGTAGATACAACTTGAGTTAACTCACCTTCAAGCTCACGCACAGCGTCGGCAACTATTTTAATATCAATTGAACTTAAGGGTGTGATTTTTACCTTTTCTCCGACTTCGCTCCCCATCTTGTCCTCAGGTGTTAACACATGAACGCACATCACTCCGCCGATTGCCAACTCATTTGCGACCTTGCTGGGCGCCTCTACTATCGCCATTGCACCTGGGTCGGAGCTAATGATTCTAACTCCACTTGCTCGCAATAAATCATTGAGTTCACTCAACCGCAAAGATGGAGCCGAAACCAGATAAGGCGCAGTTTTACGTGGAGAAAGGATAGGCTTTTTGACTAACTCAATGATATTGGTCGTTGTAAGCTCTACTACATTGGTTACGACCACTTCACGCGTAATGTTAACAACATTAGTTATCACTACCTCGCGCGTTACAACTTTTTCATCCTGACTTAAAGGTTCATCGCTACACCCCGCAAATAGCCCTACAAGTACTATTGCTAAACTAAACTTTAATCCTTGAAATTTCAACTTTAAACCTTCTTGAGTGCTTGCTTGAGGTCATTAATAAGATCATCTGGATCCTCTAAACCAACCGAGAGACGAATCAAGTCTGGAGGAATGCCCGCCGCCTTAAGTTGCGCGTCCGAAAGTTGACGATGAGTGTGGGAGGCGGGATGCAAAACGCAACTCCACGCATCCGCAACATGAGTCACAATCCCAATCACCTTTAACGCATCCATAAACTTAATCGACGCCTTACGCCCACCTTTGATACCAAAGGTCATCACCCCACAAGGAGAATTAAAACTAAATTGCTTTTTAAAGAGTTTATAATACTTATCCCCTTGAAGCCCCGCGAAGTGTACCCATGCGACTTTTTTTTGCGCTTTGAGCCACTTCGCAATCTTGAGTGCACTTTCCGCATGCCGACGAATACGAACATGCAAGGACTCAAGTCCCAAGTTAACCAAAAACGCATTAAATGGCGAAGGAATCGAGCCAAAGTCACGCATCAAATGCGCAGTCGCTTTGGTAATATAAGCAAGTTTACCAAACTTCTTCGCATACGAAAGCCCATGATACGATGGATCTGGATCAACTAATCCTGGGAACTTCTTGGCATGCTTGAGCCAATTAAAATTGCCACTGTCAACGATAACTCCGCCGACTTGACTAGAATGGCCGTCCATATATTTAGTCGTTGCGTGCGTTACAATATCCGCACCAAAACGAATAGGGTTGCAAAGAATTGGAGTTGGAAAAGTATTATCCACAATAAGTGGCACTCCATTCTTGTGAGCAATTTTCGCAAACTTTGCAATATCCAAAACCGCACCTGAGGGGTTGGCGACCGTTTCGCCAAAGACACACTTCGTATTGGGCTTAAAGGCCGCTTGTATCTCACGTTCACTCGCATTTGGATCTACAAACGTGAAATCAATCCCCAGCTTCTTTAACGAAACCGCAAAAAGATTAAACGTGCCTCCATAAATCTGCGCCGAAGATACGACGTGATCGCCCGCATTGCAAAGATTCAAGACTGCGAAAGTCGAAGCTGCTTGACCCGATGAAGTAAGAATCGCTGCCACGCCCCCTTCAAGAGCGGCAATTTTCTTAGCAACCAAATCGTTTGTGGGGTTGGCAAGCCGAGTATAGAAATAGCCTGGCCGTTTAAGATCAAACAAATCTGCCATATGTGCGGTCGTATCGTACTTAAAAGTCGTCGTCGCATAAATTGGAACTTGACGCGGCTCCCCGCACTTTGGCTGGTAACCACCCTGAACACACAAAGTATCAATCTTCATAAGTAATCAAAGTTGGTGGGCGATACTGGACTCGAACCAGTGACCCCTACCGTGTGAAGGTAATGCTCTAACCAACTGAGCTAATCGCCCGGGGTACGTATTAGTATGGGTATTATAACAAAACGGTTCTACCACCGTCAAGTCGTGAGGACTCTGCGGCAAAGCCAATAAGATGGCTTTCAAGAGCCTCCATAGATGCCGTTTTTAGTTCGTTTTCATCATTTCGCCGAACAAGCGCAAGTGTTTGCGCAACTAAACCAAAATCCCCTCCATCGTGCCGTGAATTATTGCTACGAAGTTTATCGGCAGAAATTGTAAGTACTTTACCGTCTTTGAAGCTAACCGCGCGAATCTCCTCCCCATTACCCACGATTTCGCCCTGGGTCAACGAAATGCGCGTAGTGCGGATATTGTGTTCAGTAAAAGCGCTCATAACGAGCGAAGCTGTAGCTCCGCTTAAGAACTCCATATTGACAGTTTGATGGTCTGGTACGTCATTGTTGGCCTTAAAAACACATTGCCCATATTGCGAAGATTTAACCACTTGCGCCATCGCTTCTGGAGACTGATCGGCAAACATGTAGCTTAGCTCTTGATTTTCTAAGTACATCTTTGACGCACTCCAAAGGCACTGAGTTTTATGCGGGCAATCAATACATCTTTCGCTAGCCCCTTGAGGCGCGAGCTCCTGGCGAAAGAGTTTAATTGACCCTAAACTATTAACTCGCTTACATTTTTCACCCATCCACCACGCAATTAAATCAAGATCATGCGAACACTTAGAAATAATTATCGGTGAAGACGCTTTTGCCGAGGCGAGCGATCCCCGCACAAACGAATGTGCAAACTTTCTGAAATTTACCGACTCTTGCTGCGCAATGGATACGATTTCGCCTAAATCACCCGAATCAATCAGCGCTTTGATGTGCGAAAAGTACGCGCTATATCTAAGTTCGTGCGCAACCATAAGCAGGCGCTTTTTGCTGATTGCAAGTTTGACTAATTCTTCCGTTCTCGCGTAAGTATTAGCTAACGGCTTTTCGAGTAAAACATGATAGCCCGCAGAAAGAAACGCCTTGCCCGCTTCATAATGAAGCGCGTCAGGAAGCGCGATGACAATCAAATCCGCTTGAGGCATAGCTTCTAACACTTGCCGCCAATCATTCCAATATTGAATCGCCTTAATCGTTGTTGCCTGTTTGGGGTCGGCGACTCCCACGATCTGCAATTCTCCAGGATGCGCATCCCGATACGCAGCATACGCGCGTCCCCGATATCCTGCTCCTAAAATAATTGCTTTAGTCATTACCAATTAATGGGCGCAATTCCCACCGATTTTAAATACTCATTCGTTCGTTCAAATGGACGCGAGCCAAAAAATCCCCGACTGGCCGAAAGTGGCGAGGGATGCGCAGATTCGATGACACAATGACGCGTGCGATCAATGAAAGCGCCCTTCTTTTGCGCGTGACTACCCCACAAAATAAAGACTAAATGCTCGCGCTCGTCCGCAAGGTGGCGAATAACTGCATCCGTAAAAGTTTCCCAACCCTTATTTTGATGCGAGAGCACTTGATGAGACGCTACCGTCAAAGTCGCATTGAGTAAAAGCACTCCCTCCTCTGTCCATTTCATGAGATTTGGCATATACCCCAATTCTTTTGCAATATTGCGCAAAGATGGTGGAGGAGTTACGTTGGGCGGCACATAAAACGCGAGCCCCTGCGCTTGACCTGGCTCGTGATAAGGGTCTTGTCCAAGGATTACAACCTTAACTGCTTCGAAAGGCGTTTTCTCAAACGCATTAAAAATAAGCCCTGCTGGTGGATAACAAACCCCATTTTTATAAGCAGCCCGAACAAACTCTGTAAGTTTCAAAAAATATGGCTTAACGAACTCATCTTCGAGTACGCGCTTCCACGATTTCTCGATCTTGACTTCCATTAGCGCCGATTAGATCCTCTACCCGGGCCTCTGCGCCCCATCTGGCCTCCACGCCCACCGAAGACATTATCGTCGGTCGCCTCGTAGATTTCGCGAATGGTATCGGTAAGCTCCTTCGCGGCCTCACCCTCAAGTCCGAGTGCCTTGCCGGTTTCTTCGAGTAGATTGTCGCGCTCCTCACGGCTCAACTCGCGGATCTGACGCGAATTGTCGAAAATCTCGCGCATCAACTCACCGCGCCTCTCATCCGAGAGATTCTCGTCCATAACCGCGCCTTCGAGCTCGTGGCGCTTGGCAATAAGCGACTGCAATTCACCGTGGGTTCTTTGCGCCTCGGCGCTCATCTTCGAAGTGTCGACCGAGGAGAGAAAGTCAAGCTTCGCCTGCTGGCGCGCGGTGCGACGCTCGCGAAAACGCGCTATGCCGTTCGTCATCTGGGCGTAGCGCTCAGGATTTTCCTTCTTAAGATTCTCCATCCACTCGCGCGGATTGCCCAGTGGACGATTACCTCGATCATTGATTCGCTCCTCCGTTTGCGCGGGCGCTTGAGTAGTCGCTACGCCTTTTTTAGCAAGCTCACCTTCTAACTGCGCGATGCGCGACTTGAGCGCGCGGATGCTGGCCGCATCGCCCTCATCGGGAATTGCCTTGTTAGGCACAGATTCTTCCGCCTCGGTCACTTCGGCTGACGGTGCTTCAGTTGGACGCACAAAATATCCTGCAGCCACGCCGACAATGAGCGCAGCTCCAATAAACAATTGCTGTTTTATCATAATTTACCTACCTTTCGTATGGCGGGGGTGAAACCCTCGCGTTAAAATCGTCTTGCGACCACGCCCCAAATTTTTCTTCCGAACGTGCGACAAGATATTCACGATAACCTTCTTGCCAAATCATATAGGCAATAAGGATAGTGACAAAGCCCCAATTGCCACCCGTGAAAAGCGAATGAACGCCTCTAAGGGCAAGCAAAATGGCAAATACTCTACCCACCCACATTGCGACAAATGTGGCTTTGACCTTGGTAGTGAAAGCGCGCATTGTGCTCCGAAATATCCTACCTCCATCCATCGGAAATCCTGGTAGGAGATTAAATACACCTAACATCAAATTGAGATAAAAGACATAACTTAAAACTTCACACAAGTAGGCGCTACGAATGGGAAAATCAAATATGTCCAATAAATACACCACAAAAGAAAGCAAAAACGACACCAAAGGACCTGCAATAGCAGTTAAAAACTCTTGATACGCCTTGCGAGGGAGCGCGATTAAAGAGGCGCATCCGCCTAAAAGCGAAATCGTAATGTCTTTCGTCGGATATCCAAATGCGCGCGCGACCAGCGAGTGCCCAAGCTCGTGAAGAATTACCGAAATTGCCAAAACAAGCGCCATGGAAAGCCCCATTGCAAAGGAATTACCCGACGTCGTGAAAATGAGAAGCAAAAGCGCAAATGAAATATCCACGTAAATTGGGATACTAAAAAGATTACCAAGGTGATAGCGCGACTTAAGCATATCTTGATTATACCATACTTAGCAGAATTTTTCCGCTGCCGTTTTAAGTCGGGCGATAGTTTTTTCGCGTCCAAGCAATTGAAGCATCTCAAATAGGCCAATTCCCTCTCCGCGACCTGAAACGGCCACGCGAATAGGATGCACCCAAGGCCCCATACCATGACCTAAAGAAAGCTCTTTTATGAGTGCCTCCAATGCTGGCGCTTCCCAACTCGGGGCCTTTTCAAAGCGAGATACAAGGTCTAACAATATCTCCTTTACGCCCTCTTTTTTCAATCGCTTTTCAACCGCCTTGGAATCGTACTCAAACTCGTCACTCGCAAAACATCTTATGCTCTCACCCAGCCCCGCAAATGTCTTTGTTCTCACTTGCACTTGTGCGGCGAGGTAATCCCACCAAGCGATGCGAGCGGAGGTTGAAGCAAGGTCCGAGCGAAGGGATACGGCGTATTCGCCGAGGGACCCTGAGGAGGATCCTTCTTCAACCGAAGCGTTGTATAAGATGTCACGAAACTCACTCGCCGGTATCTTCTTGATATATTCACCATTCATCCAAGCGAGCTTTTTGGGGTCAAACATCGCAGCTGTGACATGGACTTTTTCCAATTCAAAAAGCTTAATCATTTCCTCTCGTGTAAGGATTTCACGATCATCACCAGGATTCCAACCGAGGAGTAAAAGGTAATTGAAAAGCGCTTCGGGCAAATACCCCTGCTCACGATACTCCCCTACGAAGGCAGCGCCATCGCGCTTGGAATATGGCTTTCCTTGCTGATTGACAATCATTGAAAGATGACCATATTTCGGAACTGGCGCGCCGAGCGATTTAAAGATGCAAATATGCTTAAATGTATTTTCGACATGATCATCACCGCGAATAATATGGGTAACGCGCTGATCAATATCATCAACGACATTCGCGATATGAAAGATAGGCGAGCCGTCGGAGCGGACGATGGCAAAATCTTGAATGTCTTCGGCTTTTTTAGCCATATGCCCTTTGACGATATCGTCATACTCAATAACGCCTTCTTTGGGCATCTTAAACATCGTAACTATACCGGTTTTGCCATCGCGAGAAGTCTTTTCGACCTTGTAGGCATGACCACTTGCAAGAAGTTGATCGACAACTTCTAAATGACGTTTAACGTTCTTGGTTTGATAAAAGACCTCTTCATCATAATCAAGGCCCAACCACTGCATGCAATCAAAAAGCACCTTGATTGCCTCTGGCGTCGAGCGCTCAAGGTCAGTATCTTCAACCCGAAGCAAGAACTTGCCCCCAGTGTGACGCGCAAATAGCCAATTGTAAATCGCTGCGCGAATATTGCCAATATGTACTTTGCCCGTAGGAGAGGGCGCAAAACGAACTCTAATTTCTTCAACCATAATGTGCTATATTTTATCATAATCAACCTTCTCCCTCAACCTCAATACATTGCAAGTGAAAATCAATTGGCAAGGACGATGTTTAATTGAACATTTTCCGACAGGCAGTGAATGCCAAGTGTCCGACTAATGGATCGGTCGCAAGGAAAATGTGCTCAAAGCGTCCGCAAAACCAAAACGATGGAAGTTTAATGGTTGTTTAACGCGAAGCGATCCCTTCATCAACCATTTCTGTGCCCTGCGAAGCAGACTTCCGTGCCTTCTGTGGTGAAAAACAAAACAAGAAAGGAAACAAAACCTATGAAATATCTAATCTTTGGACAAAGAATAAACCCCTGCTGGTAGAAAGCTCGACCCGTTAACGGGTAAGGGATGTAGGCGTATTCTCTTAGCAAGCTTGAGGTAGACGCCTAAAGCCCCGAGAGGTATACCCCTTTCACCCTTAGGGGTTAACCCTTT
>JAZRVL010000027.1:0-4670 GCA_045599105.1 Kiritimatiellia bacterium
ATCCTGGCAAGGTGGGCTCGGCGCATACTTTTCGGCTTTGCGCATTAGGAGCAATTGATGCGCCAGATATTGAGGAGTTTTTTAAGGTCTTGAAAGAAGCACTTAATGTAAACAATATTAAGGTCGTATACAATGGCTAAAACAGTATATCTTGGTATGATTGGTGATATCATTCACCCCGGAATAATCAATATTGTAGAAGAAGGCGCAAAGTATGGTGAGCTTGTGATTGGTCTTTTTACTGATAAGGCCATTGCCACATACAAACGACTTCCGTACCTTACATACGAGCAGCGCGAGCGGGTGGTGATGAATCTTAAGGGCGTTTCGAGGGTCGTTCCGCAGGATGATTGGAGTTATGTGCCAAATCTTCGTGCACTTAAGCCCGATTACATCATCCATGGCGATGATTGGAAAACTGGGCCGGATTCTGGGTTGCGAGAGGAGGTCTTAGAGGCCATAAAAGAATGGGGTGGCGAATTAATCGAGATTCCATATACGAAGGGAATTAATTCATCGGCATTGGTGGACAATGCAAGAGCAATTGGAACGACACCAGATATCAGAAGGGGAGCATTACGTCGGCTTATTGCTGCGAAGCCAATTGTTCGCATTCTTGAAGCTCATTCTGGGCTTTCAGGGCTTATTGCCGAAAATGTAGAGGTTACGAAAGATGATGGGGTGCATCGGTTTGATGGAATGTGGTCGTCATCGCTTACCGATTCAACTTCTAAGGGCAAGCCAGATATTGAAGCGGTAGACTTAACAACGCGCTTACATTCGCTCACTGATATACTTGAATGCACGACTAAACCGATTATTTATGATGGTGATACTGGTGGGATTCCTGAGCATTTTGTTTTTACGGTGCGTACGCTTGAGCGCAATGGTGTTTCGGCGGTAATTATTGAGGACAAGGTAGGGCTTAAGAAGAATTCACTTTTTGGCACGGAAGTCAAGCAAGAGTTAGCTTCGGAAGAAGAGTTTTGTGCGAAGATCTCAGCCGGCAAGAAAGCGCAAGTTACGCGAGAGTTTATGATAATTGCACGCATAGAGGAGATTATTGCAGGTTACTCGGTCGATGATGCTCTCGCTAAGGCATTTGCGGCAGTGCGTGCGGGAGCGGATGGAGTGATGATTCACTCGAGAGACAAGAGTGGAGCAGATATTAAGGAGTTTTGTCAACGCTTCCGTAAGGACTACCCTGCAGTGCCGATTGTGCTTGTGCCGACAACCTATAATCAGTTTACGGAAGACGAACTTGCATCTTGGGGAGCAAATATAGTAATTTACGCCAATCACATGCTTCGCGCGTCGTATCCTGCGATGTATAAGTGTGCGGAAAGGATTCTCGAAGCGGAGCGCTCGCTTGAGGTCAACGAGATGTGCATGCCAATCAAGCAAATTTTAAATCTAATTCCTGGAACGAAATAAGATGCTTCTAGGGAATTCGCGTATATGTATTTGCGGGGGGGGGCATATTGCGCACTCGTTAGTTGCGGCGTGTGGGAGGTTTTGTGATGTTTCAGTTTTTACACGTCGCCCATATAAGTGGAATGATCGGCTTGAATATCAGATAGGGGATGGTCCCAAGGAGATTACTGCGGGTCATGTTTTTGCATCAAATAATCCGCAGATAGTAGCAGATTCTGATGTTATAGTTATTGCGTTACCAAGATTTGCGATTGATGATGAGCTTGCTAAGATTATGCCGTTTTTAAGGAAAGGGCAATCTGTTGTGTTTATACCTGCTCCCGCTGGAATGGAACAAATAGTATCGAAGCTATCAATGCTTGGAGTTGAGACAGTTGCGTTCCAAAGGGTTCCCTTTGTTGCGAGAGTTGTAAGGTATGGTCATTCTGTATGGATGGGTTCTGTTCGGTCAATAAGTCGCTTGGCGCTCTCTGATGGCAGTCGCAAAGAGATGTGGAAGACTTTTGTAGAGCATTTTATCGGTGGTGAGGTGCAATTTCTTTCTTCGTTCTTGATTTTTACATTTTCAAATTCAAACCCATTATTGCATCCATCACGCTTGGTTGAACTTTTGCGAAATGGAAATCAAGGTGTTTATGAGAAGTGTCCTTATTTTTATGCGGAGTGGACAGATGTGTCATCAGAACACTATGTGAAGGCTGACGCGGAAATGTATGCTGCATTTATGGCATACTCAAAAGTTACAGTGGAGAATGATTACGAGTCTGCGTTGGATCATTATGAATCGAAAACGCCTCAGGAATTAACATGTAAGATGCGTAGTATTGAATCTTTAAAGCAGATCCTCGCTCCATGGAAGCAACGTCATGATGGTTTATGGGAGCCAGATTTTACATCACGCTATTTTACGGAAGATGTCCCGTTTGGGACAAGTGTCATTCAAAAATATGCGCACAAGGCCAGGGTATGTACTCCTACGATTGATATGTTGATTAGCGAAATTACCAAAGCGGCGCGACTGTGAAGATAATCAAGTTTTAATATTGTCTAGGTATGATGATGATTAAAATGAGTTATATGTTTGCTTATCTCGATCCAGGTTCGGGGAGTGCGCTTGTTGGCACGCTTATAGCGGTTGCTGGATCAGCGCTTTATCCGCTTAAATCCATCATCTATCGAATGATGCGTAAGGAAACGACATCTAAAGTCGTTCCTGAGATAGCTATCTTCTCTGAGGGTAAGAACTATTGGGGAACATGGTAGTTGATTGTGGAAGAATTGCTTGCGCATAAAATCAATTTTGCGTACTATACGATGGACCTTTACGATCTGGCATTGTTCATTGATGACGAGTATATGCATTCGCGCCTTTTTGATAAGAATAAGGCGGCATGTAAGCTAAAGGAGGCGGGTATTACCCCGCCCCCTTGTTGGACAACTTGAGTTAGCGATTAAGCTTGTGCAAAGAGATAGACTCTCTTTTCAATCGTAATCGCTTCACCCTCCTGAGTCGTCTTTTCAATACGGAACTTCACGACCGAGTCGTTCGCCGCCCACTGAGCGTCAGTGTACTCCGAATCGACGGGCCAGAAGCCGTCAGCGCACGTCATTACCGTGTCGCTTGAGGTTGCATCCACGAGTTCCGTGACATCGTTCTCCTCTTCCGCACCAGTTCCAGTGGTGAGGTTGAGGTAAACTTTATCAAACGGACCGATAGCAATGCCCGCACCAGTTACGGTTGTCTTCTTGCCCTTATGGAGCTCAAAGTTGCCGTCGTAACCTTCCGACTTGATGCTGTCAATTCGGTGTGACGGTGGCGTTGGGCATGGGAGAATCGTGATATTCTCCTTCTCAACGATTTCGGGCTCAGGCATCGCATGGGCCTTGCCAAACGCAGTAACGCGCAAAGTATAGCCCTTGCCTTCTGGCACACCCTCAGGAATGGTGAACGTCATACGAGTTGGTAAGTCCCCAATCTCGGACGCCTTGAACGTGAGCTGATAGACATTATCGCCCTTGATGAGCTCAGCCTTTTCGCCAGTACCACCCATTGAGAGTTTGCGACCAAAGACGTACATATCGTTGCCTGCAGTGACGATACGATTCTCAGCCGTATCAACGCCAAAGACTTCGTCAATGATGAACGCCTGTGCTGCGATATTGCGCTTTGTTTCAATCTTTTCGGTGACGCGGTTAAGCTCCTCCGACGGATAGCACGCAATATAGACGGGATTTTCAATCGCGCTTGGCTGCGCATTCGCATTTGCTACCGATCCTTCGATGGCAAGCGCAAACGACCAAAAGCCAAGATTGATTTCGGTAATCTCGCCTTCGGTGAGAATAGTTGCGACCAATTCTATGAGCGTATTCCAATAGAAACGCGCTCTTTCGAACGTCTCGTCAATCTCTTCCGCGACGACCTTGGTGATATCGTCAAGCGTTTTCGTACCCACTGGAACGACCTGTGGCAAGTAAGGCGCATCCTCGGCAGTGACTCCCATATTCTCGATGGGTGTAACGCTCATCGAAGACTGGGGCTGGATGTTCTTCAGCGCTTCAAACTGCACTTTGGAAACTTTGAGATTTTTGATGTTCATAAGTTTCCTCCCTTATGCCGCAATTGGCTTGACGATGACTTTACGGGTTAGACGAACAACGCCGTATTCATCCTCGGAGTTGCCGTTGCGAGTTGCAATAACGAGATTGAACTGCTTCTCGGCCGTAAGTTCCGGATAATCCATGAACTTACAGTTGATAGTATTCTCGTCATTCTTGACAATCGTCGCTTTATCAGTAACGATAATGCCGGTCTCGCAGTCCTCAAGATAAACACCCTCGTCTTCGTTAGTATCAGTAAGGAGTAAACCCTTGCCGTTGATCTTGACGATGTCCTTGCCTTCGATGGTGTTGAGCTCATCCGAATCCTTGTAGGATACGGTATAGATCGCCGCCTCGACGGTAAGCGTGTCATTGACCGCTTCAAGCACCTTCGCTGCATCGCGCAAACTCCCAATCGGGGTAAGCGCAATATGTACGGGGTTCTTTTCGCGAGTCGCCTGAGCACTTGCGGATGGGAGTGAACCACCGATCACCAAACGTGTCGTCAAGTCACCAGTATTCACTCGATAGTTTTTGAGTGTCGCCTCGCAAATGACACGATGAAACGCATCGTTCACGAAACGAGCCTTTGCCAAGGTCAAGTCCGATACAGTCGCAAAGCGCTGAATGAACTCGTC
>JAZRVL010000028.1:0-55170 GCA_045599105.1 Kiritimatiellia bacterium
CCGACGGATCAAAGTCAAGGGTATAGAGGACAGGCGAAGCCCCGCCGCAGATCAGCGTCTGCGGCTGGTGGGCGTCCATGCCCATGTAGAACCCCGCGCCGAAGTCCGCCGCCGGATTGCCGCGATCAGCCCTGATCGCGCCTTCTAGTCCACGCTTCGACCCGTGGTAAACTCTCACCGTCTCGCTCATTCCACTTTCTTCTCCACCGACACCTCAATCGTGACGTCGCTTTGCTTGAAGCCGGCCGGCAGGTCCGCCGCCGCGTTCCAGATGAACTTGACGCCGTTCGTCACGCCGCCCGCCGCGTCGAGGTCGATCATCGGCACACCGCCCTCGATCGTCTTCGCCTCGACGAACTCGACGCCGTTCGTGAACACCGTGGCACTCAGCGTCACCGTGCCCGCGCCCGTCAGGCCGCAGGTGGCGTCCACGAGCCCGTTCCACGGATACCGTTGCTGGAACGTGACGTTTTTGACCGAGAGCGGATAGGCCATCAGCGTAACGCCCGTCGCGCCGTACCACTTGCCGTCCTCATCCGGCAGTTCGCCCTGCCAGCCGTCGGGCAGCGTCAGAGTGACGTTCTTGACATCGTCAAACGCTTTGTCCGCCGCGCCCATCACCGTGGGCTCGGTGATCGTGATCGCCGTCAGATTCGCGAGCAGATCCTTAAGCCCGTCGACATCCTTAAGCGCCGCAACCGTACCCGCACCGCCGATGACCAGCTCCGTACCATTCGTATAGGCCGTCACGTACTGGGGCGGTGTCTTGCCGTCGGTGCCGATGTTCCACGGATTACCCTCGCTGCCTTCCATCGGCCCCAGGCAGAACGTCTTCGGCCCGTCCTTCCCGATCTCGGTCTCGACCATTTCCGACGGCGGCGTGTCCCGCACCGCGCGAACAGACAGTCTATCAATGATGCTGCTGTGGTTTGTTCTGGCATCCGTCCTTCCAAGACTGAGACTATATGCAAAATCGTCATCCTTCTTCTCAGAAGACCAATAGAGTCCTTTGCTTGTGGCGGATTGCCGGCCATTTTCGAGGGTGCCGTTCTCCGATCCGGCAGCGGGTAGAAAAATGCTCGCCGACGAGTAGTCTCCCTTGCCCGTGAAAGTCCTGCCCTTATTGGTATCATCCCATGATGTTACGCAAACAGAAGTGTTGGTAAGTTTTTCAAACTCTTCCAGCGTTGGCAGACGCCACCCATATCCAATACTCTCCGCCGCTTCTTTTGCTTTATCCTTATCAAACGCATAGAGTGCGCCGTATTCCGGGTGATCCTGCACCTCCGACGTGCCCACGTTGACCGTCGCCCAGTACGGTCCGCCCTCCCAAAGCTGGACAGCGGTCTGCGCCTCCTCCGCCAACGCCGCCACCGACACGAGCGAAACGACCGCCGCGACCAACGATTTGATTTTTGCCAGTTTCATTTTAAGATTTCCTTTCCTCTTAAATTGCCCTTATTGCAACCGCCTCACTTCGCATCCCGGACAGCGCGAACAGACAAGCCGTAGCTGCGGTCGCCGTTGCCCACGTCGGCATTGCCCCCGTCGAAGTAGAGGTACCAAGCGTAGCTGGCATCCTCCCCCTCAGAGGACCAGTAGTAGCCCTGGACCCCGTCGAACTCGCGGCCATCGCAGTAGTCGATGCCGGCGGCGGGCAGGAAGATGCTGTTCGACGAATAGTCGTCCTTGCCCGTGAAGAGATAACCGTTAACGCCACCTTGCTGCGTCCACTGCTTCGAGCAGTTCTCGTCTTTCAAGAGATTTTGAAAATCCTCCTTCGTCGGCAGACGCCACTCCTGACCAAGAAGCGACTTTACGGCTGCATCCGCGTCGTCAAACTTGTAGAGTGCGCCGTATTCCGGGTGATCCTGCACCTCCGACGTGCCCACGTTGACCGTCGCCCAGATCGGGCCTCCTTCCCACAGCTGGCCGGCCGGCGGCTTCGCCTTCGGCTCCAGCTTGATGAGCCGGGCGGTGATCTGCGCCGCCTTGTCCGTCGTGATCGCGCCGAAGAGTTCCGCCGTATCGAGCGTGTTCGTGTAGGTCTTGCTCTCCAGCTTCGCCGCCGCGTTCGTCACGCTCACGCTCTTGCTGTCCGCCGTCACGTCGAACACCACCTTGTAATCGACGCCCGACTCCAGCCCGCCAAGCGTGTACTCGACGTCAAACTTCCCGTCCCACGGCTCGTGCGACTTCACCTCGCCCAGCGTGATCGGCGACGGCGGCGGCGTGTCACGCACCGCGCGAACAGAGAAACTGGAAGTGCGAGAAAAGGAATCAGAGTAGCCACCAGCAGATGTGAAGAAAAAGACCGATGCCATGCTTTCACCAGACCCAGTAGAAGACCAGTAGTAGCCCTCGAGCCCAGCACTAATGTTGCCATTACCTTTGTCACCACCAGCGGCAGGCAAGAAGATGCTCTTCGACGAATCAGAAGAGTTTGTGAAGAGAAAACCGTTATTGCCACCTTGCTGCGTCCATGTATGCGTGCAGACCCAGGTATACGAGAGATTATCTAATTCATCTTTCGTCGGCAGACGCCATCCCTCGCCGAGCGCATCGGTCACCGCCTGTGCCGCGTCGTTGAAGTTCGTGAGGATTCCGTAATCCTCTGGCTTCTCCGCGCCGACGTTGACCGTCGCCCAGTACGGGCCGCCCTCCCAGAGCTGAACCGCCTCGGGTTCGGCGGCCGTTGCCGTGAGCCCCACCGCGACCATCGCAATCGCAATAATTGACTTCAGTTTCGTTTTCATTTTTCTTCCTTTGTCGTTTCGTTAAGTTCGCTTTAATATTATATCAAATTTCCGTATCTTGTTGTTGTTCAGAAATCAAAAAAAGTGAAAGGACAACGGCCGCGCCCTTCGCGTCCATTGCCCTCTTGTCCTCCGTAGCCTTGGCGTAGGAGGGGCTTCGTGAGATATCTTAGTGTTTTTAAGCTTTGAGGGGGGTACTCATTCTCTCGCCACAAATCGTCATCGCTTTACACCGCCACAGTCTGCGAAGGAAAACCTTCTGCAACAGATGTCAATTTAAAGCCCAAATCCAGCGCAAGCCGGTCTGCCGCTTCCGCGATCTTCCGCAGGTCGTTCCCGTATTTAGCCGCAAACGCATGGCGCGTCTCGCGGATTCCAGTGATAATCTCATTATCTTGCATTGTTGAAGTCCTCCAAATAGCTGCGCGGGGTTATGATAGACGGACAGATCAAGCCAAACGACTCCACAATCCTCTTTGTCTTCGGATAAGTCTGCGGGTTCGCAAGGTGACGACAGTTCCACGACAGGAGATAATCCATCCTGTGAACCGCCGCCGTGGCGATGTGATAGGCATCGGTCGTTTCATCCTTCGGCAATGCCTTTCCCTCAAGCAGTTTCGCCGCAATGGTGAATATCAACTCATCATCCGCCTGCAAGACCTCGGTCTCTGCGATCTTTTCGTTTCGCCGCCCGACATATTCGGGATCTCGCCCGTTGGATTCCTGAATGACGAACGAAGACGTGAACACTCGGCATCTCCGACGCTCCTCCTCCCACCACTTGCGCGTATACGCCTGTTCAGAGGCAATCTTCTGGTCGGTCGTCTCGCGCCCGGTCAGGTAGAACATAAAGGAGGTCTCAAGATAGACCTTCGGCCTATCTTCTATAGCAATATCCGTCTCGGTCGCCATTCGCTTTCTCCTTTCTCCGTTCGCAGGTTATTCAAGTGTACAATTCGCCCAAAACGAAATCATTGATATTATAGCATGTTTCGTGCGAAAAAGATAGCCACCAGAAAAATCAGAAAAAGTGAAAGGACAACGGCCGCGCCCTTCGCGTCCATTGCCCTCTTGCCCTCCGTAGCCTTGGCGTAGGAGGGGTTTCGTGAGATATCTTAGTGTTTTTAAACTTCGAGGGGGGGGTACTCATTCTCTCGCCACAAATCGTCATCGCACCGCCATTTCCTTACACTGTCGCCGCAGAAACCCGTGGGTAATGGAAATTTGGATTGGCGGGAACCTCCGCCGGTCTGAAACCACAATCCAACGCAAACTTCATCGCCGCCTCGGAAATCGCACGGAGATTGTTGCCATGCTCTGCGGCAAACGCGCGTCGCGCCTCTCTTATGCCTGCGATAATTTCATTATCCCTCATGACGAAAATCCTCCAGGTAGCCGCGCCTTCGCATCCATCGCCACTCTCTCGCCCCAGCTCGTCACCGCTTCGCCTCCTCGGTCATTTCCACAGGTGAAGTCACTGATGTCCACACGGTCTCCGGAGCAATATCAATATCCCCCGGCCAGCAAAGCGTACCGTGATCCGCCTTGACAAGAGAAAACATCCCCTTCGACTGCAAAGAACGATAGCAGGGATACGAAAGATATGGGCTGAAGTCAAAAAATCCCCGTGAACCGTCCTCAAAGGTTACCGAGACGTTATAATCTCCCGCATAAGTCGCGTTAACCGTTCTCTTGTATGTTCTCATCGGTCGCTCACTTCTCGTCCAAACCGGGAATCTTGAAAACCTCATTATGGTTGACGGCAAGATTCCAATTCGCCATCAATTCTTCCGCATGAATGTCAATCCAAGTCTGAACCATGCGCAACTTCTTAGGGGGAAATCCGTCGTCTGCCTCAAGCACCTCTCCCTCTGGAATCGCGACCACGGCTTCCTTCCCCGCATATTCGGCGTGAACATACGGAGTGTGATGCGGGCTCTTGTCCTCATCCCAATAGAGCCAGATCACCAATCCGTAAAAATGCGAAATACTTGGCATTCGCTTCTCCTTTCTCCGTTCGCAGGTCATTCAAGTGTACAATTCACCCAAGGCAAAACCCCACACATTGTATCATTTTCCGCCCATCACTGTAAAGGGCGAGGAGTTATCTCCCCGCCCTTTATTATTAGCGTTTAAGTTATTTAACTTATTCCGCCGCTGGCGCTTCGTCCACAATCGTAATCTTGAACTTAACCATAACGCCATGTCCAAGGTCGATTGTCGGCTCATATACGCCAACTTCCTTAAGCACATCATCCAGTTCGAGCTGCGAGCGGCTGAGCTTAACTCCACGATTTGCTTCAATCGCAGCGAGAATATCACTAATACCGACTGAACCGTAGAGCTTCTTGCCATCCGTCGTGTGCGCCGAAACCGTAATTTCGAGTTTCTCGAGTTTCTTCGCCACTTCAAGCGCCGCCTTCTTCTCTTCGGCTGCGCGTGCCGCACGCTCCGCCTCAAGCTTTTTCAGCCGACGCTTCGCCGCCTCGGTTGCGATTGCCGCAAGACCCTTGGGAAACAAGCAGTTACGCGCATAACCTGGTGCTACCTTGACGATTTCGCCCGACTTGCCAAGCTTCTTGACATCGTCCATCAACATTACTTCAATATGCATATCGCTCCCTCCTTAGGCCATCAGCCCCATGTTGCGAGCGCGCTTGACACCCTGGCGAATCTGGCGCTGTTGAGCGCTGGTAATGCCAGTGATACGCGCGGGAAGAATCTTCCCGTAATCGGTAATGTAGTACTTAAGCGTCTCAATGTCATTGACATCAATCTGGTCCTTTGGTCCCAGCGGTGGACGCTTGCGAGCAGCAAATTCTTCACCTGCAGTGCTCATCGTTTTCTTGAAAGCCATAATTTATTTCCTTATTTTATGAAGTTATTAAAATGGAATATCATCACCTTCGCTCTCAGGTGTCTCCGCAATTGGCTCCGCCGAACGAGGACCACCACCTAAGCGGTCGCCTTGCGGCAGGAACTTAATCGTAGAAGCACGCACTTTGAGCTTCTGGTGTCTAACGCCGTCCTTTTCCCAAGTATCCATTTGGAGACGCCCCTCAACCAGGATCGAACGACCCTTTGAGAGGAATTGACCGCAAAGCTCCGCCAACTTATCCCACGCGTCAACATCGACGAACACGGGAAACTCTTGCATCTGACCATTGCGATCGCGCCGACGCTCATTAACCGCAAGGCCTAAGCGTGCGACCTTCATGCCGGTAGTACCCGTCGCGCGAACATCTACGTCACGCGTCAGGTTGCCCATCAAGATAACTTTATTGAACGACGCCATGATATTTAGCCCTCCGTTGTCGAGGCAACTTGCGTAGCTTGAATAGCCGCCGCCTTCTTTGCCTGACGTGCGTTACGAGCCGCCTTCTCGGAAGCAATCTTCGCTTCCCGACGCTCGTCAACTGCGAGGAACTGCACCCGGAAGACCTCTTCCATCAAGTGATAGCGATTGGTAAGCTCCTCGAGCTTCGCAGGATCGAGCTCAAAGCGAACCTTCACATAAACACCACTTTCGTGCTTATTCATAGGACGCGCAAAACTACGCCGTCCAAGCGAGTCCTTGGCAATCACCGCACCGCCCAAACGAGTAACTTCCGTTAGCGCATGCTCCAAATTGGCCTCTAAGACATCATCCTTGGCAATACCAACGAAGATATAAAGTGCATCGTACTTTTTCATTACTTCTTCTCCTCCTTCTTGGCATCAGCCGCCTTCGCGTCAGTCGCGCCTTCCTCTTCCTTGCCCTTCTTGATAACCTCAGGGGTTGCCGCTGCACCACTCGTCGCTGCAGTTGCGGTCTCTGCCGGCATATCATCGGGCGCCTTAATAACCGCGAGAGCAAACTCGCCGCGTGTAATTACAGTATACTTATCCCCAAGTTTGAGATCGCGAACAAACATCGTCTGATCGAGGTCGAGCGCGGTCACATCAACATCAAACTTCTCCGGAATGTCCGTGGGCAAGCAGTCAATGTCAATCGTACGGAGCACCTGCTCAAGAACACCTCCGCCAATCTTGACACCCTTGGACTCGCCAACGAGGAAAAGTGGAATTGTAACGCGTACCTTTTCGGTCAGCGACACTTCGCTAAAGTCCACGTGAATGGGAGTGCCCTTAAGCACGTCGTTCTGCATTTCACGCAGAAGCGCCGGTACCTCGGCACCGTTCATATCGAGCGTAACGAGAATCTGCTTGCCCGTTCTGCCACGCATCGCCATCATGAAGTCGTGCTCCGGAAGCTTGATAAGCTCCGTGCCGCCCTTCTTCATTTTCATTACGCTGCCCGGGATCATTCCCGCGCGACGCAACCGACGGACTGCACCAGTGCCCTGTTCAGCACGGGTATCCGCCTTAATCTTAATCTGATCCATTGTTGCCTTTTTTGGTAATTTTCCGCAATACTCTCGCGCACCCTACGCTACCCTCTTACGGTCAAAACGACGGGGATTATACCAAAAGCGACGCCTTTTCGTCAACCGTCAAATCACGCCACTGGCCTGGTTTCAAATCCTTGGGGAGCTTAAATGCGCCTACGGCAACCCGTTTTAAAGAAAGCACCACCAAATGCGCCAACGAGCACATTTTGCGGATTTGTCGCTTGCGCCCCTCTTTAAGGATAAATCTAAGAATTCTAATATTATCACCTAAGGCTTCAACTTCCTCAACTGGAACTGGACGAATCGTGTAGCCATCGTCAAGCTTTAGTGGCGAACGCAAGGTTTTGAGCTTATCTTCACTCCACCGCCCTGCAACCTTAACTAAATATGTTTTTGTGTGCTCAAATCTCGGATGAGTAAGATGGTTGACAAGCTCGCCATCATTGGACATCAAAAGTAGCCCCTCACTATCCTTATCAAGCCGCCCGACGGGCACTAAGCGCTCAGGAGTCCTGACGAGTTTAGCTACCGTCTCACCCCCAAAAGGATCACTCATCGTAGATAAAACGCCAACTGGCTTGTAAAGAACAACCGTTCGCTTTTTCTCGGCGGTCGCAATCGGACGACCTTCGACTTTGATTACCACTGTCTCATCAAAGCGTGCGCCTGGCTCGCGCACGACCACTCCATCAACTGTCACTACCCCGCTTTCAATAATGGCCGCCGCCCCTCGGCGTGAGGCGACTCCCGCATGCGCAAGAATATTTTGCAGTCTATCCACTTATTTTGCAGGTACTTCGCGATAGGCCTTGACTGCTTTTTTAAAAGCAGGCGTATTGCAATATCCACAGGGCTTAAACTCTGGGCAAAATCCACGATATACGCATTCCGGTACGCAACACGCAGCCACCTCAGGCTCTTTCTCCGCAATCGCTGCAACTACTTGCTTCCATGCTTCACGCGTCTCGGAACTTGCCTGACCACAAAGCCGACGGCGCGAAATAAACATCACTGTTTGAGCATTCGCAAAGCATTCGTGCATCACTGGCGCATCTTGGCGATTGGCATCGCGCACGACACCCGTGCGATCAGTTCGCTGAGTTGAGACAAAATGTTCAATTCCAAATTTATGCCGTACAAAGTGCACC
Source organism: Kiritimatiellia bacterium (assembly GCA_045599105.1). Lineage (GTDB taxonomy): Bacteria > Verrucomicrobiota > Kiritimatiellia > RFP12 > UBA1067 > UBA1067. Next base: position 8,296 of record JAZRVL010000028.1, read on the forward strand.
GACACCCAATAAGGAAGATTGATCCACTTCCAATTGAAGTTCAGCTTGCGAATCGGCGAATGCTCGGCAAGTAAGATGCGCTTTTTCCAACGTGCGCTCGGCTCGCCAGTGCCCTCGTCTTGACGAATCGTCGTACGCGCGGCATCGGCAACCTCGCGCCAAGTCCCCTTTACTTTCATAAATTTAATACTTGCCATAAATCACCTCCTGATCTTGATTTCGGGTGTCGGTGGACGATTGTAAACTTTAGAGTTCGGTGGGATAGATTCGCGTAACCAGACATTACCACCAATCTCACTACCTCGGCCAATTACCGTATCTCCACCCAAAATCGTTGCCCCAGCATAAATAACCACATCGTCCTCTACATTGGGATGACGCTTAACCCCCTTGACTAACGCCCCCGTACTCGGATCCTTATCAAAGGATAACGCGCCCAAAGTCACGCCTTGGTAGAGCTTCACGTTTCGACCGATAACCGTAGTCTCGCCGATTACGACGCCCGTGCCGTGGTCGATGAAGAACCTTTCGCCGATAGTCGCGCCTGGATGGATGTCGATTCCAGTCTTGGAATGGGCGAGCTCGCTCATAATGCGCGGAATAATCGGAACCTTGAGCCGATAAAGTTCGTGCGCGAGACGATGAACTGCTACCGCATATAGCCCAGGATACGCCATCACCACCTCCATCGGACTCGTCGCCGCCGGATCGCCCTCGTAAGCGGCCTGAACGTCGGAGTCGAAAAGCCGCTTGATCTCGGGCAAGGCGCGGACGAATTCCGCGACAACCCCCTTCGCGTCCCGAGTCGGAGAAAGCAAGGATATTTCCTCTTCCAACCGAGCGGCGATCTCCTCGGTCGGATCCTTCGCACCCAACTCGCCGTACACGCAAGGATTAAGCAGCGCCAACGCCTTTCGTACGATATGTTCAACTCGTTCTGGAAGTGTCATAACTTAAAATGCAAGCGTCAGCGTAACACCGCCTGTAAAGTTGTAAGTATCATCAATTTTGTCGAAGTGATAGGCCGTGCGTCGATATTCCTTGGCAGCATCGCGAATCGTCTCGTCAAACAAAATATCGGAGTAAGCAGCGTAGCCAGAAAACGACAGATTGTCGCAAATGTTCCATGTAAGCTCTATTTTCGCGCGAGTGTCCATCAGCCCACCATGATGAAGCGGCGCACCATCATAACCACGAACCAAATACCCAGCCACACGCAGCGAATTGCCGTAGCCCTGAGAGAGCGAAGTACGAAGCGTCAATATCGGTCTTTCGTCCTTGCCTTCCCCTTCGATGAGCGTGAAAGTGTGGCCGATTTCGAGATTGAAATACGACCCTTGATCGCGCATCAAATCGCGTTCCCAGTAAAACGACGGCTCGAACCAAAGGTCGGGTAAGTACAATCCCAATGTAAGAAATTGAGTATCCTCCGCCCACGTCTTGTAGGCGGGGTCGCCCGCATTCTTGGCATCGCGCCACTTGGAGTTTGGATGGTACTCGTAATTGTAGTTGGCGTAAAATCCGATTGTCGTCGGCAACCACTCGTAATCGTCATCCTTGAACTCGTGGCCCAATTCGACGTTGGGGTGAAGCTCAATATATCGCCACGAGCGATCGGTGTAACCGGCCTTGCGTCCATTTTTGGTTATATCGAAAATAGAGTAGACGCCGACTTTCAGCCAATCGAAGAAGGTTGCGGATGCTGCTGGAGTTAAAATGGGATCGTTATTGTCGACAAGACCATAACTTAAGTACTTTGAATCAAAAGCAAGCGAGAAATTCGCCGACACTTCACTGCCAGCGAAAGCCAAACTGGCCACTAATAACACCGCAACAACTACTATTTTTTTCATAACCGTATCCTCAATAATTTGAATTATATCATATCGACACGATGATGTTTGCCAAAAACCCAAAAGAGCGCGAACATTGCGGCGGGAATCGTCAGCCCCGTCATTAGCCAGAAAACACTCCCCGAAACCATTAGCGCGTGGTAAATCGTCGCCACCGACCAGCCGAGCGCCGTGAGATACGCAACGAAAATCGTTCCGTAGAGCTTGCCGATTTCCTTAAACACGACCGCCGTCGCTCCGACGCAGGGAACGTAGAGAAGAATGAAGAGTAAATATGCGAACGCCTGATGAAATCCTTTCGTGAAATGTCGCTTCAGCTCCGTGCGCTCGGCGAGCTCTTCCTTCTTCGCCGCCGCATACTCTTCGCCGTGGCAACAACCGGGCATGTCGGATTGCTCGTACGCTGCGGACTGCGAGTAAAGTCCGTTCAAGGTTCCGATCACCGACTCCTTCGCAAAAAGCCCCGTGAAAATCGCAACCGACGCCTCCCAATTCTCCTTCTCGACGCCAATCGGCTCGAAGACGGGAGTGCATGCGCGGCCGACCGCCGAAAGCAGCGTGTTGGACGAAACCTCGTCATTCACCCGCGCGCGTCCGTTTTTTGCATCGAAACTATTGAGAATCCCGAGGACGAGCATCATCGGCACGATGAACTTGCCGGCGCGCCAGAGAAAACCGGCGAGATTGTCGAGCGCATGCCGAAGGAAGTGCCGTGGACGCGGCAGATGATACGGCGGAAGCTCCATAATGAAGTGCGCCGGACTTCCGCGAAAAAGCGTCTTTTTAAGGATGAACCCGACAAGCGTCCCCAATACGATTCCGACGAGATACAGGGCCAGCATCAATCTCCACGGATGCTCCGGCGAAAACGCGACCGCAAACACCGCGTAAACCGGCAACTTCGCCCCGCAGCTCATGAACGGAATCATGAACACGGTCAGCAATCGATCGCGTTTCGATTCGAGCATGCGCGTCGAAAGAATCGCCGGCACCGTACAGCCGAAACCCACGAGAAGCGGCACGAAGGACTTGCCCGGAAGCCCCAAAGCGCGCATGAAACGATCCGCGATAAAGGCGGCCCGCGAAATGTACCCGGAGTCTTCCAGAATCGCCAGCGACAGGAACATCGTAAAGATCACCGGGATGAACGAAAAGAGAATATTGAACGCCCCGCCAACGGCCATAATTACGGCAACAACCCAATCAGGCGCGCCGCCGATAGTGGCAAGAAGCCCTGGAATATACTGAAAAGCCGCCGAACCCCAATTATGAAAGAGCTCCGTTGGCCTTCCGCCCATCACACCGACAAGGCCGAACACTCCGGCCATAATGACGAAGAAAAGCGGTAGCCCGAGAAACCGGTTCAGTACGAATCGGTCGATGATTTCGGAAAAATACATCTTCGGCTGACGACGCTTTACGACGTCGCGAACAAGACCGGCGATAATGCCGTATCGTGCCTCGGCCAGCTCGATGTCCGGCGGATCCGCAAGCACCTTCGTAACGCGCTCGATCGCGCCTTCGATTACCTCCGGAGCCATATCGTGATAATCTTCGAGCGCCTTGGTGACGAGCGCCTCCCCTTCCAACGCCCTGATCGCCACCCATCGCGGAGAAACCTTTAGGCCTTCGGCGGTCTTGATTGTGCAGGACGAAAGAATGTCGATTTCCGCTTCCAACTCGTTTCCGTATTCGAGTTTGAGCGACGGGAAAAGCGACTGGGAATCGGCAATCACGGACGATAAAAACTCCTTGAGCTTGCGGATGTCGAGCGGATTGTTGCCGTTCACCCCGAGGACGGGAACGCCGAGATGCTCGGAGAGGTGGTCGAGCGCGATATCGATATTACGGCGACGCGCAACGTCCATCATCGACACCACCACGACCATCGGAGCCCTTAACTCGCACATGAGCAGCGTCAAGTAAAGATTTCGCTCCAACGCCGTCGCATCGACGATATTCACGTAAAAGTCGGCCTCATGCCTCAGCACATATTCAAGCGTCGAGCGCTCGTCGTCGCTACTCGCCGTAAGCGAATACACTCCCGGCAAATCGACAATCTTGATTTGGCCGTCCTTTAGCTCGGTATATCCTTCTTTTTTCTCAACCGTCACTCCCGGCCAATTGCCGATCGGCTGCTTCAACCCGGTCAAGGCGTTGAATATCGTCGTCTTCCCGCAGTTGGGATTCCCGATTAGCCCAATCGTCTTCATCTAACGTCCCGCTTCTCCAAACGCTTGACTTTGATAACCTTGGCCTCGTCCCTTCTAAGCGAGAGATGGTAACCGCGAACCGCAATCTCGAACGGATCGCCAAGCGGCGCGATGTTGATGATTTTAAGCTGCGTTCCATTGGTCAATCCCAGCGCCAGTAACTTTGCGCGATAGACGGCATTGCCAAGCGTATAGCCTGCAATTTCTGCAAGCTCACCCACTTTAAGTTCTGCCATCGTCATAAGATTTACCTTTCGAAGTTAGACGCGGCAAAGTTTATCATAACTAACCCTAAATCGTCAAGATGCGCTTAAGCTTTTGGTCTTGAAGAGATTGCGGTAAAGCCCTAACTAATTGAAAAGAGTATCCAACTCCAATCGTAAGTGCGCTTGCCTTTGCCTTGGCCAGAAATCGATCGTACCATCCTCCACCAAAACCCAATCGTTCACCCTTTGCAGTAAATGCGAGCCCTGGCACTATCCACACATCCGCAAACTCCGCCTTGGACATTTCGTATCCATTTTCGGTCTTTTGCGGAAAGATAATTTCAATATTCTTTTGCCGACAAGCGGTTATGAAATAGGTGAGATCAAGCTCGGTTTTAAGCGCTTCATACGCCGCAACCACTTTTGCACCCTCAATAAACTTAGCAAGCTCCGTACAAAGTTTAATCGAAGATAGTTGCCTTGATTGCGCAGACACTATAGCACGCAAATGTTTCATCTCCGTACGAATAAGTTTCTTCCACGGCTCACGCACAAAATCGCGTTCATTTGCGCGAGGGTGTGGTAGAGTAAGCGATGGAGAGCTTAAACACAAGCCATCAAAATCAATAAGATCAATATCAATCGTACGTGGACCATTCACAATCGTACGAACCCTGCCAAGCCCATCCTCTACTCTATGCATCAAAGTCGAAAATTCAACTGCATCAAGATCAGTATCAAAGCGAATAATTTGGTTTAAGAACTTTAAGTGTGAAAACTCTTCAGGAACATCGACAGGATCAGTCTCTTCAATTTCACTTTCATCCACCCAGCGAGTGGAGGGAAAGCTTAAAAGCGCTGCTTTTGCCTGAGCTAAATAAGCTTTGCGATCGCCCAAATTAGAGCCCAGAGAAACAACTATTCGGCGAGACACTTTATCACCTCACTCGCCAATGCCATTCCAAAAGTCGCAGTTATGGTAACTAAACTTCCCCGCGTTTCACAATTCATGGGGCGCTCTTTAGACCAAACACATTTAAAGCTCAAATTCTTAAAATCAATCTCCCGAAAGCGTTTTCTTAATGCCCGAGCAAGTCCATCCCCTTCAACTTTTTTAAATTCCGTAACTTGTATTAGAGTAGGATCTAAACGCAAAGCCGCCCCCATGCTAGAGAAAACTGGCTTACCCGCTTGAACTACCCCTTTAATTAAATCTGCCTTGTTATCCACACTATCAATCGCATCAACTACCACGTCATAGGTAGAGAAATCAAACTCGCCCATAAATCGCGAGTTAATCGATACCACCCTACATTCTGAATTTATCGCCAAAAGCCGAGCAGCAAGTGCGACCACCTTATCCTCGCCAACGGTTGACGGCAATGCTTGAAGCTGACGATTGATATTGGATGGCGCAACTTTATCATCATCCATTATCGTAATATTGCCAAGACCAGTACGCACTAACGCTTCAGCGCACCAACTCCCAACACCACCTACGCCAACTACCAAAACCTTCGCCTTTGATAGACGAGATACCACACTTTCACCTAAAAGTGCACTTGCTCGAATGAATCGTTCATTCACGGCTTTAGATAGAGTCGACAGTGACAAAGTCCATGATAATTAGGATCAGCAAGTTGTGCCTTAAATTCATCACACGGACAAAAGAACTCGGGAAGCTTAGCTAAACGGCACGGACAATAACCATTTTTGCGAACAACCCCCTCGCGAACCGTTTTAGCAAGCCGCGCATCTGAATTGAGAACAACTTTATTTTCCTCAAAAAGTTTGCGAATTGCCGAAGATGACTCAGGTGTGCGTGGGAAAGCATCAAACGTACAAAGCGTCTTTAATGTTTCATAGTCTTTCCACTTAGCAAGCCCTGCAAGCGAGTCCTCACCGATGATAAAATGAATTTCCGCTCCCCTATATTCATTTGAAATTTCCATCACGGTATCGACCGCGTACGACACTCCTCCACGCTTAAGTTCTCGCTCATCTACTTCAATCTTATCTATTCCCGCAAATGCTGCTTTTACGAGCTCCAAACGGTCCCACGGCATTACTACTTGCTCGTCAACCTTAAATGGGCTTACCGCCGCTGGAATAACTAAAAGCTTATCCAAATTAAGCTCATTGAGCGCCTTGTGCGCGAGTTTTACGTGTCCCAAATGAATAGGATTAAAACTCCCACCATATATCCCAATACGCATTTTATATCCTCTTTATTTCTGCGCCCAATGCGCCTAATTGATTTTCAACTCGCACATAACCACGATCTACCGTCTCGGCATTTAAAATAGTTGTATTTCCCTTCGCAGAAAGTGCGGCAATTACAAGCGAAATTCCCGCGCGAATATCATTGGCTGCTACCGTTCCTCCCCCTAACTGCGAAGGTCCAGTTACAACCACTCGATGGGGATCGCATTGAACAATCTTGGCACCCATTTGCCGTAGATGATCAACAAAATAAAGTCGTGACTCAAACATTTTCTCAAAAAAGAGACATGTACCTCTTGCTTGTGTAGCAATAACGATAAGTATCGACATTAAATCTGATGGGAAATTAGGCCACACTCCATCCGCAATTGAGGGTATCGCATCGCCCAAATCGTATTTCATTTTGAGTCGACGTCTTGTTGCATAATGAAGCTCTCCTTTTTCCACGTCAATCGTCCAAGTAATTCCAAACCTACGAAATGCCCCAGCTAAAACTTCAAAAGGCTCAGGATCAATATTGGTAAGAGTAAGCTCGCCCCCAGTCACCGCTGCAGCCGCAATATAGCTTCCAGCTTCAATATAGTCGCACCCTATTCTAACATTAGCCCCATGCAAACTCTCAACTCCTTCAACACAAATTAGATTAGTGCCTGCACCTGAAATCTTGGCACCCATTTTGATTAACATCTTTGACAAATCCACAATATGTGGCTCGCAAGCAGCATTGTAAATCTCTGTACGCCCTTTCGCAAGCACCGAAGCCATCAAGATATTCTCGGTAGCTGTAACTGACGCCTCATCTAATAATATCTTAGCACCCCGTAGCTCACCCCTAAAGGACATCGCTTTTTTACCTATCTTAGCCTTTGCACCAAGTGACATAAACCCTGCAAAATGAGTGTCTAACCTACGATGCCCAATCGCGTCTCCTCCTGGTGGTGGCAAACTCGCACGCCCAAGTCGCGCCAGAAGCGGACCTGCAAAAAGAAAAGAAGTCCTTAGTCGCGCTGCAAGTTCAGGTGCAATTTTGGCAGTTTTAAGACGTGTAGCGATTAAAGTAACTGTCTTTTTGCGTAAATCCCGTGAAACTTTTACACCAAATGTTTTTGCCGCATCTAGCATGAAAGTCACATCATCAATCTCCGGCACATTGGTAATGACTACCGTTTCATTAGTCAACAAAGACGCCGCAATCATCGGCAAGGCCGCATTCTTGTTTCCCGAGACAGCATGCGTTCCCGAGATTGCTTTGCGGCCTTGTATTACGAACTTGGACACTTAGCGTCTCCCTGCGCTTACGAAGAAAGTGCGTCGATTCTCTTCGCTTCCCCAAACACAATGAGTCGATCATCGGCGCTAATAACATCATCCGCCTGCGGAATCAAAATCTTTCGAGGCTTTTTCGAATCAACAGCATTACGCCGTATACAAAGCACCGTTACCCCATCACGTTTGCGTAAATCAGCCTCTGCAAGTGTTTTTCCCCGAATTCGTTCAGGAACTTCAATCTCAGCGATTGAGTAACCATCCGAAACTTCAAAGAAATCAACTGCCTCGTGATTGGCAATGGAGCGCGCAAGTCGATGAGCACTATCACGATCAGGATAAACTACCGAATCTGCGCCAATACGCCGCAAAATCTTACCATGCAATTCACTCGTAGCCTTAGCAACCACGTTGGCAATCCCAAGTTCCTTGCAGTTAGCAGTTGCCATAATTGAAGCTTCCATATTTGAACCAATTGCAACCACTACGACATCGCACTCGCCAAATCCCGCCTCTTCCAAAACATGACGCTGAGTTGCATCCCCCTGTAAAGCAGTTGCGAACTCGCTCGCCAACTGCATCGCAGGACGATTGCGATCAATAAGCAATACTTCCGTGCCAGCATTTGATAAGGACTCTGCGAGCGACATACCAAATCTACCCGCACCAATAATACCAATTCGTTTCATTCAAGCTCCATTTTCTTCGCTTCCGCCACTAACGACTGCGAGTAAGGATGGTTGGGATGATTGAAAAACCCCATAGGATTGTCCGCGCGTTCAATTACGCGACCGTCTTTCATAACTGCAAGCTTAGTTGCCATCTGCGAGACGACACCAAGGTCATGCGTGATAAGTAACACCGCCGAATTGGCACGATGGAGTTCCTTCATAAGCTTTAGCACCTGCGCTTGCACCGTCACATCAAGCGCAGTAGTGGGCTCGTCAGCAATCACCAAGTCTGGTTCAAGCATTAGCCCCATAGCAATCATCACGCGTTGTTGCATGCCGCCAGATAACTCATGGGGATAAGCCTTTGCCCAAGTCTCCACGCTCATTGTAGAGTTGCCACGCACTTTTCCAAGCCACGTAAGCGCCATCTCCCGCGCCGCCGCTTTGGACATATTCTCATGAAGCAAAATCGTCTCTACTAATTGGTCGCCTATTCGATGCAATGGCGAAAGCGATCCCATTGGATCTTGAAACACTACACCTATCTTCTTACCCCGAATCTTACGAAGTTTTTCAAGGGGCATCGTAAGCGTATCTTCACCATCCAAAAGTATTTTACCCTTAGGATAAAACGCAGGCGGGCTTGGGAGTAAACGTGCGACACTCATCGAAACCGAGCTTTTGCCCGAGCCAGATTCACCGACAATTCCTAAAATCTCACCCCGATCCAGCTCAAGATTTACATCTAAAGCAGCCGCCGTAACTTCCCCCTCGTCATTACGAAAGGACACATCTAAATCCTCTATTTTTAGTAACATGCTCTTTATTATATCAAATTCTACGCGAAGTCACTTCAATTACATTTACACAATTTCTGAGCTGTAAAATGATTTGTTTAACTACACGCTCACTACCCAAGACATCAATCCGCATCCGCGAGACTGTCCCATCTTCTGTAGGACCTACGTTCAGCATCTGAATATTGTACCCTCGTCCAGAAATCAATCCCACAATCCTTGCAAGGACGCCTGGACGATTCTCGACAAAGCAATTAAGTCGATGGAGTTCATCTTTCATACATTTGCCTCCCCATCTACAACCACTTCCACCAACATTGGTTTTCTTGCCCGAATCGCTTGCGCAATCACCCCATTAAGTGCGCTTACTTTCGTTACTTTAACTCCCTTAATCCCATAGGCGGCGGCTAAACGAACAAAATTCGGCGAAGTGAGCTTAGTTGCTGAATGCCTGCCAGAAAAACATTCATCTTGCATCTGCCGAACCAATCCCAATGATCCATTATTGATAATCACAAAAGTTATCGGCAAAGCCTCTTCTTTAGCGACTATCAATTCCTCAATTGTCATTTGTGCTCCACCATCACCCATCACTGCAACCACTTTGGAATCTGGCTTTGCGATTGCGGCGCCAATTGCCGCTGGGGTTGCAAAACCCATTGTGCCCATACCACCTGAAGAAATAAAACATCGAGGCGCAACATGACTCATCATCCGAGCGCACCACATTTGATGTTGGCCTACGTCCGTAACCAAAATTGCCTTACCTTTGGTCACCGATTCTATTGCCGAAGTCACTTCTTGAGGCATAATAACGCCATTATGAAGTCGACGCAAAGGATGTTTGCGTTTAAGCTGATTTAAACGTTTGACCCACTCGCCATGCGTAGCTGACTTAACCCGTGAAGCAACCGTAGTAAGTAAATCTTTTACATCGGCAACGATTCCCAGCGTCACCGTGATATTCTTATCAATTGACGAAGGATCACAATCAACTTGCACAATCTTGGCGCGCTTTGCATATTTTGAGGTATCACCCGTAATTCGATCATTAAAGCGTACACCTAAAGCCAAAATGAGATCTGCTTCCACAATTGCTGTATTAGCCACATTCGTCCCATACATTCCAGCCATTCCAAGCGAAAGTCGGTTTGTCTCATCAAAAGACCCTACACCCATTAATGTCGTTGCAACAGGAATTTCAGCTTTTTTTGCTAATGCTGCGACATCCAAAGCCGCATTAGCAGCAATCACGCCACCACCTGCGTAAATAATCGGTCGTTTGGCATCATTGATGAGTCGCGCGAGCTGTGAAATCTGACGCGGAGAAGCCGCCACTTCCGGATGATATGCTCTTAATGCAATACGCTCGGGATAGCGTGCATCCGTAAGCTCCTCTTGAATGTTTTTAGGCAAGTCAATTACTACCGCGCCTGGCTTACCATGAGTTGCAATATAAAAAGCCTCAGCAACCGTCTCAGGGATTTCATCGGCGCTCTTAACAAGAAAACTATGCTTAGTCGCGGCACGACAAATTCCACTCATATCTGCTTCTTGAAAGGCATCTGTGCCAATTTGCGAAAGTGGAACCTGTCCCGAGACCAGTACCAGTGGCACTCCATCCATATTGGCCGTTGCTAGCCCAGTTATCGCATTGGTCGCGCCAGGTCCCGAAGTTACAATAACCACCCCGGGCTTACCTGTCGCCCGCGCATATCCATCTGCCATGTGTGTTGAGCCCTGCTCATGCCGCCCTAAAACAAACTTAAACTTGGCCGTACGAAGCGCATCAAAAATATCAACAACATTTCCACCTGGATAACCAAATACTACCTCGGCGCCAGCTTTCTCCAAACTTTCAACTAATGCTTGAGCGCCAGTCTTCATTTAGCAAAATACTTGCGAAGCTTTTCTACACGATTTAACTTTTCCCACGGAAACTCCGTGCGCCCAAAGTGTCCGTAAGCTGCAGTATCTTCATACTTCCAACCCTTGGGGTTGAGAAGTTTAAGATCTTCAATAAGCGCATAAGGACGAAAATCAAAAATCTTCCCCGAAGCGAGCATTTTCTCTAACTTTTCGTTAGTGATACCACCTTTATTGGTTCCAAATGTCTTTACGCAAAAAGAAACTGGCTTGTCAATGCCAATTGCGTACGCCACTTGAATTTGGCAACGTTCCGCTAAACCCGCAGCAACGATATTTTTAGCCGCATACCGCGCATAATACGCTGCCGAACGATCAACTTTTGATGGATCTTTACCGCTAAAAGCACCCCCTCCATGTGCGGCCATTCCGCCATAGGTATCAACGATAATCTTCCGCCCCGTAAGCCCAGAATCTCCACATGGTCCACCAATTACGAACTTACCAGTAGGATTAATATAAAACTTAGTTGCCATATCGACAAGCCCAGTCTCTTTCAAGTAATCTCGCGCGAACTTCTCAATCGATTGATAGCACTTAAGATTTGCTCCTTCTTCCGTAGTTTGATGCGAAACAACAACGGTATCAATATGGATGGGACGCCCATGCTCATAAGCCACCGAGAGTTGACACTTGGCATCTGGACGAAGACACTTAAATTTTCCACTATGACGCGCTTTGGCAAACGCCTTAAGTAGCCCATGCGAATAAACAATTGCCGTAGGCATATAATCCTTCGTCTCGTTAGTCGCATATCCAAACATCATTCCTTGATCACCCGCACCTTGCCTGCGTTTCGTTTTACGATCCACTCCGCGTGCAATGTCGGGCGATTGACCATGGAGGAACGATAAATATCTTAAGCTATCGTAACTAAAGTTCTCTTTTGCTCGGTCATAACCGATTCCTCGTACCACTCGCCGAACAACCCCTTCAATATCTAAGCGATTAAACCCTCGGCAAGTAATCTCGCCCATATTTACTACCACGCTCGGTCCCACCATAGTCTCGCACGCGACTCGCGCATGGCGGTCGCGTTTGAGACACGCATCCAAAATTGCATCCGAAATCTGATCCGCCACTTTATCAGGATGGCCCTCAGATACCGATTCGGAGGTGAAAACGTGTTTATGCCTCTGCATATCTTAAGCGTTATTTTCTCAGTGCTGCTTGTGCAGCCGCAAGACGTGCGATTGGCACGCGGAACGGCGAACAACTGACATAATCAAGCCCAAGCTTATGGCAAAATTCAACCGAAGTTGGATCTCCTCCATGCTCACCGCAAATACCGCAATGCAATTTTGGACGAACACTCTTGCCAAGTTTAATCGCCATTTCCATGAGCTTACCCACACCATTCTGGTCAAGTTTGGCAAAAGGATCATTTTCAAAGATCTTCTTGTCATAGTAAGCAGCCAAAAACTTACCTGCATCATCACGTGAGAAACCATAAGTCATCTGCGTTAAGTCATTAGTACCAAAGCAGAAGAACTGCGCCTCTTCAGCGATTTGATCTGCGGTCAAAGCCGCACGCGGAATTTCAATCATCGTACCCACCTTGTAGGCAATATTGACATCAGCATGTGCGATTTCTTCATTTGCCGTCTTAACGACAATATCCTTAACGTACTTAAGTTCCTTTGCGTCTCCCGTAAGTGGAATCATAATTTCCGGCTTGACCGTCCAAGTACGGTGTTCCTTTTGGACTTTAACCGCCGCGCGAATAACCGCAGTCGTCTGCATTCGTGCAATTTCTGGATAAGTAACACTCAAACGGCAACCACGATGACCCATCATTGGGTTGAACTCGTGAAGCGAATCGATTAAATCTTGAATCTGCGTCACTGACTTATGCTGCACCTTGGCAAGCATCTTGATCTCATCCTCGGAGTGTGGCACAAACTCATGAAGCGGTGGATCCAAGAAACGAATGGTGACCGGCTTACCCTCAAGCGCTTCAAAAAGTTGCTCAAAGTCATCCTGCTGATAGGGAAGTATCTTAGCAAGTGCGAGCTCACGTTCCTCAACCGTATCTGCACAAATCATTTCGCGAAAAGCCGCAATACGATCAGGCTCAAAGAACATGTGCTCGGTACGGCAAAGTCCAATACCCTCCGCACCCAACTCGCGTGCCTTACGAGCATCACGTGGCGTATCAGCGTTGGTACGAACGTGAAGTTTGCGGAATTTATCCGCCCAATTCATGATACGTCCAAACTCGCCCGCAATCGTCGCATCCACGGTAGGAATTACACCATCGTAAATGTAACCAGTAGAGCCATCAATCGAAAGCCAATCGCCTTCGGTGAAAACCTTACCCCCAAGCGTAAAGCGCTTGTGCTCCTCATCCATTTGAATTTCTTGGCATCCCGACACGCAGCATTCACCCATGCCGCGCGCGACGACCGCTGCGTGACTTGTCATACCACCACGCACCGTGAGAATGCCCTCGGCAGCCTTCATGCCCTCAATATCTTCAGGCGAGGTTTCAAGACGCACAAGCACGGTCTTTTCACCGTTTTCCTTCCACAATTTCGCATCGGCCGCCGAAAAGACGATCTTACCGCAAGCCGCGCCTGGACTGGCCGCAAGGCCACGGCCGACTGGCTTGGCGTTCTTAAGCGCCACTGCATCAAATTGTGGATGCAACAAGGTATCAAGATTGCGCGGATCAATCATGAGCACTGCCTCTTCTTCGGTGCGCATTCCCTCATCCACGAGATCGCAAGCAATCTTCAAAGCTGCCCGCGCCGTCCGCTTGCCGTTACGAGTCTGGAGCATGAAGAGTTTTTGATTCTCAATCGTGAACTCCATATCTTGCATATCACGATAGTGATCCTCCAAAGTATCGCAAATTTTTTGGAACTGCCTGAAGCACTTGGGCATCACTTCCGCCATCTTGGCAATCGGCATCGGGGTGCGAACGCCAGCAACTACGTCTTCGCCCTGAGCATTCATCAAAAACTCGCCCATAAGCTTCTTCTCTCCCGTCGCTGGATCGCGCGTAAAGGCAACACCAGTTCCCGAGTTATCGTTTAAGTTACCGAATGCCATCATCTGAACATTGACCGCGGTGCCCCAGCTGTACGGAATATCATTATCACGACGATAAATATTGGCACGCGGATTATCCCAGCTACGGAACACTGCTTTAATTGCCTCAAAAAGTTGCTCTTTAGCATCCGTAGGAAAGTCCCTACCAATCTTGCTCTTATATTCGGCCTTAAACTGACCTGCGAGCTCCTTAAGATCCTTCGCTGTAAGCTCAACATCTTGCTTAACGTGCTTCTTCTCTTTCATCTTGTCGATAAGCGTCTCGAAATACTTCTTACCAACTTCCATCACCACATCCGAAAACATCTGAATGAAACGGCGATAGCAATCCCACGCCCAACGCGGATTCTTGGTTTGCTTAGCGAGAGTTTCAACAACTCTCTCATTGAGCCCCAAATTAAGAATCGTATCCATCATTCCTGGCATCGACGCACGCGCACCCGAACGCACCGAAACAAGGAGTGGATTTTTGGTATCGCCAAATTTCTTGCCCGAGGACTTCTCAAGTTTCGCAATGTAAGAGAGAATTTGCTTTTCAATATCAGGAGCAATCTTCTTGCCATCATCATAATAGCGCGTACATGCCTCAGTTGAGATGGTAAACCCTTGAGGCACTGGAAGTCCTAAGCCCGCCATTTCTGCAAGGTTTGCACCTTTACCTCCTAAGAGCTCACGCATATTCGCGTTACCCTCTGTTTGTCCATCACCAAAGAAGTAAACATACTTCTTCGCATTATCTTTCTTTTCTTTCATTTCTTTACCTCTTTCTTCTTTTTCTTCTTTTCTTGTGTCTTGGTTTGTAAGCTCACATATTGCCGATAACGGCTTTAATTCTACGCACGCCCGCTGACGAGGATTGCTCTTTTTGAATCTTAAACGACTTTAGTTCGCTCGTATTCTTTACATGCGGTCCACAGCAGATTTCTTTCGAAACCTCACCAATCGTGTAGAGCGAAACCTGCTCACCATACTTTGATCCAAAGAGTGCCATTGCGCCTTCTGCCTTGGCTTCCTCCACAGTCGTCATTTTCTTAGTAACTTCAATTGCATCATTAATCCAACCATTGACGAGCTTCTCAACCTCCGCAATTTGCGCGTCCGTCATTTTCTCTGGCCACGTAAAGTCAAAACGTAGTCTTTCGGCAGTAATATTGGAACCTTTTTGATTAGCAGTAGGACCTAAAACCTTATGAAGAGCCGCATGCAAAAGATGAGTTGCTGTATGCATTCGAGTGACTACTTCACTATTGTCTTGAAGCCCTGCTTTGAATGAGCCCGCAGAAGTCGTACGCGAAAGCTCTTGATGTTTTTTATTCGCCTCTTCAAATCCAGCTTTATCAACAGTAAGACCCGCCTTTTCTGCCATTTCCAACGTCATTTCAAACGGAAAACCAAAAGTGTCATAAAGCTTAAACGCGGTCTTGCCACTAATCTCAGTTTGATTGTGCAATTTAAGCTGCTCCGCTACCTTGTTGAACATCGCCTCGCCTTTGTCCAACGTCTGGTTGAAGCGGCTTTCCTCAGCTTCGAGATCAAGCTTACAGGTTGCAAGATTCGCCGATAGCTCAGGATAAACGTGACGATATTTCTCGCAAATAACTTCTGCAAGTTTAACCGTAAAACCAGGCTCAATGCCGAGCATCCGCCCATAACGAACCGCACGACGAATCAATCTACGTAAAACATAATTTGCACCCACATTGCCAGGCTTCACTCCGCCTTTAGGATCGCAAAGAATAAAAGTTGCCGTCCTCATATGGTCTGCGATAATTCGCTTCGCCCTAAGCGCATCTTCACAGTCAATTTTCTTCATCGCCTCAATCGCATCCATAATCGGCTTAAAAATCTCCGTATCATAGACCGTCGGCGCTCCGCTCATCATGCAAATCGTTCGCTCAACGCCCATTCCCGTATCAACATTATGCCGGCCGAGTGGAATAAACTTGCCCTCCTCATTCTTGTTATACTGCATAAATACATCGTTCCAAATTTCAATGTATTTCCCGCAGTGGCATCCAGGACGACAAGCATCCGAGCATTTCGCCTTGCCCGTATCAATAAACATTTCCGTATCTGGACCACATGGACCCGTAGTTCCAGCAGGTCCCCACCAATTGTCTTCACGTGGTAAGCGGAAAATTCGCTCTTCAGGAATTCCCAACGACTTCCAAATTTCCACCGCCTCGTCATCGGCAGGGATCCCCTCCTCGCCCTTAAAGACAGTAACATTAAGTTGCTCGGGTTTAAAGCCCAACTTTTCGGTCAAAAACTCATAACTCCAAGAAATCGCCTCCTTCTTGAAGTAATCATTAAGCGACCAATTTCCGAGCATTTCAAAGAAAGTCAAATGCGCCGAATCGCCAACCTCGTCAATATCGCCAGTCCGCACGCACTTTTGTACATCAGTAAGCCGAGTTCCAGCAGGATGAGGCATTTGACCCATCAAATAAGGAACAAGCGGATGCATTCCCGCAGTCGTGAATAGGACCGTTGGATCGTTCTCAGGAATCACCGACGAGCCAGGAATGATTTTATGTCCCTTGGACTCGAAAAACTTAAGATACAGATCGCGAAGTTCGTCCGCAGTCAGCTGTTTCATCTTACCTTACCTCTTTACCTTAGCGCTTTTCTTCCACCTCAAACTGAGGCCGCTTACCCTTGTACCACCAGTACATGACTGGCGTTGCGATAAAGATCGAGGAGAAAGTTCCTGCGATAACACCAACAAGCATAATCAACGCAAAATCAAAGATTGATCCATCGCCAAATGCGAAGAGCGCCAAAATCGCAAATAAAGTCGTCACTGACGTAATCACCGTACGCGACAAGCACGCATTAATTGCAGCATTACAAAGCTCGCCAAAAGTCATGCGTTTATCATGACGAAGCATTTCCCGAATACGGTCAAAGACGACGACCGTATCGTTGACCGAGTAGCCGATAATCGTCAAAATCGCCGTAATTACAATTAGTGAGACTTGACGACCGCAAAGCGAGAAAATGCCAAGCGATATGAGCGCATCGTGCGCCAACGCCACGATCGCACCCAAACCAAAGCCAAACTGAAAGCGGAACCCAATATAAATGAGAATCGCAATAAGCGAGAAGACGACCGCGTAAGTTCCGCTCCTCTTCAAATCCGCGCCGACCATGGAGCCGACTTCATCGACCGAAGCGGTCTTGAACTGCGCTTCAGGAAATGCCGCGTTCAGCAATTCGGTCACGTGCGCTCCGACATCGTGATTCTTCAGCGCCTTGCCCTTCTCGGTTTCAGCGGTCTCACCAGTCTTAACGAGCAACGTCGAGCTTCCGACGCCCTCCTGATACTGAATTACCGTCGCATTATCAAAAGGATTGAGCGCCGCGCGCACATCAGCAACTGCGGGCTTGGCGCCCTCGTTGAAGTTGTAGACGATTGAAGTGCCGCCTGTTAAGTCCACCGAAAGCACATCGGCCTTGTTATTAACGAGCCGAACTACAAAAATTGCGATCGAGATTACGATGATTGCAAACGATCCACCGACCGTGTACTTCATCGCTTTCATGAAGTCATATTTCGGGTTCTTGAAGAAGTGAAGCATCTTGAATGGCTTCGTGCGATTGGGATCGACGCAGTGGTCAAACACGAGTCGCGTGACAACTACCGCCGTAAACATCGAGATGACAACGCCCGCAGTAAGCGTAATCGCAAAACCACGCACAGGACCCGTGCCAACGACAAAAAGAATGACGCCAGTAATAATCGTCGTCAAATTTGAGTCGAAAATTGCCGTAAATGCGCGGCCGTAGCCGTTCTTGATCGCCTCTCCTGCCGCCTTGCCGGCGATGAACTCCTCGCGAATACGCTCAAAGATGAGGACGTTTGCGTCGACCGCCATACCGAGCGAGAGTACAAGCCCTGCGATACCAGGCATCGTCAGCACAGGTAGCTGCATCGATCCGCCGCCGCCCATTGAAGGATCGTGCGCAAAAACGCCAAGCACATTGGCGACCAAGACAAGCGCCGTCGGGAGCAAGGCGATATCTAAGAAAAGCGCAATATCCGCGACCAAGCCCGATCTCCAATAGTAAATGAACATGAAAATCGCAACCAACATAAAGCCGAGGATGGCGGCCGTCTTGCCCGCCTGAATCGCATCCTCGCCGACAGTCGGTGCAACTGTAGTTTCAGCGAGAATCTTCATCGGAGCTGGGAGTGCGCCAGCGTTAAGTTCGGCTGCGAGCTTCTGCGCCGCAGGACCATCAAAGCGGCCTGTAATTTTACCTTGGGAATGAATCTCATCATTAATCCGTGGCGCCGAAATCAGCGTATCATCGAGGATGATCGCCAGCTGACGTCCATCATTGGACGGATTTTTGGTGCCCCGCGCCTTGTATGCGCGAGTTAACTGCGCGAACTTGTTGCCGCCCTCGCTTGAAAGCTTAAACCCAATCGAAAGCCGCCCCGAAGTAGGATCGCGCTGCACCGACGCCGAAACCAAATCCTCGCCCGTCACCCTCGGCTCGGTTGAACGCGCCACGAAGTTTGGTAGATACGTGCCATCGCCATTGTCCTCGAGCATAAAACTATAACGTGCATCTGGGCTTTCAAAGCGTGCCAGTCGCGCCTGATAGCCAGGCGTACGCGACACTTCAGACCAATTCTCCGCCCGTGCGTAACCATTGCCGCTTTTCTTGTACCCTTCTGGTGCAACATTCTTCGCCAAAAGCTTGGAAACAAGCTGATCGTTTTTGGGGTGCGTCAAACGAAACTCAAGAAATGCCGCGCTTTGAAGCGAGGCCTTAGCTGCCTTACGCGTTGCCTCATCCGCACCTGGAAGCTGAACTAAAAGGCGATGATCTTTCATTCCCTGAATTACCGGCTCGTTCGTACCCATCGCATCCACGCGACGACGAATCACCTGAATAATGCGATCATCGCAATCCTTGAGTGTCTCCTCAATACGCTTATCAATCGCGCCTGGAGTGTTGACAATCTCAGGATTTCCAGCAATAATCGACTCGGTGAGCTTTTCGGTATCCACACCCAGCGTGAAACTCGTGCCGCCTCTTAAGTCCAAGCCGAAGCGAAACTTCTCCGCTGGAGGATTGCAAACATAGATAGAAACAACTGCGATAAGGGCAAGAATAAGCCACTTCCAGATGTTGTTACGGACAACAGAATCTTTAGCCATAATGAGATAATTCCTCTTTATTTGAATATTGTGCGCAATTATATCAAAATCAGCGTCAAAAGTCCAGCGGTTAGGCAATAAGGTCCAAAGAGCCAAAACCAACGACTCTTCAAGGATGCAACTAAAAACTTAAGTGAGAAATAGCCCACAATTGCGGCAATTACTGCACCAATAACACAATAATTCCAACTGATTTCAGTTGCAGCACTGACTCCTTCGGTAGTTTTAAGTGCCTTCAAGACCTCAAGAAATGCCCCGCCCGCAATAAGTGGCGCTGACATAAGAAACGAAAACTCCGCACTTTTCTCAGGTTCAACCCCACCCGCTCGCGCACATGCAAGTGTCGTTCCCGAGCGCGAAATACCTGGTAAAAGCGCTAATGCTTGCCCAAGTCCCATCAAAAGTGCTCGAATAAAGGAAACATTCTTATTGCCCTTTGGGATATAACGAGTTCCAACAAGAACTGCACCCGTAAACATCAAAAGCGCCCCCACCATCTTGGCGTTTTCAAATAATCCATCAACGAAATCCTTAAATAAAATGTAAACAATAATTGCTGGAATTGCCGAAAGGACAATCTTTAACGCATACTCCCACTCCAACTTGAGGATGATTCGCCTAAGTACTGAAAAGTAAAATATACAAATACTGATGAGCGTACCCAAATGCAAGAAAATATCTAGCCGCATCCCACCATCGTGAAGTCCTAAAAGGTGTTGTCCAATCACCAAATGCCCACTTGATGAAATCGGCAGAAACTCCGCTACCCCTTGCAAAATCGCAAGAACAATTACTTCTTTCATTTAGTACTCCAACTGACTGTCACCAATAGTTTCACGTAAAATAGAATCTCCCGGTACATTCGTCGCATCAATCGGCATTATGGGATTTAAGCGCTCTATCATGTCCATTACTTCTTTAACTTCTCCTTGCTCGTGACGAATCCTCTCCAAAAGCCCACTCACATAAAACTTTAAAACCGCTGCCTCATAAACAAGATATGAATCAAATACCACATCTGCGTTATCTTGAAATGGTTTAATCCACTTCTCTTCGCCTGCCAGCACCTTCGGCCACATCTTAACCGTTTCAAATGGCGCGATTTTGCGGTAGTGATTATCGCGCACCATGCGCCGCAAAAAGCGCGCTTCAACGGGCGCATCCACAAGCAGTCGATACTTAACATCCTCTTCAATGCCCTCGGTAAGTCGTGGATTTAAGGAATGAATTCCCTCTAATACGATTATTCCTCCCTTGGGCAGGGAAATTAGCTCGTACCCGTAGTAGGGCTCGTGCTTCAAAAAGTCAAACCGCCGACGAGGAATTGTCTCTCCTTTAAGTAGCGCGCCAATGTCGGCTGCAAGTCGCGGGATATCCACACACTCAACATGCTCGTAATCAAACTCTCCGTTCTCATCACGAGGATTGCGCTTATCCCCCACAAAGTAATCATCGGTCGAAATATGAATTGCCTCACGTTCATTGACTCTAAGTTGAGTGCAAAGTCGCTTGGCAGTCGTGGTCTTGCCCGCCGACGAGCCGCCCGAAACAAGCACCAAGCCAATCAACTCCTTGCTGACGATATCATCGGCGATTTTGGAGAGGATCTTTCTTTGACGCGCTTCGGCGACGCGCATCACCTCGTTGATCGAGCCATCCTCAATATGCGCATTCAGCTCGCTTGCCGTCATTTAACATTGCTCCCCGACCAACCGAGCTTGTGCGCCAAAACTTCGTAGGGATCGTATCCCTCAAGCTCAACTAAATGCGCGACTTGCGTAGCGCAACATATCCGCACGCTCTCGCCGTCTTTGAGCGACAAAATCTTCTCGCCATCGGCATAAACGCCGACCCTAAGCTCGTCACTAATCGTACGCGAGCGCACAGTTACGCAAAAACTAACATCATCACGCGTAACCAATGGTCGCACCCCGAGCGCATGAGGATTTAAGGGAGTTACCACTAAACTTGCAACATCACTCATCACCACAGGACCGCCAGCTGCAAGCGAATAAGCCGTCGAACCAGTCGGCGTAGAAAAGATAAGCCCATCTGCCATATAGCGCGTTACCAACTTACCATCGGCCTCAAGATCCAATCGCGCCGAGCGACCGCTATCCTCACGACTGACAACGATATCATTTAATGCCAAATACTTGTTAACTGCGAGCAGCCGACGATTGGAAATGCGATAGCGCCCTTCGACAAGCGCAGTCAAAGCCCGAGTAAAGTCACTCGCACCGACTGATGACAAATAACCAAGTCCTCCAAAGTTAAGTCCCAAAATAGGAGCATCCTTGAACTCGTGAACTGCACGAAGGATTGTTCCATCGCCGCCTAATGCGAGAATGATTTCGCCATTATCCTTGACCTCAAGACCTAACATAGAGGCCACCTTACGGACTTCAGCAATCGCTGCTTCCGTCGCAGGTTTATCGCGATTTACATAAAGTTTTAAGGTCATCTTATGGTGGGCTATAGTGGATTCGAACCACTGACCTCTTCCATGTCAAGGAAGCGCTCTAACCAACTGAGCTAATAGCCCGATAAGTGAGGTGAAGTATATCATTTCTCTTGACCACGTGTCAAGAGCAACTACACGCAAAACAGATGGCTCCTTCATTCACCTTCTCACCAACTTTGACCTCAATAAAGACGAAAGTTGGGGAATCGGTTGTGATAGTAAACTTACTACCTGTGGCGCGGTTTAAAGTAGCAACATAAGGCAAAGTAAATTCAACCCCTTTTAACGGCCATTTTAAGCCAGCCGACTCCATCTTAGCCTTACTATTCGTCGTAAATATTGAAACCCCTGCATTTTTGCCCGCTTTGAAGGTCTTTTTGCCCAAACAAGGATAAAATACTCCACTTTCGGTAACAATCTCAATGCCGTACTCCAGCGCTCGAAAAATATTGCCTATCGTATGATCCTCTCGCTTTCCGCTCGCGCCAACGATAACTAACTTACGCCATCCCTCAAGCTTGGCATAGACAATCGCCTTTTCCAAGTCATTTAAGCTATCATCCGTGCACTTGACCACCAACGCTGAGCCAAATGGCGGCTTCGCGCTATCAAAATCTCCCACTACCACCTCTGGCCACTTTTTAAATGCCCGATGATACGCCATAACTGCACCATCACAGGCAATCACTCGCTTGGCATTTGCAAGCACTTTATAAGGCACGCCGCCTTTGCGAGGAAAATCCCCATTGGCTAAGATTACCGTTTTTGAGCGCATTAAATGCGAATCGCCATAATTGTAATATCATCCGACTGCTCTGCACCTGCAACAAACTCATCCACTGTAGCAAACAATTTATCCACAAGCAATGATGGCGCACAAGTAGCATTAGCACAAGCAAAATCTTCAAGCCGTCCTGCGCCAAATTGCGAATTGTCAGACCGCTCCGCTTCTGTAACTCCATCAGTATATACAATTAAAGTTGAATCATCTTTAATCGTATAATTTTGAGCCACAAACTTATACTCATCACTAACCCCACAAGGCAAGTGGCGCTTTACCGACAGAAATTCAACCTCACCATTCTTGCCCACAACTACCGGCGGATTGTGCCCGCCATTACAGTATTCAAGCTCACCCGTCTTGCGATCAAGAATACCGACAAACACCGTCACAAACATGCTCATATCGTTACCTTTTACAAGTACAGAGTTAATGTTTTTGATAATCTCATCGCTCTTAAGATTCATCATCGCTGAAAGTCGAAACGCCGTCTCTGCCATAAACGAAAACAGCGCTGCAGGGACACCCTTGCCCGACGCATCACCGACAATGAAGTAAAGCTTGTCATCCCTTTCCACAAAATCATAAAGGTCTCCGCCAACTTCACGCGCTGGGCGAAGCTTGGCCGACACATGCTTCGGAAAATTCTTGGGCAAGA
The DNA here is from genome assembly GCA_045599105.1 of Kiritimatiellia bacterium. GTDB lineage: Bacteria > Verrucomicrobiota > Kiritimatiellia > RFP12 > UBA1067 > UBA1067. The sequence goes on from JAZRVL010000028.1 coordinate 31,582, forward strand.
TATCAGATTGAATGCGGCTGGCAATTGAAAGCTCGCTTACGATACGCTGACGCTCTACGGTAGCACGTTGTAAGCGTGAAGAATAGAACCACGATAAAAGGAAAATAAGCGCCAAGCCGGCAATGGAGAAAATGACGATTTTTACGACCAACTCATTTGCGTCCTTTAATATCTCCGAAACTGGACAAGTAATTTCCACGATCCACCCATTGTTCGCCTGATCGCGAATCGTAATCATATCCATGATTTGATCTTGGCGCGGAGGACTGACAAGATAATTATTTTTGTCCGTTTTAAGTACTGCATATGACTGGGGATATGGCTTAATCGCCGCCACATATCCTCGCAATTGCTCCAACGAAAGATCCGCCGTCAAAATCGCATAAATTTGGCCCTGCTTGTCTTTAATCGGGACGGAGTAAGTGCTCATCAATATCGCACCGCCACCTTCATCAAAATAAGGCTCCGACCAAACTGGAGAGCCACTCTTTAATGGTTTATCGTACCACTCTTGAGTAAAATAATCGTTCGTTTCCGTACCCAATTGCTTCGAGGCAAACTCGCCGCGTTCATTAAGGTAGCTATAAGGCGCAAAAAAGTGTCCACGATCAGGATAATACTTGGATTTAAAGGCAACGGCACTACCGACGATAAATTCATTGTTCTTGACAAGCTCATTGGTAATGCGATACATATAATCAGGATTATCCAAGTGCTCACCAATCATCCACACCGAGTTGTTGACTGCCGACTCCACCTCTGACATCAATAAATCAATTCTCCCCGCCGTCGCGCGAACGACGCTTTTGACCGTACGCTCGGACTCCGCAACCATCATTGATTTAGTATTAATTGCCACAAATACCGCAATTCCCACAAAGAGAACGGCCGAGAGGACAACCACATTAAAACTCATTTTTACAAAACTTTTCATTGTGATAGATATTATATTTTCTTGAAAATAAGTGATGTATTTACTCCACCAAAAGCGAAGTTATTGCTCATTGCAAATTCGGTATCGATCTTTCGCGCCTCGCCCATAATATAATCAAGCTCTCCGCACTCGGGATCGACTTCATTTAAATTGAGTGTAGGATGAAACCATCCTTCATTCATCATCAAAATGGTAAGCGCTGCTTCAATTGACCCGCAAGCGCCCAGCGTATGCCCAATATAACTCTTGGTCGACGAGATGGGAACTGCTCGATTAAAGACGCTTCTTGTTGCCATAGTCTCCGCAATATCGCCAGTCTTAGTCGCTGTCCCGTGTCCATTCACATAGCCAATTGCATTTGCACTAATTCCCGCGCATTCGATGGCGCCCTTTAATGCGCCTGCCATCGTCTGTGCATTAGGATTGGTGACATGCGTACCGTCGGTATTCTCCATAAACCCAACCACTTCCGCATAAATCTTGGCTCCGCGCGCCTTGGCGTGCTCCAACTCTTCGATGATTAATGTGCATGCGCCCTCCCCGATCACCAATCCATCGCGTCTGATGTCGTACGGCTGCGGAGTTGAATTTGGTGCATCATTCTTCAAGGAAGTTGCATAAAGCGTATCAAAAATCGCAACTTGCGTTGGCGAGAACTCCTCCGCACCTCCCGCAATCATCACATCTTGAAGGCCATATTTAATTAGCTCATACGCCTCGCCAATCGCAAGCGAGCCAGAGGTGCACGCAGTTCCCGTAGGTACAAGCCGACCATGCGTCTTATAATGCACCGAAAGATTGCATGCCGTCGTTTGCGGCATAAGCTTAATATAAGTCCCACTCGTCACATTCTTAAGCTCATGCGTATAAAGAAGCGACAAGAAATCCAAATGCGCGGGAATCGACCCTGAGCAACTCCCGTACGCAACTCCCGTACGCCCACTTTCGAGCGTCGCCGCATCAAGCCCAGATACGGCAACCGCTTCTTCAGTAGCAGCAAGCGCATACATCGCAACATCGCCCATTGAGCGCGTAGTTTTTCGCGTCCAATGCGTCGGTCGAGTAAATCCCGCAAGTGCGCCCAAGTGTGAATTAAGACCCTTGTAAATACTCAAATCCGCAATATACTGAACGCAGTTTTCAAACTTCTTGAGTCGTGCGTAAGCAGTGGAAATCGTCCCGCCAAGTGGCGAAACAATCCCCATCCCTGTTACGACTACGCGCCTCATGCTGGTTTATAGCTATCCTTTAGTGAACATGTGCGATTAAAGGCAAGTTTATCATCACAAACGAAATAACCTGTCCGTTCAAACTGAAAATGCTCACCCGCTTTCGCTTCGCCCAAAGTCGGCTCTACATAGCCCTTAACTATCTTTAACGAGTCAGGGTTAAGATATTTAAGGAAGTTGTCACTACCATCTTTGAGTGGGTCTTTCTCCGTAAAGAGTCGATCATAAAGTCGCACTTCAGCCGCCAAACCACTCGCGCAATCCACCCAATGAATCGTTCCTTTAACCTTGCGCCCATCAGATGCATTGCCACCCCAAGAATCTTTATCCCAAGTGCCATGAATCTCAACGACTTTGCCTGAATCATCTTTCTTGAAATCGGTGCACTTGAAAATGCAAGCGCCCCTAAGGCGAACTTCTTGATTGGGCGCCATCCGGAAGAATTTCTTTTCCGGAACTTCCATAAAGTCTGCACGATCAATCCAAATTTCACGACCAAAGGGGATCTTTCTCGTGCCCGCCGACTCATCAAGCGGATTGTTAGGCAACTCAACTTCCTTGACCCCTTCAAAGTTGTCAATGACCACTTTCACAGGATCTAAGACTGCCATACGACGAGTTGCACTTTGGTTGAGCTCTTCACGTACGCACCACTCCAACAAGGCGGGATCGCTTTCTGATTCGACCTTGGATACGCCAATGCGCTCGCAAAACTCCCTAATCGCGCCTGGTGTATAGCCCCTTCGCCGCATTCCGCACACTGTCGGCATACGTGGATCATCCCAGCCATCAACGACTTTTTCGTTGACCATCTGCAAGAGAAGGCGCTTGGACATTACCGTATACGTGAGATTGAGCCGCGCAAATTCACGTTGCTGGGTACGAATCTTAACCCCATTTCTGACGGGCAAAAGCCCTTGCTCGTCCATGCGATCAACTACCCAATCATAAAGCGGACGATGGACTTCAAACTCCAGCGTGCACATTGAGTGCGTGACTCCCTCCAAGGCGTCCTCGATCGGGTGCGCAAAGTCGTACATCGGATAAACACACCACTTATCGCCCAAATGATAGTGCGAGACGTGGCGAATGCGATAAATAACTGGATCGCGGAAATGGATGTTGGGGCTAGCCATATCAATCTTGGCTCTTACGCACCACTCTCCATCCGCATACTTGCCATCACGCATTTCGTGAAAGAGCTTAAGATTGCGCTCTGGATCAGTATCGCGTGAAGGACTTGGTGTACCTGGCTTTTCGGGAACCCCCCGATACTTCTTCCACTCGTCTTGCGTCAAATTGCAGCAATATGCTTGACCTCGGCGAATGAGCTCTTCGGCAATCTTAAACATCGTGTCAAACATATTGGAGGCATTGTAAAATCCCGCCTCACCAGCATCACCCTCGCCCGACCACTGAAAGCCAAGCCAGTTAATATCCTTCTTGATATTCTCCGCATATTCATCAGACTCTTTGGTAGGATTGGTATCATCCAATCTAAGATGGCACTCACCATCAAAGAGTTTAGCCATACCAAAGTCAACACACACCGCCTTGGCGTGCCCAATATGAATGTAGCCATTGGGCTCCGGCGGAAAGCGAGTTACCACCTTGCCTCCTGTCTTGCCATCGGCAATGTCTTTTTCAATCCACTGCCTTAAAAAGTGTCTCGAAGTGTCCGATTCGCTCATTTTATCGTCTCGATTTCCGCCATGCTGGCGTAGTCATTTCCATAATGATTGTTTAATGCCGTAAAGCGATAGTATTTCGCTTTGACCGGCTTACTAAAGCGAAGCTCTTGTGCGCGTTCAGTGTTTTGGAGCGTAAAGTCCAATTGCTTTTCCCATTGCTTGCCATCCATCGAGGTTTCCACATAGCAATCCTTGACGCGCCCATTAACCCCTCCATTGCGACGACCCCAAACTCTAAGTCCCTTAATCGTCTCTTCCTTAGGAAGTTCAATTGCAATTGAATGCGGGAAATTGCCCATCGTCACTCCATACTGCGTATGCCAAATGGTATTTAAATCTCCATCCACCAAATGCTCAGGATCGCCTTCGCCAGGTTCACGGCTCGAGCAAGTAAATACCTTTGCTCCTCCCACAAGCGTACGCTCTGGAAGCTCAGGTAAGCTCCCCATTGCCATCGTGCGGGGGGTGAGCTCTTCATCATCAAGCGAAAGAGTAAACTTAAGTTCATAGTCACGATCGGTGCGAATAATGTCACGCTCCATCGGGCCTGGTCCGCAGCTCGCACCACCTAAACCACGAGTCGCCGCATATACGCCAACATGCGTCTTATCCGATGGCGGAAGCTCCGTTGGATGAACATATTCAAGTAGTTCACGGCTCGTATATGGGTTGACCTCAAACGCAAATGGTTTGCCAAGCGTGCGCACTGTAAGTCCACCCACACTAAGACCATAAGTATCCTCACGATTACCGCAGTTTTCATTACGCGCATAAGGGAAATAAAACTTTTCCGCTTTGCCCGACCACTTGCCCATAAATGCACCAGATTTACGATCGGCATAGTTCTCAATTGGGCCACGACCAAGCCACTCAACCAAAGCATTCTTTTCATTCATTATCCACGCAAAACCAATTCGCGCAAGGTCAATCTTGGGCCCCAATGGACGAATCTTGGCATAGCACGCAAGCGCTCCATCCTCGCAAACCGTCCAACGCGAGGCAACCACAAATGTAACTGGACGCAAGTTCTCGCCCATATCCTTAATCGTGACTTCAGACCCACCAAAGCCATCCATGCGCTCAAACTTAGCACCCTTCCACTCTACGAGCGTCGTGAACGAGTTATCCTTGACTGGGGAAATTTCCTTGAGCGTCGCCTCCATATTGTTAAAGCCCTGCTCAAGCCACTTGCCACCTAAGCCAACTTCATTGGATGAAGGCGTGCGGAAGGAATTAAGCTTAAACGGGCACTTGATGAGCTCGTTGCCATCACGCTTAATCGAGTACGGCATACCCGTCTTTTTGCAAAACTTAACTACAAACTTACCCGTAGTAAAGGTGATGGACTTGTCATTCTCACTAAAGCGTGCATTCCCCGCCTTAAGTGAAGGAATGTTTTGCGCAAGTGGAAGATCAATTTGGTCTGCCGCAATGCACTTATCGTCCACGCAGAACGTGATACGAATTGACTTTACGAGCCCCTCCTCCCCAAACTCGGGCATTGCAAAAGCCTTCTCCGCCTGAGGGCCCAATTCTTCGATATCAAACTCTCCGTCCTCGACTTCCTCGCCATCCACTAACAAGGTCCATTCACACTCCACGTCCTTAGAGCAAATGAAGTAATTTTTGTTGCGGATGATGATCTTGGTGTAGTCATCACTCGCTTTAGCCGTCCAGTTTTGATAGACGTGCTTAATTTCGTCATAGCATGGCTCGGGAGTACGATCCGAAAGGACGCAACCATTCATCACAAACTGTCCATCGTTCGGCTTATCTCCATGATCACCACCAAAGGCAATGATCATGACGCCATTTTTGTTCATATAAAGTCCTTGATCAACCCAATCCCAAATGGTCGCACCCAAAATGACATCCGAAGACTCAATCGCATCTTGATAGTCCTTCAAGTTGCCCATGGCGTTAATCATGTTGTGAGCATATTCTGAAATATAAAACGGCTTTTTAGCATTCTTGTCGGCCGCCTTATTCCACACCCAGGCAACCGCGGGATATTGACACCCTTCCATATCCGCAACCGACCAATCGCGCTCGTAGTGCGTTGGTCGTGTCGTGTCACGTCCCTTGACCCACTTCTCGACCGCACGGAAATTCTCGCCAGGCCCCGCTTCGTTGCCATACGACCAAATCACAACTGACGGATGGTTCTTGTTGCGTTCAATCATTGAACGGTTGCGCTCAACCGTTGCTAATTGCCAACTTGGCTGATGCGAAAGCGACTCGTTGCCATATCCATAGCCGTGCGACTCAACATTCGCCTCATCCACGAGATAAATGCCATTTAAATCGCAAAGATAATACCAATAATCATCTTGCGGATAGTGCGCATTACGCACGCAGTTGCAATTAGCGCCTTTAAGCTGCGCGATATCCTGCTCGTGGCGAGCTAACGGCACATAATGACCGAACATCGGATCCGATTCATGACGATTGGCACCTTTGAGCTTGATCGGTTTGCCATTCAAGTAGTAGCGGCCATTTTTGATTTCGCTCACTCTAAAGCCAAAGACGGTTGAAACAAATTCATTACCATTGCCAAGCACCACCTTGTAGCAATTGGGTGCTTCTGCACTCCAAAGCTTGGGAGATTTAACCGTAAAGGACTTGTCGCTCGTACGTTTAACAAGTTCATTATCCCAATCGTAAAGCGCGACAGTGACGTTGCCCTCGACTTCCACATCAACTCGCCAATCACCCGTGAAATCCCACTCCTTGACTGGATGCGCCGTTACAAAGAAATCCTTGATTCGATTCTTTGGCCGCGCCAAGAGCCACGTACGACGGAAAATGCCCGAAAGACGAAACATATCCTGATCTTCCAAATACGAACCATCGCTATAACGATAGACCTCCAACGCAACCGTATTCTTGCCAGGATGTAACATTTTCGTTACCTCAAACTCCGCAGGCGAGCGACTATCTTTGGAAAATCCTACGTATTCACCATTCACCCACAGATAAAAGAACGAGTCTACACCGTCGAACTTAAGAAAGAGGTCTTTTCCATTCCAATCCGTTGGCAACTCAAAATCACGACGGTAGGAGCCGACGGGGTTGCGAGCTGCATAATTAGTGAAATCCTTGGGTGGCTCACCCATTACCTTGGAACCGCCTGGGACATCGCGAGCAAAAGGATAACGAATATTGGTGTAAAGCGCCGTTCCCCAGCCACCTTTACCATTCGCGCCGTACGCCTGCCAAGAGCAAGGGACTTTAATCGTCTCCCACTTTGAAACGTCAAATGAGAGCTTGTAAAAATCCTTTGGGCGCGAATTTGGATCTTTCGCCCAATTGAATTTCCACTCAGTATCTGAGTCCAACGATATTTGATATGGCGAAAACTCCGGCAAAATCTTGAGCGCTTTTTCCTCGGTCGCAAAACTCGAGAACATAGCGCGCGTAGGCTCCTTGCCTTCGGAAAGTTTTTGATTGTCTTGCCACTCGTCACCCAAAGGAGCGGCTGCAAATAGGAATGCGAAAAGTATAGTATTCATAAGTAACGATTATTTTATCAAATTTTGGTGATTTTTAGTATAGATTACTGACGCTTGTTGAATAATATCGGCAAGATTACCATGCCGAGCAAAGTAAATGGCTGAAAGTTGTGGATCCGTCCAATCGGTAAAGCCAGTTAGGCGCTCAATTTCGCGCATTTCTTTCTCGTCCAGCTTAAGCTCCGCCCATGCGCCGCGCGCTTGTACATCCTCAACAATCGCCTTCCACTTCGCCCGATAGAATAGTGCGGAGCGATCAATATCTGCGCCTATTTTAAGCTCGAAAAGCCACGCCAATTCTCGGCAAAGTTCAGGACTATTGGGATTAAGCGCAAGGCCTTCATCACGCAAAAGTTTAATTGCCGCTTCCACCCAGCGCCAGCGATCTTCATCGCTCGTCATCATTACCGAAACATTGTAGGCGAGGTTCCACGCAGCATATCCCCAAACTTCGGGAGTATGAGGCTCCATTGCTGCCAAAGCACTTGCGAGTTGCGCAAGCTCCACATAGCGCCCTTCCGCTTGTAGACGATCCGCGCGAAACCAAATAATTTCAGCGACAATTGACCGTAACCCGCCAATTGCCGCATACGTACCATCGCTAAATTGCGACGAAGTGCTTGCTCGCTCGGATTTAAGCGCGAATTGAGCCAAAACCCCAATCCCCATAAGCGCCATAACTAAAAGATATTTAACTGTCTTCATCGGTTGGTTATTATACCAAACTCTACGTAGTTCGCAATTCCCTGCGCAATGGCGATGGCAATCTTTTGTCGTCGAACGGGATTCCAACAATCCAACTCACTTTCTGGAGTAGTAATAAAATCCACTTCCACAAGTGCGCTTGGAATTTCATTTGAACGCGTCACTGCATAGTTTGCGTGTACTACCCCGTTATTGGCAATCTCCATCACCTTGGTCATCTCGCCATTAATCGCCTTACCAAGCCCCATCCCTAAATCATTCCACGTATAAACTGCGTGATATCTAAGTTTGCGCGGATCCTTATCGACTGGAGGCGCATTGTGATGAATGGAAACAAACGCTGCCGCCTTGCGCTCATGGGCAATTCGCGCTCGTTCATATAGTTCTAACCTCTCGTCGTTTTCCCGTGTTAAAATGACATCAAACCCCTTTTTAATCAGCTCGTCTCTTACCGATTTGGCAAGCAAAAGGTTTAAATCCTTCTCGGGTAAGTTATGCGGTGATATCGTCCCCAAATCATTCGCACCTCCGTGACCTGGATCGATTACCACCAAACGCGCGCAATTAGTACACGGCTCATCCGCTGCATACTCTAACTTTTTGTATAGCGGCACTTCCACCTTGCTCAAATTGGGCATTTTCTTGCCTACAACAAAAGTGCGCTTTACCTCCCCCACTTCAACAACATTGGTACCCTCGTGACAATCAATATACGCTACCCACCCGCCCATGGGATGAATTGGCACCTTTGCCCCATTTACCGAAAGCGACTTCGTATCGGTAGCACCAATTAAATAGAGATGCTCAATATAACCAAACTTTTCGCCTTCCTTAGGAAAGACGATATTAAGAAAGGCAAAAAGAATGGCGAGAATCATCAGCTCGCACTTAACATCGCTTCAATCGCCTTGCGTGCTTTACTGGCGATTTCTTCAGGGACTTTTACCTCGACTTTAAGCTCTTTAAGCGAAGCTAAAACCTTTTGCAAGGTAATTTTCTTCATATCCGCACAAACCAAATCGCGCGCAACAATAAAGCGCTTATCAGGATTTTCCTTTTTAAGCCGATGGAGAATCCCGTTCTCAGTGCCAATTACAAAAGTCGTACAGGGCGACTCCTTGATGTACTTGCACATCGCCCCCGTCGACAGGCACTTGTCCGCCGCCTCTCGTACCGACTTGCCGCATTCAGGATGTACCAACACTGGCGCATTGAGTTTTGCTGCTCTTCGCGCTTTTGCGATGTCGCCCAGCTCCAGTCTCGCATGAATTGGACAATACCCATTGGTCAAGACATACTTCTCGCCCAAGCAATTCGCCACGTGACTTCCCAAATGCTGATCTGGAACGAAGATAATCTCCTTGCCTTTAAGCGTACTTAACACTTTCTCCGCATTTCCACTCGTTACGCAAATATCGCTTTCGGCTTTTACTTCAGCGGTCGAGTTGACATAAGAGACGACCTTGGCCAAAGGATGCAGACGTTTAAGCTCCCGCAATTTCTTCGCGTCAATCATCTCCGCCATTGGACAGCCAGCGGTTTCGTCAGGCAATAAAACAACCTTGTCGGGATTTAATATCTTGACCGTTTCCGCCATGAACTTAACCCCGCAAAGGACTATTACTTTCGCTTCAATCTCCGTCGCCTTGCGCGCAAGCTCCAACGAATCGCCCGTAAAGTCCGCGATATCTTGAACCTCGCCCACGCAATAATTGTGGGCGAGGATGATTGCCTCCTTTTCCGCTTTGAGGGCGGCTATCTCTTCAAGGAGCATATCACCCCTCAAAGAGATTAGTCGGCGCTCTGAGGACGGACTTTGCCTTCCTTGATGCGCTTCTCAACGACTTCCTGAGCGATATTCTTCGGCACGGCTTCGTACTGTTTGAAGATCATCGTAAAGGAGCCACGACCCTGCGTCACCGTACGAATGGCGTTCGAGTAGCCGAACATCTCACCAAGTGGTACGGTTGCTTTTAGGAGCTTCACTCCCGCGCGATCCTCCATACCCTCGATACGTCCACGACGCTGGTTAATGGAGCCATTCGCCGCACCCATATACTGCTCGGGCACAACAACCTCGACATCCATCATCGGCTCTAATAGCTGCGGTTTTGCCTTGAGGAACGCCTGCTTAAAGCACTGCATCGCACAAGTAATGAACGCGAATTCGTTTGAGTCAACTTCGTGATAAGAACCGAAGTACACGGTCGCTTTGACATCCACAACTGGGAATCCTGCGAGCGGACCAGATTCAAGTGCCTTGCGAACACCCTTCTCCACCGCTGGAATGTACTCGGTAGGAATAACGCCGCCCTTAACCTCGTTGACAAACTCAAAGCCCTTACCTGGCTCTTGAGGTGCGAGCTTGAGGCAAACATGAGCATACTGACCACGGCCACCTGACTGTTTGACGTGCTTGTATTCGTTGTCAACTGGCATTGTAATCGTCTCGCGATACGCAACCTGTGGTGCACCCACATCGCAATCGACGTTGAACTCGCGTTTTAGACGATCAACAATAACTTCAAGATAGAGCTCGCCCATACCTGCAATAATCGTCTCACTCGTCTCTTGATCAAAGCTTACGACAAAGGTGGGGTCCTCCATTGCAAGTGCATGGAGAGCAACGCCGAGTTTCTCATTATCACCGCGCGATTTCGGCTTAACTGCGACCGAAATAACTGGTGCCGGGAAGTCAATCGACTCAAGCGTAATTGGATGATCAGGGTCACACAAGGTATCGCCCGTACGTGTCTCAGTAAGTCCCACGCAAGCAACAATATCACCCGCATGTGCCTCGTCAAGTGGCTCTTGCTTGGACGCATGCATTCTAAATAGACGGCTAATGCGCTGCTCCTTATTGATCGTCGAATCAAGCATTTCCGCGCCGAGTTTCATCGTACCTGAGTAAACACGCACGAAAGTGATCTTGCCACCCGACTTGGGATCGTTCATAATCTTAAACGCAAGTCCGCAAAATGGCTCATCGTCCGAAACTTCGCGCTTCTCATCAGGATTATCCTGCGAAACTGCCGCACCCGTATCAAGTGGCGAGGGGAGATAATCGCAAACTGCATCCAAGAGCGGTTGAATTCCCTTATCCTTGAACGCTGTGCCACAGAAAGCTGGAGTAATCGTTCGTGCGAGGCAGCCCTTGCGAATCGCCTTCTTAATCTCGTCGTTGGTGAGCTCTTCGCCGGCAAAAAACTTCTCCATCAAAGCATCATCCTGCTCTGCGGCCGACTCAATCATCTTTTGACGATATTCCTTCGCCTTCTCAACGAGCTCTTCAGGAATATCCTTCTCAATAACGGTCTTACCTAAGCTCTTCATATCAAAGTAGAGAGCTTTCATCTTCACCAAATCCACAACACCATCAAATGTCTCCGCCGCACCAATTGGAATCACCATTGGGACAGGATTGGCACCGAGTTGCTTTTTCATCTGATCCATGACGTTGTAGAAGTTCGCGCCCACACGGTCCATCTTGTTGACGAACGCAATCTTCGGCACTTTATACTTCTCCGATTGACGCCACACTTGCTCGGACTGTGGCTGAACACCACCGACCGCACAATAAAGCGCAACTGCACCGTCAAGAACGCGCAAGGAGCGCTCCACTTCGGCCGTGAAATCCACGTGTCCAGGGGTGTCGATCAACGAAAGTCGGTAGTTGCCCCATTGAACGCAAGTCGCGGCCGATTGAATCGTGATACCACGCTCCTGTTCCTGCACCATGAAGTCCATCGTCGCCGCACCATCGTGCACTTCACCAATTTTGTAGTTCTTACCTGAATAGAAGAGAATACGTTCCGAGGTAGTCGTCTTACCGCCATCAATGTGCGCCATGATGCCGAAGTTACGAACTCTTTCGAGCGGAATATCACGCTTAGCCATTTTCTTTGTTCCTTATAATATGCAAATGAGTGCGTATTATCGCATATTTTGCTCTTTTCCGCAAGGGGAAAACATTTACTTCGCAATAAACTTTTTGCCTGCTTCCACCGCCTTGAGATTTAAGTCAAGTAAATCGGCCTTGCGTGCCGAAATTGTATGCTTTAAAGCGTCAATTATCGTATCTGGCTTAACCAAGTGGAGCTTCTCCACGATTGCACCCAAAATGATCATATTCGCAAGCGAAAGCGCATTCATATCCTTGGCCATTTGGGTAGCGGGAATGTAAACTACCTCCACATCCGTGCGCTTGACTTTGCGGACAATAAGCGAGGAATCGATAAAAATTGTCCCACCTCTTGCAACGGTATCTTCAAACTTATCCAACGATGGCTCGTTCATTACCATAAGTACATTGGGATGTGCAATAATAGGCGAACCAACTGGCTCATCCGAGACGATTACCGAGCAATTGCAAGTGCCACCTCGCATTTCGGGTCCGTACGATGGTAGCCACGAAAGCTCCTTTTTCTCCAAAAGTCCCGCATAAGCGAGCACCTTGCCCGAAAAAAGCAATCCCTGCCCGCCAAACCCCGCCATAATTGTTTCGTAAGTCATTACTTCTCCTCCTTCGCGTCCTTATCTTTGTAGACGCCAAGCGGATAAAAAGGAATCATCTTCTCGTCCACCCATTGGCATGCCTTCTCTGGAGTAAGCCCCCAATTGGTCGGGCAAGTCGAAATAACTTCAACGAGCGAAAAGCCCTTGCCCTCTACTTGATTTTTAAACGCCTTTAAAATTGCCTTTTTAGCTTTGCGAATGTTCAAAACATTATTGACGGCAACACGCTCAAGATAAGCAGGCGCATCCAAAGTCGACAAAAGCTCGCAAATCCTAATCGGCATTCCTTGCGTCTTGGGATCGCGCCCGTAAGGAGAGGTTTGAGTCACCTGACCTATAAGTGAGGTTGGCGCCATTTGTCCGCCCGTCATCCCATAAATCGCATTATTGATAAAGATGATGGTAATATTCTCGCCTCGGCAGGCCGCTGAAACCGTCTCACAAAGACCGATAGAGGCCAAATCTCCATCTCCTTGGTAAGTGAAGACAATATTATCTGGAAGCGAGCGCTTAACCCCTGTTGCAACGGCTGGCGCACGACCGTGACTCGCTTCAATCATATCGCATGCGAAATAATCGTAAGCCATCACCGAGCAACCAACCGGCGCAATGCCGATGGTCTTGCCTTCAATACCCAGTTCATCAATCGCCTCTGCAACTAAACGATGCACGATACCATGAGTACAACCTGGACAATAGTGAAGTACCGCATCAGTAAGCGCCTTCGGTTTCTGAAATACTACCGCCATTTACTTACCCTCCTTTGCGAGCCTTTCAATTGCCGCGATCACTTCATCAGTGCTTGGAATCATACCTCCTACGCGATTGCACTTGGCAACCTGCTTAGAGCAATTGATCGCAAGCTTCACATCTTCGATCATCTGCCCCATATTAAGTTCCACTGTGAGGAAGCTTTTAACCTTGATCGCCGCCATGGCAAGTGGCGCTTTCGGGAATGGAAAAAGTGTGATTGGACGAATCATACCCACTTTAATACCCCGCTTACGACACTCGACAATCGCGTTTTTGGAAATGCGTGCAGTGATGCCTACCGAGACCACACAAATCTCCGCATCGTCCATTAGATACTCTTCCCAACGGCACTCTTCCTTCTCCAACTTCGCATACCGCTCAAAGCGCTCAATATTGGTTTTTTCAAGCTCATCGGGCTTGAGGTAGAGAGAGTTTACGATGTGATGCGCCCGCTTACATTCCGTACCCGTAGTTGCCCAGCCCTTCTTTAGCTCATCATTCTTAACTTTAAACTCTTCATAGGGTACTTCCACCGGAAGTTCCACTGGCTCCATCATTTGTCCCATCGTACCATCCGCAAGTAGCATTGCGGGCATACGATACTTTTCTCCAAGTTCAAATGCGAGGCGCGTCATATCCGCCATCTCTTGTACTGTTGCCGGCGCAAGGACAATAATATGAAAGTCACCATGCCCTGGCCCACGCGTCATAAAGAAATAATCCGATTGGCTCGGCTGAATACCACCCAAGCCTGGACCACCACGTTGAACATTAACGATAAGTGCTGGCAAATCCGCACCAGCCAAATAGGAAATTCCTTCCGCCTTGAGCGAAATACCTGGCGAGCTCGAGCTCGTCATCGCACGCTTACCAGTTGAAGCGCACCCATAGACCATATTGATGGCCGCAATTTCACTTTCAGCTTGGAGGAACGTACCACCAATTTTAGGCATGCGCTTGGACATGTAAGCCGCAATCTCCGTCTGTGGAGTAATGGGATAGCCAAAATAATGCCGACATCCTGAGCGAATCGCTGCTTCGGCGATCGCCTCATTGCCTTTCATCAAAACCTTTTCGCTCATTTTATTACCTTTCAACCGTAATCACACAATCAGGGCACATCATCGCACAACTCGCACAACCGATGCACGCTTCGATATTGGTACACTCAATCGGTGCATGACCTTTGTGATTAAGCTTTGTCACTGAAAGTGCAAGAATCTTTTTGGGGCATGCAGTAATGCAAAGCCCACAACCCTTGCATAAATCTTCTTTGAATGATAATTTAGCCATATTTTCTCCCTTAAAGCCCAACCGCCTCGCGTACTTTCGCCATAATCGGTTCAGCTGCTTTGCGTGCCTTTTGCGCACCAGCTTGCAAGATATCCTCCAATGATGACGGATCTTTGGCAAGCTCTTCACGCCGAGCACGGAATGGGTCAAAGAGCTGGTGATACGCCTCCAAGAGCGCCTTTTTTGCATGCCCATACCCGTAATTGCCAGCACGAAACGATGAAGCCATTTGCTCGACTTCTTCTTTGGTCGCAAAAAGCTTATAAAGCTCGTAAATGGAGTTGCCCTCTGGTTCCTTGGGCTCCTCCATCGTCTTGGAGTCAGTGACAATTCCCATCACTTTCTTTTTAATCGTACCTGCACTTTCAAAAAGCTCAATCGTATTATGATAGCTCTTGGACATCTTCTGTCCATCCGTACCTGGAATAGTCGCAACCGTATCGGGGATATATGCATCCGGAAGCTTAAAAACTTCACCATACGCATTATTGAACTTCTGCGCAATGTCACGAGTCACTTCCAAGTGCTGCTTTTGATCTTTGCCGACAGGAACTAAATCCGCATTCATAATAAGAATATCCGCCGCCATCAAAACTGGATAGGCAAATAGACCGTGTGTAGCGTCAAAGCCATGAGCCATCTTGTCTTTGTAACTATGACAACGCTCAAGTAGCCCCATTGGGGTCAAACACGAAAGATACCATGCGAGCTCCTGCACCTCGGGAATATCACTTTGCCGATATATAATGGTCTTATTGGGATCAAGACCGCAAGCAAGATAATCAAGTGCCACATCGCGCGTCGCCTCCCTAAGCGCCTTTCCATCACGCACCGTAGTCATCGCATGGAAAGACGCGATGAACATGAAATTCTCGCCCTTTTCTTGGAGGTCGAACATTGACTTCATCGCACCGAAGTAGTTACCCCAATGTAATTTGCCGGATGGTTGAATGCCAGTAAGAATTCTCATATAGCGGGATATTATATCATAAATATCCGCTTATTACCTTATCTTGGCTTTAAGATAAAAAATCCTTTAGTGATCGCAAACGCCCAATTCTCTGGCATACGTTTAAGCTCATGTCCTTGTCCCCATGTATCAGTAAAAAGGACTTCTTTCTTTTTATCATTATAACCAATTATAAGTCGCATATGCCCACCCGATGTTTGCGGATTAACTCCCGCTTCTGGGTATATACCCAATCTCACACTCCAAAAAATTGGAATCCCCGAATTAACATACTTGCGAACCTCGGACAAAAACGTCCGATACTTGCTTCCCGTGGCTTTCATTTTCAAAATCACTCTTGGCTCCATCGCATCCGACAATTCATCAAAGTAAAGACAATTGTCTCGGCAAAAATCCTCCAACTTAAGTGTTTGACGCTTCTCCAACTTCGCTGCCTTATTATAAGCGTCAATATCCTCTTGCATTTGTTTCATCGACAACGGGAACGAAATCAGCTCTTTATATGCAAGCGTGCGTTTGTTGCCAATTTCCTTGATAGTCTCTTTCATCGCCTCCAAACTTGTTCCGCCCTCCGCAGTAGTCCCCGCCTGTTGAGCAATCTCGTGCTCATCGACATCAAACCCAAAGTAGCGCAAAACACGCTCAGAAACCGCCGCAGCACAATACCCCTTTTGTCCCTGATTAACCATCGGCACCCCATCAATATAAACATCACCATTAGGACTTTTAGTCACGTTCTTTTTGATATCTCCGCCTGCCTTTTCCAAGCGCTTATATCTTACCACCTTTTTGGTGTTGTCCTTACGAGTAAGCGTAAGGCGCAAATATTCAACCCTGCGCAAATTGTTCTCGCATTGTTCTGAAAGCCCCCACACCAATTCAGCAGAAAACTCACCCCTGTCAAATGTACGGCTCATTCGAATCCCACCAGTTGGCAACTTAAGCAGTTTCGCTTTTCCTTTTTTGTCTTCGTTAAACACCCTTGCGACTTGGGCAATCTTTTCATCCAACTCCTCGTGATCAATTGTCTCGTCTTTAGCATCACCACGATTGTAAAGCGAAATCTCCACCCGCTTGACTTTGCTTGCCTCTTCTCCGCGTTCAAAATATATCTTTGTCTCCCAAACTTTAAGTCCGTTCCACGTGCAGCTATCATGGTCAAGCGAATTAACGATATCACGCTCATCACTTGCGAACACAAAACCCTCGCACCGATGGTCAACTGCAAAAAGCTCCGCCGATTCCTCCCACGATTGCGCTTCTTTGAAATGCTCCCCGAGGTCAAATGCCTTTACCTTGGCAGTGGCAAACAACAAAAGCATGGCGATAATTAATCGAGACTTCATATTACCCTCTAAAAATGAAGAACACTGCCGCAAATATGCATACTGCTGCGGCCGCATAATTCCAAGAAATAGGAGCTTTCATTATCAAGATCGCAAATGGCACAAAAACAATTAGCGAGATTGCCTCTTGCACAATTTTAAGTTGTTCCAAGCTCATCGTCTTAGATCCCATTCGATTGGCGGGGATCATGAAGCAATATTCAATTAATGCTATCGCCCACGACACCAATATCACCTTCCAAAGCGGTGACCCATTCATATTCCGCAAATGCCCATACCACGCAAAGAGCATCGCAGTATTTGAAACGGTTAAAAATCCAACCGTCCACCAATTAACATTGTCCATTTAATATCTCCTTTACCACTTTTAGTGCGTTCCCACGATGAGATATGGCGTTTTTCTCGTCACTTGAAAGCTCTGCAAAAGATACGACGTATCCATTGGGAATAAACAGTGGATCATAACCAAAACCCTGAATGCCCGATGCGCTCTTTGCGATTATCCCTGGGCAATACCCTTCTGCGATATGCTCTTTTCCTTTAGGATCTATGAGCGCACAAACGCAAGTAAACTGTGCCCGTCGATCGGCAATGCCCATTAAATTCTTTAATAAAAGCGCATTATTTTTCGGTGTATTAGATGGCTCCCCAGCATAACGCGCTGAATGTACACCTGGCGCACCATCGAGTGCAACCACTTCCAAGCCAGAATCATCCGCCATACACCACTCACCCACATGTCGCTCGGCAATTGCCCTTACTTTAATAAGCGCATTGCCCTCAAAGTCGTTAGCCGACTCTTCAACGCCTTCGGGATCATCAGCTACAACCTCTACACCCATAAGAATTTCGCTTATCTCTTTAATCTTGTGCGCATTATGGGTTGCCACATAAAGCTTCATGATATACCTCCACTTGGAAAAAGCTTTTCCAATATCTGTTCGGCGGGAGTAGTCGCTTTCTTTTTATTATTGCACTCCTTGCAACATGGTACGCAATTACCCCTCGTTGACTTGCCTCCGCGCGAAACGGGGATAACGTGATCCAATGTGAGATTTTCTTTGCCGACAATGCGATGGCAATAAAAGCACTCTCCCTTGGCAATACGCGAGCGCCACCACTCCGTTTCGCGCAAAGCACGTGCCTTTTCACGCTCATGCTTTATGCTGGAGTGTGTGACTATTCCCAATTCCTCTTTCATACTTTACGCAAGTGTATTTGAAAGCTCCGTCAAAGCTGCAATTCTATCATCAAGTGATGGATGAGTCGCCCAAATTGAAGTACGCTTGCCCTCGGCGATACCCATCGCTTTAAGCGAATTTGGGAGCGTGCCTGGCTGAAGATTACCAAGTCGCCTTAATGCCGCAATCATTGATGAGGGCGAGCCCAAAAGCTTCGCACTGCCTGCGTCAGCTGCATACTCACGCTTACGACTGAACCAAAAGACAACGAGTGACGCTAAAATTCCGAGCACAATATCTAAAACCCAAACCGTAAGTATATAGGTAAAGGGATTGCCCCGACTACGACGGTTACCACTGCCTGCATTGGCGAGAGCATGTGCAATAATACGCGAGAAAAGAATCACAAACGCATTAAGAACGCCTTGGATTAAGCAGAGTGTCACCATATCACCATTGGCAACGTGCGAAATCTCATGCCCAAGTACGGCTCTTAGCTCCTCCTTGGTCATTTGACGCATAATATCTGTAGATACTGCAACCAAGGCCGAGTTACGGAACGCGCCCGTCGCAAATGCATTGGCAGCTCCCTCGTAAATTGCAACTTCAGGCATTTTCAAGTTTGCGCGCCGTGCAAGATCTTCTACTGTTGCAACGAGCCACCGCTCCGATTCACCCTCGCTTCCATCAATCACCTTAGCGCCTGTTGAAAACTTTGCAATCGTCTTGGACATCAAAAGCGAAATGATTGACGCCCCTAAACCATAGATAAATGCAAAAACGATGAGATAGGAGTACTCATCAAATACTTTTGATAACGGCACACCTAAAAACGTAAACACTAACGACGAGACAATCGAAAGTGTAATCATTACCGCTAAGTTAGTAACTAAAAATAAAAGTATTCTTTTCATACCGCTCATTATACCATAAAAAACGAAACCGTGGCTTTATTAGCCACGGCTTCGCTCTACTTTTTCGTTAAGGTAAAATTAGGCGACAGAGCCACCCACCTTCTCGATTTTCGCTTTCGCTGAAGCCGAGCAAGGCACCTTTACCGTAAACTTCTTAGTAAGTTCACCCGTACCAAGAATCTTGACTCTGGGGCACTTATTATCAGAGAAACCCGCCTTGGCGAGCGCCTCGACAGTAATCTCCGCACCCGACTCGAATTTCTTTTCGAGGTCTGCAACGTTGATTGCAAGCGCTTTAGCATTGAACGCAGCATTATTAAAGCCGCGCTTCGGCAAACGTCTAACCAAAGGCATCTGACCACCTTCAAAGACGAGCTTCTGCTTGTGACCCTTGCGCGCGCCCTGACCCTTGTTACCACGAGTCGAGGTCTTGCCCATGCCCGAGCCGCATCCACGACCCACGCGTTTACGACGCTCACGAGCGCCTGGGGTATTGGTAAGTGAATTAAGTTCCATAATTTACTAATCCTTTCCTACGCGCGAATTGCCGCAATTTCCTCTGCACTGCGGAGCTTTTCAAGCGCACTCATCGTGGCCTTGACCACATTGAGACGATTTTTAGATCCAAGGGATTTACCGACTGCATCACGAATGCCGACCGCTTCGAGCACTGGGCGCATACCACCACCAACGATGAGACCCGTGCCGTCAGGCGCTGGCTTTAAAATCACATGACCGCCATCGCAAGAACCTTCCACATCGTGGGGAATCGTCTTGCCCTTAAGCGTAATCTTGTGCATATCCTTGCGTGCCGCTTCGCCACCCTTACGAATCGCATCCGCAACTTCGTTTGCCTTGCCGAAACCGACACCAACTTTGCCATCCCTGTCGCCGACCACGATAACTGCGGAGAAACTCATACGACGACCGCCCTTGACCGTCTTAGCGCAACGGTTCACAAATACGGTATGCTCGTCGAGATTGTCCTCGGCTGCCGCTTCTTGACGCTTGTCATGATTCGTTGCCATAATTACTTATCCTCCTTCTTATCGCTGATCGCAACTCCGCCCGCAACTAATGCCTCTACAATAGCCGCAACCCGACCAGTGAATTTGTTGCCACCACGATCGACGACGACCAACTTGATACCTGCTGCCTTGGCGGCTTCGGCGGCTTTCGTGCCGAGCGACTTGGCAACTTCGAGATTGGCCTTCGCCTCTTTGAGCGTACTCGCTGACGCAATCGTCTTGCCCGCATCGTCGTCGATGAACTGGACATAGAGATGCTTGTTGGTCACACAAATCGCCATCCGCGGACGCTCCGCCGTGCCAATGACACGCTGACGAATACGCAAATGACGCTTCTGACGCTGAGTTTTGCGATTGAACATTAAGCCACCTTCTTTCCTTGTTTACGACGAATATGCTCGCCGACGTACTTAATACCCTTGCCCTTGTATGGCTCAGCGGGATAGTACGAACGAATACGCGCAGCGGACTCGCCAACGATATCCTTGTCAATACCATTTATGGTCACCTGCAAGCCATCGTTCTCAACCGTGCACTTGATTCCCGCAGGAATTGTGAACACTTTTGGAGAAGCGAAGCCGAGCGAAAGATGAAGCTCCTGACCTTTAAGAACAGCCTTAAAGCCCGTACCTTCAATCGAAAGCTGCTTGGTGTAGCCTTGGGACACGCCAATCACCATATTGTTAATCAGCGCGCGGGCAAGTCCATGGAAATTACCAAGTGCCTTATCATCCGCGCAAGCGCAAATGATATTGCCATTTTCCACCTTTGCCGTGATGCCGTCATGCATCGTATAGGAAAGCTCACCGAGCTTGCCCTTAACCGTCACCTTCTGACCCGCGATCGTAGCAGTTACGCCCTCTGCGAGCTTGACGGGTTCTTTACCGATTCGAGACATTGTCTTTGGCTCCTTATTATTAAGCTACCGTACAAATGAGTTCACCACCGAGACGCGACTTCTTGGCCTCTGCTCCGGACATCACGCCCTTGGAGGTCGAAAGCACCGCAAGTCCCATGCCACCGAGGACAACAGGAATCTCGGAAACTGAAACGAATTTGCGAAGACCTGGACGCGAAATGCGCTTCAAGTCGCTGATCACTGGCTCAGCCCGATCAGTATACTTAAGCGTAATCACGAGCTTTTTCGGAAACTCCGAAGTCGTGACCGAGTCGGCAATATAGCCGGCTTCTTTCATAACGCGAGCGATTTCGCCCTTGAGATTGCTTGCCGGCGTCTCAACGGAATAAAGCCGAGCTTTGAGACCGTTGCGAATCGTCGTGAGCATATCGGAAATGGGATCGATAGTCATTTCTTAAGATTCCTTTCCTTCAGTTACCACGAGGCCTTGGTGACGCCGGGGATGAGACCGGCGACCGCGAGTTCGCGGAAGCAGAGACGGCAGACGCCGAACTTGCGCAGATACGCATGACGGCGGCCGCAACGCTGGCAGCGGTTGTAGGCGCGGACTTTGAACTTCGGCGCCTTGTGCTGCTTTTCGATCAAACACTGCTTAGCCATGATTAGTTCCTCCCTGCGAACGGCATGCCCATGGAGTTCAGGAGCTCCTTGCAGGCCTTGTTGTCAGTCGAGCTGGTCACGAACGTGATGTCCATGCCGGAGTGAGCGGACGATTCCACGAGTTCCGGGAAAATCGTGTGCTCCTTGATGGCGAGCGTGTAGTTGCCGGCGCCGTCGAAGCCACGGTTCGGAACGCCGCGGAAGTCGCGGATGCGGGGGAGCGCGGCGCTGATGAGGCGCTCGGCGAATTCCCACATGCGGTCGCCGCGGAGGGTCACCTTCGCGCCGATCACCATGCCTTCGCGCAGCTTGAAGTTCGAGATGGACTTCTTCGCCTTGCAGAGCATGGGCTTCTGGCCGGTGATCGCCGTGAGGTCGTCCACCAGGGTCTTCTGCTCGTCCTTGGTGACGATGCCGAAGCCCATGTTGATGACGATCTTCTGGAGGCGGGGAACGAGCATCTTGTTGGTCGTGCCGAGCTTCTTCTCAAGCTCAGCGACCATCCGGCTCGCGTATTCGTCTTTGAGTCTTGCCATGATGTTTCGTTCCTTCCTTAGAGGGCCTTGCCGCTCTTGACCGAGACACGGGCCTTCTTGCCTTCCTTCTCCCCGGTCTTCACGCGGGTGCCGCACTTCTTGTCGGCGTCGTAGGGCATGAGCTTGCAAAGGCGAATCGGCAGCTCCTTGTCGATGAGCCCGCCGGCCGTCTTCTCCGTGCGGCGCATCGCCTTCTTGTGGACGTTCAGGCCGCCCACGATCGCGGTGCCCTTCTTCGGGTTGACGCTCATCACCGTGCCGGTCTTGCCCGCGTCATTGCCGCAGGTGACGATCACGGTGTCGTTCTTCTTGATTCTTGCGATAGCCATGAGAATTGCTCCTTCTTTATCAGACCACTTCCGGGGCCATCGAGAGGATCTTCATGTAGTTCTTGTCGCGGAGCTCGCGGGCGACCGGGCCGAACACGCGGGTGCCGATCGGGTTGAGCTTCGAGTCGACGAGAACGCACGCGTTCTGGTCGAAGTGGACCGTGGAGCCGTCCTCGCGGCGGATCGGCTGACCCGTGCGGATGATGACGGCCGTGGCGACCGAGCCCTTCTTGATGGAAGAGGTCGGGGACGCCTCCTTGATCGCGACGCGGATGACGTCACCGAGGTGGGCGTACTCCTTGCGCTGCTTCAGGATGCGGAAGCACATGGCGCGCTTGGCGCCGGTGTTGTCCGCGACAACGAGATTCGAGAGTTCCTGCAACATGATCGGTCTCTCCTTACTTCACGATGCGCCAGCGCTTGGTGGCGCTCAGCGGACGCGTTTCCATGATGGTGACGGTGTCACCGACCTTGGCCGAGTCATCCTCGTCGTGCGCCTGGTAGTTCTTGGTGCGCGTGATGACCTTGCCGTACACGGGATGGATCTCGCGGTACGAGACGGCGACCTTGACGGTCTTCGCGCCGGACTTCTTGACGACAATGCCCTTGCGGACCTTGCGCGCGCCGCGGATATTGGTTTCCGTACTCATTAGATTTTAACTCCTGCGCGGGTGATGAACTTGGTATGAATACCGATCTTGGTCGCCGCGAGACGGAGGCATTCCTTGGCGATTTCCTCGGAAACGCCGCCGACCTCGAAGAGGACCTTGCCGGGAAGGATGACGGCCGCCCAGAACTCCGGGTTGCCCTTTCCTCCGCCCATTCGGACTTCAATCGGCTTGCGCGTGACGGGGCGGTCGGGGAAGATGCGGATCCAGAGCTTCCCCTTGCGCTTCATCTCACGGTTGATCGCAACACGGCACGCCTCGATCTGCGTCGCCGTGAGAAGGCCGCGGGTGAGCGCCTTCAGGCCGAACTCGCCGTACGCGAGCTCCGTGCCCGAAGTGGCGTAACCGGCGCGGTTGCCCTTCGAAACCTTGCGATACTTGACTCTCTTAGGCATCAGAGGCATGGCTTAGCTCCTCTCCTTCCTGTCTCCGCGCTCGCGGCGCTCGCCGCGGCGTCCCTCGCTCC
>JAZRVL010000029.1:0-8394 GCA_045599105.1 Kiritimatiellia bacterium
AAGGGTTTGGCTGTTCGCCAATTAAAGCGGAACGCGAGCTGGGTTCAAAACGTCGTGAGACAGTTTGGTCCTTATCCTCTGTGGGCGCAGGAAAATTGAGGGGAACATTCCCTAGTACGAGAGGACCGGGAATGACGAACCAATGGTGTTTCGGTTGTCGCGCCAGCGGCAGGCCGGGTAGCTATGTTCGGAACGGATAAGCGCTGAAAGCATCTAAGCGCCAAGCCTCCCCCAAGACAAGTCTTCCCAAAGTCGCATCGTAGCCATGTCGTTCTGTGAGCCAAGGAGTTGAGCTCTTACATTGTCTTCCTAAGACCGCTTGGCCTCCGACTTGTTTGGTCCTTATCCTCTGTGGGCGCAGGAAAATTGAGGGGAAGATTCCCTAGTACGAGAGGACCGGGAATCACGAACCAATGGTGTTTCGGTTGTCGCACCAGCGGCAGGCCGGGTAGCTATGTTCGGAACGGATAAGCGCTGAAAGCATCTAAGCGCCAAGCCTCCCCCAAGACAAGTTTTCCCACTAGCAATAGTCTAAAGTCAGGTTGTAGACCACGACCTCGATAGGCCGAAGGTGTAAGGGGAGCGATCCCTTGAGCTGATCGGTACTAATAAGACGTGTGGCTTAGCTTATATTTTAATTTTACTACAAACTTCATCTCGTTAAAGAAGTTGTAATTCTCTTTAGTTCCCAACTAACGGTTTTTTGCCGGTGGCCATAGAGGAGTTGTCACACCCGTTCCCATTCCGAACACGGAAGTTAAGCGCTCCATCGCCGAGGGTAGTGCGGGACTCGCCCGTGCGAGAGTAGGACGCTGCCGGCTTTTTTTATTTTCAAAAATATGGTACAATACTTGCATATGAAAAATACTATTACTACATTGTCGGTGCTTTTAGCATTAACTGGGTGTGAAAAACTTCAAGAAGCGACTCCTTCAGCTGAGATCGAAAAGGCCGAGACTGCGCTTGTCAGTGAAGTTGTCGAGGCGAAAAAGTCTTCAACTCCAAAAGGATTCGGAGATGATTTGGATGCGGCTTTTGAGCGCGCTAAAGCATCGGGCAAGCTCGTTTATGCGTGCTTTTCGGGTAGTGATTGGTGTGGTTGGTGCAAAAAGCTTGAGATGGAAGTTTTCTCGGATGCGTCGTTTATTGATGCATTAAAGGACAAGTACGAGTTTGTTTATATTGACTCGCCCAAAGACAAAACGTGTCTTTCCGAAAACGCGAAGGCAAAGAACCCTGAGCTTGTTAAGAAGTTTAATATTCGCGGTTTCCCGTCAATGATTATCTTTAAGGCAGATAAGACCATCCTTATGCAAGATAGTGCCTATCGGAATGGTGGGGCCAAGGGTTATATTGAGTTTTTGAGTGGTATTGCAGCCGATCCTGACTCATTTCTCAAGATTCAGTCATTGGGAGACGAGTGGATAAAGCCAATTAATGATAAGTACATGGCAATTT
Source organism: Kiritimatiellia bacterium (assembly GCA_045599105.1). GTDB lineage: Bacteria > Verrucomicrobiota > Kiritimatiellia > RFP12 > UBA1067 > UBA1067. The sequence goes on from JAZRVL010000029.1 coordinate 1,459, forward strand.
TTGCTGAGCTTAATCAGGCCTGTGGCAAATATATTAACGAAAATCTTCAAAAAGCGGGCAACACCAAGACCCGTGAAGAACTTTGGCGGGAGTCAAAAGTCGTAGTTAAGGACTTTATTCCAAAGTTTGCAGCACTTTATGCCGAGGCCGAAGCGAAGGCAAAACTCGCTCCCGAAGAAATCCGCAAGGATATGGACGAGTATGTAAACTCGCTTAAGATGTGGCTCGAGAATACGCGCAAAGAAGTTGCGAAATAAGGGTATTAAAAAAACTTAATTTACCCTCTTGCGCGATAAGTACATTTTTTGATATAATACAAACCAATCTTCGCAAGAAGAGGGTCGCGATACGGGCAGGTATATCCCGTCGCGTCGTGACCGTTGAGTTGAGCTCGCGGTCATGATGTGTCCGCGAGCGATTCATTTTTGCGGGGTACTTAGTTGAGACCAAACCAAGCGTGGAGCGCCTAAATAAAGGGCTTCCAGCGGCAACTCAAAGCGAAGTCCGCTGATGGCAAGGGAAGTTGAAGCTAAGGTCAAATGAAACAAAAAAGAAAAGGTAAAAGTAAATGCAACAACAAAGAGTACGCATCCGCCTCCAGGCATACGATCATCGTGTGCTAGATCAGGCCGTCGGTGGTATCATCGATACGGCTCGGGGTACTGGTGCGCAAGTCGTAGGACCGATTCCGCTTCCTACGCGCGTTGAACGTTTCACTGTGAACCGTTCACCTAACGTCGACAAGAAGTCGATGGATCAGTTCGAGATGAGAACGCACAAGCGTCTGCTCGACATCATCAACCCGACCGCCCAGACGATCGATGAGCTTAAAAAGCTCAATCTTCCTGCGGGCGTCGACATTACCATCAGGGTCTGATAGGAGCTCGACATATGGAAGGCTTAATTGGTAAGAAAATTGGCATGACCCAAGTTTACGACGCTGAGGGCAATCGCACTTGCGTTACGGTAATTGAAGTTGGTCCTTGCCCAGTCGTTCAGCTCAAGACCCTCGAGAAGGACGGATACGTCGCAGCACAGCTCGGTTTTGGCGCGCAAAAGGCGAAGCGTCTTGCGAAGGCTCAGCAGAAGCATTTTGAGAAGGCCCAAGTCGAGACGATGAAGGTTCTCAAAGAGTTTGCACTGGAAGACGGTGACAAGGAGCTCAAAGTGGGCGACAAAGTCACCGTTGCGAATTTTGAGGGAGTTAAATACGTCGACGTAACTGGCGTTACCAAAGGTAAGGGTTATGCGGGCGTTTTGAAGCGTTACAAATTCGCAGGTGGCAATATGACTCACGGTGGTCACTCCAAGCGTCGTACTGGTGGCTTGGCGGCACGTGATTTGCCAGGTTGGATTGAAAAGGGCAAGCGGATGCCTGGACATATGGGTGACGTGAACCGCAAGGCGATTAACCTTGAGGTCGTTGCGATTCGTCCAGAGGACAACGCGCTTTTAGTTAAGGGCTCAATCCCAGGTGCGCGCAATGGCACGGTGATTGTCCGTAAGTCCCTCAAGAACAACGCTATCGCTCATAAGGCGAAGAAGGGGGCTAAGTAATCATGCAAAAGATTGAAGTTACTTTTGACGAATCCAAGCTCGTTCTCGACAAGGGTGCGCAGGCAGTTAAGGATGCAATTACGGCAATCCGTAATGCGCTTCGCGCAGGCACTGCTTCGACTAAGGGCAAGGGTGAAGTCGCAGGCTCTAACAAGAAGCCTTGGAAGCAAAAAGGTACGGGCAATGCTCGTGCGGGCTTCCGTCAAAGCCCAGTGTGGCGTGGCGGTGGTGTGGCGCACGGACCTAAGCCACGTTCCTTTGCAACGAAACTTAACAAGAAGGTTTGGGCGCTCGCTTTCGCGCGGGCATTCTCGGACAAGCTCAAAGCAGGCGATGTAATCGTCGTTGATGAGTTCAAGTTTGAGTCGCCCAAGACCAAACTCATGGCTAAGTTCCTCAAGGAGCTCGGAGTTGATCGCACTGCGTGCATCGTTCAGAAGGATGTGGATGATACGGTCGTCCTCGTCACTTCTAACCTCGCCAAGGTTGATTATTCAACTGCGCAGGCGCTCGATGTCTATACGCTTTTAGCAAGCCGCAAGCTCGTTTGCGACAAGGCCGGATTTGATGCGCTATTAACGCGCATTGCTAAGTAAGGGAGAAGGCCATGACTAAAGCAGAACTTAAGACTAAGACCAACGGAGTTATCCTCAACGTGCTCATTACAGAGAAGGGTTCGACGCTTTCTGCCGAGAACCGTTATCTTCTTGAGGTTGCTCCTTTTGCCCGCAAGCCCGTGATTGCGAGCGAGGCGGAGAAGGCGTTCGGCGTGCATGTGCTCGCAGTTCGCACTATTAACGTCAAGGGCGGTGAAAAGTATGTGCGCGGTACTCGTCGCACTCGCATTGAGCCGACTTGGAAGAAGGCGATCGTGACTGTCAAGCCGGGCGAGCGCATTGAGCTCGCATAAGGAGTAGATAAACTATGGCACTTAAAACTTATAAAGCTCGTTCGTGCGGTATGCGTTTCCGCGAGTCCGCGACGTTCGAGGAGATTACTGCCAAGAAGCCAGTTAAGCGGCTTACCAAGGCGGTTCGCAAGACGGCTGGTCGCAACAACCAGGGCCGCATTACCACTCGTCATCATGGCGGTGGCGCTAAGCAGCGTCTTAGGATTGTTGACTTCAAGCGCAACAAGTTTAACGTCGAAGCAACGGTGAAGGAGATCGCGTATGATCCTACTCGTAGCGCATATCTCGCGCTTATTGAGTACACGGATGGTACGCTTTCGTACATCCTCGCGCCGGAAGGGCTCAAGATTGGCACGAAGTTGATGAATGGTCCTAAAGCGGAAGCGACGCTTGGCAACTGTTTGCCACTCGCGCAGATTCCGCTTGGTCTTTTCGTGCACGCAATTGAGCTCGTTCCTGGTCAAGGTGCGAAGATTGGTCGTTCGGCGGGCAACTCCTGCCAAGTGATGGCGCGCGATGGCAATACGGTCACTTTGAAGATGCCTTCAGGTGAGGTTAGGATGTTCAACGGTCGTTGCCTCGCTACGATCGGATCGGTGGGCAACAAGGATTGGGGCTCCATCAAGCTCGGCAAGGCTGGTCGCAAGCGTTATCTCGGCATTCGTCCGACGGTGCGTGGTGTGGCGATGAACCCAGTTGATCACCCGATGGGCGGTGGTGAAGGCCGTACTTCCGGTGGTTCAGATCCACGCTCCCCATGGGGCCAGCTCGCGAAGGGCGGAAAGACCCGCGCGAAACGCAAGGCCTCCAACCGAGTCATTGTTAAGAGGAGGAAATAACTAGATGGCACGTTCTTTAAAGAAGGGACCTTATGTTGAGGAGAGTCTCCTCCGCAAGGTCGAGAAGATGCAAGCGAGCGGCAAGAAGCAGCCGATTAAAACTTGGAGTCGTCGTTCGATGGTACTCCCAGATTTCGTCGGACTTACGTTCGCGATTCACAATGGCCGTCAGCATTTGCCGGTCTTTATCACTGAAAATATGGTCGGACATCGGCTTGGCGAGTTTGCTCCAACGCGTCTGTTTAAGGCGCATGGTAATGCTGCGGCTAAGGTCGAGGCCAAGTAAGGGGATAGAAAATGGAAGTTATTGCTATTACCCGTAACGCACGCATGTCGGCAGCTAAAGGCCGTCCGCTTGCGCGCTCGTGCCAGGGGCTCAAGGCCGCTGACGCGCTTAAGATTGTTGAGTTCTCGCCCAAGAAAGCGGCTGTGATTATCAAGAAGACAATCATGAGCGCGATTGCGAATGCGAAGAACAATAATGGCATTGCGGAAGCTGCAGAACTCAGGGTTAAGCTTTGCGTTCTCGATGAGTCGGTGCGTATGCGTCGCTATTGGCCAACTGCCCGTGGCTCAGCGCATCCGATCGCTCGTCGTATGTGTCATTGCAAGGTGATCCTCACGGATGATAAGAAGGAGGCTAAATAATGGGACAGAAAGTTAACCCCATCGGCTTTAGAATTGGCGTTAATCACGCTTGGGGTAGCCGTTGGTTTGCGCCCAAGAAGACCTTCAGCGCTTACCTCATTGAGGATCAGAAGATTCGTGAGGTTTGCAAGAAGTATCTCGCTGAGGCGGGCATCTCCAAGATTATGATTGAGCGCTACTTAAGTCGCGTTCGTGTGACCTTGTTCAGCGCTCGCCCAGGTGTCATCATTGGTCGTAAGGGCGATGATGTCGAGGCGATTCGTACTAAGCTTGAGAAGATGACCAAAAAGGAAGTCTATCTCGAGATCAAGGAAGTACAGGGCGCCGATGCAGATGCTCAGCTTGTTGCTGAGTCCATCGCGCAGCAGCTTGAGCGTCGTATCATGCTTAAGCGTGCGATGAAGCGGGCGATGAAAGTCGCAATGGACATGGGAGTGGACGGAATTAAGGTTCACGCAGGTGGCCGTATCAATGGCGCAGAAATTGCGCGGGTTGAGTGGTCGCGCGAGGGCAAAGTACCGTTGCACACTTTACGTGCCAATATTGATTATGGTTTTGCTGAAGCCAACACCACTGCTGGTAAGATCGGCATCAAGGTGTGGATTTGCAAGAAGGACGGCTTCCAGGCTCGTGCTCCCCGTAGCGAACGTCGCGGTGGTGAGCGTCGTGAGCGTGGAGAAAAGAAAGAAGGGAAGTAAAAATGCCTTTAATGCCTAAAAGAGTAAAGTACCGCAAGGTCTCGAAGGGTAATCGTTCGGGTTACGCTACTTCGGGAGCTGAACTTGCGTACGGCGAATTCGGCCTTAAGGCGCTTACTCGAGGATTGCTCACCGCAACTCAGATTGAGGCGTGCCGTGTTGCAATTAACCGTGAGATGAAGCGTAAAGGTAAGCTTTGGATTCGTATTTTCCCCGATCGGCCAGTTACGCGTAAGCCAATTGAAGTCCGAATGGGCGGAGGAAAGGGTAACCCAGAGTTTTGGGCGGCCGTGATTCTCCCCGGTAAGGTGCTTTTTGAAATTGGTGGCGTCTCTGAGGATGTTGCGAAGGAGTGCCTCCGTCTCGCGGCGACCAAGATCGGTATCCACACCAAGTTTATCACCCGCGCAGGAGTAAAGATCTAATGAGCACTGAAACTAATACTCGCACCGCGCGCAAGTTGCGCAAGGGCGTTGTGGTGTCCAAGATGGGCGCAAAGAGCGTCAAGGTCGCGGTTTCTTATCGCGAGCGTCATCCCGTCTACGGCAAGATCGTCACGCGCACGAAAAACTATCACGCGCACGATGAAAGCGATGCTGTCAAAGTCGGCGACACCGTAACTATTATGGAGACGCGTCCGCTTAGCGCAACTAAGCGTTGGCGCATCGTGAAATAAGGAGATAGGATATATGTTGCAAGAACTTTCCAATCTCGTAGTTGCGGATAACACTGGCGCCAAGCGCGCGATGTGCTTCCGCATTCTCAAGCAGCGCAAGGAGTACGCGCACTTAGGTGACGTAATCCGCGTGGCAATCAAGGAAGCGTCGCCCACCTCTTCGATCAAGAAGGGTTCGGTTGCGACCGCGGTCATCATCCGTACTGGAAACCCGATTCGTAGGGCTGATGGTTCAACGGTTCACTTCGACCAGAACGCGTGCGTTCTCGTTGACTCGAAGCTCAATCCAATTGGTACACGTGTGTTTGGACCAGTTGCGCGTGAGCTCCGGGATAAGAACTATATGAAGATCCTCTCGATGGCCCCAGAAGTGGTCTAAACTTAGGAGCATTAAAAATGGCTATCGCAAGAATCAAAAAGAATGACACCGTAATTGTAATCCGTGGCAATGACGCGGGTAAGACTGGTACGGTGATGAGTGTTAACCCTAAGAAGGGCACCGCGATTGTTGGTGGCGTCAACGTCCATAAGAAGGCGATGCGTCGCACCGAAAAGAGCGCTGGTGGTCTCATTGACAAAGAACTGCCGATTTTAATTTCAAAGCTTATGCCCTACGATGCCGACAAGAAGTGCGGTACTCGTGTCAGGACAGGCATGAAGGACGGCAAGAAGGCACGCCTCTCGGTCAAGAGTGGCAAGACCCTGTAAGGTAAAGGAACTTTCATCATGGCAAGACTCAAAGACGAATACGCGAGCCGCATGGTGGCCGAGCTGGAAAAGAAGCTTAACACCACCAACAAGATGCTCGTTCCCCGTTTGCAGAAGATCGTCATTAACATGGGCTTTGGCATCGTCTCGAAAGACGAGCAGAAGACCTTGGTTGATGACCTTGCTGCAATTACTGGTCAAAAGCCGATGCTCTGCAAGGCGAAGAAGTCGATTTCGAACTTCAAGTTGCGTGAGGGCATGGTAATTGGCGCGAAGGTTACCTTGCGCGGCGAGCGCATGTGGGAGTTTGCTGACCGCTTGATTTCGGCAGCACTTCCAAGAATTCGTGACTTCCGTGGAGTTCCGAATCGTGGGTTTGATGGTGCGGGCAACTATACGCTTGGCATCAAAGAACATACGATTTTCCCTGAACTCTTGGAATCAAGCGCTCACTCGGGCATGGACATTACGTTCGTGACCTCGTCCACTGATAATAAGGCGTGCAAGGAGCTTTTAATCTCTATGGGCATGCCGTTCGCAGGGAGGAACTAATTTATGGCCAAACAATGTCTTATTGAAAAGCAGAAAAAGGCCCCCAAGTTTAAGGTGCGTGCCTACAACCGTTGCCAACGCTGCGGTCGTCGTCATGCTTATATTCGCAAATTCGGTGTGTGTCGTCTGTGCTTCCGCGAGCTCGCGGTTGCGGGACTTATTCCCGGCGTCACCAAGGCCTCGTGGTAAAGGAAAGGAATCACTAATATGGTAATCGATCCCATTTCCGATATGCTCACGACGATCCGTAACGGACTCAAGGCCCGCCTTTACTCCGTCGAGATCCCGGCCAGCAATCTCAAGGCGGAAATCGCCCGCGTGATGAAGGAGGCCGGCTACGTCGCCGAC
>JAZRVL010000030.1:0-1220 GCA_045599105.1 Kiritimatiellia bacterium
GTCGTCCTTCTTGGTTGGTGTAAGGACTTCGCATTATAGCGAAGACCGTCCGAGAAGGACGATTTTCAGTCAAAAGAGGTCAAAACCGCGCGAGGCCTCTCAAGGGTTCGGTAGCTTTCGAGAAAATTGGGGACCTCCAGTTTCTTTTTGTCATTGATTTCTCAGCCAAAGATTTGCTATAATGTCGGCGTTTCCGAAAGGAGACCGCCTTGCGGGCTGGCGTAAAGGTCCACCTAACGGCGGGGAAATCCCCGCCATTTTCATTATGAACGGAATCGAGATTTTTATTGATGAGTCGGGTGACTTCGGGCAGTTTAGCGAGCATTGTCCGTACTATGTTGTTACGATGGTATTTCACGAAGAGCTTGAGCGCCTTTATGACAAAATGCGGGACTTGGAATATCGCCTTCAGATGCTTGGACTTGATAACCATTGCATCCATTCAAGTCCGGCCATTCGAGGCGAAGACGAATACTTTGGGATGGATTTGTCATTGCGCCGCAAGGTCATCGCCAACTTAATGGCATTCATACACCACGGATCCTTTAAGTATAGATGTTTCTTTGCGAAGAAAGATTCTGATAGCACGGAGGAAAGCATCCTTAATGAATTGAAGGAGCAAATTGATCCGTTTATTACCGAAAACCATACTCGCCTATCGGCATACAGTGAAATCATGGTGTGTTATGACCGTGGGCAAAGGCAGATCTCAAAATTGATTTCCGAAACGCTGGAAAAGAGATTTGCTCACATTCGTGTGATGAAAGTGCTTCCAGTCCAGTCACGTCTTTCGCAAGTTGCAGATTTGGCGTGTACGATGAAGCGAATCGCACGACGGCTTGACGAAACCGGCACTCTTACAAAACCCGAGAGTTATTTCTTTGGCGGAGAAAAGAATTTTCGAAAGAATTGGATCAAGTCTATTCTCAAAAATGAGTGGATTTAAATCCTCTGGTCTTCTCCTGCTCATCGACGTCCGAGATTATAGGGCGTATCCATCAGCCCGCAGGGCTGCTTGCAACGCAATTCGCTAGATATAATGGGAACAATTCTTTTCAAGCCTTACCAGGACTTAGGAAAAGGATTGTTCTTTGACAACTGAGAGTGTAACAGAGTCCGACTTGCAAACAGGATGACCGTGCGACTGGCGTTTGAGGCGCCGCGCACGGTCACCTGTTCACAAGTCTCTACGTCAAAGGCAAAGCGCAGTCCCTCCGCAG
>JAZRVL010000031.1:0-66140 GCA_045599105.1 Kiritimatiellia bacterium
CAAAACCCAGGTTGACTTATGCCAATACCCGCCTTTAAGTATTCAGAGCGTCACCTTTTGCCATCAAAGAACGCGCCTTTGGTCGTCATCTTGGGCAGGTTGAACCAATAGCTCGGTGATCTTTGTCGCCTCACGCCGCCAGGTTATCTATCGTTTCGGCCCACAAGGAAGAGCCGCCCACAGTTGAGATAGGTCACAAAACTGGGATGCGAGGTTATGTCTAATCAAAATTTGATAGACTGTTAACTGTTCCTCGGACGAGTGTCCGAAAAGAACGATCCTCCAAGGATGGCCATCCAAGGAGGATCTTTGGCGGTGAGGCTCAGTTAGGGGACAAGGAGTTTCATCCTCCGGGTTTGCTCAGCCCCCGCCATTTCGTCTAAAGGCTCAACAGTTGCTTAGGTGTTGGGAGTTAACGGCTCCTTTCAACCTCCAGACATGAATAGTATAGCATGAAATCAGAGACGATGCACATCGGCGTTGATGTTTCTAAAGAGAAACTCGACATCTACAATCCACAAACAAACACAGTCACGACAGAACCAAATACAATCGAAGGATTTAGGGTCCTACGTACTATGGCTCGAAAGGCAAACGCCATCGTCTGTAAAAAAGAAAGTGGCGCTTTCTAATTTACAAAGCGAGGGTTTGTGTCTTGCCAAGAACAATCTTCCGCTCGCAAAAGACCTCTTTCGCATAGGCGTCGGGGCAATTTGATAATCGGATTAAGCCAAGGGTGACCCTAATGATGGAGTAGTAGTGGTGGAATAAGAGGAAATGTGATGGGCGCGGCGAATGAGAGCTTGCGCGGAAGAGTTGAGATATGGTATAATATGAGACGAAAGATAATGCGATAAAACTCGTGCATATTTTGCGGCGATAAGTTTCGTTTCAAGGATACTCAAGGAGATTGAATGGACTACATTTCGGTTAAGGAAGCTGCCGAAAAATGGGGATTGAGTGCTCGAAGTGTGCAAATACACTGCGAGAAGGGGCATATTCCAGGTGTCAATCTGCTCGGCAAGGCCTGGCAGATTCCTGCAGACGCTGAGAAACCGAAACGTCAGCCGCGGCAAAAGCCGCTTCCGTCCAGCGTTCTTCAGATTCTCAAAGCGGAAAAGCGCGGTAGAATCGTGGGAGGGCTATATCATCGTCTCCAAATCGACTTTACCTACAACACCAATCACATGGAAGGGAGTCGATTGACGCACGAGGAGACGCGTTGGATTTTCGAGACGATGACTGTCGGGAAGCTCTCAAGTGATGTGCCGATTGATGACATCGTCGAAACCTCCAATCACTTCCGTTGTATCGATCTGGTGATCGAATCGGCCGGTGCGGCATTGACGGAGCGTTATATCAAGATGCTACATGCGAACCTCAAGACGGGGACGTCGGATGCGCGCAAGGAATGGTTCGCGGTTGGTGACTACAAGCGGCTCGATAATGTCGTCGGCGAAATGGAGACGTGTCCCGCGCGAGAAGTGAAAGGGGAAATCCTTAAGTTGCTCGCGTGGTACAAGTCGGCAGAGAAGACGCTTGAGACGATTCTCGATTTTCATGTCAAGTTTGAGCAGATCCATCCGTTTCAGGATGGAAACGGACGCGTCGGGCGACTGATTCTCCTTAAGGAGTGTCTCAAATACGGCATCACGCCGTTTGTCATTGCCGAGAATCTGCGTCAGTTCTATTATTTAGGACTTGCCGAATGGCGCCAAGGTCGAAAAATGCGGTTGATGGATACCTGCCTCACTGGACAAGATGTGTTTATTCTCGCTCTTCGCCAATTCGGGCACACAAAGCTCGCCTAGGCGAGGGGAGAAGGCGAGGAAAGTCGTTTCTGGTATGTTGCGGCGTTCTTCATTCCGCAGCTCCGCATTATTTGGTATAATGTCGCAAAATAAGAATTACGAATATGCGGTTTGAAAAGATAATGGCGCTTTTATTGGTCGGTACGGCGATTTGGTCGGGTATTGAGCCGTACAGTCGCACGGTATGGTACGTCGAAATGGTATGGGCGGTGGGCCTTTTCGCGATTTTAGCGGTGAGTTATCGGAAGTTTCGGTTTTCGATGGTGTCTTACATATGTTTCGGAGCATGGCTTTTATTGCAGATTATCGGCGCGCATTACTCGTTCGAGAAGGTGCCGATGGGGTGGATTGTGGAGCTGTTCGGACTTGAACGCAATCCCTACGATCGCATCGCGCATTTCACCGTTGGTTGGCTCGCCTTTCCGCTTGCCGAATTCTATTGGCGTAAAGGATGGGCTTCGTCGCAACGATTGGCGGGCTTTTTCGCTGTGATGACGACGGTTGCTATGGCTGGAGCGTGGGAGATTGTCGAGTGGCTTTACGCGGTCGTTGATGGCGGAGAAGCTGGTGCGGCGTTTCTTGGCTCGCAAGGCGATATTTGGGATGCACAAAAGGACATTCTTTGTGATACGTTTGGCGCGGTGTGCGCTTCGTGGATATTTGTCCTGATGTTCGGCAAATACAGTAGGCAATTTGGAGACACGACCCAAAAGGTGATTAGAAATGTGGTTTTAGTGTTATAATATACGCATGAGTTCGCGAAAAATAGGCCTTGACTGGGCGGCGGTGTTGACGGTGATTCTCTTTTGGGGAATAGTGCAAGAAGATTCTTGCGGGCTGTGCGGAGATATTAAAAACTTTTGTCTTATGCGGGGTCTTGGAATAAATAATAAATTTCATTTTCGTTGTAATTACAACTGACAGCAGAGAAGGAAAAGTTCATAATTTGCGGCATTCAGCAAGAATGGGTCTTGCGGAATATAAAATAGAAAGGAAAACTAAAATGAATCGAGTAATCATTATGGCCGTTGCCGCAATCGCTCTTGTGGGTGCACTCACGGGATGCTGCATGTTTGGCAAGAAGGACTGCTGCTGCAAGTCGGATTGTGAAAAGACGGCTTGTGAGTGCAAGTCTACCAATGCTGGACACGGAGCCAACGCCTCAATGTCGGTAGGCGTCGGTACGCACGGAGTTACGGGCGATATGGGCGCTTCTATGCATTAAAAAAACATGCTTTAGGGCATTAGATGGACGGTGGAGTTATCCACCGTCCCTTTTTTCACCCGCAAGGGATAAAAATTTGGTATAATACTTACTCAGTATGAAGCGTACTGATATTGACAAAGTTTTGATTATCGGCTCTGGTCCAATTGTTATTGGCCAAGCATGTGAATTTGATTACTCTGGCACGCAAGCGTGTAAAGCACTAAGAGCGTGTGGATACAAGGTGGTTCTCGTCAACTCTAACCCAGCGACGATTATGACCGATCCAGTGATGGCAGATGCAACTTACATTGAGCCACTCAATGAAACGCGATTAGAGCAAATTATTGCTAAAGAGCGTCCTGATGCTATTCTCCCTAATCTTGGCGGCCAGACGGGTCTTAATCTTTCGATGGAGCTTGCCAAGAAGGGCATCTTGGACAAGTATGGTGTCAAGGTAATTGGAGTTAATTTAGACGCGATTGAGCGTGGTGAGGATCGTGAGATTTTTAAAGCGACGATGCAGTCGCTTGGAATTGAAACGCCTAAGTCGGGCATTGTGCATACGGTTGAAGATGCTATTAAGCTTGTTGAGGGTGAAATTGGCTATCCAGTCGTGGTGCGTCCTGCTTATACGATGGGTGGCTCTGGTGGTGGATTTTGCTATAACATTGAGGAGTTGCGTACGATTTGTGCACGTGGTCTTGATGCTTCGCTCACGCATCAGTGCCTTATTGAAGAGTCTATCCTTAACTGGGAGGAGCTTGAGGTCGAGGTTGTGCGCGATGCCAAGAATCAAATGATCGCGGTTTGCTTCATTGAGAATATTGATGCAGTCGGTGTACATACTGGCGATAGTTTTTGTGCAGCTCCATTTCTTACGATTTCCAAGGAGCTTGAAGAGAAGCTTAAACGCGATGCGTTTCGAATTGTTGAGAAGATTGGGGTTATCGGTGGGTGTAATGTTCAGTGGGCGCATGATCCCAAGACGGGGCGTGTAGTCATTATTGAGATTAATCCTCGAACTTCGCGCTCGTCTGCGCTTGCGTCCAAAGCAACCGGTTTTCCAATTGCGCTTGTTTCTGCGAAACTTGCTTCAGGAATGACGTTGGATGAGATACCTTATTGGCGTGATGGGTCGCTTGAAAAATATACGCCAAGCGGGGATTATATCGTTCTTAAGTTTGCGCGTTGGGCTTTTGAGAAGTTCCGTGCGGTTGAGGACAAGCTCGGTACGCAGATGAAGGCGGTCGGTGAAGTGATGGCAATTGGCAAGACCTATAAGGAGACTTTCCAAAAGGCGATTCGCGCATTGGAGAGGGGTCGCTCGGGTCTTGGATTTGTAAAGGATTTTCACGAGAAGTCGTTGGATGAGCTACTTAAAATGCTCTCCATTCCCAATAGCGAGCGCCACTTCCAGATGTACGAGGCGCTTCGCAAGGGTGCGACGGATGATCAAATCTTTCAAAGGACTGGTGTCAAAGGATATTTTGTCGACCAAATGCGTGAGCTTGTTCAAGAGGAAGAGCAAATCCTCATGCACAAGGGCGGTTTCTTGCCGGACGATATGCTCATTAAGGCTAAAAAGGACGGATTTTCTGATAAGTATCTTGCGCAACTCTTAGGCGTACCTGAAAAAGATATTCGTGCTCAACGTAAGGGACTTAAGTGCGTGGAGACATGGCACAAAGTTCCAGTTTCTGGCGTGGAGAATCAAGCATATTACTATTCGTCTTATAATGCCGAAAAGAGTGAAGTGCCAGTTTCGGACAATAAGAAGAAGGTTATGATTTTGGGCGGTGGACCTAATCGTATTGGTCAGGGAATAGAGTTTGACTATTGCTGCTGCCATGCAGCAATGGCAATGCGCAAGATGGGGTATGAGACAATTATTGTCAACTGTAACCCAGAGACAGTCTCGACTGATTATGATACTTCTGATAAGCTCTACTTTGAGCCAGTAACGGTCGAGGACGTCCTACAGATTTATGAAGCCGAAAAGCCCGCAGGTGTGATTGTGCAGTTTGGTGGACAAACGCCACTTAATATTGCACGTGGTTTGGAAGAAGCAGGTTGTAAGATTTTGGGTACATCGGTTGCCTCTATTGATGATGCAGAGGATCGTGACTTGTTCCATTCAATTATGGACAAGCTCAATATTCCTATGCCCGAGTCAATGATGGCCCACGATATTGATGGCGCGATTTCCTGTGCGAATAAGCTTGGTTATCCACTTATCATTCGTCCAAGTTTTGTCTTGGGTGGACGCGGAATGGAAGTTATTTATGACGAGATTATGCTTCGCGAATATGTTGCCAAAGCAGTTGGGGTGACGCCTGATCGTCCGCTTTATCTTGATCGTTTCCTTTGTCATGCGCTTGAGTGTGAGGCTGATGCGCTTTCGGATGGTAAGGATGTATTTATACCTGCGATTATGCAGCATGTGGAGCTTGCAGGCATTCATTCGGGTGACTCGGCATGTGTGCTTCCGCCGGTTTCAATTAGCGAAGAGAATAAAGCTACCATCCTTGATTATACGCGCAAGATTGCCAGTGAGCTTAAGGTCGTAGGCCTTATGAATATGCAGTTTGCCATTGAGAACGAAAAGGTTTATGTGATTGAGGCCAATCCGCGCGCAAGTCGCACAGTTCCACTTGTATCTAAGGTTGCAGGAACGCAAATGGCGGGCATTGCAACGCGCCTTATGCTGGGTGAGACGGTAAAAAGTTTGAAACTCGACAAGAAGCACATCGTTCCATACTTTGGTGTCAAAGAAGCAGTAATGCCGTTTGAAAAATTCCCTGAAGTTGATCCAGTTTTGGGGCCGGAAATGCGTTCCACTGGTGAGGTTTTGGGACTTGCAGATACCTTTGGACTTGCGTATTATAAATCGCAAGAGGCCGCTGGCTCACCACTTCCAACTACTGCAGGTAAGCTCTTGGTTTCGCTTTCGGAAAAACCCGATGATGCAGTTGTGGCAGTTAAGAAGTTTGCGGAGCTTGGATTTGAGATTGTAGGCACGGAAGGAACAATTGAGTTTTTAGCCAAGAAGGGCGTCAATGGCTCGGCTATTGCCAAGATTGGTGAGGGTCGTCCCGATGTCTTGGATGCAATCAAGAATCGTGAGGTCAAGCTCATTATTAATACGCCATCGCCTCGGCGCGATGCGCGAGCGGATGATTGCCGGATTCGTCAGGCGGCAATCAAGTATAAAGTACCTTATTTAACGACGATTGCGGCAGCGGTTGCTGCTGCTGAAGGTATTGCTGCTGCAATGAGTGGTAAGGGTGAGGTTCGCTCGCTCCAAAGTTATCACGCCGATATTGATAGGGGTTAAATGCGCATACTTTCGAGGTACGTACTTAGCGAGTTTTTAGTGCCGCTTTGCTACTGCCTTACGGGGTTTGTGTCGATTTATGTTCTTTTTGAGCTTTTTGGCTCATTTTCGCGAATTGCAGAGTCCGAGCTTGAGATAGGGACGATTATTATGTACTTCCTTGGGTACTTGGCGCCCTACTTTCGTTATCTCGTACCCGCCGCACTGATGCTTGCGACCTTGTATACGATGTGGAGTTTTTGTCGTCACTCGGAAATTGTGGCTATGCGTTCAAGTGGAGTTAGTTTTTTAGCCATCGTAAAGCCACTTCTTGCGGTTGCATTTATTTTATCGCTTGGGGTGCTTTATGTGAATGAAGTCTTTATGCCGTTAAAGGCGCAGTGGGCGGTACAACTCAAAACTGAGCGTTTTGATTTAGACAAAATGAAAACTGGTGATAATATTGTTTACCGCAATGCAGCCAGTGCACGGACATGGAATGTAGATGCGCTTTTGGCGGATGATGGTTCAAAACTCGGTAATGTTCGAGTGACTATTGATCGCCCAAGCGGTGCGCGGTTAAGAACTATTATTGCTGAAAGGGCGGAATATCTTGATGGTGAGTGGTGGTTTATCAATACTAAAGTTCAGCATCATGATGCGTTAGGACAGGAAATCGCAACTACTACGCCAGAGATTGACAATTTAAAGGTTCGAGTATTTCCTGAGTTTCGTGAGCGTCCAAGTGACTTTATGATGCAAAATCGGCCATGGCGCTTCAATTCCGTAAGGGATCGATTTCGTTATATTCGCACGCATAAGGATCTTGCCAAAGAAAAGCACAACGAGCTTAAGTATGATACATGGGAGCAGATTATGGCACCTTGGGCGTGTTTGATTATCACGCTTTTTGCGATTCCTGCAGGTATTGCGTCAGGTCGACAATCGGTTTTTAAGGGAATTTTGGGGGCGTTAGGGATGTATTTCGCTTTTTATGGTTGCCAAATCTGCTCAATGATTTTGGCAAAGAATGGTTGGTGTCCACCAATTTTAGCGGCGATATTGCCAGCAAGTATTTTCTTTGTTTTAGGGGTGCGTGCATTCTTGAAACAAAGATAGGAAGTGTGGTATAATCTAGGAATATGCATAAGGGCCAGTCCATGTTAGAATATGTTTTATCGTTCGCCGCATTATTAGTGGTAGTGGCAATACTTTCAGGACTTATTGCGGTAACAATTCGTTATTCTACGCGCTCGGAGAATTTAACCAAGTCCGAATATCCTTAAAAGTTAAAGGAGTGCATCAATGATAAAGACATTAAGAAAAGGGCAGACGATGGTTGAGTATATCATCATCGTTTCGTTAATCGCGATTTCGCTAATTGCGGTATTTACGTATCTTTCCCGCGCCATTGGCAAAAAGACGGCTGGTGCGACTGAAGCGTTGTCGGCTGAGGAAGGCGACAAAGCGAAGAGCGCGGCTGATTCTATCAACGAGCAGTCGATTCGTGATCTCGGGGAACGTTAAGTGCTACGCAAAGGACAGGCGATGATCGAGACGGTTATCGCCGTCCTTGTCGTAACTTCGGCTTTTCTTTTCCTTTTCAAGCTATCGCACGTACTTACTGGCAAGATTATGCTTGAGCACGCGGCGATGCGAGTGGCGCGGGCGCGGTCGGTTGGCTTTAATGATTTTATGTGTCGCAAGACTGCGCGAGTTGCGGTGATTCCAGTCGCAGGTCGTCGGCTTTGGCCCAGGGGTGATGAATTTGACTGGGCGATGGAATTAAGTCGGGTACCGATTTATATGCAAGCACCTACGCCTGGTCGGGCAAATGGTCTATTGGAGTATGCAGGATGGGATAATCTTCATGTTGATCAAGGAGATGGGACTAATACCAAAATATCGCTTGCTAACGATTGGTTTAATTTGAGGGGTGAAGCGGGGATTGAGGACAACGCAGGACTTTATCTCGAAAACCAGGGATTATGAGTATGCGTAAAGGGCAAATCGTAATCTATCTTGCATTCGTTTTGGTGGCGATTGCGTTTTTAGTCCTTATGAATGTAAATGTCTTTTTGGCTGTAACTGCTAAGAATCATACGATGAATGGGGGAGATGCAGCCGCTAAAGCGGTGGCGCGACATCAGGGTGAGCTGTTAAATAAAATTGGTGCACTTAATATTGAGCATTTAAAAGAGGCTTTAAACAACAATCCTGAACGTTGCGAAGAAATTCCCTTAGAACAACTTGTGTTTTCGTTTTTAGCGCCACTTGAAGGCATTCGCATTGGTAATAATGCGGCTAAAGAAAACGGCATTGAACGTAGTGATGATATGCTTAAAATTCTTAAGCAACATGTAGTTGATGTTAGGACTATTTATGCGCAAAATTTAGAAATATATCCTGAACCATGGGAAGGTGCATGGGAGGAGTATGCACGAAAGTTGGAACTTGAAATATCAGAAGGCATTTGGGCAGGACCAGACAATATTGACTTTATTGATGATAATAACGATCACTTGCTCTTGAATCAACAGTTTTATCATGCTATTGCTTCAAGAAGTTGGTGTTGGTTTTATTTTAATGCGTCAGGACTACTTGATAATTATTCGGATTATCATAGTTGGGGGCCATTGCCATTTGCTGATGATGAGACACGGAGACGTCGATCAGTTAATAGTGAGGTTTATTCACTTCATCTTAATTTGGTTATGGGTAGCGCGTTGGAGTTATTTGGCGAGGATATTGTTAAGAGTTTAACTGATGCAACAGATGATGAGATTAAAGAGTCTACTTTGCTTAACGACCATTTACAAAGGTGGATGGTATATGACTATGAAGCATGGCGTAAATGGACGGAAATTAGTCCAGAGTTTGGCTTTCCAGTAGTCGGCAAGCCAAAACCCGAGTATGATGTGCGAGGTTGTGCGGCAATTTGTCGAGTATATGCGAGCATTCCAGATATTATGAACGATAAAGAGGTGCAAAAGTCAGTTTGGTCAGGCGCGGCAAAACCTTTTGGTACAGTAGTTAGTCAATCTGAGAATGAAGCAGAACGTTTGGCTGACGTAACCGCACTTAATCGATTGGTGACAGATGCTTTTACCGATGCGAGGCTCGTACCACTTGATTCGGTTGGTGGGCGTGATCTTTCAACGGCCGATCCCGAATGGATAGAACATGTTCGTAAGCATCTTGCACCTTACCTTAAAAATGGACCAAATAAACTTTCGGGATGCTATTATTGTCAATGTCTTGTTGATTGGGAACGAGCAAGTTTGCGGCGTGAGGGGATAAGGTGGCTTAAGTACCACGCTCACGAGTGTCAGCGTGGAAGCGGGTCGTATAGTGGATCTGGAGGAACACCGCATGGGCATTAAACGGGGACAGGCGATGTTAGAACTTGCTTTTGGAATGTTTGCACTTGCTATCGTTGTAAGCGCACTTTCGGGTTTTGCTATTTATATTGCCAAGTCCTTAAAAGTGCAAAATGGTTTGCGTATTGGCGCATCATCGGGTAAGGAGCGGGTAGAGTTTACTACCTTTGCTGCTAAACATGTTTTTGGAACTGATTCGTTAACCATTAAGGAGCGGGTGACAATGCCACCCGATTTTATACTGAAATGAGAATTGATGAACTAAAAAAAATTGCTAAGAAGCGTCATCTTGATGAAGTTTTGGTCACGGGCGAGGCGAATATATTGGCGTTTACAGGGATTAAATCCGATAATGCGATTTTAACTACTAAAGCGCTTTATACAGACTTTCGTTATATTCCCGCGGCGCATCGTATTGCGCCCAAACTAAAAGTGATTGATATAAAAAAGTTTAACCCAACTGGTAAACGTATCGGTTACGAGGGCTTTGTTTCACACGCTCGCTTTTTGAGTTGGCAGAAGAAAGCGCGCAAGGCAATGTTTGTCGATGTAGCAGATGATCTTGCTGCAATTCGTGCAGTTAAATTAGCGGATGAAAAAGCACGTCTTCGCGCATCGGAAGCGCTCGCTTGCGAGATATGGGAGGATGTATCAAAGCGTTTTAAACGGGGAATGAGCGAAAAAGACATGGCACGGCTTATTAAGAAAATGATGATTGATCGTGGAGAAGGCGAAGCATTTGAGACGATTGTTTGTATTGGCAAAAATGCAGCTGAGTGTCATCACGAACCTGATGACACTAAGTGGAATGGCAAAGACCCAATCTTGGTCGATATGGGAGTTAAGCTAAATGGGGTATGTAGTGATCTTACGCGTAACCTTGTTCCGCGTCATCCTACGCCACGTTATCGCAAGATTTATGCGCTTGTACTTAAAGCGAATCTTGCAGCTATCAAAGCTGCTAAACCTGGAATAACAGCGGCCGCGCTTGATCAGGTTGCTCGAAATGTTATTAAAAAGGGCGGTTTTGACAAGGCGTTTGGACACTCGTTAGGACATGGGGTCGGATATGAAATTCATGAATCGCCAACAGTTGGGGCTAAGTCCAAGATAGTACTTAAGCCAGGCATGGCAATCACCATTGAGCCAGGTATTTATTTGGAAAATGAATTAGGGGTTAGGATTGAGGATTTAGTTCTTATCACCGAAAATGGTTGTGAAGTTCTCTCTCGCACGAAAAAATGATATAATATAGCAATATGGAATTTGAAAATACCATTGGACTTGAAACACATGTTCAGCTCAAAACGGCGACCAAGATGTTTTGTGGTTGTAGGCTAAAAACTGGACAAGAACCGAATGTCAATGTCTGTCCAGTTTGTCTTGGGTATCCTGGTGCGCTCCCGGTGATGAACAAAGAAGCGGTAAAACTCACAGTAATTTCTGGCATGATGCTTGGCTGTGAAATCAATCGTCATGCGACTTTTGATCGCAAGAATTATTTTTATCCCGATATGGCAAAGGATTACCAGATTTCGGAGAATGGCAATCCTTTATGTCTTGGGGGTGGTGTTGAAATTACGCTTAATGATGGTACTAAAAAATATATTCGCATAAATCACATCCATCTTGAAGAGGATGCGGCCAAAATTAATCACTATGCGAGTAGCTCGGGAGTGGACTTTAATCGTGGTGGCACTCCGCTTATGGAAATTGTATCCGAACCCGATTTATCAAGTGCGGATGAGGCGATTGCGTATTTGACGGCGCTCAAAGAGATGCTTGTTTATGCTGGCGTATCGGACTGTAATCTTGAAGAGGGCAATATGCGCTCAGATGTTAATATCTCAATTCGTCCAGTGGGTGAGAAGAAATTAGGGACTAAGGTTGAGATTAAGAACATGAATACCTTTAAGGGAATTCATGCTGCATTAGAGTATGAAGCGCATCGGCAGCGCGAATGCATGGCGCATTCTATCCCGATTGTACAAGAGACGCGTCGGTGGGATGGCGAGGCATTGGAGACAGCATCTATGCGCTCAAAGGAGAATGCGCATGATTATCGCTATTTCCCTGAACCGGATTTGGTACCAGTGGAGCTTACCGAAGAGCAGATTACTCAGTGGCGTAAACTGCTCCCCGAAAAGCCCGAGGTACGGCGAGAGCGAATGGCCAAAGAATATGGGCTTACTGCTTATGATGCGGAAGTCCTTGCCCAGCAGAAAGAACGGGCAGATTATTTTGAGATGGCGGCTGCTAAAGCCAAGAATCCGAAGCTACTTTGTAATTTCTATATGTCGGATGTGATGAGTTACTTTAATGAGCATGGCTTTCAATCAGGGACAGAAAGTGCACTTGCATCTCTCTTTAATCTTTCTACTGATTCCAAGATTAATGGGCCAACATTAAAAGAGCTTCTGCCTGAGGTGCTTTCAGGTGCAATTATTGATCCTGAAAAAACGGTTGTGGAGCGTGGTTTGGGTGCGGTCAGTGATACTGCGGCTTTGGAGGCATTTGTAGATGAGGCAATCGCGGCCAATCCAGGTCCAGTTGCTGACTACAAGGCGGGTAAGAAAGCTGCTGCAGGATTTTTTGTGGGACAAGTAATGAAACTATCCAAGGGTAAGGCAGATCCCAAGATTGTGGGTGGGATAGTTGCGAAAAAGCTTAGTGCGTTATGAAGCGGTTGTTGTTGATTTTAAGTATCGGTGGGCTTTTTGCAGGTTGCCAAAGTTATAATATTATTCAACGAAGCTATTTTGCGGATGAGGATGGAAATACTGTTGAGGTCAGCTATGGGCGAAGCGAAGAAGATCATATTAACTATTTTCCAAGTCCCTCAACTGGCAAGCCGATAGCTTTTAGGTCTAAGTTGGTGGTGGAAGTTTTGTTGCCAGATGGAGACGACTTTGTAGCTTGGCAGTGTATGAATAATTTAGTTTCTAGTGGCACAATGTACCGCTCGGATGATGAGGAGTGGATGTTACTCGTAACTGGATTTAGTTGTATGATTTACTTGCGTAATGAAGAGGATGAGGCTCGTTATGATGAAATTTATCGTGGGATACTTTTTGATACTTCCAAAGGTGAATATCAGGAAAATCCCAAGTGGCGCAAACTTAAAAAAAACGCGGCTGGCAAGTGGGAATGAGCGCGCTTGATAATATTCGCGTTGTTTTAGTAGGAACGCTTTATACTGGAAATGTGGGCTCATCTTGTCGGGCGATGGCCAATATGGGGATTCGTCATCTTCGGTTAGCCGCGCCCAATTTGCAAAATTCGTGGGAGGAAGGTGAACGGCTCGCAGTGCACGCAACTGATATCATGAATGCGCGCGAAGAGTTCGTGACTTTCGAGGAAGCGGTAGCAGATTGTGTTGCAGTAGTGGGAACAACTGCGCGTGAAGGGCTCTATCGTCAGCATGTGAAAGCTCCGCGTGATTCGGCAAGCGATATTCTTGCATTAGCAGAAACAGGCCCCGTAGCACTCGTTTTTGGGCGGGAGGATAAGGGATTGCTAAATGAAGAGATTGCGCAGTGTACGCATCTAATTCGCATTCCTGTAGACGAGGGATATACTTCTATCAATCTTTCGCAAGCCGTACTTATTACATGCTACGAATTTTTTTGTGCGTCGGGTAAATACATTCCACCGCACGAAAAAGCCCCTCCTGCACCGCAGGCGCAGAAGATGCAGCTCATGAAGAATTGGGCAACAATGTTGGAAACGATTGGATTTATGAAAAGCGAACAACGCGAGCACTTTATGCAGGGCTTTCATCGCGTTTTTTCGCGTGGAGTGTTTACTAAAGACGATGCAGCGCTTATGCTCGGTGTTGCACGGCAAGCAATATGGGCAAAAGAAAACTCAGGAGTAAAATGAATATAGTTTTCGCAGTAGCTTTACTTTTATCAGCGGTTAATCCCAAGCCAGAAACTATTCCCGCCGTTTGGCAGTGGACGGGTGCAGAAGGATCGCTAAAGATTGGTAGCGATTATAAAAAGCTTGTGGATACAGAGATCGTTCCTTCAGGCGAGCGTGAGGGCTATGTTATGGATATTGGTAAGCACCGTATCAAAATTCGGGCGGCCACCAAGACTGGACTTTACTATGCTTCGCGTACACTTGCGCAACTCGTAAAACAAAATCCTAAGGCGCTTCCCTGCGGACGAATTGTGGATAAGCCTAAATATCGAGTACGTGGATTTGTTTTTGATGTCGGACGGCTTCCAGTCCCGATGGAGTTTTTGTATAAGGTCGTGGATATTATGTCCATGTACAAAATGAATGACTTGCAACTTCATTTAAATGATAATTATATTTGGCATGGAGACTACGTTAAGCAAGGAAAAGATCCATTTAAAGAGAGCTATGCAGCGTTTCGCTTAGAGTCAAAATTGGCTGGACTTACTGCCAAAGATGTCTCCTATACTAAAAAAGAGTTTGCTGAACTTGTAATTTATGCTGCCAAAAGGGGGGTTAGGATTGTTCCTGAGATTGATTCTCCGGGCCATGCGCTTTCGCTTACGCGTGTTCGTCCTGATCTAATTTACCAAGGGCCGATGAGCGATCCTGCAAAGCGTTGCGAGATGTTGGATGCGGCCAATCCTAAATCATTAGAGTTTATTGGAGGTGTGTTTGATGAGTATATGGATGACGCGTTTAAGAATTGCAAGGTTATTCATGTAGGATCGGATGAATTCTTTGGCGCCAATGAGGATTATCGTAAATACTTAGATGGACTTTTAGCGCATATTGAGAAAAATCATCGCACACCTCGTGCGTGGTGTAGTTTGCGCCGCAAACCAGGTTCGACTCCTGTGCGTGCAAAAGGCGTGGAAATGAATATTTGGAGTCGTGATTGGGGTAGGGCGCATGAGTCAATAAATTTGGGCTATGATATTATTAATACTTTAGATAGTGATTTGTACTTTGTGCCTACCGCCAATTATTATCGCATGGATTGCAACTTGAAAGGACTTTGGGAAAATTGGGCGGTGAATCGATTTGGTAGTCGGCAAGGAGATGAGGTAGTGGAGGCAAACAATCCGCATCTTTTAGGCGCGAGTTGGGCGCTTTGGAATGACATGATTGGCCCTCGTCACAATGGATATACTTATAAAGACTTAGAAGCGCCCATTCGTGCGGCGTGTGGAGTACTTTCGGAAAAGATGTGGAGTGGAGATACTACTCCGCCTCGTACTTACGAAGCGCATCGCACGCTCATGGAAAATTTGTTATAATACCCATCACTTAAATGGATCGTTTAGCATATTTAGCGCGTCGATTGTTGCTCGTTATTCCGACCTTTATCGGAATTACGATTGTGTGCTTTACTTTGACGCGCTTTTTACCTGGGGGTCCAGTAGAAATTCGGTTGATGCGGATGAAGGGGCTTGCGGCGCAAGGAGGAGAGGGAATGTCAGGTGGAGGTGGGGCAGCGCACATCTCCGAAGAATACAAAAAGGAGTTGGAGGCGCAGTTTGGTTTTGATAAGCCCATCTATGAGCAGTATTATAATTGGCTCGTGGTAAATAAGATGGGGATGAGTTTGCCCTCATACGATTATCCCAACAAGACGGCATGGCAATTAATTAGCTCGCGTATTCCAATCTCAATTTGGTTTGGTTTGGCGTCATTTATCTTAACGTATTTAATTTGTATTCCGCTAGGGATTGCCAAAGCATTGAAACATCGGCAAGCATTTGATGCGGGTTCTTCGCTCATTGTCTTTATTGCGTATGCGATTCCATCGTTTGCGCTGGCGATGATGCTGAAAATGTTTTTCTGCGGTACTGTCGAGGGGCTTTGGGATATCTTTCCTTTGGGTGGGATTTCCTCGGACTTTGATTTAGAGCCGACTTTTTGGGAATGGTTTGTAGATCGTGCTTGGCACATGGTAATGCCTATATGTTGCTATGTTGCAAGTTCATTTGCGATGTTGACCTTGCTTATGAAAAATTCCCTTTTAGATCAAATTTCTGCGGACTATGTGCGTACGGTAATTGCAAAAGGGGCGACGCGTAAGCGAGCAATTTGGGGGCATGCTTTTCGTAATGCGCTCATTCCCATTGCGACGGGATTAGGTCCTATGATTGCGTTACTTTTCGCAGGGTCCATTATTATTGAGACTATTTTTGAGATTCCAGGTATGGGACGGCTGTCGTGGGATGCGTTAATTGGTCGTGACTACGCGGTCTTTTTGGCGCTCTTGGCATTAACTGCGAGCTTCCAGCTTATTGGCAATCTTATTTCTGATGTCCTTTATATGGTAATTGACCCTCGTATTGATTTTACAAAGAAATGATATTCTCGCCACTAACCATTAAGCGCTTTCGTTCATTTAAACGCATCAAGCGTGCATGGTACTCGCTTATTGGTTTGGGGATTATCTTTGTATTTTGTATGTGCGCGGATTTGGTGTGCCCATGCGATCCTAAATCGGTAATTGATACCGCAACTTTGGAAAAGTATCGTGAGCCGGTTATCGAGCGCACTTACGAGATTAAAACTGCACGCTACAATATGCTCGCAAGCGGAGAGATTATTGATTTTGAAGGTCCCAGGGAGGTGCGTACGCTCATTAAGGAGGGCGTTTTACCTGAACTTGCGGGCTATAAGACGGTTACTTTCAAGCATCCTGGATACACGCGGGTTTTATTAAAGCCGACTGACCCTCCCAAAGTGACGGAGAAGCTTTTGCCAGCGCCAGCGATTAGCTTTCCGTTCCGCCCTGTTCCTGAGCACCCATTTGGAATTGATGCGGGCGGACGCGATGTTTATGCGCGGGTAGTTCATGGAATGAGAATTGCACTCATTTTTGGCTTAGTATTAGCAGTATGGGCGATGTTGCTGGGATTGGTAATGGGTGCGATTGAAGGATACTTTGGAGGCAAGACAGATATTATTTTACAGCGCTTTACAGAAATTTGGAGTGCGATTCCTTTTCTTTATGTAATGATTTTTATTGGCTCGACGATGGGGAGGAGCTTTACGATTCTTCTTGTTTGTTATGGAATATTTAATTGGATTGCAGTTTCCTATTATATGCGTGCAGAGTTCTTGCGTTTAAGGTCAAGGACTTTTGTGGAAGCAGCAAAAGTGCAGGGATTTTCAAGTGCGAAGATTATTTTCTCGCATATTTTGCCTAATGCATTAACGCCTTTAATTACACTTTTCCCATTCCTTTTGATGGGGGCGATTAGTTCGCTTGCGGCATTGGACTTCCTTGGATTTGGTTTGCCGCCAATGACTCCAAGTTGTGGAGAGTTGATGCAAGAGGCACAACAATTTCGTGGTGCTTGGTGGTTAATTCTCTTTCCTGCACTTGCGCTATTTATTGTTATGCTCCTTACAGTACTCGTAGGTGAGGGTCTGCGTGATGCCTTTGACCCGCGCCAAAAGTCAAAGCTGGAATAGCTTGTGGCAACCGAGCTTACCCCTATGATGCGTCAGTACCTCGCAATTAAACGCGAGGTGCCTAAAGGTGCATTTGTAATGTTTCGCTTGGGAGACTTTTATGAGCTTTTTGGCGAAGATGCAATTGCCGCAGCGCCAATTTTGGGGGCGACTCTGACTCATCGTGGAGATACTCCAATGTGTGGAGTGCCTTATCATGCGCTTAATTCGTATTTAGCGAAATTGATTCGTGCAGGTAAAACTGCAGCTTTGTGCGAGCAAGTTGAAGACCCAAAGACTGTGAAGGGCTTGGTGCGACGCGAAGTCACCCGAATTGTGACGCCAGGGACAGTGACGGAAGATGGTCTTTTGGATGAGACGACCAATAATTATATTGCTTCTACGAGTGGTCTTGCGTTAGCGTTGCTTGATCTTTCAACTGGTGAGTTTACGGTCGAAGAGTTTGCAAGTGCTGCTAAATTGGCGGAAGCGCTTGAGCGTTATCATCCATCTGAGATGTTAAGCGCGAACGATGAAAATCGTTGGACATTTTCAGTTGAAACCGCGCTTGATACTTTAACTCGCACTTTCAGAGTGGTTTCATTGGATGGTTTTGGACTGACGGGCAAAGCAGATATGATTTCAGCAGCAGGAGCGCTCATTTATTATGTAGGAACGACGCTTCATCATTCGCTTGAGCATATACGAAAAGTTGCTATTCGTCATTCGGATGATGCACTTATCTTGGATGGTGCGACCTTGCGCCACTTACAACTTTTGCCAGTGGGTGACGTGAAGCGAGAAGCATCACTTTTTGGGGTGTTGGATGTAACTAAGACTCCGATGGGAGCGAGAACTTTAAGAAACTGGATAATGCGTCCACTTGCGGAGGCGACAGCAATTAATGCTCGGTTAGATAGAGTAGACGGATTTGTGAATAATCGTGCCGAGTTAACGCGTTTGCGTTCGCTTTTAAGTGGAGTTCGCGATCTTGAACGACTCATTGCCAAAGTCGACACCAAACGGGCCAATCCGCGTGACTTAAAGGGACTGGCAAGCTCTCTAAGGCCAGTGCCTGAAATTGGGGTTGGAACGCGTGAAGATGCGATTGTTGAGATGCTTGACAAGGCAATAGTGGATGATCCTCCAGTTTTGCTCACCGATGGTGGATTTATTATGGCGGGCTACGATAGCGAGCTTGATGAGATTCGCAAAACTGCAAGCGAAGCTCATCAGTGGCTTGCGGAGTATCAATTGCGGGAGCAGACGCGAACGGGAATTAGCAAGCTGAAAGTAAAGTTTGTTCCCGCCTTCGGCTTTCTTATTGAAATCCCTAAAGGTTCGATTTCGCAGGCGCCAGCGGACTATATTCGTCGGCAGACGCTTACTACGGGCGAGCGCTATATAACCGCTGAGCTTAAGGAGCATGAGGAGAAGGTATTGGGTGCCGAAGGCAGGGCCGTTCAGCGCGAGCAAAAGCTTTATGCGCAGATTATTGAAAAGATTGCCGCTCGCACGGATGCAATTCAAGCAACCGCTTTAGCAATTGGTGAGTTGGATACGATACTTGCTTTAGCGGATAGGGCATTGGCTGCGGGATATGTTCGCCCCGAAATAGATGCTAGTGATATTCTTGAAATTGTTGATGGACGTCATCCAATTATTGAGCAACTTCCTGATGCCGAACCATTTGTTCCTAATTCGACGCATTTAAATACGACGAGCGACCAAATAATGCTCATTACAGGGCCCAATATGGCGGGTAAGTCAACTTACATTCGTCAAGTGGCGACAATTGCGGTAATGGCGCAGATGGGCTCGTTCGTGCCTGCATCGAAGATGCGCTTGGGTGTGCTGGATCGCGTCTTTACCCGAATTGGCGCAGGAGATGATCTTGCGCGAGGGCGCTCAACTTTCCTCGTAGAAATGCAAGAGACTTCGAATATTCTTAACAATGCCACACCCAAGTCGTTGATTGTACTAGATGAGATTGGCCGAGGGACTTCGACATTTGATGGAATATCAATTGCGTGGTCAGTGGCCGAGTATTTGCATGCAAAATCCTCCACCAAGGCGAAGACGTTGTTTGCAACTCACTATCATGAGCTTACCAATCTTGCCAATACGCTTTCGGGAGTCAAAAATTACACAGTCAAGGTTAAAGAAGAGGGCGGTAGAATCGTCTTTTTGCGACGTATTGCGCCTGGCGTTGCGGAGAAGTCGTTTGGTATTCATGTAGGTGCGATGGCGGGACTTCCCTCAGAGGTGGTTGAGCGCGCCAGTAAGATATTGGCGGACTTGGAATCTCACCAATCACCAGAGGTATTGCATTTTTCAAGTCAGGTGTGTTATAATCGCACTTCAAATGGCTAAGTCGTCATCTACAAATAAATGCCTCAATACTCAAGAAGTTCGCCAACGCGCGCTTCCGCTCGCAGAAGCGTTAGACTGGCAGCGAATCAATCGCTTGGCGCACTTTGATGTGCCAGCTCACAAAGGTGGGCGCGGCAACCCTGAACTTACCGAGTATTTGGGTGCGAGAGCAATGGCGATGGATGTTAATTCCATGAAGCCATTGGACAATTTGGGGCATCCAGTTTCGGTGATTCGCGATGCGCAAGCATTGGCCGCAGAGGCATTTGGCGCGGACGATGCATTCTTTATGGTGAATGGAACTACTTCGGCGGTACAGGCGATGATTATGTCGACTTGTATTGCGGGAGATGAAATCATTCTTCCGCGCAACGTTCATCGCAGTGCGATTAATGCGCTTGTGGTGTGTGGAGCGATCCCAATTTATATCAATCCGGGGACCAATAAGCGGCTGGGTATACCGTTGGGGATGAGTATTGATGATGTTAAAAAGGCGATTGCCGAGCATCCATCTGCCAAGGCGATTCTCGTTAACAATCCTACGTACTATGGGATTTGCTCGAACTTGACCGAGATTGTTAAACTTGCACATGCTGCGGGGATGATGGTTTTGGCGGATGAAGCGCACGGCACGCACTTTTATTTTCATGACGAATTGCCGATTTCCGCAATGGCGGCAGGATGTGATATGGCGGCGGTATCGATTCATAAGACTGGTGGCTCGCTCACGCAAAGCTCGATTCTTTTGACGCGTCGTCCGGTCAATCCCGATTATGTGCGTCAGGTAATTACTTTAACGCAATCGACTTCGGCTTCGTATCTGCTTTTGTCGTCGTTGGATATTGCGCGCAAGAATTTGTTTTTCAAGGGACGCAGCATGTATCAAAAGACGATGGATTTTGCGGACTATGCGCGAGCGGAGATTAATGAGCTTGGCGGGTATTACGCATTTGGTCCTGAGTTGGTGGATGGGGATGCGGTTTATGCGTTTGATCGGACGAAGCTTTCGGTGCATACGCGGGATATTGGACTTGCGGGAATTGAAGTTTACGACTACTTAAGAGATGATTACGGTATTCAGATTGAATTCGGTGATATCGGAAACTTGTTGGCGATTATTTCGTGCGGCGATCGGATGATGGATGTGGAGCGACTCATTTCCGCTTTCGAGGAGATTAAACGTCAGCGCGAAAAGAGTCCCATTGGACTGTTTGATCACGAATATATTGATCCAGTAATCGTGATGGCTCCGCAAGCTGCGTTTTATGCGAAAAAGCGTCGTGTTCCGATGCGTGAGTCGACGGGACTAATTGCGGGTGAATTTGTGATGAGCTATCCGCCAGGGATTCCGATTGTCGCGCCAGGCGAGCGTATTACGCCTGACGTACTTGAGCACATTCTCTTTGCCAAGGAGAAGGGGTGCTTTATGACGGGTACTGAGGATATGGATCTTAACTTCGTTAATGTGGTTGCTTAAAAGTCATGCAAACTGAACTTTGGTATACTGACGTTCATACTCAAGACGTGCGCTTTTCGGTGAAAGCGGCGGAGCAGATTGCCTCCAAGAAGAGCGCGGTTCAACAAATCGACATTCTTGATACTCCTGCGTATGGGCGCATTTTGGTATTGGATGGAGAGCTGTTCATTACCGAAAAGGACGAGTTTATCTATCATGAGATGCTGGCGCATGTGCCGATGGCGGTTCATCCGCACGTCAAGAATGTGCTGGTTATTGGCGGAGGAGACGGAGGAACGGTACGTGAGCTTACTAAGTATAAGGGCATTGAGACGATTGATTTAGTCGAAGTTGATAAGGATGTGGTAGTTTTATCCAAGAAGTATCTGTCTTTTACTTCATGCAAGTTAAAGGATCGTCGCGTGAGCGTTTGGTTTGAAGAAGGTCTTCGGTATGTGCGTGGCAAGAAGGATGAATATGATTTAATCATTGTTGACTCGCCCGACCCGTATGGACCTGCGGAGGGGCTATTTACGCGTGAGTTCTACGGGACTTGCTTTAAGGCGCTAAGAGCAGATGGGATTCTCATCAATCAACACGAAAGCCCATTCTATTCGGCCCACCAAAAGTCGGTTCGTGACGCCCATCGGCATATCGCGGTCGAGTTTCCGCTTTCTACGGTTTACCAAGGACATATTCCAAGTTATCCTTCGGGGCATTGGTTATTTGGCTTTGCGTCCAAGAAGTACAATCCGATTACTGATCTCGACGAGAAAAGATGGAATGGGCTAGGGATTCGTACGCGCTATTACAATACCGCTTTACATCGAGGCGCGTTTGCATTACCCAATTACGTGCTTGACATCTTGAAGGATGGAATGTGCAAATGAAAGCGAAGACCAATCAATTCATTGGTTGTGACAAGTCGTATCGACTCGCGGATACGGTAGTTTTTGGTGCGCCTTACGACTCTACGACCTCGTTTCGTCCAGGTACGCGCTTTGGACCAGAGGCAATGCGTAGGGAAAGTTTTGGGATTGAGACCTATTCACCTTTGCAGGACAAGGACTTGGTGGATGATGCCAAGGTTTTTGACGCAGGCGACATCGAGCTTCCTTTTGGCTCTCCCAAGCCGGCGCTCAAGATGATTGAGAGGTTTACCCAAAAACTTTTAGCCGATGGCAAACGTCCGTTTCTCCTTGGGGGTGAACATTTAGTTACGTTAGGTGCGTTTAGAGCGGTTAAAAAGCATTATCCAAATGTGGTTATAATTCATTTCGACGCTCATGCTGATTTGCGTCAGGAATATCTCAATCAAGAGCTTTCGCACGCTTGCGTAATTCGTCGCTGTCATGATTTAGTGGGTGATGGGCGCATCTTTCAGTTTGGCATTCGTTCGGGAACGCGTGAAGAGTTTGCGTTTATGTGCAGTGGACACGTTACGACCGAGCCATTTACAGACAAGACATTGGCCAAGGTAGTGTCTTCAATTGCCAAGGATACGCCAATTTATTTGACGATTGATATGGATGTATTGGATCCATCGGCTTTTCCAGGAACGGGTACGCAAGAAGCGGGCGGTTTTGATTATATGCAGCTGGTGGAGGATGTTCGACTTATTTGTAATCAGCTTAAGGTAGTTGCGATGGATAATGTCGAGCTTAATCCGGGTTTGGATCCAACTGGGCGCTCAACTGCGCTGGGGTGTAAGTTTTTAAGAGAATGTCTCTTGGCGCTTAACTAAGAAAGGTGAACGTTATGCCGAAAAAAGTCATGTTGATTGGAGCAGGTGGAGTTGCAGGAGTAGCTGCCGCCAAGATGTGTCAAAATCCCGAGACCTTTGGTGAACTTTTAATTGCTTCTCGCACCGAGGCAAGATGCAAAGCGATTAAAGCGGACATTGAAAAGCGTCCGTGGTATAATGCAAAGGGAAAGCCAACTACGATTACGACTGCGCAGATTGATGCGATGGATACTCCGCGTTTAGTCAAAATGATTAAAGAGTTCAAACCTGATCTCGTGATGAATATCGCACTTCCCTATCAAGATCTCGCAATTATGGACGCGTGCTTGGAGGCGGGTGTGAGCTATTTGGATACTGCCAACTACGAGCCGCCGGATGTAGCACACTTCGAGTATTCTTGGCAGTGGGCGTATCGGGAGAAATTTGAAAAGGCAGGTTTAACGGCGATTTTGGGTTGTGGATTTGATCCTGGAGTGACGCAAGTATTCTCCGCTTATGCGCAAAAGCATTATTTCGACGAGATCCATACGTTGGATATTTTGGATTGCAATGGGGGCGACCATGGATATCCTTTTGCGACCAACTTCAATCCCGAAATTAATATTCGCGAAGTGAGCGCCAAGGGAAGTTATTGGGTGAACGATCCTCAAGACGACAAGTGTGAAGTCGAAGTCGAAACCAAGAAGGCGTTTGACAAGGGCTATTGGATGGAGACTGCTCCCATGGCAATCAAGCGTGAATATATCTTCGACGAGGTGGGCAAGAAGGATATGTACTTGCTCCATCATGAAGAGCTCGAGTCGTTGGGCTGCAACTTGAAAGGCATTAAGCGGATTCGCTTCTTTATGACCTTTGGTCAAAGCTATTTAACGCATCTTAAGTGCCTTGAGAATGTCGGTATGACACGAATTGATCCAGTAGAGTTCAAGGGACAAAAGATTGTGCCAATTGAGTTTTTGCGTGCGCTATTGCCTGATCCTGCGACCTTGGGTCCACGCACGAAGGGTAAGACCAATATCGGTTGTATTTTTGAAGGTGTAAAGGACAGTAAAACTGTTCGCTACTATGTGTACAATGTTTGCGACCATCAAGAGTGCTACAAGGAGGTCGGCTCACAGGCAATTAGCTACACTACAGGAGTGCCGGCAATGATAGGAGCCAAGATGTTTTTAGAGGGCAAGTGGACGGAAAAAGGCGTTCATACTTGCGAAGAGTTCAATCCTGATCCATTTATGGACGAGCTTAATCGTCAGGGTCTTCCTTGGAAAGAGAACTTCAATCCGACGATGGTTCCGTGAGGACGCCCTATTACCTTATTGACGAGGCAGCGTTAGAGCGAAACCTCAAAATTCTTGCGAGCGTTAGCAAGCGTGCTGGGGTGAAGATTCTTTTAGCGCAAAAGGCGTTTTCGGCTTTTGATACTTATCCACTTATTGCGAAGTATTTGGACGGAACAACGGCAAGTGGACTATACGAGGCACGTCTTGCGCACGAGGAAATGCGGGGCAAGGAAAATCACGTTTTCAATCCTGCATTTACCGATAAGGAAATGCGCGATATTGTAAAGTGGTGTGATCATATTGTTTTTAATTCGGTGGATCAATGGAAGCGGTTTAAGAGCTTTCCTCGCCTTCCTTCGGCTGGACTTAGAGTCAATCCGCTTTATAGTGAGATCAAGCACGATATTTACAATCCATGCGTAAAATCTTCGCGCTTGGGCGTGCCGAGGAAGTTTATCAAGGCGAAGGATTTGGAGGGATTGGAGGGGCTTCATTTTCATACCATGTGCGAGCAAGGCGCGGAAGTGCTTGCGCGGACGCTTCCACACTTTGAAAAGCAGTTCGGGGAATTTCTACCACGAATGAAGTGGGTTAATTTTGGTGGTGGTCATCACGTGACGAAAAAGGGATATAATCTTAAACTGCTTATTAAGACCTTGAAAGATTTTCGTGCTCGCCATCCTAATTTGGAGGTTTATTTGGAGCCAGGCGAGGCAATTGCGCTTAATGCGGGGACATTGGTTACTTCGGTTAGAGAGATTATAAATTATGGCAAGGCAATTGCGATTTTGGATGCGTCGGCCGAGTGCCACATGCCAGATGTGATTGAAATGCCGTATCGTCCGCCGATTATCGGAGAAAAGGCGAAAGGGCGATATACTTATCGTCTTGGAGGGCCAACTTGCTTAGCAGGTGATGTAATTGGCGATTATTCATTCTCAAAGCCATTAAAAGTCGGCGATGAAGTTGTTTTTGGGGATATGGCAATTTATACGATGGTCAAGAATAATACTTTTAACGGAATGCCACTGCCTTCAATTTGCTTAAAGAAGAAAAATGGCAAAATCAAGCTCTTGCGCGAGTTTAATTATAGCGATTTCCGCAATCGCCTGGGTTCAAAGTAAAGAGGCCGATTTTACCCCGCCCCCTTGATAGACCCCCTGTGTTTTAGCGGGGACACGCCCCAAAAAGTCAATAAAATCAGGCGAAAAGGAGGTTCAAGTCCCCGCGTGCGCCGTTGGTATAAAGCTCGAGAGGTATACGTCTATCAAGCTATAGGTGGGCATATATCGGACTATAGGTTAACGTCTATCGCGATATACGTTAACGTCTATAGCAATATACGTTAACGTATATTACGCTATACGTTAACGTATATCAAGCTATACGTTAACCTTTATACCTTTTTACCAGCAGTGGTTTAGCATTTCGGCTTATAAGGCGAAAAAGAGGGTCAAGTCCCAGAGGCGTGTCCCCAAAATGAAAAGATAATTATGCCGATAAATAAGTCGGATAATTAGCAATATTGGTAATAATTTCAGTTTTCCAGCAAGATAAAGCGTGGAAAACTGATAACTGCACATAATACACGAAATATTAGATTTCCACGCAGTTTTCATTTTTTAGCGTGATTTTTCGTGGAAAACTGGCATAATGCTCAAAAAACTGCAAAAACATTAAATTTCCACGTGGAAAACTGCCTTGGAAATGGTCATTTTTCCAGTTTTCCACTTTTCCACACGCATATATAATATGCGTGTAATGGAAAACGCTGGAAATTTGAGTGCGTGGTTGCAGTTTGGTTGTACCACATAGAGCCACAAAGTTATCAACAAAAGGCGTTAATGGCAGTCTCCAATAGAGACGACAATGCAAGTATTTTCCCGTTAAACATTGTCTTGCCAAGTGATTCTCACTTTTAACTAAAAGTGAGAATCAAGGAAAATAGTCCAGGATACTAAAAGAGTATTATCACGCATAATGAATTTTTGATATAATACTTCACGTTCAAGCGAGAGCTTGGATAGTATAGGTTAGGAACTGACGGATAAAATGGACACCTACCGCTTGAATGCCGTAAGTCACTCCATTCCCGCTCCACCCCTAATCGCATTGATTTAACGTAGCATCAAAGCTGCGTGCTGTTCCCAAGAAACCGACCAAAATTTCATAAAGGCAGCATGTGCGTTGAGATGCGCCCGTTTGGGCGCATTTTCTGTGTAATGCATCTTTATAAGGCTCTTGGTCGGGCCTCTTGGGAGTGCATGAAAGAAAATGCGCTCTTTTTATGTATTGAGAACATCTCATCAGTGAATTAGCGCTAGGAGATATTCTTGATTACATATATGAGTAGAAGAAATTTTTGTGAACGTGTACTTGCTATTGCTGTAACTACAGGTATTGATTGCGCCACTAGAGGAATAGGACTTTTGCGTAATGATTACACAATAATAGACTATAGAAACGATATTGTGCGATATGGACTTAAAAAGACATGGAAACGAATTTGTCAAACGGTTTTAAATAATGGAGAAAATGGAATTCTTAGGTGCGATAATTTTGGCGAACTTTATGAAGAGGGCCTTGCTATTCAAAATAAAAATGAGAAGAAGAAAAGCGGTCAATATTATACACCTTTAGATGTTTCCCTAATTATGTCTGAATGGCTTGATCGACTACAAGGTGACTGTATTTGTGATGTAGGATGTGGTGTTGGTAATCTTATATTAGCATACTTGAAGTATATTGGGAAAGTTCGAGCTATTAGATTAATCAAAGATCGAAAGATATATCTATATGATCTTGATGAAACGGCGATGGAAATATGTGTAACATCAATTCTTGTTAAATATGGAAAAAATTTACGCCCATATTTAAATGTTATTATAGGTGATTTTTTAGATGCCACATTAGCATTACCAAATGGATGTAAGGTTATTACCAATCCACCATACGCATCAATAGATAAAATCAAAGATTCGTGGATAAATAGTGATGTCATTCGCTCAACTAAAGAGTTGTATTCTGCTTTTATGGAGAAAATTCTTAATCAGAGCTCGTCTTCAGTTATGATTACGCCGTACAGTTTTATTGGTGGTGCAAAGTCTTATTCCCTTCGCAAAATCATGAGTGAACATAAGGGTTTTGTTGTTTCGTTTGATAATGTGCCAGGAACTGTTTTTTGTGGTAGGAAGCATGGTGTGTTCAATTCTAATACTGGCAATTCGGTTCGTGCAGCAATTACAGTTGTAGAAAATGATTGTGAAACTTGTGGTTTTAAATTTAGTCCATTAATTCGATTTAAAGCTGAGGAAAGGGAACGTTTATTTAAATGCGAAGTGCTTGAAAGATTTTTAGGTGAAAAGCGGCAAATAGTTACATCCAAAAACACTATGTTTGCAAAATGTGATAAGAGTCTTGAATCTGTATTTGATGCATGGTTATTGGCAAGTGGACAATCATTAGGAAAATACATTAATAATGCAGGCAATTATACATTGTCTATGCCAAATACTTGTCGTTATTTTACGGTGGCATCTAAGGAGAAACTTTGTCGCAATGGACAAATTACATTGATGTTAACGGATTGTGATATTTGGAATTACATTTTTTGCATGATTAACTCTTCTTTTGCTTATTGGTTTTGGCGAATTTACGATGGCGGTATTACATATCCCAAGGGGCTCTTAATGCAACTTCCATTATTTTATGAAAAATTAAGACAATCTGATAAAAAGTTTTTTTCTCAA
The DNA here is from genome assembly GCA_045599105.1 of Kiritimatiellia bacterium. GTDB lineage: Bacteria > Verrucomicrobiota > Kiritimatiellia > RFP12 > UBA1067 > UBA1067. Next base: position 27,712 of record JAZRVL010000031.1, read on the forward strand.
ATTGCAAATGAAATGACGGATCGCGCTACAGAGTTTGTAGTTATCAAAAATAATGTTGGTACACAGGAAAACATAAAATATCCGCGATTTTATCGTGACAAGATTAATAAACGGTTGTTGGAAATTATTGGAGTTAATAAAGATTCAAGTATTTTTGACGTTGTTCATTCTAATATGGCATTGGAGGTTAGTTTATGATTGAGAACATAATTCTAACTTATCAACAGAGTGAAATAATGAAGGAGTTTTATGAATTGGGTTGTAGCAAAGTAATTTTTAATAAGAGGGAGCGAAAATTACTATGGGACGAAGTAAGACAAACTGAAAATCCAGAAGTTTTTTTATCATTAAAAAACATTTGTCCTGCTCTCTATCATCGGATTTATCGTCATTATGATAGTGGGGATAATGTTCAATCTGCTGTGTTTAGTGAGTGTGTGTATGCCCAAACACTTGCAAATTTATTTAATCTCAAAATCTTTTACAATTGCTTTGAAGATGAGTCAATTGTTCCATGTGAAATTATGAAGCTACTTGAAACATATAGTTTAAAACCTAGATACGTTTATGCAAATAAGGATAAATCACGTATGCTTATACAGGCTGGTGGTTGTGGAGGTGTTGACAGCGCACTAATTACTGTAATAGATTGTAAGATATTTACAATCGAATTTAAGGAACCTAGTGCAAAAACAAGTGAACCCGATCTTCCAAAATATGGAGAAGATGGGAAGCTTCGTGTCGATGAACGATTTTTATCATCTTATCCTCAGTTTTCGTTAATGTTAAATGAACAACAGAATCTCAATTTTTTTAAAGAGATGGGGCATAATATAAATAATTTTACGTACGAGAGTGTTAATGCTGCTATAACAAATAATTATAATGCAAAAAAATTTGCAGATGTTGTTTGTACTGAAGATGTTAAGGGGTCCTTGGTGATGTTACCTATAAATCAAGTTTCTCTATGGGCAAAAATTGAAGGAGAAATTCGTCCTGCTGGGCGAAATCATTATGATGTTTGGACACCTAATGCGTTAAGAGGGTTTTTGCAAACTAAAGGTGCTACAATTGATGGCTCTCGAGTTAGATTAAAATTGGAATGCATAAATCAATCAAGGGAACGTGGCGGCACGGATATATCACGATATAAAATTAATTCACTATTTTTTGTACGCCCAAGTGATTGCCAGAGAGATGGGGTTTGTGTTAGTTTTAATTTAAGTGCAATTAGACAATTAAATCCCACTATTGCTGGAAAGATGTTTTTTAAGACATTAAAATATATTGATGTAAAAAATCATTATTTTGGAGAGTCAATACCGTGAGAAGAAAAGGTGGTGAAATTGAAGCTTGGGTGTGCTTCGTGGAATGGATTTGCTAGAATATTGTGCGTAAGGTAAGAATAGGAAATGGGGGTGAAATGATGAAGAGACAATAAGGTGCTTTAGTATATGACTAAGCGTGGGACCGCAGTGGGGCCGACCTTATTGAGTTAGAAGATCGAATTCATATTAAAGGATAGATAAAATGAAAATGATTGATATTGGTGAAATTAGGATATTCGGGGATAGGCCCCGAAAAGATCAATAAAATCAAGCCTTTAGCGAAGGACTGCAGTGGGGTACGGCTCTATTGAGAGGAAAATGTTGGTAACTTGGTAGCGTGAGACAAATTTTGGTATAATTTTATCATACAAGATGGTTCGTAAATGATCGAGTATGATTTACATTCAAATGGCATGCGCGTAGATGATGCGTTAAGCGATCTCGAAAGGATAATTTCGCGTTCGCGTGCTAGTGGCAACAAGGTTTTTGCTGTGATTACTGGTTATGGTAGCTCGGGAGGTACGAGTAAGATAAAAAGCGCAGTTCTCACTGCTTGCCAGAAATATCTGCGTGAGCATCACATTCGTGGCTTTCTTGATGGAGAGGTAGCTGGTGATTTCTTCTCTCCGCAATTTCTCGCGTTTCCTGATAGTGGTCTTATTCCTGTCGCTTACAAGCGCTCGCCTAATCCTGGAATAGTCATAATCGCCGTATAGGCCGCAATGGGGTCGGCCTCAGAAGTGGTTGCATTTTGCAGGCAAGTTATGGTACAATACACGTTACTTAGCTTTTCGTGGAGAGGTCTCCACAAGGAAAGCAAGTAGAAAAGGAAAGAAAAATGGAAGCATATGCGGTTCTCGAAACCGGCGGCAAGCAGGTGCTTGTCAAGGTCGGTGACAAGATCGAGATTGAAAAGCTCTCGGTTGAAGCGGGCAATGAGGCAGTCTTGGATACGGTTTGCGCTATCTCGGACGGCACTTCGCTCAAAGTTGGCGCTCCTTATGTTGAGGGCGCGAAAGTGACTCTCGCGATTGACGGGATTGTCAAAGGCAAGAAGGTCATCAATTTCAAGGCCAAACGTCGTAAAGGCGAGCGTCGGAAAGTCGGCCACCGTCAGCAACTCACCGTCGCAACTGTTAAGGCGATTGCCTAAGGAAGGAGAAAGAAATGGCTACTTCTGCATCGGCACGTAATGGTCGCGACTCTAACCCGCAATTTCTTGGGGTTAAGGCCTACGATGGTCAGTTTTTGAAGACGGGCTCTATCATCGTTCGCCAGCGTGGCACGAAGATTCATCCCGGCAAGAATGTCGGACAGGGACGTGATTTCACGCTTTTCGCCCTTAAGGACGGCAAGGTGAAATTCATCAAGGACGGCAAGGTCGTTACTATTGTCGACTAAAGAAAACTACGCCTCAGCGAGCAAGCTCTTGAGAGGCGCAAAACGAATCCTCATCTCGGGTCATTTAAGCCCGGATGGGGATTCATTAGGTTCAATGATTGCGCTTACGCGCTTGCTGAAAAATGCGGGCTATGAGGCGTATGCGACCGCGGATTTAAATGCGCTTGGCAAGCCTGGATTTCTTGAGGGCGTAAATGAGCTTATTCCAGTCAGGCGTTTAAAGCATTTCCGCAAAGTCGATTTATTCATTGCCCTTGATTGTGCATCTTTTGAACGGATGCCGCCTGAAGTCAGGCCAGTTGCCGAAAAGCTCCCCAAGCTTTGCATTGATCACCATGTCACTAATGATGGTACTTTTGCGGACGTCTCAATTATCGAAAGTAGTGCTTCGTCGACTGCGGAAATCATTTGGCGATTTGCAAAGTGGAATGAGTGGAAGTTTGATCGTGCGATTGCTGAGGCCTTGTGGGTAGCGATGATAACTGACTCGGGGCGGTTTGCGTATGATTCAACGAGTAAATTGACTTTGCGCGCAGCGAGTGACTTGGTAAGCTACGGGGTTAGAACGCAGCTCATTAATGATATTTTGTACGGGACTTTTTCGCGCAAGGCGATAGAGCTTAAGCGTATTGCGTGGCGTAGCTTGCATGTGTGGAAAAACCGCAAAGTTGCGGAAGTGACGCTTACGCGAGAGGATTTTCGTGCGGTTCGCGGGACAAAGGCGGATGCGGAGGATGTGATTGATATTCCGCGTTCTGTCGCCCATAATGAGATTGCGCTATTCTTTTACCAAATTCCCGATCGAACGAAAGAGATTCGCTGTTCAATTCGTACGCGGGGTGAATGGAATGCGACTCGTTTGGCCTCCAAATTTGGTGGAGGTGGGCACGTCAAGGCGGCGGGTTGTACGATTAAGGCGTCGATGGGAAGCGCCAAGCGTATGATGCGCTCAGCGGTAAAGGAGCTACTTAAGAGTGCTTGTCGCAGAACTATGCGAATCGCGGAGATAAAACTTTGAAAGCGCTTGTTTTAACGGATGGCAAGGCAGGCCACGAAAACCAATCCAAAGCGCTTGCTCGAGCACTTGGTTTGGAAGTAGAGATAAAAGAAATTCATTTTCGTTCTAAACTACACAAGGCGCTTTCGTATTTGTTGGATCAAGTGGGAGTAAGGACAGCAACTTGGCTTTTTGATCAAGAAATATTATTAAGTGATATCGCCCTTGTCATTGGCACCGGCTCTGGTACATTTTATGCGGCAAAGGCGTTTGCCCGTAAATGGAAAGCAAAGTGTGCAGTTGTTCTTTATCCGCGAGCTTATCATATTGGAAGTTTTGATTGTGTTCTTGCGCCAGCGTTCGACAATCCTAAAGCGGCTTTAAATGTGATTAAAATACCGGCTAACTTGGTAGCGAATGACGAGGAGTTTTATGCGAAAGGGATTAAAAATTTCGAAAGCAAGACGAAGGTCAAGCCAGATATCGCAGTTATCATTGGCGGCCCCAACAAGTGCTCAACGATGACGAAGACATGGATGAAAGCGCAGTTAGACGAAATATTTAAACTTGAAGGAGCGAAGGCAGTGACGACTTCAAGACGCACCCCAAAGGATGTGGAAGAGCTTGTCGATAGTTATCCTTGGGACTATAAACTTATTTATTCGGTAGATCACTTTAACCCCATCCCGGCTTTTGTGAAAACCGCAAAAAAGCTTTATGTTACTGCGGAGTCGACGGGGATGCTCTCAGAGGCCTGCACTTTTGGCTCGGCCAAAGTTATTGCGTTAGACAATCTAAAGGCGGGTAACCACAAGTTTCGCCGCTTTGTAGAAGCATTAAAAGAATCGGGCTATTTGAACGGATCGCGTAAAATCGACCTTTCATCGGAAATGGCAAGTGTACGGCGTTTGCTTTCATTATGAAGCAGCTTCGTTTGTTTATTGCTGAACTTTTAGTTTCACTTCCGCTAATTATCATCGTCGTAGTGGGAGTGATTTTCTTTTGTCATGAGTTGCCGCATTGGCAAGAGTTGGAGCAAAGTAAAGTAAACGCAAAGTATCGGGAGATCGCCGAGAGCATCAAAGACGGGGAAGTAGATAGTGATAAAGATGTTGCGCTTAATATCAAAGGAAAGAGCTTGGGGAGAATGGGGCGCGGAACGTGGGGAGCTATTGAGTCTAACGAGATGATGCGCGTTTGGTATCGTCCGCCTAAATCAGAAAGTTTAATGAGCGTCTCGGTGCCGGTAGTCCCCGTAAGAAATATTGCGCTTATATATGGCTTTGCGGGGGTGATTGTCTTTTTCGGCTTCTTTTTCATCACCAATTTAGGTCTTCGTAGGTGGCGTAAGTTTATTCGTGAGCGAGAGGATTTTATGGCTGCAACCGCGCACGACTTGACGACACCTTTGGCTGCGATGGAGATGTTGATAGGACGTGATGACAAGGAGGCTAAAAATCTTGTACGGCGAATGCTCGCAATCGTCAAGAATGTGCGAGAGTTTTTAAGTGTGGGCAGAACTCGTCCAACTAAAGAATGTTTTGATTTGGTTGAGGCGATAAAAGAGGCTTACTCGATATTTGCGGCAGATTTTCGAGATTTAATGGACGATGAGGATGTCGCACTTAAGATAACCGGCAAAAGCGAAGTATGTGCCGATAGAACCCTTACGATGCAAATACTTTGGAATTTATTTAGTAACGAGCTAAAATATTGCGCACCTTACGGTAAGGTCGAGCTGAGAGTAAGTGAGCAGGAGAATTGGGTGGTGGTAGAATTCATTGATCAAGGCCCGGGAATGGATAAAAAAACGATGAAAAGGGCGTTTAATCGCTATTACCGTGCGCAAAGCGCCAAAGCAAGCGGGAAGGGCGGATTTGGGATTGGGCTTTGGACGGCTCGAAAACTCGCGCGAATGATGGGCGCAGAGCTTCGTTTGCGCTCTAACGCTCCACAAGGATGCATCTTTACGCTTTCCTTGAAGAAAAAATAATTTAAAATACCCCCTTGCGCGATAACTGCACATTATGATATACTTCACCAAACATTCGACCACTCTAAGAGAGTAAATAACAATGAAAGTACGTAGTTCTGTTCGTCGCATTTGCGAGAACTGTCGCATTATTCGCCGTCACGGCGTTGTGCGAGTAATTTGCACCAACCCACGCCACAAACAGCGTCAGGGTTAAGAAAGGTAAGGAATAAATATGCCAAGAATGATGGGCGTGGATATTCCCGGCAAGAAGCATATTCGCTTCGCGCTTAGATATATTCACGGTATTGGTCCAAAACGTGCCGACGATATTTTGGCGGCAACAAAGGTCGACCCGATGAAAAAGGCCGACGATGTCACTCAAGATGAAATTCACGCAATCACTACGTACATCCAGGATCATTTCCGGGTCGAGGGCGATCTCCGTCGTGAGGTTTCGCAAAACATCCGTCGTTTGATTCAGATTGGATCATACCGCGGTACGCGTCATAAAAAAGGTCTGCCCGTTCGCGGTCAGCGCACCAAGACGAACGCCCGCACTCGCAAGGGCGGTAAGCGTATTTCGATAGCGATGCCCAAGCAGGCCGCTCGCTAAGGAGATTTAAACAATGAGTGAAGAAGTAAAAGTTGATACTCCAGTTGAGGCAGCGCCTCAAGCTGAGGGCGCCGAAGGTGAAGTTGCCAAGGCGAAGAAGTCTGGACGCTCGATCCCTGCGGGCATCGCGTTCATTCGTTCTACATTTAACAATACCCAAGTTTCCATCGCAGATGCGAGAGGCGGGGTAATTAGCTGGAGCTCGGCAGGCAAGGCGGGCTTTAAGGGTTCGCGTAAGTCAACCGCTTTTGCAGCAACGATGGTCGCCACCGACGCAGCTAAAGTTGCAGTTGCCAAGGGTATGCACGAGTGCGAAGTCAGAATGCAGGGCGCGGGCGCAGGTCGTGAGAGCGCCGTTCGCGCGATTCAGGCAGCAGGCATTCGCGTAACTCAGATCACTGATACGACACCAGTTCCTCACAACGGTTGCCGTGCACGTAAACGTAGGAGGGTCTAATTTATGGGTCGTTATACAGGTCCAGTTTGTCGTCAGTGCCGTCGTGAAGGGCAGAAGCTCTTTTTGAAAGGCGCACGTTGTTATATGGCGAAGTGCCCAATTGAGCAGGGTACTGGCAATCCAGGTATGCATATTGGTCGTCGTGCCAAGAAGATGAGCGAATACGGCACCCAGCTTCGTCAGAAGCAGGCGCTTCGTCGTCAGTATGGTATGGGCGAGTTGCAATTCCACCGCTTCTTTGAGGAAGCGCTTCGCAAAGAGGGCATCACGGGTGAGATTTTGCTTCAGATGCTTGAAATGCGTCTCGATAATATTGTTTATCGTTTGGGACTTGCGCCAAGCCGTCGTGCGGCACGTCAGTTCGTTTTACACGGCCACGTGCTCGTTAACGACCGCAAATCGGCGATTCCGTCAATGGTGCTTAAAGTTGGTGATGTAGTGACGGTCAAGGATGCAAGCGCTTCGAAGGAAGCTGCGAATCGTTCAGTTGAAGCCGCCACTGGTGCACAACTTCCGGTGTGGATGGCGTTCGACAGGGCGACTCTCCGGGCTGAGATTTTGGCAGTACCGACGCGTGAACAAATCGCACCGATTGTTGATGAACAGGCAATCGTCGAACTTTATTCGCGCTAAGTCAAACATAATTTCAATACATACCTTTAAAGGGAGGATAACTAATGCCCATTCGTTTGAGCCGATTCGAGATGCCGCATAACGTCCAGTTGGACGAGGCAACCAAGACCGCTACTTATACGCGTTTTATCGCGGAGCCGTTTGAGGTTGGTTATGCGCGTACTATCGGCAATTCATTACGTCGCGTTTTATTAAGTTCAATTGAGGGCGCGGCGATTACGTCGGTCAAGATTAAAGGCGTCAGCCACGAGTTCTCTACCATCAAGGGTTGCAAGGAGGATGTCACTGATATCATTCTTAACCTCAAGCGCGTTCAGGTCAAGACCTTTTCGCGGGATGCGCAGATAATTTCGCTTAAGATGAGCGGTCCGTGCACGGTTTATGCGGAGGATTTTGCCAAGGCTAACAATGTCCAGATTATGAATCCTCGTCAAGAGATTTGTACGTTGGATGTGGATGGATCACTTGATCTTGAGTGTGAAGTCAAAACAGGTCGTGGTTTTTGCCTTGCAGAGGGCAATAAGCGCGCAGATCAAGAGATTGGTCGGATTGCGATTGACTCTATTTTCTCACCGGTAACGCGGGTTAACTTCCTCGTAGAGAACACGCGCGTCGGTCAGCGTACGGATTACGAGAAACTCATTCTTGATGTTTGGACTGATGGCCGCATTGATCCCGAGGAGGCGGTTAAGACTGCTGGCGCAGTTCTTCGTCGTCACCTTGATGTCTTTGTGGACTATGCAGGTGAACAAACATTGGAGTTCGAGGACAGCGACGCTAAGGATGTGAACGAGCGTGAAAAGCTTCGCAAGCTCCTTAATATGTCAGTTAATGAGATTGAGCTTTCAGTTCGTGCTGCGAACTGCCTCAACAATGCGAACATCGCAACCGTCGGTGAGCTTGCTTCAAAGACCGAAGCTGATATGCTTAAGTATCGCAACTTCGGCAAGAAGTCACTCACGGAGATTAAGGCAAAGCTCGTTCAGCTCGGCCTTTCGCTCGGTTATAAGTTTGACCCCGACCTTTTAGAGTCGAAAAAGTAAGGATTTTTTATCATGCGTCATCAAAGAGTTATGAAGAAATTTGGGCGTTCAACCGCTCATCGTACAATGCTCATGCGGAGCTTGGTTACGAATCTTATTCTCGCAGAGTCGATTAAGACCACTCTCCCCAAAGCCAAGGAGGCGCGCAAGGAAGCGGACAAGATGATTACTATCGCCAAGAAGGGTGATCTCGCCGCTCGTCGTCTTGCCGCAAGCCGCCTCGTTGAGCCCAAGGCAGTGCAGAAGCTTTTCGACAAGATTGCACCCGCGATGAAGGATCGCAAGGGTGGATATACGCGTATCGTTAAGCTCGGCACTCGCAAGGGTGATGCGGCAGAGACCTGCATTTTGCAGTGGGTCACCGTGGAGATTAAGGGCGCAGAAGAGAAGAAGGAGGTGAAGTAATGGCTATCGTACTTAAGCTCAAGAAGGGCGAGTCGGTGGAGCGCGGACTTAAGCGCCTTAAAAAGGTACTTGATCGCGAAGGCCTTATTAAGACCCTCCGCGAAGGTCGCTACTTTGAGAAACCTTGCGTCAAGGCACGCAAGAAATCTCAGCGGGCACGCATCCGCAACCGTTCGCGTCGCGGACGTATGGAGTTGAACTAAAGCTAATAGCTTAGTATTAAAGGGTGAACTCGGAGATGAAAATCTTCGAGTTCCTTTTTTACCAAAGAATATGGTATAATATACGCATTCTATGACGAAGCCCGCCTGGAGCGTGTTGCCGGACGAGTGGAAGCCGATCTTAATCGATCGGGGTCTTCGCTCATTCCGTGCGGATCAAATCGTTCAATCGTTGTATCGTGATTATATTAACGATTGGGATGAAGCGACTACTTTGCCCAAAGATTTCCGTGAGATTTTAAAAGCGGAGTTTCCTTTGACAGCGACACAAGTTTTAGATGTTGCTAAGTCGTCTGATGGTACGTGTAAGCTATTGCTTGGCTTTGGGGACGGCGAATCAGTTGAAACGGTGCTTATTCCCGCAACTGGTCGATTTACCCAATGCATTTCTACGCAAGTTGGGTGCGCGATGGGTTGTGCATTTTGTGCGTCGGGATCCAAGGGTGTTAAGCGTTCGCTTACAGCAGATGAAATTGTCGCACAGTATCTCGTGGGGCGCAGGTATGGCGAAATTACCAATATCGTAGTCATGGGAATGGGAGAGCCATTTGCCAATTACGAGGAAACGATACGAGCGTTAAAACTCATCAATGCGGGCAAGGGTCCAAATTTGGGCGCACGGCATATTACGCTTTCGACGTGTGGAGTGGTGCCGGGATTTGCGAAACTTGCCAGCGAAGGAATACAATTTGAGCTTTCGGTTTCATTGCATGCGCCTAATGATGAATTGCGTTCGCACCTAATGCCAGTCAATCGTAAGTGGCCGATTAGGGAACTGATGATGGCGTGTAGCGATTACACCAAGGCGACTAAGCGAATAATTACTTTTGAGTATACGCTTATCAAGGGAGTTAACGACTCGCGTGAGTGCGCGCAGGAGCTGGCAAAAATAGTCCGTGAAGTTCCGATGGCAAAGGTAAATTTGATACCGCTTTCACCAGTCGAGCACCGACCTGATTTTGAGACACCAGACGAGTCAACGATGATGATGTTTCTTGATGTTTTAATGAAAGCCAAGATCCAGACTATGCTTCGTCGTTCGCGCGGTAAGGATGCAAATGCGGCTTGCGGGCAACTTAGATTGAGGAATCTCAAATGACACCTAAAAGTGGCATTACTAAAGACGAATTGGTAGAATGGGGAGGAATAGAGGTCTTTAACCAAGCATTTGCACTTTGCAATTCGGGCGATGTTAAGGATGTTGCTTACGACGATGAGACTTTAATTATTTCCGGCAAGATTGAGCAGCCGAGCGGTTGGGCGATGCCAGTGTCCTTAAAGCTGATGCCAGGCGGGCAGATAAAATCGATGTGTCCTTGTGTTACAAATCAGAAGTTTGGTCAGGTGTGTCCGCATGTGGTAGCGCTTGGAATTGCGTTATGGGTGATGGAGATGGATATCCCTGAGTCCAAACCTGCAAAAGTAGCGAAAGCAGTGGAGAAACTTCCTGAATATATTGAAGTTCCAATGCGGCCGAGATTTTTTGCGCATTTAGCGGGTTCGCGTGCATCACTTGCGATTGAGGTTAATGTGCGATATGGAGAAATTGAATTTCCCGCTTGCTCGGTGCAAAGTTCGCATACAGTATACATTGAAGACGAGGATGATCCACTTGTTAGAAAGGTGCGTACTATTGCTGTGGAACGCACAGGAATCAAAGAGCTTTTGAAGTGGGGCTTTGAACCTGGCTACAGGGAGGGGGATTTAAAGCACTACATAATCGATCCGCAGAAAGTGCTTAACTTTTTAGGTGCGGGGTTGCCAGAATTGCGGCGACAAGGGTGGCGTATTGAATTGTCGGATAGATTGATGGCATTGACGGATGCAATGCCGTCGGTAGTTCCAGTAGTTACAATTAAAGATGCGCCTGGTGGGGCGTTTGATGTTCACTATACATTTGATGCGATGGGTAAGACGGTCTCGCCCGCGTTAGTGCAAGCAGCAATCAATCGAGGTGATGGGTATATTTTGAGAGATGGCGCAGTGGTGCTTTTGGATCGCGGAGGTATTGAGGCCTTGCGAGATGTCTTTAGTGATTGTGCGCCTTCACAAAACGGAGCAGATCGAGGTTGGTTTAGAGTTAAGAGTGCATATGCGCCTTATGTTAAAAGTTCGCTTGATTTAGTTGATTGTGAGCTTAATGCTGGTAAAGCCAAGTATTGGCGCACTATTACCAAGCAACAACATCACAATTCAACTGCGCGGTTTGAGTCGGTAAAGCTCGGATATTTGGACAAGATTTTGCGTCCTTACCAAAAGCAGGGCGTCTATTGGCTGAGGTTTTTGGAGAATTCTGGACTTTCGGGGCTTTTGGCGGACGAGATGGGGCTTGGAAAAACTTTACAGACTCTTGCGTGGCTTACCTTGACACGCTCCGATCCACGGGCGCACGATGCGGAGGGACGTAATTTGCCTGCGCTTATCGTATGTCCGACTTCATTGGTGCGCAATTGGGAAGCGGAGGCTGAGCGCTGGACTCGTCATCTTAAGACATTAGTCATTTCAGGCCCCGATCGGCTTAAGGACATAGGGCGGATGCGTGAGGCGGATATTGTGATTACGTCATACGCGCTATTGCAACGTGACTTCGAATTTGGGTATCTGAATCAGGATTTTTCGGTTGTGGTATTGGACGAGGCGCAACATATTAAGAATCGTCAAACGCGTAATGCGAAAGCGGTTAAGGGCTTGCACACAATTCAGCGTTTGGTGCTAACTGGAACGCCAGTTGAGAACTCAGTTTCAGATGTATGGTCAATCTTTGATTTTTTGATGCCAGATTATCTTGGTGATTATGATACTTTTAAGAAAAATTTTGAAGAGCCAATTGCGGATGGAGAGAATGCCGAAGCGGTACTTGCTAGACTAAAACGTAAAATTTCGCCATTTATCATGCGGCGATTAAAAAAGATGGTCGCAAAAGATTTGCCCGACAAAATCTCTAAGATATCATATTGCCCAATGTCTGATGAGTCACAACGTGAGTACACAAAGGCACTTTCGACCACGCGAACGATGGTAGGAGATATCATCAAAGAGAAGGGTTTCCAAAAGTCACGCTTTGAACTTTTGGCGCTTCTAATGAAGCTTAGGCAAATTGCTTCGCGAGCGAAGATTGAGACCTTTATGGAGCAACTTCAGCAAGCAATCGAAGGTGGACACAAGATATTGGTATTTTCGCAATTTGTAAAAATGCTCAAGATAATTGAAAAACGTTTACAAGAAGTAGGGATTGCGTATTGTTATCTGGATGGGGAAACCAAAGACCGAATGGGGCAGTGCGAGAAGTTTAACCGTACACCGACAATTCCCGTTTTTCTGATTTCTTTGCGAGCGGGTGGTACGGGGCTTAATTTAACTGGAGCAGATATGGTAATGCACTATGATCCTTGGTGGAATCCTGCGGTAGAGGATCAGGCAACCGATCGAGCGCATCGTATTGGTCAACGCAAAAAAGTTTATGTCATGAAAATGATAGCGTCTGGGTCAATAGAAGAAAAGGTCCTTGCCTTGCAGCGACGTAAACAAGCAATTATCAATGCGACTGTAGATACAACCGATGTGGCAGTGATGGAAAAACTCACAGCTGCCGATTTCAATGAACTTTTGTCTTGATTATTAATTTTTCAATTTTTATGATATAATACTTACGAACTATGAGTAAGAATTCCAAACCGAGGGTCCGGATAACTGACACCACTCTTCGTGATGCTCATCAGTCGCTTTGGGCGACGCGCATGCGCACTGATGATATTCTTAAGATTGCTGAGACGATTGATAACGCAGGCTACTATTCGCTTGAATGTTGGGGTGGTGCTACGTTTGATGTTTGTATGCGCTTTTTGCGCGAGAATCCTTGGCAACGGTTACGCGAAATCAAGAAGGTCTGTAAAAAGACACCGTTGCAAATGTTGTTTCGTGGGCAGAACATCCTTGGATACAAGCATTATCCCGATGATATTGTTGAGCGTTTTACTGCGCTTGCGTGCGAAAATGGAATGGATATTTTTAGAGTGTTTGATGCACTAAACGATCCGCGCAATCTTGAATCTGCGGTTAAGTATGTGAAAAAATACGGTGGGCATGCGCAAGGGACGATTTGTTATACAACTTCACCAGTTCATACTGTCAAGGCCTATGTTAAACTTGCGAAAGAGCAAGAGGCGATGGGTATTGACTCGCTTGCGATTAAGGATATGGCGGGGATTCTTACACCAGGAGCGGCACGTGAATTAATTGGCGCACTTAAGAAGGCCATGCCCAATATGCCAATTCAAGTTCATTCGCACATGACTAGTGGAATGGCGACGGCGATGTATATGGCCGCGGTAGAAGCGGGTGCAGGGTGCCTTGATTGTGCAATTTCAACCTTAAGTTCATTCTCTAGTCAACCGCCAGTTGAGTCAGTAAAGACGGTTTTAGAGTCGGAGGGTTTTGATACTGGACTTAATACGGACGCGCTTACCAAGATTAATGCATATTTTTGTGAACTTAAAGCGAAGCGTCAGCCTAGCTCATCGGCAAAAGTTGAGCCAGTTGATGCTGAGGTGCTCGTTCATGCGATTCCTGGCGGGATGATTTCCAACCTACGCTCACAGCTCGCACAACAAGATGCGTTGGATCGTTTACCTGAAGTGTTGGCGGAGTTGCCAAAGACACGCGCTGACATGGGCTATCCACCGCTCGTTACTCCGACTTCACAAATCGTTGGGGTGCAAAGTGTTCTCAATGTTTTATCGGCTAAGCGCTATGCAATGGTTACGGATGAGACGAAGCGTTATGCGGCTGGATATTATGGAAAAACGCCAGCACCGATAAATCCTAAACTTAGAAAGAAACTTTGTGGGAACTTAAAGCCGATTAATTGTCGGCCTGCGGACTTATTAGAGCCAGGTCTTGTGAAAGCGGCGGATGAGATTCCTGCCAATACAATTCAAGGTGAAGAAGATATTCTTTCGTATGCGCTTTTCCCAGAAGTGGCGCTTGGATATTTTAAATGGCGCAATACTGATCCCAAATTGCGCGAAACAATTCCTGCAGATTTAGAGGTAAAAGCGGCAGTCAATACCGTATCTACTGCTACTCCTAAACTTACAGCTACTACTGTACCCATGGTTAAGGGTGTGCCAGTTTTAGCCCCGCTCAATGGTACTTTTTATCGAAGTGATGCGCCTGGTAAGCCTAAGTTGGCAGAGGATGGTGCTATTGTGAAAGCTGGCGTAGCAGTTTGCGTAGTTGAAGCAATGAAACTATTTAATCCTATTAAAGCATCTGCCAGCGGTAAGATAACCTTTATCGCCGAGCATGGCAAGATGGTTACCAAAGGTCAAGTAATCGCAACGATTGAGTAAAGGAGATCGGTCAATGGCAAAAGCACGAGTAAAGAATCCGAGAATCTTAATCGTAACTCCCGAGATTACCTATCTCCCCGAGGGTATGGGCAACCTCGCTGGCAAGATGTCGGCAAAGGCTGGTGGAATGGCGGATGTCTCAGCTTCGCTCGTTTCTGCGCTATATGATTTGGGTGCTGATATTCACGTGGCACTTCCACATTATCGGCGGATGTTTCATGTGGAAACGGCGGCTTTAGTTGCTGATGAGTTAAGAAAGTATAAGACGCACTTATCGGACGAGCGCATTCATTTGGCCGAAGATCGTTGCTTTTATTATCGCGACACGGTTTATTCACAAGGCGATGGCAACTTGAAGTTGGCACTTGCATTCCAACGTGAAGTTATCAATAACATTATTCCGCGAGTTCAACCAGATCTTATTCATTGCAATGATTGGATGACGGGGCTCATCCCTGCTGCGGCAAGGCGGATGGGAATTCCGTGTTTATTTACGGTGCATAATATTCATACGCATAAGCTCACCTTGGCGCATATTGAAGATGCGGGTATTGATGCGGCGGAGTTTTGGAATAATTTATATTATAATTATCCGCCCTATAATTACGAAGAGTCGCGCAATTCCAATGCGATTGACTTGCAAGCGTCGGGTTGCTTTGCGGCGCACTTTATTAATACGGTCTCACCGACGTTTTTACAGGAGATCGTCAATGGTTGGCATTCGTTCATTCCTGATTCAATCCGTAATGAAATTCGCAACAAGAGTAATGCGGGTTGCGCTGCTGGAATTTTGAACGCTCCTGATCCAACCGACAATCCTGCAGCTGACGATAAGATTCCTTTTAAGTATGGACCTAATAATCATCGGGAAGCAAAAAGACAGAACAAGCTTGCTTTGCAACATGCGTTAGGACTTGAGGAGAATGCGGATGCACCGCTATTTTTCTGGCCGAGCCGTTTGGATCCAGTTCAGAAGGGGCCGCAACTTCTTACGGATATTACGTATCGATTCTTGGAGAAGTATCATAATAATCGTGCGCAGCTCGCAATTATTGCCAATGGTCCTTTTCAACAACCATTTTGGGATATTCAGTCTTTCCATGGTTTGCGGGGTCGCTTGGCGGTGCACAATTTTGATGGACGACTCTCTCAACTTGGCTTTGCTGCTAGTGATTTTACGCTTATGCCGTCCTTGTTTGAGCCGTGTGGATTGCCACAGATGCAAGCGCCAATTTATGGCTCACTTGCAGTGGCGCATAATACGGGAGGATTGCATGATACGGTGGAAGCCCTTGATTGGAACGCTTCCAAGGGGAATGGATTTATTTTTGATACCTATGATTCTGGCGGACTCTTTTGGGCGATGGACAAGGCGATGGAGTTTTATCAACAGCCTACAGAAGTCAAGGAACGTGAGATTGCTCGCATCATGGCGGAGTCGCTTGCGCGCTTTACGCACCATGCGTGTGCAACGGAATACATCAAGCTTTATGAACGGATGCTTGATCGTCCACTCGTAAAACGGGTAGAAGGTTGAGAGAATGGCACTAAATAAGCAAACTAAGGATATTGTTGCTGCATTGAAAGATGCAAAGGGTGTGAATGTTAAGGCCTATGATGTACGCAAAATTTCGGGGCTTACTGATTATTGCGTAGTTGCTACTGGTGCGGCTGCGCCTCATTTGAAAGCATTAGTAAAAGCTCTTCCCAAAAAGGCCTATCGCGTGTCTGGTGATCCTGAAAGCGGTTGGATTGTGGCGGACTATATTGATGTTGTGGTGCATGTATTTTCTCCTGAGGCACGTGCGTATTACGCGCTTGAAAAGTTGTGGGAATAATTCGGGTAAGCGACATTTGTAAGCCGCTGGAATTTGATCTCAAAAGGCCATTAGAAATTGAGGTCGGATGCGGTAAAGGTAAATTTTTAACTGCGCGGGCGTTGGCTAATCCCGATTGTGACTTTTTGGGGATTGAGCGTATGCTTGAGAGGGTGCGGCTTTTTGACGGAAAGTGTAAGCGTGGTAATATCACGAATGCAAATGTCTTGCGCTTGGAGGCGCTTTATACTTTTCACTATCTTTTACCTGAGCATCATGCGCGTAGAGTGTATGTATTTTTTCCTGATCCGTGGCCTAAGAAAAAGCATCATTCTCACCGGTTGTTTGGTTCATTGTTTCTGAATGCGCTTTGGAAGCGCTTGGAAATTGGTGGAAAGTTGGAATTTGCAACTGATCATCGTGAGTATTTTGAGGCGGTGTGCGAGTGCTTCAAGATGGATAAGCGCTTTGAATGGGTGGCGCCAATGGATCGGCCTAAAGAAGTGTGGACGGAGTTTGAAACGATATTTCGCGCGCAAAAGTTACCGATTTATACTGCGGCTTGGCGTAGTTTGACTGCGGATGATTCGCCACTAATGCCCTTAACTATTCCACCTGAAGCCGAGCCACGGGATGGTGTCAATCGGTGATATTTATGATATAATTGCTTTCGTATGTATTTAGATATTCCATTTTGGCTTTCGTTGGTATTTATGTTTGGTGGATTGGCGGTATTGACGTGGTCAAGTGATGTGTTTGTGGATGGTGCAGCGCAATTGGCCAAAGCAATTGGTATTTCACCATTTATTATTGGTATGGTAATAATTGGCTTTGGGACGAGCGCTCCAGAGCTTTGTGTGTCAGTGATGTCAGGTATTTCGGGCCACTCCAACCTTTCACTAGGGAATGCTTATGGTAGCGATATATTTAATGTTGCTATGATTTTGGGGATTTCAGTTTTAATTTTCCCATTAGTTGTAAAGCCTTCAGTTGCATTTGTGGCAGGACCAGGTTTGGCTACAATTTCAATCTTTTCTATGTGGGTATTAAAAGATGGATGTTGTTCGTATGCGGAAGCATGGACATTATTTGGCGCATTTTTGGTCATCTTGCCGCTTTATTGCTGGTATGATCAAAAGACCAAAGATGGGGATGATGCTACGTTAGTTAAATCATCGAAAGATAAGGTTAATGCTAAATGGATTGCGGATCCGCGCTACAAGCGAATTGTCCGAGCACGAATTTTAGTTTCATTAGTTAAGGTGATTGTGGGGTTGGGTGTGCTTATAGGTTCATCGCATGTGCTAGTTTGGGGTGCAGTTGATTTTGCAAAGTTTATGCATGTGAGTGATCTTGTGATTGGACTTACGATTGTTGCGGCAGGAACGAGCTTGCCAGAGCTTGCAAGTGCTATTGCTTCCGCACGGCGAGGAGAACACGAGTTTGTTTTGGGCAATATTATTGGCTCTAATTTATTTAATACGCTTGCAGTGGTGGGTTTAGCAACTATAATTTCTCCGCTTTATCCAGGTGCGGATGGCACGCCTGCATTCTCGCCATATATTCTTAAACGAGATTTGCCTTTGGTGACTGCGCTTTCGCTTTCTATTATGTTTTTCGGGATGAATTGGAAGCATCCTAAATGGCCAGGCGCTATTCAACGCAAAGAAGCAATTGTTTGGATTTTAACTTTTATTGTTTATACAATAGTCATGTTCTATCAGGAGACAAATTGATATGGCAAGAGTGATTGCAATTGATGGACCAAGTGGAGCTGGGAAATCTTCGGTTTCAAGAATCGTGGGTGAGAAACTCGGATTTTTGCATGTGGATTCAGGGGCGCTTTATCGAATTATGACTTGGCAATGCCTTGAGAGAAAGGTGGATACTTCTAATCCAAAAAATGTTGCGGCATGTGCTTCCAAGATTGATATTGAATGCCGACCAGAGGCGGGCCATATTGCTTACTATGTGAAAGGCGAAGCGCCAGGAAATCGTATTCGTACGCCAGAAATTAATGCTCATGCTTCAGAGGTTGCTACTGTAAAAGAAATTCGTGATGTGATAACTACGCTATTACGTGGGATGACAAAATACGGAAATCTTGTGGTTGAAGGGCGTGATATTACAACTGCTGTTTTCCCTGATTCACCTGCACGGTTTTATTTAACTGCTTCGGCCGAAGCGCGAGCTGCGCGTCGGCAAAAGGAAGAAGTTGAAAAGGGGATTGCTAATCAATCTGCGGAAGCGGTAAAAGCATCGCTTTTGGCGCGCGATAAGATTGATTCCACTCGTAAATATGCACCACTTAAAAAAGCAGATGGTGCAATTGAGATTGATTCTTCCAATCTCACGCTGGACGAAGTAGTAAACACTGTTCTTTATTCTTTACCTGCCACTTGGCGGTAATTTTTTAAACTAATAAATTATTTTTACATGCCCCCTTGCATTTTGGTGGGTCATAGTGTATAATAGTGTCACGAAATGTCAAAAAAGGGAGAGCAAAATATATTAGCGGTCAATGGTGCTGTATCGGGTGTCTTAGTTGGACGCTTCGATCACGCGCTTGATCCCAAACGGCGATTTACCATTCCAAGCGAATGGCGATCGCTGATGGGTAATCCAACTTATGTATATGTCATGCCCGACCCTAAAGAGCGGTGTCTCGATCTTATTCCTGCAGCAGAGATGGAGGTGCGGCTTAATGCATTACGGGAGAAAGCGCTTTTTGATCCGGCGCTCAATCGCGCATTGCAAATAATCGGTGCGAGTTCCGAGCAACTTGCGCTTGACATTCAGGGTCGAATCCGCGTCTGCGACAAGCTCCTTCAGTTTGCGAACTTGACGACGACGGTTGCGATGGTGGGTTCGGTCAGGATGATCAAGTTGTGGAGTCCAGAAAAGTTGCCACCTGAAGATAAGGTGGAACAGAAGTCGTTAGCGGCGGCTTTAGAAGAAGTAGGATTCTAATGATGTTGCATACGCCAGTTATGCTCAAAGAAACCATTGATGGACTTGGTGTAAGGTTTGGTGGAAAGTATATTGATGGTACTTTTGGCCGAGGTGGACACTCTCAAGAAATTATTAGGCGTGGGGGTGTAGTTCTGGGGATTGATCGTGATGATGAAGCGGTTAAATCAGCGGACGAGATCAAGGTTATTAAGGGCACCCACGGAAATTTGAAGGCAATTGCTGAAGACTATGGTTGGAATGAGGTGGATGGAGTCCTATTAGATCTTGGAGTTTCAAGTCCACAATTAGACGATGCTGGCCGAGGATTTAGTTTCTTGAAAGAAGGTCCACTTGATATGCGGATGGATAGATCAAGTGGGATAAGTGCAATGGAAATAGTGAATAATGAAAGTGCTGAGAAATTGGCCAAAGTGTTTCGCGAATTTGGAGAGGAGCCACAAGCACGAAGAATTGCTTTGGGAATTGTTGAGGTGCGTGCCAAGCATCCATTTAATACGACTACAGAACTTGCAGAATTTATTGAAAAGCTTATTGGAAGGCGTGGCGCGCGCCATCCGGCAACGCGAGTTTTTCAGGCGCTTAGAATGGAAGTAAATGACGAAGTTGGCGAACTTGAGCGTGCGCTTGAAGGTGGACTTGAGATTCTTGCGAATGGTGGAAGGTTTGCAGTTATCACATTTGAAAGTATCACTGATAGGATGGTAAAGACTTTTTTCGCTGGACATGTAGGTAAGATGGAGTCGTTGCAACAAGGCGGATCGCGTTGGGTTGGTAAATTACCACGTGCGCGAGCTATAACTCGGCGGGCAATTACGGCTAGCGAAGAGGAGATTTTAAGTAATGTCAGATCACGAAGTGCCAAACTTAGGATAATTGAAAAGGAATAAAAAATGAGAAAGAATCGCAAGGTTACGAGGAGAATGTCTGCGGCTGCAAGGGTTTCTACGCATTTTGGCGCGATTATTATTGTTTTATTTGTAATGGTTATCTTGAATCTGCTTGCTAATTCAAGTTGCCAGCAAATAATGAAGGCGATTGGTGAAGATGAGCGGGAGTTGGCTAAACTTGAGGATGCAAGAATGCGTGAGGCCACGCGATGGGATGAGATGAAAACACCTGAAAAGATTGAAATGGCACTTTTGCGTCATGGCCTTGTGATGAAGCCACCACGTCCCGAACAAAATGTGAATATGAAAGCGAATGGTGTGCCGTATCCTGGCCAACTTTCGGTTGCTAAAGCGCGTCAACGTGCTTCCCGCGTGGTGAAGTATAATCGTGCGCGGTAAGCTCCTATTAATGCGGGGGAATTATAATTGGCGTTTTTGGCTTCCAGTTTTTGGTCTGGGAGTTTTTGCTATTTATACTGGACAAAAGCTAATTCGCTCGCATATTGATCCAGAAGTAAATGCGCCTAACTATACTTTTAATCGAGAGCTTCCGGCGAGGCGTGGGACAATTTATTCGTCGTACGGAAAAAGTTATCCACTGGTAAAGTCGGTGCCTTTTTGGGAGTATTCGCTCGATCCAGTAGCGCTTACAAACGCAGTAGTTAGGCGTAAAGGTGAGCCTCCAAGACCCAGAGCAGCGATTGTTAAGACAATTGCTGAAGCGTTGTCTTTGGATTATCAAAAAGTAAAGCGCATGGCCGATTCATTACCTAGGGCGGGATGGCGCAATCAGTTTTTGGCTTTATCTTCCGATCCAGACGTTCATCGCATACTTGCAGATTCGCAGTTGGTTTCTGGAATTGCGATTCATGATAAACAAGTTAGGCAATATCTTCATGGACGGAGTTTGTCGCATGTGCTTGGATCAGTTAATGCGGAGCATGTTGGGTCGGCTGGAATTGAACAGCGGTATAATCGCGACTTATCTGGTTCGCCAGGTACAATTTGTGGAATGAAAGATGCACGTGGCCGTGAGCTTTATGATAAGCGTATTATTTCTATTGATCCTGAACCAGGTGCAGATATTTATCTTACCATTGATCACAATATTCAGTTTGAAGCCGAAAATGCTTTGAAGCGTGGTATTCGTGAGTACGGGGCAGGTTCTGGATGGTGTATTGTGATGAATGCAACAACTGGTGCAATCATTGCAATGGCATCATATCCAGACTTTGATCCGCTTTCGTATGGTAAGACAACAGATTCGGCGAAGCTTAATCGTGCTATTGCATTTAATTATGAGCCAGGTTCGGTGATGAAAGTTATAACCGCATCAGCAGCAATTGATTCTAATCCAACGAAATATAATTCGAATACGGTATTTAAGACCAATCGTGATGATCCTATGTATTATAAACTTCCTGGTGATGGATCACACCAATGGGAGCCAACTATGACTTTGAAAGATGCAATTGTTCATTCTTCAAATATTGTGATTGGCAAGCTTGGTTATGATTTACAACCTAAACTCTTGTATTCTTATATGAAACGTTTTGGGTTCGGCGAAAAAACCGGCATTGAGCTTCCAGGTGAACAATATGGTATTTTGCCCAACCCTGAAAAGCGTATGTGGGATAAGGCCTCTTGGTCGCGAGCGGCAATTGGTCAGTTTGTGGCAGTTACAGGTATTCAAATAGCGAGTGCTTATCAAGCAATTGCTAATGACGGAATTAGAATGCAGCCATATATTGTTGATAAAGTTGAAATGCCAAATGGAGTGGAAATCTATCACCATACCCCAAATCCGGTTGGTCGCTCAATTTCATCGGAAACAGCGCGGACTATGCGTGCAATGATGGTGGATGTTGCTTCCAGCGCTGGAACTGCGCGGAGAGCTGCAATTCGTGGATATTCGGTTGCTGGCAAAACTGGTACGGCGCAAAAGCAGCTCTCTGGTGTGAAAGGTTATGCTTCAGGGCTTTATCGTGCATCATTTTGTGGTATTGTGCCAGCCTCAGATCCAAGGATTGTGGTATTGGTGACACTTGATTTTGACCAAAAGACCAAATATCATCAAGGAGGTAATTCGGCAGGTCCTGTATTTCGTCAAATTGCGACGGCGGCAATTCGTTATCTAGGGATTCAGCCTGATCGTCCGAAGGAGCTTGAAGAATTCGGCAATGATGATGAATTTGATAAAATGATGGATGAGCGCGCGCGTAAATATGGTATAATATACAGAAATGACACGCGACTGTAGCTCAATTGGATAGAGCGTTGGCCTCCGAAGCCGAAGGTTGCTGGTTCGAACCCAGTCAGTCGCACCAATTTGTGGATTTTTGGATGGCACAAGAACAACTTTTTGCTGACGATTACAAGGTAAACCTTGATGTTTTCGAGGGGCCCTTGGATTTGTTACTTTATTTGATTCGTCGTGAAGAATTAGATATCTACGATATCCCGATTGAGCATATCACAACTGAGTATATGAAGTTTATTGAAGATGCTCGACGGCTTAATCTGGATATTGCTGGTGAGTTTATTGTAATGGCGGCAACTTTGATGGTTATTAAATCGCGTATGTTACTCCCCGTTGGTCGGCGTACGGTGGATGGTGAGGAGGATGAAGAGTGGACGGATCCAAGGTTGGATCTTGTTAGGCAGCTTATTGAGTATAAGAAGTTTAAGGATGCAGCGATTCGTTTAGAGACGATGGAGGCCATGAGAGCCAACTCTTTTGAATATGGGGGAGGTCGCCCAAAATTTGAAAAGACGGCTGCGGATGCAAAAGGGGCGCTTGCCAATCTTGACCTTTATGATTTACTTACGGCGTTTCAAGAAGTGCTTGCACGGGCAAATGAGATACCCCAAGAGGAATTAAAGGGTATTCGTTTTTCAGTTCCTGACAAGATGGACTATGTTATGGAGCGTGCGCGCAAAGAAGGGCAAGTATCGTTTCTTGCTTTGTTTGATCCAGAACGTTCGCCTAAGGGTGAAATTATCGTCACTTTTCTTGCGCTATTAGAATTGTTGCGGCAGCATCGCGTGATTGTTTATCAAAATGCAGCATTTCATGAAATTACAATTTTACCATCCAAGGAAGAACCTGTGGATAAACCCTTAGAAAGACCCGACGATTATGAATAATGAAGAAATGAAAATTCCCTTGCCCCGCTCACTACAGGAAATAGTCGGTGCTCTTCTTTTTGCGAGTGAGACTCCACTTAGTGTGAGTGAATTGCGAGATTCGATTAAAGCGGTGGAGGCGGAAGAGGGTGGAAATAAAGAGATTATGGAGGTCTATCAGACTTGCACCACCAAAGAAGTTGAAGAAGCGCTTAGGGGATTAGAAAAAGCATTAGAAGTTGCATCTAGTGGTTTTAAACTTATTTGTACGGGTGGTACGTATCGACTGCAAACGACTCCAAGTTGCGGTCGATATGTGCGTGCAATGCTTAAGTTGGATCGTCCCAACCGTTTAGGTCGAGCATCGTTAGAGACTTTAGCTATTATTGCATATCGTCAGCCGCTTACCAAGAGTGAAATTGAGGAGATTCGCGGAGTGGATGTAACAGCGAACTTAAAGACTTTGATGGACCTTCAGTTGGTGCGTTTGGTGGGTAAGTCTGAGCTGCCAGGTCATCCATTTCTTTATGGTACAACCCCAATCTTTCTTGAACATTTTGGACTTGCTTCGCTACAACAACTTAATGAGCTTGACCCAACGCTTCAGCGTTCCAATCCCAAGCTTAAAGCCGAGCAGTATCGTCGTCAGGAGAAACTTGAATTGGAGGAGGCATCTAAGAATGATGAAAAAGTCGATAGTGAGGGTAATGGCGCTGATAACGCTAACAATCCTGACAGCGTGTGATTATATCGAAAAGCGAGGGTTTGATAATGACCGTAGTGATTCGCTCTATCGTGCAGCGATGGAGGAATACTGTGCAGGGCGGTTGGATTCTTCTATTAAAAAGCTAACGGAAGTTTGTGCTAAAGATCCGTCCAATGCGTCGGCACGTTTCCAGCTTGCATATTTGCTTCAAGATTATGCGAAAGATTTTTTAGGTGCGACTTGTGCTTATCGGGAGTATTTGTCACAACGCCCCAATAGCGAAAAGGCCGATCTTGCACGCTCTAGACTTGCAAATTGCGAGCGCGAATTAGCGAATGCGTTAGCAACTAAATATGGGCTTAATGCGGTTGCTGATTATCAAAAGCGGATTAAAGAAATTACGGATGAACTTGCAAAAAGGGAAAGTAAAGTGACTTCATTAGAAGGAGAGCTTGACGCATCGCAAAAACGCGTTGAGTCATTGCAGTCAGAGCTTACTCGCGCACGAGAGATATTCCGAGCAGAGTTTGAAGCGGAGAATGAATCCAGTGTAGTCTCAGCTAACGAGATTAAGGATGCGAAATCATTGTTAGATGATATGGACGATGATGAATCAGCTAAGCCGATGATTAGTGCGAAGCCCACTCAAAATAAGGCTAATTCAACTGTGACTAAGAAAGCTGAACCATCAATAATTGAGGCACCGCGAATTGAGCATCCTGATACTTATATTGTGCAAGATGGTGATACGCTTTACAAAATAGCGGTGCGTTTCTATGGGCGTTCGTCTGCGTGGAGCAAGATTCGTGAAGCTAACAAAGCAATTATTTCAACCGATGGACGTATTCGTACGGGACAGCGATTGGTTTTGCCCTAATGCGTAAACTTCATACCAGTATAGTGACGGATGCACACGCTTATACGCGTGAAAAGGTACCATGGATACTTAGGGAGCATAAATCTGTGTATGGTAAATTGATTCATTATCTTGCGGGTGGCGGTATGAGCGCATTTGGACGCACGATTTCGCAAGAAAAGGCACACCAAAGGCATATTCGCTTTTTTATTGTTGCGAGTGTTTTTGGGATTATTTGGTTGTACTATTTAGTATTTTAAGTAAATAAGGAGAAGACGATGCGAATAATCTTAACAGTATTGGCTTTGCTTATGGCGAATGCACTTTTTGCACTCACGATTAATGATAAGCAAGTTGCTTTTTTAAAAGAGCAAGCTTATGCCGAGATGCAACGGGTAGGCGGTCAGATTGATGTTTTGCAGAATAATTGCGAGGATTTGCAACGTCGAATTGGAAAACTTGAGAGCAAAAGTGATCAATTGATGCGCTCCGAGATTGATGCCCTTAAAAGCGCAGTTGCGGATTTGCGCAAGCAGATGAGCGAGCAACGTAGCGAAATAGTAAAAGAGCTTTCAGCGAAACTTGTGAAGCTTCAAGGTGAAACTAAGGCTAATCCTGAACCCAAGGCGGTAGAAATTACAGGGCCGCACTATGAATATACAGTTCAAAGTGGTGACTCGCTTTATTTGATTGCTAAGGCGTTTAATACTACGGTTGCGAAGATTAAGACGATGAATGCACTTAAGAGTGATAATCTTAAAATTGGACAAAAGCTTAACGTTCCAAAGGAGTAAGTGATGAAGATTTTAATTGTAGGTAGTGGCGGTCGTGAACATGCAATTACTTGGCGGCTTTATAATGATGCAGAAAAGCACACACTTTTTTGCGCACCAGGCAATGCGGGAACGAGTGAGATTGCGACCAACTTGCCCATCAAAGCTGACGATGTAAAGGGTATTGTTGACTGGGCAAAAGCGGAGAAATTAGATTTGGTAGTGGTAGGCCCTGAAGCGCCACTCGTAGCTGGGCTTGTGGACGCACTTATCAAAGAGAATATTCCAACCTTTGGACCAGTAGCAGCGGGCGCAATGATGGAGGGTTCAAAGCGTTTTGCCAAGGAGGTAATGTCTTCTGCGGGTGTGCCGACAGGCAAAGCAGCGACTTTTACGGGTGCGAACGAAGCAAAAGCGGCACTACGTAGCTATGGACTTCCTGTTGTAATTAAGGCTGATGGACTTGCAGCGGGTAAAGGTGTAGTTGTGGCAGAGACTTTACCTGAGGCCGAGAAAGCAATTGACGATATGTTAGTTGGCAATCGCTTTGGTTCAGCTGGGGCTTCAGTGTTGCTCGAGGAATTTCTTTATGGCGAGGAATGTTCGATTTTAGCAATTACGGATGGTGAACATGCAGTTTTGCTGCCAAGTTCGCAGGATCATAAAAGGGTTGGGGATGGTGATAAAGGGCCTAATACAGGCGGAATGGGAGCATATTCGCCAGCTCCAGTTATGACTGGCGATAAGCTTCCCATGGTTAAAGAAAAGATTATTATGCCCGTATTGCGTGAGCTTAAGCGTCGGGGCATTGTGTATCGTGGGATTCTTTATGCAGGGTTGATGGTCAATGATTTTTCATCAATCCCCAATGGCCCGCTTGCGAAAAGCGGCTCGAGCGTGAATGTGGTTGAGTTTAATGCGCGATTCGGTGATCCTGAGACGGAAGCAGTACTTCCTCGACTTGGTGGTTCGTTTGCAACTGCGCTTTTACACGCTGCAACTGGATGCTTAAAGGATGAGGATATCGTAGTGAAGGATGGTGCTGTGGCAACAGTTATCGTTGCTTCGCAAGGTTATCCTGGGAGTTATGAGAAGGGCAAGCCCATTACAGGACTCAAAGATAATCCTACGTTAGTTTTTCATTGTGGTACTAAGCTTGAGGATGGCAAGATAGTGACCTCGGGCGGACGAGTTCTTTCGGTTACAGGCATGGGTAAGACACTTCGCGAAGCGGTGGATGCGGCTTATGCGGGCGTTGAAAAGATCTCTTTTGAAGGTGCTTTTTATCGCAAAGATATTGCTCATCGCGCATTTGAGCGGTGAAGTTAGTCCCTTTATCTTCGTCTTCGTCGGGCAACGCATACGTTCTTGAATATGCGGATGGCGCGTTGCTTATTGATTGCGGAATCAGTTATCGTGTGTTAAGTGCGCTTTATGAGGTAAATAAATTAAAAGCGGTACTAATCACGCACGATCATACCGACCACACCGCTGGACTTGCTCGGCTTATAAAGGAGCGTGGGCTTCCAATCTATGCAAATGTAATGACGGCCGAGGCGGTGCAATCAGAATTTGGACTTCCTGTTGAAATATTTAATTGCTTTGAGGATGGTCAATCCTTTGAGCTTGATTCGGTGAAAGTTACGCCATTTTCGATTCCGCACGACGCGGTCGATCCCGTCGGCTATCTCGTGAAAGCGGAAGACGGAACCTATTTTCACGGCACGGACATCGGCTCGCCGCTCGACTCGATCGGCGGAAAGCTCTCCGAGGCGAATATCGCGACGATCGAATCCAACCACGATACCCAGCTCCTTTTCAAAAGCAATCGTCCCCACTCGCTCATCCAGCGCATCGCCGGTCCGCGCGGACATTTGGCGAACGACGAGGCGGCGGATTTGGTGAAGCGCTTCGCCTCGCCCAAGTTGAAGCACCTTTATCTCGCCCATCTTTCCCATCAGTGCAACGATCCCTTGCTCGCTCGCTCGACGATGCTTGAGGCGCTCAAATCAATTGGCCGCGCCGACGTCGAATTGGAGGTGTGCGAGTGAAGCGCGCTTGCCTAGCGACGCTGATTGCGATGATGGCGCTCCTCGGTTGCGACAAGCCGAAGATCGAGCGCGTCGAGTGGCCGATAATGGGGACGATTGCCGCGGTGCAGACGCGAGGCGAAGGCGTACATTTCTTAAACGGGGTGTGCAAGATTGTTCGGGATTGGTTTGCCGTTGAGAGCGATTATTTCAATGCATATGATCCGAAGTCCGAGCTGAGTCGACTGCAGGGACTTTCCGATGAGGAACTTCTGAAGAAGTGCAATCCGCATGCCGCGGTTTGCTATACGGCCGCGTTCAAGCTCAGGGAACAGTCAGGTGGTGTGTTCAACCCAAGATGGAAGGGATTGGGAACGCTCGACATGGGCGCGATTGTCAAGGGCTTCGCCGTTGACAATGCAGCGTTGAATTGTTGGAATGGAGAGGATATTCTCATTGATCTCGGCGGGAACTTGAAGGCGGTGAAGGGCGATTGGAATGTCGGCATCAGGGACGGAGAGACGTTCGTTTTGCACGAAGGCGAAGCGTGCGCGACGAGTGCGCGTTATTTTCGCGGCAACCATATTAAGGATGGTCGGACTGGGGCGGATGTCACAAACGGCGTCTATTCAGTGACGGTGATACATCCGAAGAGCGCCATGTTGGCGGACGGACTTTCGACGACGCTGTTCATCCTCGGGCGCGAGAAGGGCGAGGAGTTCTTGAAGAAACACTATCCCGAAGCAAGGGCGATTTGGATAGATGTTAGACTTTAAGGGTATATCGGTCCACTATGGACATCAAGATGTTCTTAGTGATGTGACTTTTCGGGTCAATCGGGGAGATCGTGTAGGTATAGTAGGGCCTAATGGCTCAGGTAAATCAACGCTCTTTAAAATTGTCTTAGGTGAAATCTCTACCGACAAAGGTGAGCTCGTCATTGAGAATAGCCCTCGCATTGGCTTTACTTGTCAAAATCCTACTCCTGACAATCCAGATGAGACTTTGTTGGAATATTCTATTCGTGGTATTCCAGGACTTTCGGAGATGGAAAAGGAAATGGCAGAATTAGCGAGTGATCTTGTTAACCCTGCCAAGATGAAGCGATATGGGGAGCTGCAAGCTGAGTTTGAGCATTTAGGTGGTTATGACATTGAAACGCGAGTTAAGATTGCTTTAGGTGGACTTGGCTTTACGGTTGAAGAGTTCTCAAAGCCGTTTGTTTCGTTCTCTGGAGGTTGGCGGATGCGTGCTGAGCTTTCACGAGTATTGGCATCCAAGCCCGATTTGCTACTTTTGGATGAACCATCTAACTATCTTGATTTGCCAGCTGTAGATTGGTTGCAGAAGTTCTTGAAGGAATACGATGGCACTTTAATGCTAATTTCGCACGACCGATATCTCTTAAGGACGCTTACTAACATCATTGTTGAAGTGGATGCAGGCACCGCAACGCGTTATGAGGGCGATTTGGACTATTATCTTACTGAGCGGGAGGTTAGATATCAGCATCTTAAGGCCGCCAAAGAAAATCAAGATCATCATCGTGAGCAATTGCAACGCTTTGTGGATCGTTTTCGTGCGCAAGCTACCAAGGCCGCCCAAGCGCAATCTCGGCAAAAGATTATTGATAAATTAGATGAAAAGCGGATTGTGTTGCCCAAGCGATATACTAATTCTGGACGACTTCGTTTAGCCGAGCCACCGCCTTCGGGGATTGAGATGTTTCGTTGTGAAAATATTGGATTTAGTTATGATGGTGTTAAGTCAGTATTTTCTGAAGTTTCATTTAACATTGCGCGCGGAGACAAGGTGGCACTTATTGGTTATAATGGTTTAGGCAAAACGACACTAATGCGAATTATTGCAGGGACGCGTAAGCCGACAAGCGGTAAAGCGGTTTTAGGGCATAATGTTGTGCCTGGATACCTCTCGCAAGAATTTGCCGAGACCATTCCCTGCGATTTAACAGTTTATCGCAATGCCAAGAATGCGTGGGATGCGCATGGTGGCGGGCCTGAAAAGGTTTTTCGCAATCAATTGGGTGCGTTTGGATTTGATGAAAACGATGTAGAAAAGTTAGCGGGAGTATTGTCCGGCGGAGAGAAAATACGGCTTGCTTTTTTGCGACTATTTCTTTCAGCGCCTAACTTCCTTTTGTTGGACGAGCCTA
Organism: Kiritimatiellia bacterium; assembly: GCA_045599105.1. Lineage (GTDB taxonomy): Bacteria > Verrucomicrobiota > Kiritimatiellia > RFP12 > UBA1067 > UBA1067. Next base: position 57,477 of record JAZRVL010000031.1, read on the forward strand.
CTACGCACTTAGATCTTGATGGGCGACGATTATTGCAAGACGCATTAAAATCGTATAAAGGAACAATCCTTTTAGTTTCCCACGATATTGATTTTGTGCGAGCAGTTGCAACGAGTGTAATTGAAATTACTCGCGAGGGTATTCGTCAATTCCCAGGCGGATATGATTATTATCGGGAAAAGGTTGATCAGCTATCTAAACCCGTCGCTCAACGCCAAGAATCCATTGATAAGGACTCAAGTGGCAAGCTCTCGTCCAAGGAATTGCGTCGTCAAAGAGCGGAGGAGCGAGCAAAGTTAGCGCCCAAAACCAAGGAGCTTAAAAAGCGCATTGCAGCTGCGGAAGCGAAGCTTGAAGAGTTGCAAAAGTCATTGGATGAGGCCAGTAAAGAGCTCTTTAATCCTACTCCAACAACGAACTTTGCGGAAGTAAATCGACTGGTTCGTACCTTGCAATTTGAGATTGATCGTTATACCGCAGATTGGGAAGCGGCTGCGACGGAATTGGAATCTTTTGCTATAATATCCGCTAACAAATGAAATCCAAGACTTTTATTGACCAAGTTGAAATTTACGTTCGCTCGGGAAAAGGCGGCGATGGGGCAATGTCGATGCGACGCGAGGCGCTGGTTGAATTTGGCGGGCCAGATGGCGGAGATGGAGGTAGAGGCGGCGACGTCGTTTTTAAGGCGTCTGAGCACATTAACTCGTTGCTTTCGCTTTACTATGATCCTAAATGTATTGCGCAAGATGGCGGTGCAGGTAAGTCGCAACGAATGTTCGGCAAAAGAGGCAAGGATTTAGTGGTGCCAGTACCATTAGGGACTGAGGTTTATGATGCTGATTCGGGCTTGCTTATTGCCGATATCGTAGAGGCAGGTCAAAGCGTTATTGTTGCGAAAGGTGGAGCTGGTGGATTTGGTAATGTTCACTTTAAATCTTCGGTCAATCAAGCACCGACTGAGCACACGCTTGGTGGAGCGGCACAGGAGCGTCGTTTGCGCTTGGAGTTAAAGACGATCGCGGATGTAGGGCTTTTGGGCTTTCCTAATGCAGGCAAAAGCTCGCTTTTGTCGACGCTTTCTTCAGCAACGCCCAAAGTTGCCGCTTACCCATTTACGACCTTAAACCCGATTGTGGGAACGATTGTTTATGAGGATTATGCCAAAGTTCGAATGGCGGATGTCCCTGGAATTATTGAAGGTGCTGCTAAAGGCGTAGGCTTAGGTTTGGCCTTTCTAAAACATCTTGAACGCTCAGAAGCGCTCGTTTATGTAATTGATATGGAGGGCACCGACAATCGTGAGCCGTGGATGGATTATAAGATTTTGAAGAAAGAAATTGATGAATATTCCGCAGAGCTTGCGGAGCGTCCCGCAATCGTAGTTGCCAATAAAATGGATGGGGAGCGCGCCAAGGACAATCTTAAAGTATTTAAGAAAAAAACCAAGGTAAAGCCGATTGAGATTTCTACTTTAACTGGCGATGGGCTTGATAAGTTTAAGGATGCTTTGCGTAAACTCGTAAAGCCTAAAACCAAGTTTCACCATACCCACGCCGAGGCGCCAGATTTGAAGACAATGCCGGATACGACCGGCGAAGAGGTCCCGGCGGAGGCGTTAAAGTTTGCGACTTTTCTTAAACTTGAAAAGCCCAAGGCCAAGAGTCACCCCAGCCGAGGAAATATTCACTAAGGATTTTGAAAGGACAAAAAGATGAAAAAGTTTTTAAGTGCCAATGAAGCCGTCGCTTACGCAGCTGCGCAAGCAGGTTGTGTGGTTGCGAGCGCCTATCCTGGTACGCCTTCGACTGAGATTTTAGAAAATATCGCTAAGTTCAAAGCTACGGTGAAGTGTGAGTGGGCGGTGAATGAGAAAGTGGCGATGGAGACGGCAATTGGCGCTTCCATAGCAGGGGCACGATCACTCACAGCGATGAAGCATGTGGGGCTTAATGTGGCAATGGATCCGTTGATGACCTTTACTTACGTAGGCGCAACGGGCGGAATGGTCGTAGTTTCAGCCGACGATCCTGGGATGCATAGTTCTCAAAACGAGCAAGACAATCGTAATCTTGCCAAATTTGCGCGAGCGCTTTTGCTGGAGCCGGCCGATTCGCAAGAGGCGTATGATATGACGGTAAAAGCATTTGAACTTTCGGAGAAGTTTCAAGTGCCAGTTATTGTTCGTCTTACTACGCGTACGAGCCATAGCGCTTCGCTCGTTGATTTGGGTGCGTTCAATCCTAAGGCGCATCCACTATTTCCTTATAAGCGTGATATTAAGCGCCATATTCCTGTTCCAATGTATGCCCGCTTCCATCGGCTTGCGGCCGAGGAGCGTACTTTGGTTATGCGCAAGATGGCCGAAAAGTCCCCATTTAATCGGATTATCGCTGGCAAGAAGAGCTTGGGCATTATTACTAGCGCTGTCGCCTATCAGTATGTTAAGGAAGTCTTTCCCGAATACTCAATTCTTAAACTTGGTTGGACCAATCCCTTGCCTAAGGCGTTAATTTCAAAGTTTGCCAAGAGTGTAAAGCATCTTTTGGTAGTCGAAGAGCTTGATCCATTTTTGGAGGAGCAGATTCGTGCGATGGGAATTAAACTGGTTGAGCATAAGACTGAGCTTAATATGTTAGAACTTAATGCGGACCGCTTGCAGAATTTGCGTCATGAGATTTTGAAGGATGTCTCGAAGGCAAAAGTTGCCAAGCTTGATGCTGCTTTGCCGACTCGTCCACCAGTGCTTTGCGCAGGCTGTGGTCATCGGGGAGTGTTTTATGTTCTTCATAAACTGGGGGCAATTGTAACTGGAGATATTGGCTGCTACACTTTGGGAGCATTTCCGCCCTTAAATGCGATGGACTCGACGATTTGTATGGGTGCATCAATTGGTAATGCCGCAGGCATGAAGAAAGCTGGACTTAAAGGCCGCATTTGCGCAGTATTAGGAGATTCAACTTTCTTTCATAGTGGGATGACAGGGATCTTGTCGGCAAGTTATAATGGTACTCCCATTACTACTATCGTTCTGGATAATCGCATTACGGGAATGACTGGCCATCAAGATAATCCAGGCTCGGGCAAGACGCTTTCGGGCGAGAATGCGCCAGTTACAGAGATTGCTGAGATTGCAAAAGCGTGTGGATATAAAAAGACGTTTACGGTATCTGCAGATGATTTGGCTGGATTAGAAAAGACGCTTGCATCGGCGATGGATGGAGATGAGGGTGCATTGGTTATTGCCTATGCACCTTGCCGAATTGCGGCCAAGCTCACCAAGGAAGGCCTTTGCGAAGTCGATAGCGACAAGTGCAAGGCGTGTGGAGCTTGCTTCAAGATGGGTTGTCCTGCAATGACGCGAGGCAAGGAAATTCGCAAGGGTACATTCCAGATGAAGATTGATCCCAATCTTTGTGCGGGTTGCAAGCAGTGCTCGCAAGTATGTAAGTTTGGTGCAATTAAGCGCGTACGCTAATGAGACAAATTGTTCTTAAATCTAAGCGCGATTTTTCGCTTCGTCGTCATCATCCGTGGATTTTCTCGGGTGCGATTGAGTCAGGTGAGGATGGGGTTGGAATAGGAGAGCTGGTAGAGGTCGTCTCGCACGAAGGCGAGAAATTAGGTAGCGCTTGGTATTCGCCAGCATCACAAATTCGTCTAAGAATGGTGAGCTTCGATGAAGTAGTGGACGAAGAGAGGCTGCTTGCCAATAAAGTTGCAAGTGCGATTGGCACACGGGCGGATTTTTTTGCCAATAACTATACTAATGCAATTCGGCTTATCAATGCGGAAAGTGACTTTTTGCCTGGGGTGGTAGCTGATTATTATGCGGGGTTTGTAGTTTGCCAGTTTACTTCGGCGGGTGCGGAAAAACGGAAAAGCGAAATTGCGAACGCGATTATGAAGTTTGCCCCATTGTGCCGTGGAGTAGCAGAGCGCTTGGACATTGACTCTCGCACCAAGGAGGGACTTGCAATTACGCCTGAGTTTGCAATGTTAGTAGGTGAGGAGCCTCCAGCGACGATAGAGATATTTGAGGGTGCTTGCAAGTTCTTGGTGGATGTTCGTCGGGGTCACAAGACTGGCTTTTATTTAGATCAACGCTCTGCGCGAGCGATGGTAGGCGCGCTTGCCAATGGACGCGAAGTATTAAATTGCTTTTCGTATACGGGCGGATTTGGTATTCATTGCCGTGCAGCAGGGGCGAGTAAGGTGACGCAAGTAGACATTTCCAAGGATGCGCTCGAGCTTGCCAAGCGCAATGAAACCCTTACTCACTTATGTGGGACGACGATGGAGTATGTCGAGGCGGATGTGTTTGATTATTTGCGCAAGTGTCGAGATGAGCGCAAGCGCTTTGATATGATTATCTTAGATCCGCCCAAGTTTGCCGCTTCTAAGTCGCAGGTGATGAAAGCGATGAGGGGGTATAAGGATATCAATGTATTAGCCATGAAACTCCTTAATCCCAATGGGATACTTGCCTCTTTTAGTTGCTCAGGCGCGATGAGTGAGGAGGCGTTTAATGAAGTTATTACGAGTGCGGCCTTGGATGCTAAGCGAGAGGCACAGTTAATTGCCAAAACGCATCAAGCTGCCGATCATCCTATAACGCTTGCCTTCCCCGAAGGTCTTTATCTCAAAGGCGTTATTTTGCGCTTGGTTTAAGTTCGGCGAGACGAACGGAGACAGCGAACTGCGAAAGGGAGGTCCTTACAATTGCAATTCCCTCACGCAAAGCCGCCTCTTTCATGTCGTCAGGGATGGGACGATTGTGACAAATGACAATTGCTTCAATGCCTGCGAGCGTACAAACCGCGATAGTGTTTAGATGGTTTTGAATGGTGATAAGTACGCTTTCATCTCCACAGTGTCCCATTACATCCGACAACAAATCTGAAGTATAGGCAAAGTTGATATTTGCCTTTTCATTGTCAACGACGATAGTGCCATTTAAGATTTCCGCCAATTGTTTAAGGGTCATAGAAAGCTAATCCTTTCTGAAAGCTCAGTTTGGTGGTTTAAAAATGCTTGCTTTAGTCCAGCAACGCTAAAATCACAGTCGGCCATCGTCCAAACTTTGGCGACGTCGTCCAAGTTGTGAGCATCGGATGAGCGAGTCAGCGCATAAGGTAAAGCGCGCTTTGCCCATTCAGCTTCATTGGCAGTACGCGAAAGCTCTACGGCATCAAAACAATTTTCGGGAATTGCACCCAAGGCGGAGAATACTGAGAAGTTAGGCCTATCAATGTGAGCGGCAATATAAAGTCCACCCAGTTCGTGAACCTTCGCAGCAGTTTCGGGTATGGTATGCTTGCATCCCATTGCCAAAAGTCGCCACTCCATTTCAATTATTCCATCGTCGGCATCAATTACGGGCTGATCGCCAAAAGTTTCAGGATCGTTAACTCGCTTAGGCAGTGCCGCGTAAACCCAATCAGTCATCATGAGGGAGGATTCTACCGTATCAAAGATGGCCAAGGTATGAACTTCTTCGGCGGTTTGCACCTCTAAGCCATATAGACACTTAAGGTTCGCTCGCCTTGCACATTCGGCAATGGCTGGACAATTACGTGCGGATTGATGATCGGTAAGGGCAATCCCATCCATCCCTGCGGCGATTGCTCGCTTAACAATTTCCGCAGCCGACATCTCCAAGTTTGCACAAGGCGATAGACACGAATGAAGGTGGAGGTCAAATTTCACTATCATTATTTTACCATAAATATGGTATAATTCGCATTAGTGATTTATCAGTATCTCTATCAAGATAGTCAAAATCAAACTCACCAAGGTGAAGTTAAAGCACGCGACCGCGAAGATGCGTATGTGAGGTTGCGCAAACAAGGCATTCGTCCGTATCGAATCATTGGTGATGATCCATGGAATTGGCGTCCATGGGCAGTGGCGGTAGGATATGTCCTATTACTTGCGATAGTTGTGGGATTGTTGATGCAGCAAGCTAACACTAAAGCGCCAGTAATTGAACAAGTTATTCAGCTTAGTGCGGAGGAGGCCGAGACATTTCGTATCAAGGCCGAGGAAGCGGTTTATCGTGCGCCCGAAGCGTTTCGATATAATGTCTGGAAGGGCGTCAATGCGCGACTTGCAGAGCGTGGCTTATCGCCATTGGACTTGCCAGAAGGGTTGACGGAAGAATGAAAAAGCTTACGATTGAATATCGCGTACCTTATGCGGACACTGACCAGATGGGGGTAGTATATTACGGAAACTACCTCGCGCTATTTGAGCGGGCGCGTAATGAGCTTATGCGGGCAAGTGGGTATACTTACAAGGAATGCGAAGCGGAGGGCTTTATGCTTCCAGTAGTGCATGCAGAACTGGACTATAAGCGTCCAGCGAAATATGATGATTTATTGGAAATTACCGCATGGATTAAAGAGCAAAAAGGCGTGAGGATTGAGATTGCGTGCGAAGTTCGGCGCAAAGGCGAAGAGGAGCTTTTGGTTTCGGGCTTTACGCGCCATGCATTTGTCTCTACCAAGACCTTTTATCCTTGCCCTCCACCAGAAAAGTTCTTAAATTCCATAGAAAAAACACTTGCATTGTCGTCAAGCTTTCTACCAGCAGGGGTTTATTCTTTGTCCAAAGATTAGATATTTCATAGGTTTTGTTTCCTTTCTTGTTTTGTTTTTCACCACAGAAGGCACGGAAGTCTGCTTCGCAGGGCACAGAAATGGTTGACGAAGGGATCGCTTCGCGTTAAACAACCATTAAACTTCCATCGTTTTGGTTTTGCGGACGCTTTGAGCACATTTTCCTTGCGACCGATCCATTAGTCGGACACTTGGCATTCACTGCCTGTCGGAAAATGTTCAAAGCGACCGCTCGTTTATGGGAGAATCGCGTACTTTCTTAAATGATGTGCGATGGTTAGTAATTTGTTTGCGCTTAGTAGGTTTTTTCTTTGCAGTTTTGCGGGCGTCTAAAAGCTTACTGGTTTGATTGTAAAAGGCGTCGGTGAGAAAAGATGTCGGACCGTTTTTCTCACAGAGGAGGCGGGGATATGGTATAATACTAATTTTGCAAGGAGGATAGATATGAGAAAGATACTGATGGTTTTTGCGAGCGCGATGAGCGCGATGGTGGCGAGCGCGGAGACAATTTATGTCACGCAGGCGAACTTCGCGAGCTACCGTGTACTTATGAACGGCAATACGTACCGGTTCGTCGAGAATATCGACTGGACGGCACCAGTGCTGGAGAACGCGATGAAAGTTGATTACGGGGCGAGTGTCGTCATTGATATTCCTCCGGCTATAACCGTCCGGCTGACGGGCGGCGATGCGAGCGGCTCTTTGGGCGCGGGGGCGCGGGTATTGAGGTGCCGTTGAAAGCGAAACTTACGATCACGGGTTCAGGCACGCTCTATGTCAACGGCGGCAATGCGACGAATGGCGCGGATGGCGGACAGGGGAATGGTGCTGTAATTACCGATGAGAATTATTGGTACACGACGAGCGGTTCGGGCGGCTTGGGCGGCAACGGCGGCGCGGGCGCGGGCGCGGGCATCGGCGGTAAGGGCGGCTATGGCGGAATCGGCGGCATGGGCGCTGCGGGAGTCACGGATAATTGGTCTGGTAGTTACAAGCAAAGTGGCAAGGCGGGTAATCCTGGCGGTAATGGTAATCAGGGTCAAGCTTGTGGCGCGGTTGAAATCTGCGGAGCGGTGACGGTTATCGCCAAAGGTGGAAGTGCTGCATCGAGGGGCGGATATGGCGGTTCTTACTCAGGTAGGGAGATTGCCGAGGGCTCGACTTGGTATGGCGCTGGTTATGGCGGCGGCGGCGGCGGTGGCGGCGGCGGAGGAGTTGCCGCGAGCGACATTGGCGGCGGCGGAGGCGGCGGCGGAGCCGGCGGTGGAGGCGGCTCGGGCGGCATCTGTTATTTCGATGATGTTGATACCGTCCTCATGTGCAAGCTTAATGGCGAAGGCGGAAATGGCGGCAAGGGTGTTGTTGGGGATGTTGGTATTGTCAACGACTACTCGGGAGGATTTTGGACCCTGTTCAAGGAGAATCAAATTTGGCCAGGCGTGGAAACTTCCGCCAAAATCAACACAGTGCCATACTCCACTTATACCCCTGGCGCGGGCGGCGCAGGCGGCGAGGTGGGCGCGACGGGCGATAACGGGTCGCTCACTGTGGAGTCGACGGCAAGTTGTATTTGCGGCACACGCAGCGCGTATAATGTCGGGAAGATTTCCGATACTGAGTATATTCGCTGGGAGAACGAGAAGCTCTGGCGCGTCAAGGATGACGCATACACGGAAATTGCCTACGAAACGGTCCAAGGTTGGATGGGCAATTTCGACGGCGGCAAGTGGTATGTGGTAAAGGGCAGTGTCCACCGTACCGACACCATCAATGTTGGCGAGGGAGAGGCAGCGAATCTTGTTCTCTTGGATAGCGTAGCGCTCACAGTGGACTGTAGTCTTAATTCCGGTCATACGGGAATTTTGGTTCCTTCGGGTCGCGCACTCAATATCTTCGGCGTTGAAAGCGGCAGCTTGACGGCGATTGGTGGTTGTTATACTGCGGGCATTGGTGGCGGCAACGAACAGACTATGGGTACACTGACGATATATGGCGGCACGGTTTCGGCGAAGGGCGGTCAGTGGGGTGCAGGCATTGGCGGCGG
>JAZRVL010000032.1:0-3669 GCA_045599105.1 Kiritimatiellia bacterium
CGCGCGAGATTTTTGATGAAGAGTTTTTAAGTGAGTGGAAGATCCCTTCCGACTTTGTCGCATATTGGCGTATCGCAACTAAAGATATCGATATTTATGATGCCAAGCAAAGCTTACTTAATTACTGGTCGCATAGCGAAAGCGACAAAGCATGGCAACTATTTAAGCGCAACCACGCTAAACAAGCCCATCCTGCCATCAAAGTTTATCCCCTTGGCGATTGGGAACTGTGCGCCGAGCGTTGCGCCAACTTTCAAAATGGCAAATGCGCGCACGGAATAACCACCCCGCCTAATTGCAATTCACCTCGCCCCTTCCCACCCGAAGAGTGCCCACGCTATGCAGGAGGTGTGCAATAGTCTCGTTGCGTCCGATGCGGGCACTGGTGCCAGAAAAATCCGCGAAAGCGTCAAAACCCGCCCTTTATGGCTCAATTTATGGCGCAATGCCTACGCCAAACTACCGCCCAAAGGAAAGCGTGTCCTCTATGCCTTAATGCAAGATTGGCGCACGACTTCGGCGGCCAAGATAGCCGGCGTCTCGCGTCCGACGATTATCGAATGGAAGCGGCGCTTGCGCACCTATTTCTTCTCCAGCTACCGCGCCTGGCGCAACCTCAACTGAGCGCCAGCCCTATCGCCCACAACTTCATTCGACGTCCTTACATCCGCATTACGGTTGTGGCTGACCGAGCGAACCAGGATTCGGGCAAAGATTCGTTTTCATATCCCATTCGAGATTGCGATCAAGGGAAGTTGGGTTGAGATAGTAGAGGAACTCAACTCCATCAAATCCCAGTTTCCGATGACCACTGAATTTGAAATCACCGTAAATCTTGCCATAATAAGCCTCGACCAGATTCCCCTTGTCGTCATATTTTGACCGAATGCGAAAACAGTAGCAGCGGTTCTCGTCACAGTCCGAATAATATGCGCCAAAGACATTCGGCCCCATTACGCGCTTGTGATAGCCAATGCACAGTTTCTTTCCGTGGACATACCCTGATGACGGCGCGGTGCGAAACTTTATCCCATAGTTCAGACCTTCAAACGACTCTTCATGCACGCCATTCCCTTCACCTGGGAATTCGATCTCGTTTGTGAAATCATAGAACACCAGTGATTTGACCCTATCGCTGAATGTACCGCTGACAGCGTAATGTGTCCGAATGATCATATCGGCCTGTTTCCCGACGCCATCTGGAGGCAACCAGTCGCCAGCCATAAAGTCGTACCGAAGCACGGCGTTTGTGCCATCGAAACCGCCAAGTCGTCCTTTCTCATCCCGAAGCTTTCGGACTCCTCGGACATATAGCGGAATCGGATGCTCCACACGCTGAAGGCGAATCGTGGCCACGAGGTTGTCCGGCTGCCACACTCCGAACAGATTCTTTTCCTTATAACCATGTCCCCATCCGCGTCCTACATAATATCCTTTGGGCGGTTCCGGCACCCAACAACACACATCGCCGCAGTTTGTTTTACCAGTAAGGTGACAACATCCATCGTGATCAGTCACTTTGATATCCACATCTGGCCTTGGCGATTCAGTCCAAGCACGCCATCCAATGTCTTCGGCAAAATTCGCCCGTACGGTCACCCCTGGAATGGGCATACCGGTACTATCATCAATCACCAGCGCCGAAAACTTCGCTGTATCCGCATACGATGAATTTACCACTGCAAAAAAAACTGCCAGCATTACCCAATTGACATTCATCTTATTCTCCTTTTTTGATTTTCTCAAAGAACTTGTAGACATAATAGAACGCAACATTCATTTCATACTGCTATTTAGCTCTTCGATTCTTCGCAAAGCGACACCAGACCTTTCCGAATAAATTTTATTCTCAAGATTTGGGTCGTTGACGCGATTGTTGTATTCGTATTGAAGCCGTACTGTTCCTTGACCATTTGCCTCACCAGCAGAAAACCAGAGCTTCGTTATTCTCGCATAATTACAAGAGATAACCTTCCCAGCGGCATTGGTTTCACACCTCGTCCGAAGAATCAATGCTTCATCTTCGGCAAGCTCCTTTCTTCTCCATGAGCCGACCTTTCGGTCAAACCGCCTAAAATAGTTAATCGTTGAACAGAGCGCATGGGATGCGTCAAATTCATAGGAATATGGGAACGCACTCTCTTTACTACCATGCTCAACATATGCCCCCGCATTACGATCTTGAAATCTCATACCAAACACAAGCTCAGGATATTCCCACGGTGGTCTTCCATCCCATTGCAAAAGTACCTGAAAGTCAGATGTTTTCCCAATCCCATGCGGATGCGTCCAATCACAAAGCTCCATATCAAAGCCAACCCAAACATTCGTGGACGGTATTGTATGGATTTTTGACGACATCGCCAACTCGCAAGGATGATTAAACGTCCGCAAGACGGCCGTCACCTTCTCCCCATAGGGTTGCCATTGCCCGTCAAGCACCATCCTCCGGTTTCGCATATCCGCCAAACAATATGATTCCCTCCATGCATAATAACCATCCTTTGCAACCTGAATCGAAATTTCGCTCCCCGTGGTCTTGCCGGTAATCGTCAATCGACCTTCACGATCAGTTTCGCCACGCACGACCGTATCGTCTGCACCAAGTAATGACATACAACAACGCACAGTTGCATTTGAAACTGGGCTTCCTTTGTTGTCAACAACATGAAGCTGAAATTGGGCCTCAGCTCCTTTTGTGATGGCGTTCACATACTGCGGCGACTTTTCCATCGCCTCACACACAAAACAAAGTAAAGCGACCGTTGGTAGAAAGAGGTTTATTCTTTTCATTGCAGTCCTCCCTTTTCAATGATCAATTGATAAAGCGCATGATTGAACAGAAACACAACATCCTTCATGTCAGAATGAAGCCATCTTGATGCATAATGTCCACTCCGGGACGGCCAAGGTTGCCCATCCGCATAGGCATTCATATCAATATTGCGGCCATCAGACATAATCAACGACAAATCACTTCGTCCCGTCGCGGGAGCAAGTGCAGGAATGCCTTGCGCAAGATGGGCGTCGGCCTGAAGACGAGTCAACGCGGAAGAATTCATGTTCGCCGGCTCCAGACGGAAAACCGTATTGGTCTTAAAATCAGCATCGGTCATGCCATTCGCTTCCTCTGGTGTGATATCGGCAAAAACGAGCAAGCGCTTCCGTATGCTCCAACCAGACCAGTCCGTTCCACCAAGGCCCCCGCTCCCTTTGAACAGTTCCTGCTTGTGCCACGATAGATGTCCAAAACTGTCACCAATCCCCGTGAAAACCGAGACATCATTATCGCTGTTAATCTCCAGCACCTCGTCGCCCGTCGAATAAAAGTTTACGGCATTGGCCAGAACCCCCGAAAACCGTCCTGGCCAACCAAGTTTGCTGCGCCCGTCGTTCGGCGAATTGCCAAAAAGTTTATGCCAGTTCGACGCCCAACTGTTCGTAGGATATTCTCCCCAATCCTCATGGACAAGTTGCGGGATGCGAATCGAAATATCCTCCGGCGCATAATAGGCTTCCGATGGTACCGCTGAATTGCACATCAGATACCTGTAAACCTGCATCCCGTAATCTTGAATCGCCGAAGACACGACCATGTTCCCAAGCGAATGAGCCATGATCGTTCGTTGTCCGGAAAGACCATTCACATACGAGGCCAACGAGGAAGCC
>JAZRVL010000033.1:0-3130 GCA_045599105.1 Kiritimatiellia bacterium
GTAGCGCAAGTTTATATTCACGCGAAGTTTTGGGTTGCTTAAATCCCGAGAACATATCACCGAGCCGTTGAAAAAATCCACGCTCGTCGTATTGCTCTGAGAGCTGCTCCTCTATATCAATTATGCCATCAGCCATATAAAACCATCCTCTTAATAAGGCAAAGGTAGTTTACCAAAATAGCTATTTTATGTCCACCTCAACAGATATATCCTCACTCACAATTTCTTTAATTGCGCGCTTAAATCCACCCGCATTAAATAGCGGCGAGTCAACACCAATCTTATACTTAAGCGAAGCAATATATTCTCGTTCCTTTATCGAAAGTGGACGAGATGCGAAGATTGGGAAAATTGGGCGACGTACGTGATCAAGCGGATATGTAAGCCCCTCCTCTTCAATAAGTAGCAATCCACCCACTTTGGTTCCTGCACGCTCTCCAATCATAATTTCAATAAAGAGTTTTTCGCCTGCCTTAGTCTCAAACCAATCACCTGGCACGAGCGGACTTACAATTCCATGAAAACCCGCCCACTTACCTAAATTTTCAATATCGGACGGCCTCCAGCCAGTAATACGACGAGGACGTGGTTTTTTACCTCCTCCCCAATTTGCCTCCAATACAACTTTGCGATTTATCCTAACTACCAACTGATCATCAAAATAACCAACAAACCGATAACGCGCACTTTCCTTAGGTTCTATTTCGCCTCGATAGTAAATCGCCCAACCGCGCGAAGTCATTTCCTTTTCAACGCCAAAGGCCTTCGGTGCGTTTTCGGCTGGCTGACGACGCATTAAAAGATGCGTGAAGGCCATTTCCTTCTTGGGACGATAAAATTGATTCATTACCTCCTCAGAAAAATCTGCTTCTACTATACTTCTTACATCTGCCCAATAACCATCGTCGGTATAATCTTCGCGCATCGAGCCATCGCCTTGGCGTTTAAAATCAATAATCCGCCCAATAAGCGCACCATCAAGATAATGACCTCTGCCACCTTCGCCAATGCGCATACCAAAGTCTCCACCTTCTCCATTGTCCAGTCCACGCAAATGAACTTTACCTACAACCGCATTCATTGTAACTGGGCTTGCAACCACTGCCACTTTGTCGGGCTCTAAATCAAATACTTCACTTGGAGTTGGTATTTCTGGCAAGTCCGTCTTATCTTCAAGAAAGCCAATTTCAATTTCATCTGGTGTTTCACTCGTTAACGCTGAATCATCTAATTCAATCTCCGTAGGCTCAATAAGCTCTGGGACTGGCGACAGTTCGCTGGCAATAAATATTTCTGGATTTAATTGCTCATTGTTGTCATTATCCAATGTCACTAAAACTAAAAATATAAAAACCATCAGTGGCACCAAAATTGCTGCCACAATTGAAAGCGCGCTTGCGCGGTGATGCCCTTCGACTAATTGGAAAGTCGGCGTTGCACCCAACCGCCTTCGCGAAGTTCTGCGTGAGTGAGATTTTGCCAAATCTTCAACGCCTTAATTGCATCTTTACGATTGCGCAGAGTGCCAATTCCATAGTATCCGCAAACTCCACACATGAAAATCGCATCTGCCGAGCCAGCTATGCCTGCTGCGCGAAAATACTCAAACATTTTCGTCGCAGTAAAAGACTTATTGGTAATTGCCTTAACAAAGATAGCTGCCGCGACCTCTCCACAAGCATCGGGGTCCCCCTTCTTGGCTTTTTCTACCAACTTCTTATATGTTGGAGTAAAGGAACTTGGCTTGTCCGTAATATATTTGCCGCGATTGGGAAAAACCTTGGGTCCCATGCTGTCTGGACCTTTCCAAGCTGTACCAAAAGCGCCACTCTTAACAGTTGATGTACCTGATTCGCTAATGTGATGATGATTGACGGGACCGATTTTACCATTAAGACATCGCATTATGTTGTCCCAAACATTATCGTCTAAAGCAAACTCCAAAAACTCATCGTCTATCTTGTCACACTTCTTAACTAATTCAGGCAAAATACGTTCCTCGGCAAGCGCAATGCTTGCCGAGAAAATCGTAAACGCGATCAGCGATAATTTAAGTGCAATCATTAATTAGATATCAATCTCGACCGACACGTCTTCCTTGGTCATCTTTTCTTGCACCTTCTTATTCGCCTTGCCATTGAATACTGGTGAATCAGGGGCAAACTTATATCTCGAAGAAGCAATCTTATCTTTTTCACCAACTGAGAGCCTACGTGAAGCAAACACTGGAAGCGCCAAATGGTCACCTGCTTGCTCGTATTGCTCACCCTCTTTCTGAATTACGAGCAATCCACCGCAAAGTCCACCCATAGTTTCACCGAGCGCAATTTCAACTTTAATTGGTTTTCCTACCTCAGCTTGGAACCAATCGCCAACTACCATGGCGGCCCCACTTTGCCAAGAATTCCACTTACCAAGATATTCTTGATCGCTCGGTGCCCAACCCGTAATCCGACCAGGAGTTGCCTGCGCGCCACTTTGTGGACCATGGCCCCAAGATGCTTCCAAAACCACTTTGCCATTAACTCTAACGATAATAAACTCATCAAAGTAACCAACAAAACGGTAACGTGCTTTTTCAGTGGGTTTTAATTCGCCCGTATAATATGCACACCAACCTGAACCACCAAAATCCTTTGCACCAAAGCACTCAGGACCTTTTTCCGCATTTAGCGCTGGAATATACACTTTAGTAAGCGCTACTTTATTGGGTGCAACATAAAACTTGGAAAGTGCTTCAGACGAGAAGTTTCCTCCCGCAAGTGCCTTTAATTGCCCCCAAGCAGCTCCGCCACTATAATCTATCTTATTGCCAGCGCCATCACGTTTAAGGTCAATAAGCACTCCTATTAACGCGCCCTCAATATTTTGGCCGCCCTTAATGAGAGTACCAAAGCCGCCACCATCTCCATCGCCAATTCCACGCTTTAGCGTACCACTAAGAGCGCTCATCGTTACGGGGCTAGCAATGGCCGCCACCTTGTCTGGCTCGCCGCCAGGACTGGGGCTTGGCGGAGCTGGATTTACAATTTGAGGAGTTGCAACGTCTACAGTGACATCTATTTCCTCGGTCATATCCAACTCTTCGGGCTCTGGCTCGGGCTCTTCCAGCTCCTCGGCTTTCTCTTCA
>JAZRVL010000034.1:0-43221 GCA_045599105.1 Kiritimatiellia bacterium
GCCTTGTGTATGCTATACTTTCTCTTGCTCATGATGTCGATCTTGCGTATTTTTGGTTGTTTTGTCACTCCCATAATACACGATTTTCGGACATCATGAGCATTTCTTTTTTGCCGCCGTCGACCACCCCCTCGGGTGTGGTCGATTCCATTTTTCTTACTTGCCGATCCCCACGGTCTCCCTCTTTTCTTTGCTGACCCACTAGATATTACAATTTCTGCTAAAAGCGGGAGTCATTTTCGGCATTACCGCTCATCAGGAATTTTTGCTATAATACAGGCGTTTTCCGCGAGGAGAACATATAGGTCACGAACTGGCGAAGTAGATGGGAGTCGAGCCTACGGGTTCGCAAAAGTCCCGCGAAAAGCCCACCCTTGACTGCATGATGATTTAGCGTCAACGCTACACGACGTTCGTTGAAAACGTAGGAAATTTTCGATAGGAACGAAATGTATGCGAAGATGCGCCTTAGTTGGCGCGTCTTTCGTTGCATTCCTATCGGGCTTCCTACGGCCTTCAACGAGTGCAATTGAAAGACCGCCTTTTTCTTTTGCCGTCGTGAAACAACGAAAGGAACGACGGTATGAAAAATACAATTACGAAAGAAGTGTCAAATAAAATAGCCAACATGGGCTTTGCGTGCGCGTGCTTGGTGGTGTTGATACATGTACCATGCTCAGATGGTTGTATTGATCAATTTGTGAAGTATTGGATAAAAGGAGGCGTTTCGCAAATTGCTGTTCCAACGTTCTTTATAATATCGGGATTTTTTCTTGGTCAACATATTGATGAAGATGGTTGGTATGGTCGTGCGATCAGAAAGCGAATTCGGACGTTGGTGATTCCATTCTTTGTTCTAAACCTTATGTGGTGGCCGATAGAATATGGATTTCATTATGTTGGCGTTAAATACTTTGGGATGAATGGATCCAATCCAAATTCAGATATAACACTTATGAACTTTCTTTATTACACTGGCATATTGCCGTGGGGTGGACAGTGCGTTGGTCCGTTGTGGTATGTCAGGGCACTAGTTTATTTGGTTCTGGCATCGCCCGTCTTGGTGTGGATTGTTAATCGAGGCAAGTCCATTATACTGTGTGCGCTAGTGGCATTGTTGCTTCTTTGGTGTTTACAAGTTGAAAGTTTCCCATATATAGGAGAGTTTCTCAAAGACAAGATGTCGTATGAATATTCTTTTAGATGTCCATTGTATTTTGTTATTGGCTTGCTACTATCACAACGAAGCGCGAAACGGTATCCAATGTATATGCAAATCATTATGGCATGTGTGGCGATTGGGTTGTTTTTTGTGAGTAGGACATGCAAGTTTAGTAGCGCGTCAATAAGTATTGTAATGGGATTTGTATCGACATTATTTATTGCGGAACTAATGTACTATTTAATGCCAAGCAAGGGCTGGCCAAAGGTTTTGGTTGGTAATGCATTTCCCGTTTATGTGTTGCACAATATGATTATCTATCTCTTTCCGGTTGTGTTCAAAGCGTTGAAAATATGGGATAAGACGTTAAATACAATAGGCGGAGTGTCGTTCTTTTTTATAACGGTTGCAATATCAATAAGCACGGCAGAATTAATAAAGCGTTGTTTTCCACGGTTTGCTAATGTCATTTTTGGTGGTCGATAGTTTCATATAGCGAAGAGGCCGCTGGGGCCTTCGAGCGACGCCTTGGGTAGTTCGGGGACACGCCCCGAAAAAGTCTTCGCATCGTCCGCCATATGGTTAAAGTATTGGCGTAAGTTTGCCATTTCGCTTGACTTCGCGCAAGGAGCGAATTTTTGGTATAATTCAGCCATGCAAGGCGGTTCGATGGGCAAGTTGCATGATAGAGCTTGCAGCATTGAAATGAAAGGGGTGATATGAATCGGAAAGAATGGATTTGTCGGGAGATTGGAGAGTGGCGGCATGAGGGATTGGTCGACGCGCAAACGGCGGAGACGTTGATTGGGCGTTATCAGTCCGGACCTCGGAGTCTTTCCTGGGGCATGGCGCTGACCGGTGGCTTTGGTGCATTGCTGATCGGCCTTGGGATCATTGCGCTCTTTGCCGCGAATTGGGACTTTTTCGGGCGTTCTGCTCGGGCGATGATTTCGTTGTCGCCGGTTGTCGTTTGCGGCGTACTTGCGCTAATTGCCTCGGTTCGCGAATGGAAGGCGTCGGTATTTTGGGAAAGCATCGGTATTCTCTGGTGCATTTCGACGGCAGCGGCGACAGCGCTCGTCGCCCAGACCTATCAAGTCGGTGGCAGCGTGCCGAGTCTTATTCTTTTTGTCGCGCTCTTGATGTTGCCGGTCGTTTGGGTGACGAAATCAGTGGCGGCGATGGCGGCTTGGCCGATTATCGCGATAATCTGGGCCTGTTCCAGCTCGGATGTCGAGCCGCGGTCGTTTTTGCTGGCCACGAAGGGCATGGGATTGTTGCTTCTTTCGTTGCCGGCCTATGTCGCGTTCATTAGGCGCAAGCCGTCCCCCGCGACACTCGCCACGGGACAGCTCGTTACCGGTCTCGTCTATACCTTTGGAACAGGGCTTATGCTGTCGGTTTCCTCACCGCTTGCCACATGTAGCGGGGTTGATCCGGTGATACTTGCATATTGGGGAACTTCGGCGGTGGTGTTCGTGGTGGCGCTCGTTTTCAAGCTTCCGATCTGGCCGTTCATTGCGACATTGGTCGCTGCGGGCGCGGCTATGCCAACGGTGGTCGACGATTCGGTGCTGTTGATTCCGTCGTTTGTACTGTCGATTGTCATTACGACTTACGGCATCGTTCGGCTTAAACTTTCGTACACGAATGTCGGCGCGGTACTCTTTCTCGCGCTCGTATTGGCGAAGTTCTTCGGAAGCTCGATTAGTTTCACGATGAAGGGTATCGTTCTGATTCTTTCGGGAGTTGCGCTTACGGCGTTGAATGTCGTTTTTGTTCGTTTTCGTCGGAGGAGGGCTTGATCATGAATCGTAAAGCGTTGTTTATCGCGTTGGTGTCGGTGGTGCAGTTCGTGGCCATCGGTTGGCTGATTTTTCGCTATGAGCGCGTTGTCAACTGCGGAACGGAAGTCCGTTTCGCCTGCAAGGCCTACGATCCCTACGATCCCTTGCGGGGCCGCTATTTGCAAACGAGCGTGCGCGAGAGCTGCACCAACTTTCTTTTCGAAGTGGAAAATTCCGATTGCTATTCGAGCAAGTGCGCGTATTTCGCACGGCTTGAACCGACAAAGAGCAATGGACTTTGGCGCGTCTCGGCGGTTGCCAGGGTTCCCGACGCCGAGGGACTCTGGATCAAGCCGAAGAGGGTTGATATCAATTATCGGCTCGGCTGGTCGGCAAAAGCCAAGGATGAATCGTACGATGCTTTTTTATCTCGCCAAAAGGCATCGGGGTTTCAGGCGGAGGTCGTGCTTCCGGATCAGCTTTTCATAAACGAAAGGCTCGCGCCAAAGGCGGAGAATGCCTTGCGCGAAACCGCCGGTAAATCGGCGGTTGCGGTTTATCGGGTATGGAAGAACGAAATCGTCATTACCGATATCGAGATCGATGGGGTTAGCGTCGGCGCTCTCGGTCGTGATCGGCAATCGGAGTGAAAGAAGAAATGGCTCGGTTGATTTTCGTTTTTTCGGCTTGTTTAATGGCGTGCGCCGTGGTGTATGGCGCGCCAACCGACAAGGTTGCGTACAAACTCAAATATACCGAGAACTTCACCGGTAGAGGCCTCAATCCGAAGCTTTGGAAGCGAATAGGTTCCGGACATCCCGATTGGTGTCGGAATATGTCCTTGCGAGAGGATCTTGTCATTGTTACGAACGGCATTCTTACCATTCGCGGCATTCGCAACGACGGGAAGGATTCGGGCGAAACGCGGCAGTTCCTCACCGGCGGGGTTATGACAAAGGATCTTTTCGCCATGCGCTACGGGAAGATCGAGTTTCGTTTGAAGCTGGAAGATCACCAAAAGGGCGCTTGGCCCGCCGTGTGGATGATGCCGCAGACGGAAGTAAAGGGATGGCCCAATGACGGAGAGATAGATATTGTCGAGCGACTAAACGGCGACAACTTCGTCTATCAGACGGCTCATTACGGAAACGGGACGTCACGAGATCTGTCCAAGGGCGGACGCGGAGGGATTAAAAACGGCGAGTGGAACATTTACGCGCTTGAGTGGACGGACGACGAGATCGCGTGGTTCGTCAATGGAGCGAAGACGTTTTCGGTCAAGAAGGAAAACGACAATCCAATGGATTATCCTTGGACGACTCCGTTTTATCTCATGATCGATATGCAGCTCGGCGGAAGTTGGGTCGGGGGAGTCGAAGGCGGCACGCTTCCCGTGGCTATGCACGTCGATTGGGTTAAGTTCTATCAAGCCGTTCGCAACGGTAAGCCTATTAGCCAGTTTACCCGCTGATTATGGCGACTGATACAAAGCGGATACTTTCGATCGACCTTATGCGGGGTCTTGTAATGTTCGTATTGGTTGGCTTTCAGCCGATTCTGTGGGCGATGCGCGGAGAAATCGACGCGCCCGCGTTCAAGTGGCTGGTGGGCGTGTTCACGCATGCGGAATGGGAAGGACTTTCGATTTGGGACATGGTAATGCCGGCCTTTCTGTTCGTTTCCGGAGTGACGATTCCCTTTAGTCTCGACAAATACCGCCAATCGGGCGACAAGCTCGCGCTGGACATTCGACTGCTTCGACGTTTTTGTCTCTTGTGGTTGCTGGGGATGGTGATTCAAGGGGAGTTGTTGTCTTTCGATTCGCTACGCATACGGCTATTCACCAATACTTTGCAGGCGATTGCGGTAGGGTATCTTGCCACGGCGATTATGGTGCTGAATCTTCCGCGTCGATGGATATTGGCGGTTTGCGGCATCTGTCTCGTCGCATACGCGCTCGTTATGTCGCTTGGCGGAGATTTTACTCACGCCGGAAATGTCGCCGAGGCGATTGACAGCGCGGTTTTGGGGCGTTTTCGCGATGGCGCGCCGGACTATAACAATTCTTGGATATTGAGCTCGCTCAATTTCGTCGTTTCGGTCGCCATCGGCGCCTTGGCCGGTTCGTGGTTGAAGAATCGCGAGCGTTCCGCGCGCCGGAAGACGCTGGGATTGGCGGCGTTCGGCGCGCTCGCGTTATTGCTCGGCTACGCTTGGAGCCCGTGGCATCCGATCATAAAACGGCTTTGGACGTCCTCGATGACGCTCGTCAGCTCCGGATATGCGCTATTATTGCTCTCGGCGTTCCATTTCGTAGTGGACGAAAAGGGCTGGACGAAGGGAATGATGTGGCTGGGATACTACGGTCGAAATGCACTCGTCGCCTATTTTCTCGGCGAGTTCGTCCGCTTCGATTCGGTGGTGAATTCGTTTGCCTACGCGCTTGCGCCATTGGTTGGCGGGTTCTATCCGGCGGTGCTGGCTTTCGGAAAGTCGCTAATCATCTTCGCGGTGTTGGTCCTAATGGATCGTGCCAAGGTGTATGTCAGATTGTAGTGGGGTGATTTGTAAAGGGGGTGGGTCAGCAAAAACTCCTTAAGCCGCCTGGGCCAAACGCTGATTATAAGCATGCGCCGTCTCTCCTTTCAGTGATTCTCTGTGAATTGAGTTGATCCAGTCCTCGAGTTGCCGGATTTCCCGTCTCGTGAGGCGGTTGAAGTCCGTTCCCTTCGGATACCACCTGCGGACGAAGCGGTTGCAGTTCGTTAAATGAGTGCAACTAATGCATAGTTTGTGATATAATACAACATATCCATGAAGAAGTTTGCTAAACCGATTTTAGTTACACGTCCTTATCTTCCACCCAAGGACGAGTTTAAGCGTGGGATTGATGAGATTTGGGCGAATAAATGGCTCACCAATACTGGGCCCATGCTTGAAAAGTTTCAGCATCGTCTCGCCAAATATTTGAAAGTCCCTGAAACGAATATCGCACTTTTTAATAATGGCACACTTGCGCTCGAGCTTGGGTACTATGCGATGGGACTTTCTGGCGGAGAGGTGATTACTACGCCTTTTACTTTTGTTGCTACCTCGCATGCGCTTAAGCGTATTGGTGCAAAGCCAGTCTTTGCCGATATTGATCCCAAAACTTTGTGTTTGGATCCTAAGCAAGTCGAAAAGCTTATCACTTCACGCACGAAGGCAATTGTGCCAGTGCATGTCTATGGCAATGCTTGTGATGTGAAGGGCTTTGAGCGTCTTTCCAAGAAATATAAGATTCCCGTTATTTACGATGCTGCCCACGCATTTGGTGCGAAATTGGGCGGAAAGCCGATTGCAAATTATGGGGCAATGTCAATGTTCTCTTTCCACTCAACGAAACTTTTTCATAGCGGTGAAGGTGGATGCTTGATATTTAAGGATAAGCGCCTACAAAAGACATTGCTCAATCTTAAGAACTTCGCGATTGAATCGGAAGTGTCTTGTACTGGTGTGGGAACTAATGCCAAGATGAATGAGTTTCAGGCATTGATGGGGCTTTGCTCACTTAATAAGATTGATGATTTACTTGTTTGGCGCAAAAAGGTGTACGCAGCTTATAAATCAGTATTTGATGGGGTTGAAAATCTAAAGCTTTTGCCTTATTCGGTTAATAAAGCGTATGTGCCAATACTTTTTAAAGATTTTAAGACGCGGGAAAAAGTCTACAAAAAACTTAAAACGGCGAATGTGTTTGCACGTCGCTATTTTTATCCTACCTTGACTGACTTTGCGCCATATCGTTATGCAAAAGGTAGTTGTCCAATTGCCGAAGAAATGGCATCGCGGGTGCTTACTTTGCCAACGTATTATGGTCTTAGTGTGTCCGATGTCAAGTTTGTGGCGCAAAATGTTATTGAGTGTTTGTCCTAAAATTATGCAAGTAGTTTCCCACTCATTGATTCCTGAGGTTAAGACGATTGTTCTGGATAAGTTTGGCGATGCGCGGGGTTGGTTTTGTGAACAATATAATGCTGAACGTTACAAGGATGCAGGAATTACGGCTGACTTTGTTCAGGACAATGTTTCTTTTTCATCTAAAGGTGTAATTCGTGGTCTTCATTGGCAAGCCGCTCCTTGGACACAAGCAAAATTGGTTTATGTTATTGAAGGGGCAGTGTGGGATGTGGTAGTTGATATTCGCAAGGGCTCTCCGACTTTTGGTAAATATGTTTCGGAGATTTTGACGGCTGAATCGGGCAAGCAGTTTTATATCCCGCGCGGATTTGCGCATGGCTTTGTGGTTCTTGAGGATAATACGCTTTTTGCATATAAATGCGATAACTTTTATCATCCCGAAGCTGATCGTGGAATGCTCTTTAATGATCCTGCGCTTCAGATCAAATGGCCTAAGCTTGATGTGCCGATTATCCTTTCGGCAAAAGATCAGTGTCATCCATGTTTAGACGCAATAGAGCCCCTATAAGCGCATGATTTCGCCTGAGACAATTGCGAAGATTGATGCGTTAATGCGTGAGGCGAGCGTCTTTGAGGAGGATCTTGAAGAGAGTTTTATCTTGGGTGGCGGACCAGGCGGACAAAAGACCAACAAGACCTCCAATGTTGTTCGTCTCGTCCACGAGCCAAGCGGGATCGCGGTTAAGTGTGGAGAGACTCGTTCGCGCGAAACCAATCGTTATTTGGCGCGTAGGATATTGGCGGAGACGATTCTTGAGCGCGAACAAAAGCGCAAGAGCGAGGAGACTTGCCGTCGGGAAAAGATTCGTCGTCAAAAGCGTCGGCGTTCGCGTAGACAAAAGGCCAAAATGCTTGCGGATAAGCGCGCTCATTCTGCAATCAAAGCCGCTCGACGTAAGATTTATGATATAATATGTGACGGATAATTTTAGGAGTAAGATATGGCGAAATTAACGGAAATTAGTTGGGAAAAGTTTTCATCGCTTACTTTAGAAGCGAAGCGTCCTTATTTATCGCGTCCTGAAGGTGATGGGATGCCGTATCACACGCTCTTTGCGCAACAGTTTGATCGTCCGCTTTTGGAGCGACTTTGTGCGCTTGCCAATCGCATTCGCTTCATTAATAAATCTAAAGAGGGCGCACTTTACTTAAAAAGTGTCCTTGCGCACAAGCGGGCGATGCTTTACTTTTCGCAACCATCTTCGCGGACTTTTCTCTCGCATTTGGCGGCTTGCCAACTTTTGGGAATAACTACAGGTTCGGTACGTGACGCTGCTACTTCTTCGGAATTTAAGGGTGAATCCAAAGAGGACTCTATTCGTACTTTTTCTAGCTACTTTGACATGATTATCATGCGTTCGCCTGAGCAGGGGCTTGCTGAAAAGATGGCATGGGAGCTTTCCAATAGCGATCGCCCAATTCCTATTCTCAATGCAGGTTCGGGCAAAGATCAGCATCCTACGCAAGCGCTCCTTGATGTTTATACATTGATTCGCTCTTTTGAAGAGAAGGGCGGTGTGGATGGACGTACCATTGTGTTTTGTGGTGATTTATTGCGTGGACGGACGGTTAGATCGCTTTCGTATCTTTTAACTAATTTTGATGATGTAAGACAGATTTTTGTGGCGCCTAAGGAGCTTCAAGTGCCTGCTGATGTTATTGAAATTCTCAAAGCGAAGGGCATTAAGTATGAAGTTGGCGATGATCTTCGTGCTGCGGTAAAGCTTGCCGATGCAGTTTACATGACACGCATTCAAGACGAGTGGGATAACGCCAAGGGTGAGTCGGCCAAGATAGATACGAGTCGGTTTAAGTTTGGCTCAGAGGAGTTAAAACTTCTCAAGAAAGATGGTGCAATTATGCATCCACTACCTCGGCGTGATGAGATAGCTACTTGTTGTGACCATGATCCACGAGCAATGTATTGGCGTCAAATGCGCAATGGCATGTGGATTCGTTCGGCGCTCATCGCCTCAGTATTCGGCTTTGAAGCGTCAATTATGAATTGTGGCTATTGACTTAGACCGAGTCGATTTGGTAAACTACATCCCAATCGACTTAAAGACGGCGAGATAGCTCAGTTGGTAGAGCGCAGGACTCATAAGCCTAAGGTCAAGGGTTCGATCCCCTTTCTCGCCACCACTTAAATGAATGCAGCATTCTTCGATTTTGACGGAACGCTCTTTGATACGCGAGCGGATTTGGTCACGATAGTCAATCATACACGGTGTGAATTGGGCCTTAAGGAATTGCCCGTGGATGTTGTTATCTCTCACGTTGGTCAGGGTGCGAGGTATTTGCTGGAACATTCAATTACCGAAACCAACAAGTCTTTTGAAGAGCTTTGGGCAGTATTTGCTTCGCATTACGCCGAGCATTGTTGTGAGGCGCTTGTTCCCTATCCGCATTTGCGTGAAACCTTGGAGGAGCTTCGGCATCGGGGTTGGAAGTTAGGGATTAATACCAATAAGCCCGACTTTGCAGTGAAGATGATTCTTAAGAAGTTTGATTTGGAGTTATTTTTTGGAGAGGCGATTGTTGCTGGAGGGATGGGAATTACACTTAAGCCCGACCCCATATCGATTCGCGCTTGTGCGGACAAGATGGGTCATACGCTGAATGCGGATGATTGGATGATTGGAGATAGTTGGACGGATATTGAATGTGCAGCAAGAGCGGGAGTTAAAAGCGCTTTTTGCACTTTTGGACTTGGAAAGCTTAAAACGATAAAGCCAACTGTCAATGTTGCGAGCTTTGATGAGCTTTTGAACTACTTGAAAGCGCATGCGTGATTTTGGTATAATAACACTTCAAATTTATTACTAATAGGGAGAACTCAATATGAAGATGACATGGCAGCCGTCGAAGATTAAGCGGAAACGGAAAATTGGATATCGTGCGCGTAAGGCCACGAAGGGTGGGCGCAAGGTGCTTGCTGCTCGTCGCGCCAAGGGACGTAAGCGCCTGACTCAGGTCTAAGCTCATGTCCACACGACTCCCCGGGACGAAGTACAAGCGTGTCTTCGACCGGGGACGTTCCATAAAGGGACGTCTCCTTGTGGCGTGGTATCGTAAATCGGAGGACGCCGACCGGCAGGCCGGCGTTGTTGTTTCCAAAAAGAGTTTTCATGACGCAGTCGATCGCAATCGCGCAAAGCGATTACTCCGTGAAGCATTTCGGCTTTTGGTGAAGGCGGACACGATGCCAGCAAAGACCGAGTGGATTTTTATTGGGCGTGCTGCGATGAAAGATAGGAAGTGCGTTGAAGTGATGGAGGAGATGAAGTGGTGCGTAGGGCGCTTATCGCACTCGTAAAAGGCTATCAAATTGCCTTAAGTCCGATGCTGGGCGGAGCGTGTAGGTTTGAGCCAAGTTGTTCTGCTTATATGATTGAAGCACTGAATGTACATGGAGTAATGAAGGGAACGATTTTAGGAATATGGAGAATTTTAAGGTGTCATCCGTTCGGGAAAAAAGGATACGATCCGGTGCCACCGAAAGGAAAATGGAACAATGAACAAAGCTGAAAAACTTATTTGTCTTGTACTTGGAGCAGTACTTGCTTGGTATATCTTTAGTGGCACTAATACTCGCAAAAGCGAAGTCAAAGTCGAAAGTCAGGCAAAGGTGGAGGCGAAGGCCGAGACCGAGAAAAAGGTTGAAATTGAAAAGGCCGAGGTGGAGACGCCCTCAGTTTCGGAAAAATTCGTAATACTCGAAAACGACGAGGTGCAGCTCGTCCTTTCAAGCTGGGGCGCTGTGGTCAAGGAAGCTACGTTAAAGAAATATGCGAAAGATTGCGGCGAAGTTTCTGAGGAGAATCCTGCGGTTGTCCTCGATTTTGCGTCCTCGCCTTTGGGCGCGATAAGTGGCGTTAACGGTTTGGCGTCCAATGCCGCGTACGAAATCAAGAGTACTTCGGACAATGAAGTTATCTTTGCAAATAACATTGTAACTCGTAAAGTAACACTCAAGCCCAATTATCAACTTGAGTATAGCGAGACATTTCATAAAGGCGTGAATGAAGGTACTGCACATGCGGATGCCAAGCCAGTTTCACTTTCAATTGGCACAATTAGGATG
The DNA here is from genome assembly GCA_045599105.1 of Kiritimatiellia bacterium. Classification (GTDB taxonomy): domain Bacteria; phylum Verrucomicrobiota; class Kiritimatiellia; order RFP12; family UBA1067; genus UBA1067. Next base: position 10,994 of record JAZRVL010000034.1, read on the forward strand.
GGGGACTCCAAGAACGATCTGCTATCAGTTGATAGTTGGACAGCGGGAGAGAAGGGCAAGGTTATTCATCATGGGGATGATGATTCGCCTTTAAAGCCGTATCTTGTAGGTGGACTTACGGGTGGGTGCAGTGGGTCTAAGTCAGCGAATGGGATGCCCGAAATTTCGGAGGCGAGTTATCCTGGCGCGCAAACGTGGGTGGCGATGAAGAATCGTTTCTTTGTAGTGGCTTTTGTCAGTTGTAGCGAAAGTAATACCGGCTTTACTACTAAAGTAGTGCGCGATTTAAGCGCTACTAATTATCGCCCCAAGAGCATTCATGGTGAGGTTCATTTTAGTGCTATTGCTGAATCGCGCACGACGACTTTTTATGTAGGGCCTAAAAAGCAGTCGCTCCTTTGGGATCTTGGAATGAAGGATGTGATGGAGTTTGGAATGTGGAGATGGCTTTGCTATCCGCTTGTGTGGGTACTCAATCTCTTTAATGGCTTGATTCCTAACTTTGGCATTGCCATTATTCTCCTCACGATTTTGGTGCGAGTTGTTTTCTGGCCGTTAACTCACAAATCAACGGTTGGCATGAAGAAGATGCAAGAGTTGCAGCCCAAGATGAAAGAGTTGCAAGCGAAGTTCAAGGACAATCCTCAACGCCTCCAGCAAGAAACTTGGGCGCTCTACAAAGCGGAAAAGGTCAATCCCATGAGTTCGTGCTTGCCAATGCTCATTCAGATTCCCGTTTTCATTGCGCTCTTTAATGTTTTAAGATCGGCCGTGGAGCTTAGATATGCGTCATTTTTATGGATTGCGGATTTGTCGGAGCCAGAGGGATTGTTTGCAAGTTGGTTCCCATTTGGCGGACTTAATATCCTTCCAATATTGATGGCAGTTACAACGGGTCTGCAAAGTGCATTTACGCCTTCAGCGGGAGACAAAAATCAGCAGAAGATGATGATGGTATTTATGCCGATTATGATGTTGGTTATGTTCTATTCTTTCCCTTCGGCATTGTCGCTTTATTGGTTCCTTTCAAACATCTTCTCGATTGTACAGATGTATTTTATCCGCCAAGCAGCTGAAAAAGAGCGCAAAGTGCTTAATGGATAGATTTGAGTTAGAGGATGGACTTAAGTCGGAGATTCGTGCACGAGTCTTTGACGAGGGGTTTATGAAAATCGTCCAAACCGTTCGTCGCAACGGCAAGGTTTTTAAAATTGCGATGCGCCCTGTAGAAATTGGTGGCGTAAAGCGTTACCAAGCAGAGATGACGGACGAAGGGCGAGTGACGGTTAAAAACTTTGATGAAGGTGGAGCCAAAGCGGGACTCGAGGAGATTATCGCGCAAAAAGGTGCGCGGGAAATGCATTTGATGACTGCAAGTGGAGACTTGCATATTCGAGTTACAAAAAAAGGACACGTTTTAGCCTCGCGCTCTGCAGAGATGAATCGAGAGGTTTTTCTTAGGCCCCATGATCGAGTCAAGAATGTTCCACTTTCTGCATTTGATTCTACAACTTTATTGAAGGCAATTGGGCTTGCAGATAGTTCGGGCAAGATTAAAGCTTCAATGCGTGGCAAGTACGATCAGGTGAATGATTTTTTGAAAGTTGTAAAAGAGACCTTGAATAGCAAGCGTGAGGGCACTTTTACGGTGGTTGATTGTGGGTCTGGTAAAGCTTATCTCACTTTTGCGCTATACTTTTATCTAACGGAAGTTTTGAAATATGAGTCGGTGAAAGTAATTGGGATTGATCGGCGAAGTGATGTGGTTGCTATATCGCGCAAGATAGCAACAGCGCTTGATGTTGCAAACAAGGTAGAGTTTATTGAAGGTGATTTAGGGTCGGTGAAGTTAGATCGAGCCGATATGATTGTATCTTTACATGCTTGCGATACGGCAACTGATGAAGCGATTGCTAAAGGAGTTGAGCTTAAGTCTCGCTATATTCTTTCTGCACCTTGTTGCCAACATGAACTACAAAAAACGCTTAAAGATGGTGGTGCTTTTGCAGGATTGATGCGGCAATCAATTTTACGTGAGCGACTTTGCGATATTTTAACTGACGTTTTTAGGGCGATGATTTTGCGGATACTTGGGTATAAGGTTCAAGTTATTGAATTTGTTGCGCACGAAGCTACTGCTCGCAATATTATGCTTAAATGTGAAGCTGGAGCAAAAAGTGGGCAGGCAATTGCGGTTGGTGAATATCTTTCATTGCGAGATTATTGGCATGTGACACCTTGGTTGGAAACGCGCTTAATGACATTACTAAAGAAGCATCTTGATGCATATACTTGAAAAACGCGCTTCAATCTTGAGGGAGATTAGATGTTTCTTTGATGAACAAAAGTTTGTTGAAGTAGAGACGAGTGTTCGCATTATTGCTCCCGCTCCGGAAGAGCATATTGATTGTCCAGTGGTACAAGGCGGCGGATTTTTGCGTGCTTCGCCAGAATTACAAATGAAAAAACTTTTAGCCGCTGGGATGGAGAAAATATATCAAATTGGTCCTTGCTTTCGTGATGGCGAAAAAGGTTCACGGCATAATCCTGAATTTACCATGCTCGAGTGGTATCGCAAGAATGCTAATTATTTAGATATTAAGAAAGATTTAATTAATCTATTAAATAGATTTGATGTTTTTAAGAATATTAAACTTACGACACTTACCGTGCGTGAAGCTTACCAGAAATATGCTACTTGGGATCCATGGGACAAATGGGACCAAGATCGTTTTGATTTTGATATGGCGAGTAAGATCGAAAAATCAATTAAGGAGATTGGTGGAGGTGTATTTTTAACCGATTACCCACTTGAAGCTGCCTCGCTTGCGCTGTCGCGAGGTGAAATTGCTGAGCGCTGGGAATTTTATTTGGATGGGATGGAGATAGCCAATTGTTTTACCGAACTTTGCGACAAAACGGAGCAAATGCGTCGATTTGAGAAGGCAAAGTTGGCTCGTAAGTTGCTAAAAGAAGCCGATTATCCAATAGATTGTGAATTTATCGACTGTTTACCTCAGATAGGGAGTGCTGCTGGGATAGCGCTTGGGGTAGATAGACTTGTAATGTTAATTACTGGAAATAAAGAAATTTCCGCTGTTCGTGCCTAAAATATGATATACTAAAAAGTACTATGGCGAAAGTTAAGCAGACCAAAAAGATGATGAAAAAAGCAACTAAGAGTGTTGCTAAGAAAGTTTCGAAGAAAGTTGTAAAAAAAGCAACTAAAAAAGTGATTAAGAAGGCGACAGAAGTAGAGATGAAACCTCGTCGTCGTAAACAAGCTTTAGGTGATGATTTACCACCAGAAGATATTGAAATTGATGCAGCGCATTTAGATGCTGAAAAGTTAGTTGCTGAGGTTGAGTCCTCAGAAGCGAAGTCAAATGCGAGTGAAGAAGATGTAGAAAATGTGCAGCCACTACCTACGGTAGCTAATTCTGTAGATGCAGACGCAGACTCAGTATTGCCGTCAATGGAGGGCATGTCCATCCTTAGAGAGACTGAGCTTAATGATGTTATCCAAGATGTTAAGCGCCGGAGTGAAGCAAATGGTGGGTATATTACCTACGAAGAGTTAAACCAAATTCTACCTTCAAACATTGTTGACGCAATTCAATCCGATAAGTATCTCAAGATTCTTGAAGCATTAGGCGTTCAAGTGCTACGCGAAGAGGATGTTAAGAAGTTTGTTGAGGCGAAAAATGCAAAGTCAACTGATCCTAAGGCCAAAGCATTAGAGATTATTGAGGACCCAATTCGGATGTATTTGCATCAGATGGGTCAAGTTGAACTTTTGTCGCGCGACGAGGAAGTGTCGATTTGCGCTACGATTGAAGAGGCCGAGACTAAAGTAAAGGATATGTTTAGCCGCTTCCTCTTTGCGCCTGCGATGTATTCTCGTTTACTTGATAAGCTTGAAGGTGCAGGTGAGCGCTTTGATCGCATTGTCACTGATAAGTTTGATGACAATCGTGATGCATATATGGCGATTATTCCAAAGTTGCGCAAGGCGATACGCGACACCGAAAAGCGGCTTAAAGAGACGAGTACAAAGTATCTCACAGTACTCAAGGCTAAACATCCATCGCCAAGCGCACTTCGTGGGGCTGAGAAGGGGCTTGCAAATGCGCGTGCCACGATGAAGAAGCTCTTTAATGATTTAAGTTTTAAGCAAAAAGTTTTGGAGTCGCTTTGTGCGGATGCGGACGAACGAATTTATTTGCCGTATCGTGCGTTAGTCGCAAAGCATGCTCAGCTTTTAACTTTGCGGCCGTCCAAGAAACGTGACCACGACCTCAGGCTCGTCAACGAGCGAATGGGTAAGTTGGAAGCGATTTTTGGTATGCCGAGTGAGGAGTTTGTTACGACTTTCGCCGAGCTTCGCAAGGTGCTCAAGGCGGGTCAAACTGCTCGCACTAAGATGGTTGAGGCCAACCTCCGTCTCGTCATTTCTATCGTTAAGAAATACATGAATCGTGGGCTTAGCTTCTTGGATCTTATTCAAGAAGGCAATACTGGGCTTATGAAAGCGGTAGAGAAATTTGAGTATAAGCGAGGATACAAGTTTTCAACCTATGCTACATGGTGGATTCGTCAGGCGGCGACGCGCGCGATTGCGGATCAGGGTCGCACGATTCGTATCCCCGTACATATGATTGAGACAATCAACAAGCTAATGCGTGTTCAAAAGCGGCTAATTCAGAAACTTGGGCGCGAGCCCGAGGAGAAGGAGCTCGCGAAAGAGCTCGGCATGCCCGTGGAACAAGTACGGTCAGTCAAACGCATGTCTCAGCAACCAATATCGCTACAGTCCAAAGTCGGCGACAATGACGATGCGCACTATGGCGATTTTATTCCGGATCTCTCTAGTGCGAATCCTTTTGAAGTTACCGAAGGGCATCTTCTAAAAGAGCGGCTAAGAGATATCCTTAACACTCTAACGGATCGTGAGCGTCAAGTTGTGGATTTCCGTTTTGGACTTTCAGATGGGTACAGTCGTACGCTTGAGGAAGTGGGGCGGTTATTTAATGTTACTCGTGAACGAATCCGCCAAATTGAAGCGAAGGCGCTTCGCAAATTGCGCCATCCAAGTCGGATGAAAACACTTGGAGATTATCGAAACAGCTAAATCAAGGAATATGAGAAATGAATTATATTAATAATGCGATTGAGTTAATTAAAGCGCCAAACTATGGTGCAATTATAATTGCGGTTGTAGCTTTTGTTTTTGGAATGATTGCAATGTGTCTTATTTGCAAGATTTTCGGTTGCAAAGGTAAATGCAAGGGTGCCAAGAAGTCTTTTGGCAATCGTAATGACAAGCCGTTTGAAAAGCGCAAACCTCATCCTGCACCTGCGGATGGCTCAGTAGAGCTTTACGTAGGCAACCTTAGTTATGATATGACCGAGGATGATGTTCGCAAGGAGTTTGTTAAGTTTGGTGAAGTTAAATCGGTGCGTCTTGTGATGAATCGCTTTAATGGTAAGTCCAAGGGTTTTGCATTTGTACAAATGCCCAATCGTGCGGAAGCGGAGAAAGCGTGCAAAGCGTTAAATGATCACGAGCTTATGGGGCGCAAGATTAAGTGCAATGAGGCTAAAAATTTAATCTAAATTAAGTTTTAGGAGCGGGGTATGGCAAAAGCACTAATTCCACTTGCAGAAGGTTTTGAAGATGTTGAGGCAATAACGATAATCGATGTCTTGCGCCGGGGTGGGATTGAGGTAGTAACTGCTTCAATCAGTGGCAATTTGTTAGTTAAAAGTTCGCATGGGATTGAAGTAAAGGCGGACGCGAGTTTTGCTGATGCGAGCAAAGATGATTACGATGTTATTGTTCTGCCAGGTGGTGCTGGCACGGATCGCTTGCGCGCATCGGATTCGCTAATTGCGCGTATTGCTAAGCAACATGCGGATGGTTTGCTACTTGCTGCAATTTGTGCGGCTCCATTGGTGCTTGCCGATGCGGGGGTGTTAGGTGATAATCAGCACGCTACTTGCTACCCTACTTGTCAGTTAGATTTGCCATGCCAATGGGTTAATGAACCCGTAGTTGAACATGAGGGGATTATCACCGGTCAAGGGCCAGGATCTTCAATGCTCTTTGCGCTTGTAATTTTGCAAGCAATTATGGGCGAAGAGATGGCTCATAAAGTTGCTCGTGGATTAATTACGGAGTTTTAAACTTTAAGCGTGAGTGCATTGTCCAACTTAAGTAGAAAGTTCTTTCTCGCTGGGAAAGGACTTTCTTTTCGTACGAGCAAATACTTTGGTGAGTCAATGCTCGTGGGGCTTGCGGTGGGGTTTGTTGTTGTTGGTTTTAGATGCTTATTGGAAATAGGGCGCAGGTTGCTTTTAGAGGGTATTGGCAATCATCATGCATTATCTCGGCTTGCAGATGGCGAAGCCATTGCGCAGCTCTTTTCTCATGAGGCGCTAACTGATCCGCATCGTTATGCGCTTTTGTTTTTACCAGCGATTGGCGCATTATTAGGTTATCTATTAATTCGTAGATTTTCAAGTCTTGAACATGTGCGAGGTACGGATAGCGCAATCAAGGCATATCATCAAGGAGGTGGCTATATTCCAGGCGTGGTTGTGCCTGTAAAATCGGTTGCTTCGGTGCTTACGGTTGCTTCAGGTGGCAGCGCAGGCTATGAAGGACCAATTACACTGATTGGTTCAGCGGTTGGGAGTGTGGTCGCACGTTACCTAAAGCTTGGAGTTAAGGCGCGTCGCATTTTGATGGCAGCTGGACTTTCAGCGGGTATAAGTGCACTTTTTCAAGCACCACTTGCGGGAGCAATTTTTGGCTTTGAGATATTTTACTCTTCAAGTGACATTGAATATGAAACTGTGCTTCCTTGTTTTATTGCATCTGCGATTTCCTATACGGTCTATGCATATTTCTTTGGTTGGCAACCATTATTTGTGATGCCGCCTAATATTGCATTTGATTCAGGAGTTAGGCTTTTACCTTACTTTGTATTGGCGTTAGCCATTACTTTTGGGGTGCGCTTTTATATTACTTTCTTTAGGTTGGTTGAAGGACGCTTTGCTGAGACAAAACTTTCGGGATGGATTAAGGTAGTTATTGGCGCATTAGTAACGGGCATGATTGGGTTTTTCTTTCCGGATGTGTTAGGGACGAGTTATCCGCTTATTCAGGCCTGCTTTACGGCTGGCCAAAGTGAGCTTTTTGAAAACTTTGGGCCGTTAACGATTGCCGGCTTTTTTGCGTTCTTTTTTATGAAGGCGATCGCAACATCATTTACGGTAGGCTCGGGTGGCTCGGGCGGTGTATTTGCACCAGCAATTGTTTGCGGAGGCACATTAGGAGCTGCGATTGGGCTTTTCTTTGCCAAGATTCTTCCATCCTCGGTAGGAATCCATCCTGCTGCCTTTGCGCTCGTAGGGATGGCGGGATTTCTCGCTTCGGCTATTCGTACACCTATGACTGCAATTGTGATGGTTGCAGAGATCTCGGGTAATCATGAATTGCTCGTACCTGCGATGTGGGTCTGTGGAATTGCGTTTTGGCTCAACAATGGTTGGGCGCTTTATCGTTCACAAGTGCATAGTAGAGGATCCTCACTATTGCACAGATTTATGATATAATCTAAAACATATGAAAAATTGTTGTATATTCGCTGGACAAGGGGCACAAGTCCCTGGCATGGGCAAGGACTTCGCCGAGGCCGATGGAGAGCTGATGGCGCTTTTTGATAAGGCCAATCAAGTGCTTGGCTTTGATCTTAAAAAGGTTTGTTTTGAAGGACCTGCTGAAGAGTTGACAAAATCTAACATTTGTCAACCTGCAATCTTCGTAACTTCTTATGCGGCATATCTCGCGCTCAAAAAGAAAAAGGCAGTAAGTTTTGAGTGTGCGGCTGGTCTTTCGTTGGGCGAATGGGGAGCATTATGTGCTGCTGGAGTGCTTGACTTTGATTCCACGCTCAAGGTGCTTGAGGCGCGTGGACGGTTTATGCAAGAAGCATGCGAGAAGACTCCGTCGGGGATGATTGCAATTGTGGGTGCTACGAGCGAACAGCTCAGTGCGCTTTGTGAAAAGTCCACTTGTACGGTAGCCAATATCAATTCGTCGGTTCAGCAAGTACTTTCGGGATCAAAAGAGGCGATTCAAAATGCTGTAGCAATTGCAAAAGAGTTAGGCATTAAGCGGGCAATTCCTCTTGCAACGGCAGGGGCGTTTCATTCTTCATTTATGGAGTCGGCGAGAGAAAAACTTGCACCAGTTTTGGATGAGATTACTTTTAAGTCGCCAACTTTCCCAGTTTTATCCAATGTAACGGGATCTCCACATGATTCAGATCCTGGAGTAATCAAAGCGAAAATGCTTGAGCAAGTTACGGGGACGACTAATTGGGCTGCGGATGTGGAAGCTGCGAAAGCATTGGGCGCAACAACGTTTGTAGAGTTTGGGCCGGGCAAGGTGCTTTCGGGATTGATCAAAAAGATTGATCCTTCGCTTATCATCTTTAATGTCTCTGATTTGGCAACTTTGGAAACTACGGTAGGAGGACTCTAAAATGGCAAACCTTAAGGGAAAGACTGCGATTGTAACTGGAGCGGCAAGAGGCATTGGCGCTGCCATTGCCAAAAAGTTAGCATCAGATGGTGCGGATATTGCAATTTGCGATTTGAAAGCCGAATGGTGCGATGAAACTGTAAAAGCTTTGGAAGCATGCGGAGTTAAGGCGAAGGCGTATGGCGTTAATGTCGCATTTTCAGCAGAGGTTGATGCATGTGTTAAGTCGGTACTCAATGACTTTGGGCATATTGATATTATGGTCAATAATGCGGGCATCACTAAAGATGGACTTTTAATGCGGATGAGTGACGATGATTGGGATGCAGTATTAAGTGTTAACTTGAAAGGAACTTTTCTTTTTACTCGTGCAGTATCGCGCCCAATGATGAAGAATAAGGCTGCAGATGGTGCGCAGCTTGGTGGCTCAATTATTAATATTGCCTCAGTAGTCGGGATTATCGGCAATGCTGGACAAGCGAATTATACGGCCTCTAAAGGCGGTGTAATTGCGCTTACCAAGACGACTGCCAAGGAGCTTGGTTCACGCAATGTTCGTTGCAATGCAGTCGCGCCAGGATTTATTCAGTCCAAGATGACGGATGTTTTGCCTGAAGAAGTTAAAAAAGCGTATATGGATACGATTCCTTTAAAACGCTTTGGCACTGCGGAGGATATTGCTAAGGCGGTTGCGTGGCTTGCGAGTGACGAGTCCGCTTATGTGACGGGGCAAGTCATCAGTGTTAATGGGGGAATGATTGGTTAAATACCCCCTTGCGCAAGACATCAGGAATGTGATATACTACAAACATCAACAAGATAAGGAGTTGAACACATTATGGCAGGAAAGCTTGAAGATCGCGTAAAAGATATTATCGTTGAGCAGTTGGGCGTTAACGCCGAACAGGTCACACCAGAGGCGTCTTTCATTGATGACCTTGGTGCAGATTCGCTGGATAGCGTTGAGCTTATCATGGCGTTTGAAGAGGAGTTTGGTGCAGCAATTCCAGAGGAAGATGCTGAAAAGCTCACAACTGTTGGTAAAGTCGTTGAGTATTTGAAGTCGAAGGGCTACGGCGACGAAGCCGCTTCGTAAGGTTTTGAAATACTTAAAAACTATACACAAGGGACGGCCCATGGTCGTCTCTTTGCTTTTGCTCTTTGCCTTAACGCTTAATGCGAGCGAGAACACGGCAATAATGCCAGTTCCCAAGCTTGAAAATGATAGTTATGATTGGTATCAGCGCCACGAGCGGATATGCAAGGAAGCGAAATCTCTCAATCCTGAGATTGTTTTCATTGGGGATTCAATAACTCATTTTTGGGCTGGTTGCTATTCAATTGGTGGTGAGGATGCGTTGGTGCGCTGGAAGAAGGTATTTGGTAAATATGACACACTTAACATTGGGTTTGGTTGGGATCGTGTGCAAAATGTCCTTTGGCGAATTGATAATGGTGAGTTAGATGGTATAAAACCAAAAGTGGTGGTAGTGCAAATTGGCACCAATAATACAAGTGAGACGGTTAATGCTCGGGAGAATACGGCCTTAGAAGTTGCCGAAGGAGTATTTGCGGTTGTGCGCAAGGTGCATGCAAAGTGTCCTAAAGCGAAAATTATCCTATTTAATGTTTTTCCCCGTGGGACAGCTGCAAATAGTGCAATTCGCAAGAAAGTTGAGGCGTTTCAGCAAGCAATTGCTAAGCAGGCTGAAAAAGCCAAGGCGAAGTGGTTTCAGTTTGTGGATATTGGCAATAAGTTCTTGATTGATGATGGAACGCTCCCAAAAGCGCTTTTTTACGATGGCACGCATCCCACAGATGCAGGCTACGAGATTTGGGCTCAAGCGCTTTTGCCACTATTGCCTTAAGGCAGTAACTTTATCCTTACTGACTTACAGCCCGAAGCCCTTAGACTTTAAGAATAATCGAGGGTTTGATCCAAAAAAGTCAATAAAATAACGTGTTGGACTTGAGGCAAAATTTCCTATTGACATGATGCGTCAAAGCGGTTAAAATACACCGCTAATATTTAGTTTAAAATTATTCAATTAGGAGAGCGGAAAATGGCTGACGAAAAAGTTCAAACAACGTCAAAGATTGGTTCGATAATTGCTACGGTAGTATTGGCAGTTGTGTGTGCAGCGGGCGGGTTTGTGGCTTCTTCTTTGATCCCCAAAGGCGAGCAGAAAAAAGCTCCTCCACCAATGCTTTCTCCGACAGTTGCAGTCACGAACGCCCAAATGCGCGTTTATAATTTGCCTGAGCAATTTGTGGCGCACGCCGAGCCCATGCAAGAAGTTGACCTACTTCCTCAAGTTGACGGCTACATCAAGGCAATTCTTTTCAAGGAAGGCGAGTTAGTCAAGGCGGGGCAAATCCTTTATGAGCTTGATGATGAGCGCTACCAAGCAGTTGTTAATCAGCGCAAGGCGGATCTTGCAGCGGCTGAGTCGGAAGCGCGCAGAGCCAGGCGCTATCATGAGCGTATGCAAGCAGCGGATGATCGTGGAATCACTCAGCTTGAGCGGGACAATGCCGAGGCGGCCGCTGACAAGGCGGAGGCCGCAGTTATGCAGGCGAAAGCGAATTTGATTGTTGCTGAGTACGATTGCAAGAAAGCCAAGGTTGTAGCGCCAATTTCTGGTCAAATTGGCAAGACCACGGCGCATGTGGGTGATTATGTTGCGCCATCCAAGGGGGCGCTTGCGAAAATCGTACAAGTAGACCCCATTCGTGTCACTTTCCCGCTCACTGACCGTAGCTATATTTCTTGGCGTCAAGCGCAAAAGAGCGGCAACTCGCCAGACTTTAGAATGCGCCTAATTTTGGCCGATGGCAGCGAGTATAGTGAACAAGGCAAGTGGGACTTTGATGACAACCAAATGTCCAAAGAGACAGCTACGATTATGATGAGACTATCTTTCCCCAATCCTGATCGTATGCTTATTCCTAATAGCTATGTCACCTTGCTCACTGATTTCCGTGAGCCGCCAAGTTATCCTTCGGTGCCGCAAACTGCAATCTTCGATTTGCCAGGTGGTGATGTTGGCGTTTGGGTTGTGGATGAGCGTGGGGTGGTCGCTCCTCGTGTTGTTACAACGCGGAGCGCCTTTGAGGGTTGGACGCCCATTACTACAGGCCTTAAGGTTGGTGAGAAGATCGTCACTGCTGGCGTTCACAAGTTAGTTGCGGGAGCAAAGGTAATTGAGGTTTCTCCAACTGCGAACGACGAGAATACGGAGGCAAAGTAAGTGAAACTCTCTCTTCGTAAGGCGATTGACGAAATCAAGATATTCTCACGTGTCTTCGTCGAACGTCCGCGCTTCGCGATGGTTATCGCGATTGTGCTCACTATGGCAGGAGTGATGTCAATTAGCATGCTTCCTGTGACTCAATATCCTCAACTTACTCCACCAGAAATCAAGGCGACCTATACTTATCCAGGCGCGAATGCACGCGAGGTGATGAACACGGTTGCTACCCCGATTGAAGATGAGGTAAACGGGGTTGACGACATGATTTATATGTCCAGCGAGTCGGGGGACGACGGAACTTATTCGCTGACAGTCGCGTTTGAGATCGAATCCGATCGTGATATGGATTTGGTTAAAGTCCAAAACCGCCTTGCTCAGGCCGAGGCGAAGTTGCCAACTGAAGTTAAACAGTTGGGCGGACGCTTGCGTGCTCAATCAACGGACTTTTTGGGCTTTTTGGCGCTTAAGTCGCCCAATGGAACGCACTCACGGCTGGAATTGTCGGACTATGCCTATCAAAACATTCAGCCCGTCTTGCTTCGTGTCCCTGGCGTTGGTGAAGCTCAGATTTATGGGCCGAAGCTTTCGGTCAGAGTGTGGCTTGATCCTCAGCGTATGGCCGCGCAAGGGATGAACTCGGAAGAGGTAATTGCGGCAATTTCTCGCCAAAACATTCAAGCGTCGCTTGGTGCAGTAGGTGCCTCGCCGACAGAGAAGTATGGTGCATTTACCTATTCGCTAATTGCCAAGGGCCGATTGATGACGCCTGAAGAGTTTAACGAGATTGTGATTCGGCGCGATGCACAAGGTGGTGTTGTCAAATTGAAAGATATTGCGCGTACGGAAATTGGTGAGCAAAATTATTCTTTTGCAGGACAATATAATGGTGGCAACACTATCAACATCGCAATTCAGCAAAAGCCGGGAGCGAATGCAATTAAGGCAATGCGTGCAGTTATTGCCGCAATGGATGAGCTTAAGGAATCGTTCCCCGAAGATATGGACTATGTCGTTCCTTATGATGCGACGGACTATGTGGTTCGTTGTATTGACGAAATTGTAGTGACTTTGATTATTACCTTCATTTTGGTGGTACTTGTGTGTTATCTCTTTTTGCAGGATTGGCGTGCAACGCTCATTCCTTGTTTGACAATTCCAGTTTCCCTTTGCGCAACCTTCATTTTGATGGCAATCTTGGACTATTCCATCAATATGCTTACCTTGTTTGGATTGGTGCTGGCAATTGGAGTAGTGGTGGATGACTGCATTGTTGTTGTTGAACGTGTTCAGTTTTTGATTGAAACACGGGGTTATAATGCAAAAGAAGCGACCATTCAGGCGATGAAGGATGTAACTTCCGCAGTTATTGCCACCACTCTCGTGTTGTTAGGGATTTTTGTTCCCGTTGGTTTTATGACGGGAATTACCGGGCGCATTTATCAGCAATTTTCAGTTACGCTTTCTGCGGCAGTTTGCTTCTCTACAGTTTGCGCATTGACGCTTGCGCCTGCGCTTTGCTCGCTATTGCTCCATGAAGCCCGTCCTTTCAAGCGTGGGCCTTTCGCTTGGTTTAATTGGTGCCTCAATCACTTCAAGGGATTTTTTGTGGTGCTTGCAAAGTGGCTCGCGTCTCGACTTTTCTTGACGTCGATGCTCTTGGTTTTGACGGCAATTTTGACGATTCAGTTCTTCTTAAGTTCGCAAACTTCGTTCTTGCCAATGGAAGACCAGCGTTGTCTTTTCGTCTCAATGGAACTTCCAGAGGGTTCGACTTTGATGCGTTCGCAAGGCGTTGCTTTGAGAGCGACTGATGCTTTGCGTGAGCTTCCAGAGATTGATTCTGTGCTTTCTATTAATGGTATTTCGCTCGTTGGTGGACGAGGCGAAAACGAGTCAATGCTTATTGTTAACTTAAAGCCATGGGAAGAGCGACCCTTGCCTGAACAATCGGCGCAAAGTTTGATTGCCAAAGCTACGAAGCTTTTGTCAGCAATCCCTGAAGCATCGATTCAAGTGTTTACGCCTCCAGCCATTCCTGGCTTGGGTGCGGATAATGCGATTGACATCAGACTTCAATCTAAGGAAACGACCGATCCCATTCGCTTGGATACGGTTAAGACTGAAATTTTGGCGAAGCTTAATAAGCTTCCAACTGTGATGGCTGCCTATTCTGGTTTTACGGCCAAAACTCCGCATCTTCGATTGGAAATTGATCGTATCAAGGCAGAAATGTTCCATGTGCCAGTAGCAACCGTCTATGCAACACTGCAAAACTATCTTGGCTCGCGCTATGTGAATGATGTCAACTTGGGAACGCAAGTAAATCGAGTTACCGTTCAATCCGATTGGTCGGGTCGTGCAACGCCAGAAGCCGTGGCCAATCTCTATGTGCGTAGCGAGACGGGCGCGATGGTTCCGGTAGGTTCGCTCGGAGAGATTAAGCGTGAGCTTGGTCCGCGAGTGATGCAGCGCTATGATATGTTCCCCTCGGCCGGGCTTAAGGTTATGCCCAAGCCAGGGGTAGCTTCAGGCGAAGTCTTGAAAGATGTGGAAGCGCTTTTAAAGGCCGAATTACCTGAAGACTTTGGTTATAAGTGGAGTGGAATCACTTATCAAGAGCAACGCAACGCGGGCTCGGCCGCGCCTCTAATCATGCTCGCAATTCTTTTCGGCTACCTATTTTTGGTGGCGCAATATGAATCGTGGACCATTCCTTTGCCAGTGATGCTTTCCATTTTTGTTGCCGTATTTGGCGCACTCTTTGGTCTTAAGCTATATGGCTTTTCGCTTTCCGTCTATGCGCAATTGGGGCTTGTGCTCTTAATTGGGCTTGCTTCCAAGAACGCAATTTTGATTGTAGAGTTTGCCAAGGATAAGCGCGAAGGCGAAGGGTATTCCATTGTGGATGCCGCAGGTACTGCCGCGGGTGAACGTTTGCGTGCACTACTTATGACGGCATTGACGACGCTTTTAGGCACGCTTCCAATGATGATTGCAACTGGTGCAGGTGCTGCCAGCCGCAATCACTTGGGTACGACGGAGTTCTTTGGGATGCTCTTTTCGGTGGCATTTGGAATTTTGCTCGTTCCTGGATTATATGCACTTTTCCAGACTTGGCGTGAAAATGTAAAGCGTTTCTTTGCATATCTTTCTGCGAAGGCTGCGCGTAGCCGTGCATTAAAGGATAGATTATGATAAGTACAAATAAGTTATTGGGTGCGCTCGCCTTGACAGTAAGTGCGGGTTGTGCGTTTTTGCCGTCAGTGGGGCCGTCTTATGAAAAGCCAGAAGCAAATTCGGTTGAGTTTGCGCTTCCGGATGCAGGTCCCATAAATGAGACTAATAAGGATACGCGCGTGGAGATTTCCAAAGATCGCCTCGCTCGTTGGTGGACGCGCTTTAACGATCCCGTTCTTGTTGATTTGGTTGAAGGGGCAGTGACCAACAACCGTTCCTACAAGATGGCGATTAAGCGTTTGGAAGCTGCAAACTATGAGCACCTTGGGTCGTATGCGGCGTTCTTGCCTAAGTTTGACGCCAATGGACTTTGGGCGCGTAGTTGGTATGAGGACAATGTTCCGGCTGGCGGTTTTCGTCACCAAGCTTTCAATATGCAACATGTCGCAGTGGATGGCAATTGGGAAATCGACATTTTTGGAGGTAGCCGAAGGGCAACTGAAGCGGCCCTTGCGCGGGCGCAGGAGCAAGGTTGGACAGTGGCGGATGCGTGGGTATCGTTAACTACCCAAATTGGTGCGCAATATGTCAATTTGCGTACGACTCAAGAGCGCATTGCGGTTGCTCGCGTCAACCTCGCTTTGCAAAGCGAGACTTATGAAATTTTAAAGTCGCGCCTTGATTCGGGCATTGGCGATGAGCTTGCAGTGAATCAGTGCGCCTACATAGTTGAGCAAACTCGCGCCCGCATTCCGCAGTTACTTGCCCAAGAAGAGTCGATTAAAAACTCGTTAGCGATCCTAACGGGCAACATCCCGGGATCGTTGTCGGAGCAATTAAAACCGCCCAAGGACAATCGGGATTGGTTGCTTGCGCCAGCTAAAGTGTCGGAGTTGTCGCTCAACTATCTTCGTTCGCGTCCGGATGTGCGCGTGGCAGAGCGTCGCTTGGCGTCTGCGACAGCGGAAATTGGCGTTGCCAAGTCCCTTTGGTTTCCCAAGTTCTTCATCAATGGTAGTGTTGGCTTGGAAAGTCAAGATAGGACGAACCTTTTCAGCAAAAACTCATTCTTTGCGACAATTGGGCCATCATTTAGTTGGCCAATTTTCCAAGGCGGAGCAATTTATGCCAAGGTAAAAGCCTCTGAAGCAAGAGTGGAAGAAGCGGCACTAAGCTATGAGAATATATTGGAAAGCGCCTATGGAGATGTGCGTAATGCCTATTCCGCTTACACCCAAGAATATCATCGCTATCGTGCTTTGGAGCTGGCGGTGAAAGCTGCGAGCGATGCAGTGACAATTTCAAAGGATCTCTATAAGAATGGGCTTAGGGACTTTAACAATGTGCTTGATGCACAGCGCTCACGCCTTCAATTGGAAGAGGAAAGCGTCATCTCGCGTGGTCAAATTACGATTAACCTCATTACGCTCTATCGTGCCTTGGGCGGAGGACTGGCGATTGCGGAATAAACTATAACTATGATATAATATAACAATATGGCAATTATATTAGGTTTACCCAAAGGTAGTTTACAGGAGTCCACGTTTGCGCTTTTCAAGCGGGCGGGGTTTAATGTTTCGTGTTCAAGTCGCTCGTATGTCCCATCGATTGACGATGAAGAGATTAAGTGCCGACTTCTGCGTCCTCAAGAAATGAGCCGTTATGTGGAGCTTGGACTTTTGGATGCGGGAATTTGTGGCTATGATTGGGTCTATGAGAACGGTAGCGATGTCAAAGAGATTTGCGAGTTAAATTATTCTAAGGCGACCTCCAATCCAGTGAGATGGGTGCTCGCAGTACCGAATGATTCCAAGATTAAGACGGTCAAAGATTTAAAAGGAAAGCGGATTGCGACTGAAGCAATTGGACTCGTGAAGCGCTATCTCAAGCAGCATAACGTCAAAGCTGAGGTTGAGTTTAGCTGGGGTGCGACAGAAGTGAAGGCGCCTGAGCTCGTGGATGCAATCGTGGATTTGACCGAAACAGGTTCTTCGCTCAGAGCTAACAATCTTCGCATCGTGGATACGATTTTGACTTCTACGACACGCTTTATCGCCAACAAGGACAGCTGGAGGAATTCCGTTAAGCGCGCGAAATTGGAGCAGCTGAAGATGTTGCTTACAGGAGCGCTTGAAGCGCAGCGTCGTGTGCTTTTGAAGTGCAATGCACCAACCAAGGCGCTAGAAAAAGTGGTCAAGGTTTTACCTTCTTTGCATGCGCCAACGGTTAACCGGCTCAACGATGAAAAGTGGTGTGCGGTTGAGTCAGTGGTAGAGGAAAAGAAGGTTCGTGATCTTATTCCTGCGCTTACCAAGGCGGGGGCTACGGGAATTATTGAATTGCCACTTAATAAAATTATCTTTTAATCATACTTACGAAAAGGAGAAACCAAAATGGGTTCGATTAAGAAAAAACGCCGCAAAAAAATGTCTAAGCATAAATATGACAAGCGCATGAAGGCGCAACGTCATAAAACAAAATAAGCATTCTAAAGGGCTGGCTTTTTGCCGGCCCTTTGAATCTTAACACTCAGAGATAGTTGATGGTGCTACGGAAAGACTTGTGGTATAATACGAGGGATGGCAACTGGAATCACCGAAGCTACGATTGAAGAGATAAAGTCCCGTATTGATCTTACGGAGTTGATTTCTTCGTATGGAATTTCCATTAAGACTGCGGGAGCTTCCAAAAAGGCGTGTTGTCCATTTCATCACGAAAAGACCCCATCCTTTCATATCAATGAGACGAAAGGATTTTATCATTGTTTTGGTTGTGGGGAGTCGGGCGATGCCATTAAGTTCGTGGAAAAGATGGAAGGGCTTACCTTTATGGAGGCCGTTCGTAAACTGGCTGAACGTTGTGGGGTAAAGATTGAGGAAAAGGCGGATCCT
Source organism: Kiritimatiellia bacterium (assembly GCA_045599105.1). Lineage (GTDB taxonomy): Bacteria > Verrucomicrobiota > Kiritimatiellia > RFP12 > UBA1067 > UBA1067. The sequence goes on from JAZRVL010000034.1 coordinate 28,867, forward strand.
GAAGCGGGCAAGCGCAAGCGTCTATATGCACTAATGGCTGAACTTGCGGAGTTTTATCATCGTTGCTTAAAGGTCGCCAAAGAGGCCACAATTGCGAGGGAATATCTTGCTAAGCGCAAGTTAGATGAAAAGGCGCAAGATGATTTTTGTATTGGTTATGCGCCTAAGGGTATCGTGACTATTCTCAAGTGGGCGGATAAATATGGCTATACGATAGAGGAATTGGTTGCAGCTGGAGTAGTTATAGCTTCAGATCGTCCAGGCGACAAGGGATATCATCGCTTTGGCGGGAGATTAATATTCTCAATTCGTGATAAACAAGGTAGAGTGGTTGCCTTTTCGGCTCGTCAATTAGTCGCCTCCAAAAACTCGGGTAAGTATGTAAACTCGCCAGAGACTGCGATCTTCAAGAAATCCAAAGTACTCTTTGGCTTTGATCGTGCCGCAGGGCCGATTGCCAAAAGTGCGCACCATGAAGTTATTGTTTGCGAAGGCCAGATTGATACTATTAGACTTCATATTAGCGGATTTCCAATTGCCGTAGCTTCCCAAGGAACGGCATTTACGGAAGAGCATGTAAAGTTGTTGAAGCGAGTTGCCGATCAAGTGACGCTTGTATTTGATGATGATGCAGCTGGCCATAAAGCAACTATACGTACGGCGGGATTATTTTTAAATGCAGAAATGCCAGTAAGAACGGTGTCGCTTCCAGAAGGTGATGATCCAGACTCTTATTTGCTCAAACATCCTAAGCATGACTTTGAAGCGCTTTTGAAAAATGCAGAGTCGATTGTTCTTTTTCAGTATCGTACTTGTAGATTGTCGGAAGCGAATCCCGATTCAATAGATGCGATTCAGCGTACGACCCGCAAAATGCTAAGTACTATTGCTCAGGCGAAAAGCGCGGTAATGCGTGCGACGATGCTAAAAGAAGCGTCCAAGCTCTTAGGGTTGCCTCGCGCGGCATTAGACGAGGAGCTTGCTAAGATTTCTGCTTTTTCAATGCCAGCTGCACCTGTTGTCAAGGAAGTAGTCGCAGAAGAGGTGATGGATGATGAAGTTAGCTGGCGGTCGGCAAAAGCATTTATTTCTCCACCGATTAGAGAGACGGCGTTGTGCGAATTTTTACTTGCCAATGAGCAAAGTGCAGAAGTAAAGGCAATGGATTCGCTCATCGGAGAGTTTTTGCCCTTAAATATTTTGGTGCATGATTTAGCGCGAGGATTTGTGGAAGCATGGCGAGCTGGGATTGCCAGTGGAGAGGATCGAATTGTTGCGTGGCGAGAGATGTTGGACGAGAGTGCGCGTAAATGGTTTGATAGTTTACTTGTTAATCAGCGGCGAGTCATGAAAAGTGGCGAGAGTGCCGCTCATGTCTTGGAAGGATTTGTTCAAAGTCTTTGGTGTGATTATCTTATTCGTAAGCGGGGCGAGCTTGTTGCGAATAGTGATGATGAAGCTGTTCGCGCCAAGCGTTTTCATTGGTCAAGTCTAATTAAAGAAATTCCGCGATTGAAATGGAGTAAAGTAAAGGATATAATACGAGAACTTATGACAGAGGAGACTAAATAAATGAATGAATTAATAACGCGAATTCGTGATGAAGTTGCTAAAGTAATTGTGGGGCAAGAAAAGTTAGTCGATCGATTGATTCTTGCATTGGCAACAGGTGGACATATTCTTTTGGAGGGTGTGCCAGGTCTTGCGAAGACGCTTTCCGTAAATACCCTCGCAAAAGTGTTGGGTTTGGACTTTAAACGTATTTCGTTTACGCCTGATCTTTTACCTGCGGATGTGGTAGGAACGCTGGTTTATTCACCTAAGAGTGGTGAGTTTACTGCTAAAAAGGGTCCTGTTTTCACCAATCTCATGCTCGCTGATGAAATCAATCGTGCGCCAGCGAAAGTGCAATCTGCTTTGTTGGAGGCGATGCAAGAGCTCCAAGTCACGATTGGCGAGACGACTTATCAATTGCCAGAGCCGTTTTTGGTGCTAGCGACTCAAAATCCGATAGAGCAAGAAGGAACTTATCCACTTCCAGAGGCGCAAGTAGATCGCTTTATGTTTAAATGTTTGGTAGAGACGCCTTCCAAGGCGGATGAGCGGCGCATCATGCAACGCTTTGCTGGAAACCAGACTGTTCCTGAAGCCAAGACAATTTGCACGGCGGAGGATGTGGCAAAGTTAAGGTCAGCGCTCAAAGATGTCTATTGCGACGAAAAGGTTGGCGACTATATCTTGGACATCGTTTTCAAGACGCGTGAAGCCAATGCACGTATTCAAAATGGCGCTTCACCACGTGCAACTTTGGCGCTTAATCTCGCTGCTCGTGGCAATGCGCTTATGCATGGTCGTGCGTATGCAACTCCACAAGATGTCAAGGAAGTTGCGCACGATGTTCTTAGACACCGCATCCTTCTTACTTACGAAGCAGAAGCCGAAAATATTACTGCTGATAAAGTGATTGATGAAATTCTCTCAGTTGTCCCTGTGCCATAATTGTGATATAATTAGCGCTAATCAATGACAAGCAACGACGAGTATGTTGTCCAGTTATTAACTGAGCGTGGTTATTTGACCACTGAGCAGGTTGAGACTGCGGCAAGCTCAATGAAAGCGGCGAACGAAACGACGCTGGATGTATTGGTTGCGGGCGGCGCCTTGGACGAGGATATGGTTTTAGGGACGATCGCTGATCAGTTTGGATTAAAGTATTGTCATATTGATGCTGAGGCAATTGCGCCTGAAGTGACTAAGGAAATTACTGCCGAGATTGCCAAAAAGTATGGAGTTGTGCCAGTAGTCGCAAGTGATGAGACAATCACGGTTGCGCTAATGGATCCAATGGGCTACGATGCGATTGACTCCTTACGATATGTGCTTAGTGGTAGGGATGTTGAAGCAGTAGTTTGTCCGTTCAAAGAAGTAAAAGTAGCAATGGACAAGCTCTATCCTTCGGGGGTGGATGCGGAGGTTTCTACCCGCGATGAAGTTGGGGGAATTGAGGAAGCTAAGGGCGACGATGCTCCAGTCATTAAACTCGCAACGATGATTATTACCAATGCGATTAAGATGAAGGCATCCGATATTCATATTGAGCCAATGGAAAAGGAGTTTAGAGTTCGTTATCGTATTGATGGAGCGCTTCGCAAAATGGACTCGCCGCCCAAGCGCTTGCAAGGGGCAATCATTTCGCGCTTTAAGATTATGTCGAAGATGAAAATCTCCGAAAAGCGCGTTCCACAGGATGGGCGTATCCAAATTACGGTTGGGGGCAAGGATCTTGATTTACGTGTTTCATCGGTGCCAACCAATCATGGCGAGTCGATTGTAATGCGTATTTTGGATAAGTCCAATCTTTCGTTAGGCCTACCACAACTTGGATTTTTGTCGGATGACCAAACGACTTTTGAGCGCCTTATCAAGTTGCCAGATGGTGTAGTTCTTGTAACCGGTCCTACGGGCTCAGGTAAGACGACTACTTTGTATGCTTGCTTAGGACAGATTAATACGCCCGACAAGAAGCTCATTACCGTTGAAGACCCAGTCGAATATCAGATGAGCGGTATTAATCAGGTACAAGTCAATAAGGATGTAGGGCTTGATTTTTCTGCGGCGCTTCGCTCAATTCTTCGTCAGGCGCCCAACATCGTGATGATCGGAGAAATCCGCGATGCGGAAACCGCCGATATCGCGATGGAAGCGGCGCTCACCGGCCACTTGGTGTTCTCGACCCTGCACACCAACGACGCGCCTTCGGCGGTTACGCGTCTTCTGGATATCGGAGTAAAGCCGTTCCTCGTCGCGTCGGCGTTGCGGGCGGCGATGGCCCAGCGTCTCGTGCGCGCGATTTGCGAGAAGTGCAAGGAGGCGTATACGCCGAGCGAGCGCGAAATCAAGATGTTGGGAGCGCTGGCGAGCGGCTCCAATCAGACGCTGCCCGACCACATGTACCACGGCAAGGGTTGCGACGTCTGCGGCAAGACCGGTTACAAGGGCCGCAAGGGAATTTTCGAGATCTTCAAGGTGGACGACACGATCCAGCGCCTTATCTTCGACCATGCGCCGGCGACTTTGCTCAGACAGCGCGCGCGCGAAATGGGGATGCGAACCTTGCGCGAGGACGGAATGCTCAAGGTCGCGAGCGGAATGACCAGCTTGCAGGAAGTTTTACGAGTAACGATGGGAGACGCAGACTAATGGACTTGCACGTACAGGAGTTATTGCAGGCGACGATTGACGAGGGGGCTTCCGACCTCCACATTCGGGCGTATATGCCTCCGAAACTCCGTGTACACGGAGAGCTTCTTCCGATTATGGACGAGCAGCTTTCGGAGGACGACACGAAATCGCTCGTCGAGGAGATGCTCGCGGAGTTGGGCGAACCAGAGAAGAACGAGGAGCTCGAGAAGAACGGCGGCGCCGACTTCGCGCTCGCCCACCCGGACGGCACGCGCTTCCGCGTCTCGGTCTTCAAGGAGCGCAAGCGCTACGGCGCGGTTCTGCGCCAGATTCCCTCGACGCTCCTGACGCTCGAGCAGATCGGGCTTCCGAATACGGTAAGGGAACTTCTTTTCAAGCCGCGCGGTCTTATTCTCGTAACCGGTCCTACGGGCAGCGGTAAGTCGACGACGCTCGCTTCGATGCTCGACGTCATCAACCAGGAGCGCAACGTCCACATCATCACCATCGAAGACCCGATCGAATTCTACCACAATTCCAAGAACTCGCTCGTGACCCAGCGCGAAGTGGGCGACGACGTTCCGAGTTTCGCGGAGGCGATTCGGCGCGCTTTGCGTCAGGACCCGGACGTCATTCTCGTCGGCGAAATGCGCGACTTGGAGACGATTGCGGCGGCGATTACCGCGGCCGAAACCGGCCACCTCGTCTTCGGTACGCTCCACACTACCGGAGCCGCGGAGACGATCGACCGTATTGTCGACGCCTTCCCGATGAACCAGCAGGCGCAGATCCGTACGCAGCTCGCGGCGGGCTTGCAGGCGGTTATTTCGCAGATTCTTTTGCCGAAATTGGATGGTAATGGTGAAGTACATGGACGAGTTGCGGCCTTTGAAATCATGACGACGACCGATGCGATTCGTTCGCGTATTCGTGATAATAAGACCAATATGATTAAGTCCGATATGCAAACGGGCGCGAAGTATGGTATGTTCACGCTTGATACGTCACTCACCAATCTTTACAAGCAAGGTCTTATTTCTTATGAAGAGCTCATCACCAAGTCGCAAGATCCAGATTCGGTGGTAAGTAAACTAAAAGAAGAGGGCTACGGCGCTTAAAGTTTAACAATGGACCAAATACTCCAAATTTTGATTCAAAACGGCTACCTCGATGAGGCAGGCGCGAAGGATATTGCGGACCTTTCCAAGACCGAATCTAAGCCAATTCGTCGGTTAGTGATTGATCAAGGAGTTGTGGATGAAGATTCGCTTTTAGCAGCGATGGCTGCATATCAGGATTCGGAGGCGATTGATTTAGGTTCAATGACGATTGACTCCGAGCTTACTGAGGCAATCCCTGCTTCGACTGCACGGATGTATAACGTCTTTCCGGTTGCGAGTGACGATAGTTCGGTAACGCTCGCTACTTTTGATATTGTCGATCCGCGCATTTCGGATGAAATGCTCTTCACGCTTTCCAAGGAAGTTAGGTTCGTCTTTGCGCGCGAAAAGGACGTAATGGATCGAATTGGCCAATACTATGGCGATTCGAACGAGTCGGTCGCCGATATGATTAAGTCGCTCGGCGAGGGAATGACCGATGATGAGGGGTTGGCGCTAAATGCATCCTCCAACGACATTGCATCAATGGAGAATGCGGCCAATCAATCCTCAATTATTCGCTTTGTGAATTTGGTGCTTTATCAGGGCGTGGTGGATCATGCGGCGGATATTCATATTGAGCCATTTGAGAATGATTTCAAGATTCGCTATCGTGTAGATGGCGCGCTTTATGAGATGAAGGCGCCTGACGTGAAGATGGCGCCGGCGATTATTTCGCGTGTAAAGATTTTGGCGGGACTCAATATTGCCGAGCGGCGTATTCCTCAAGATGGGCGCATTGCGCTTACAGTTGCGGGTCGTCCAGTCGATTTGCGTGTTTCGTGTTTGCCGACAGCGCATGGTGAGTCGGTGGTAATGCGTATTCTCGATCAGACGACGACGTCGCTTGATTTGGAGAACGTGGGCTTACCCGAAGATGTTTACGAGCAAATCACGATGGATATTGAAAAGCCCAATGGGATTTTCATCGTGACTGGTCCTACCGGCTCAGGTAAGACGACGACTCTTTACTCAGTTTTGCGTCGCATTAATACGATTGACTCCAAGCTTTTAACAGCTGAGGAACCAGTCGAATATAATGTTGATGGGATTGTACAAGTGCCGATTGATGCGCATGCGGGTAATACTTTTGCGCGCGTTTTAAGAGCATTCTTGCGTCAAGACCCTGACATTATGATGATTGGTGAGATTCGTGATCTTGAGACTGCGGAAATTGCTGTTCAAGCGGCGCTTACTGGTCACTTTGTGTTTTCAACTTTGCACACCAATGATGCAGCTGGCGCGGTGATGCGTTTGGTGGATATGAATGTTGCGCCCTACCTTCTCTCCTCGACTTTGGAGGGAGTTTTGGGGCAGCGACTCGTGCGTACAGTTTGCAAGGAGTGTCGTCAAAGCTACGAGCCAGACGATGAAACCTTGGAGCGTATTGAAATGACGCGCGATCAAATTGGTGGACGGCCATTTTACTTTGGTAAAGGTTGCAAGACGTGCAATGGTACAGGATACAAGGGGCGCAAGGGCGTATTTGAGTATTTGAGGATGTCCAATCCATTGCGCGAGCTGATCAATAACCGTGCACCGACTTTGATTATTCGCGAGAAAGCACGCGAACTCGGGATGCGGACGATGCGTGAAGATGGTATTCGCTCAATTCTCGACGGTTATACGACAGTCGATGAAGTGTTGCGCTACACCTAAGGTGGAAATTGCCGGAGTAAAGGCAAGAGTTGCCACAAAGTTTTTCGATCGGGCGCGTGGACTTATCGGTAGGCCCAAGCCACCTCCAGGCGAAGGGTTGCTTATTTTGAAATGTAATGCGATTCACACTTGTTTTATGAGCTATCCAATTGATGCAACATTTTTAGACAAGAAGGATAAAGTAGTGAAAGTCGTACGAGGAATTCGACCATGGAAGTTTTTTGTTTGGGGCGGCTTTAAGGCGCGTAAAGTGTTAGAGACAGCATTATTAATGGCTACCTTGATGTTTGCGCCAACACTGGAGGCGTATGTAGGGGTTGGCGATATTTATACGCGCTATGATCGCGATAAGGAATATTCGGCCAAGGATTTTGGACATAAATTAAAGCTCAAGGGTTGGAAGGGTGAGCGAGTTCATGGGCTTTTAGTCGTAGGTGATAAGGATGGCTTTAAGGAGCTATCGGCCAAGACAAGTAATGATGCTTCGCGCATAGATATATTGCGCTATACGATGGGTGCTGGCAAGTGGTATGCTGATATAGTTGAAAGTCCTACTGCGTCAAGTTATCAGGGAATAACGCGACCATTTCTTTATACTTTTGATATTCCGCGTAATACCACTAAAAAAACGATTGAAGATAAGCTGTGCTTTTCGGTTAATGGCAAAATCTATAAGCTACCAGTGACGATTGAAGTTGAAAACAAGGTCTTGCCGCCTCCATCAGAATGGAAGTTTCGCTTGGATATTTGGCAACATCCAGAAGCGGTTGCGCGTTGGCACAAGGTAGAATTGTGGGGAGATAAGCATTTTGAGCTCTTGTCGGAATATTACCAGATTTTAGCTGATGCAGGGCAAAAGACGATCACTACTTCCATTATCAGTGAGCCATGGAACGGACAAACATACGACAAGTTCTCGTCGATGGTGGGAGAGGATGGTGATGATTTTACCGTCTTTGATAAAGTGGTTGAAACAGCTGAACGAGCGGGGCTTAAGGGGGCTGAAATTGATTGCTATTCAATGATACCATGGTCGCTTAAGTTCAATCCCCCTTCGATTGAGTACGAGGAATATTGGGGCAAGCGGCTAAAGAAATTAGTTGCGCACTTAAAGGATAAGGGGTGGCTTGAACGTACCCGAATTGCGATGGATGAGCGACCTGATCATCTGCTTAAAGGCGCAATTGAGGTATTGAATAAGTATGCGCCAGAGTTGGACTTTGTGATGGCCTGCGATCATCCGAGCAAGCTCAATGATATGGCTAAGTCCGTAAGTTATGGCTATAAGTATCGCAAGGAGCTACTTTCGGTATGTGAGGCGAGGCGTAGTCAAGGCAAGACCACCACCTTTTATGTTTGCTGCAATCCGCCTAAGCCCAATACTTTTATGGCTTCTGACTTGCATGAATGTGAGGCGCTGCCAATGGAAGCGGCCGAGCTTGGATTTGATGGACTTTTAAGGTGGGCATTTAACTCTTGGCCAAAGGATCCTTTTACCTCGCAAGATTTTGGCAATTGGCCCTCGGGCGATACTTCGCTTGTTTATCCAGGCCCGCGTCTTTCGATGCGTTGGGTGCTTTTGCGTGAAGGAATTGAGAATGCAGTCAAGAATTATGGTATAATACAAGGCAAATGAGCGAAGAAAATATGCTGGACTTAGGGTCGATTGATTTTACGCCGGATTGGGCGCGTAAGGATGCTGGTGTTAGCGTCGGCAAGGTTCGACCAGTTCGTGAGCCCAAGGAAAAGACCCCGCGTGGTGATAGGCCTCCACGGGGTGAGAAGCCGTTTCACAAAAAGTCGACTCCTCGCTTTGTTGAGCGCCCTAAGCCATTAGATGCGGAAGTGAAGGTTTTGCCAGAAACCAAGGCACTGGGGACGATTATTCGCAAGTTGCAAAGCGATTTTCATGCTTACAGATTAAAAGAGCTTGCGTACTTTTTCTTGAACAATCCCGCAACTATTCTTTTGAAGATTTCGCCCAAATCAGCGGAAAGCGCAACTAAATTCTTCCAATGCAAGGTGTGCGGCTTTGCATCAACTGATCGCAATGAGCTTATTGAGCATATTGTTGCTGCGCATCTTACCGATTACTATGCAGCGAAAGAAATTGAAGTTGAGCCCCCTAAGGGCAACTTTAATTGCGTTGCTAAGTGCGGGCTTTCGGGCGTCCTTTTAGGGCCGCCTAATATTCACGAGTTTAACGATACGGTCAAAGAGATGATTCGCACGCGTTATCCTGAAATGAGTGAGGACAATTATCGCTCGCACATTGAGATGGTACGCGATGCAGAAGCAATTGAAGAGTGGCGCAAGAATGCGACTAAGCGTACGGTTTTCGGGGAGCAGGGATTGGCGCGTTTTGAAGCGGAGGGCGAGTTTAAGCGGACAATTTTGCCTTCACTCATTGATGAACCTAAAAACTTGATGATTACTGCTGAAGCGGCGCAAAAGTCGAATTTCCGTCCTTTGCAGTGGCTCGTTAATGATGCAATTGAAGCTGAAAAGCGTGCGCCTTATGGGATGATTTTTGCTTTGCGGGGTGCGTTTCATCATCGCAAGCTTAAATTCTTCCGTGTCAACGACGCCAAAGGTCCAGAGTTTGTAATTAACATGGAGCTTAAAGAGTTTGATGCGGAGCATGCAATTGAAGAGCTTAGGGTGGCCGCTAAGTTTGTCGAAGAGCATCCTTGCTGCGACAAGAGCGAGTTCCCTACGACGCCCGATTTTGAGAAGCACCTTAATTGGTTGGTTTCTACGGGTCATGTAATTGCATTTACCAACGGTGTTTATTCAAAGGTCGAGAAATTCCCGAAATACGGACCGCAATGGAAGAAGAGGAAGGAAGCGAAAGATGAGACTGCCCCTGTCGTGGCTGAATGAATACGTCAAGGTTGACGATATTGATCCTAAGGAGCTTGCAGAGAAGTTAACTCGCGCGGGTTTGCAAGTTGAAGCGATTGAGACGATTGGCGGGGTCAAGCTTTCGGATTACTTTGTGGTAGTAGAGGTTTTGGAGTGCGAGAAGCATCCCGACAGCGATCACTTGCATGTTTGCAAGGTCACCGACGGAACAACTGAATATCAAGTAGTTTGCGGTGCGCCCAATATGCGCAAGGGCATCAAGACCGCATTTGCGAAGATTGGGGCGATTGTTCCCGAGGGTGAGTTCAAAATCAAGAAGGGCAAGCTGCGCGGAGTTGAGTCCTTTGGTATGTGCTGCTCGGAAAAGGAGCTTAAGCTTGGCGAGGGCAATTCGGGAATTATTGAGTTTCCGCCCGAGACCAAAACTGGTGCATTTGTGCGCGATGCGGTGAGTGGAGAGAAGCCTGAAACCGTCTTTGATGTGGAAGTTACTTGGAATCGTCCAGATGCGCTTTCAGTCGTGGGGCTCGCGCGTGAGTTTGGTGCGATTTTAAAGCGCGAGGTCAAATTGCCCGCAGTTGATTTTACAGAAAGCGATACGCCAGTTGAAGGTGAGGTTAAAGTTATCGTTGAGGACAAGGCAAAGTGCCCGCGCTATACGGCACGTGTCTTTACCTCGGTTAAAGACGGTCCTTCGCCTGAGCTAATTAAAAAGCGGCTTGAGCTTTGCGGAGTGAGGTCGTTGGGGCTTATTGTTGATGTCACTAACTATGTCCTTATGGAGCTTGGTGCACCGCTACATGCGTTTGATTATACCAAACTTCAAAACCGCACTATTGTCGTTCGCAGCGCGCACGATGGCGAGGATATGAAGACGCTCGATGGCGTAGCTCGCAAGTTGGACTCGACGATGCTCGTTATTTGCGATTCGGTTAAGCCCAATGCGATTGCGGGCATTATGGGCGGCGAGGAGTCGGAGATTGCAGAGGGCACTAAGAGCGTTCTTCTTGAGTCTGCGCTTTTCGATCCAGTATCCATCAAGCGTACTTCGACGAAGCTTGCGCTTACGAGCGAGTCGGCTTATCGGTATATTCGTGGAGTTGATAAGGATGTTGCGGATTTTGCTTCGCGTCGGGCGGCGCACCTCTTGCAAAAGTATGGAGAGGCAAAAATCGCCAAAGGGTTCATCGATGTTGACAATCGCACTCGTCCATTGAATGCGGATGTGGCGCTTGATTTTGATCGCGCTCGTAAGCTCATCGGCATTAATATCGGTAACGATGCGATGGTTTATATTTTGGAGGCGATTGGGCTTAAGATCAAGAATCGCAAAGATCATTTCGCTGCCGAAAAGTCAGTGACTTTCGAGATTCCTTCTTGGCGGTGGGATATTACGATGGAGGCGGATTTGGTGGAGGAGATTGCGCGGCTTTATGGTTTAGACAATATCCCTGATACGATGCCTTCGGCGCCGTCGATCTCGTCGCTTTCGGATGCGCCATTCAAGTCGAAGGCAAAAGTTCGCGCAACGTGTATGGCGCTGGGCTTTACCGAGGCGATGCACTATTCGTTCCTTTCGGAGAAAGAACTTGCGGACTTTGATTCGCGCAGGGAGACATGTGAAGCGCATCTGGCAATCCCCGATCCAGTTTCGGCGGAGTATGCAGTTATGCGCGATAGCTTGCTTCCGCAAATGATGGGCTCGTTAGGACGCAACGCTTCGCATCAACTTGATTCGGCGATGCTCTTTGAGATTGGTAAGGTCTTTAAGGTGGGTCCTACGGAGAAGGAAATGCTTTCTTTGGGCTTCATTGGCCCAGTTGGGCGTGAGGCATTGCGCCAACGTGCGGCAGTGAGCGAAGAAGAGGCGGTACTTTGGATGAAAGGTATCGTTGAAGAGCTCATTTTGCGCCTCCACGCAGGGCATGTTGAGTTTATCCCCAGCGATCATCCCGCTTTTGCGGCTGCACTTTCGGTCAAGCTTAATGGTAAAGTGATTGGTATTATGGGCGCACTTTCGGCGAAATTGCGCCATCCGTATCGTCTTACCACGCAAATGGCGCTTTGCGAGTTGGAGCTAAAAATGCTCCTTAAAAAGACGGAAGAAACGGGCAAGGTCTCGCCCGTGCCGCAGTTCCCCGCAATTCGTCGAGATGTCGCTCTAACAATTGCGGAGGGCGTGGCTAATGAGGATGTTATTAAAGTCATTCGCAAAAATGGCGGCAAAGAGTTGACTAAGGTCGAACTCTTTGATATATTTAAGACGTCTCGAGCGTACTCGTTGGAGTTTCGCTCAAACGAAAAGACGCTTACTGATGACGAGGTCGGAAAGACCTTCCAGCGGATTGTCGAAGCCCTCAAGGCGACTGCTGGTATCGAAGTGAGGGAAAGTTAAGTTTTAAACCAAGAGCGTGGGTCCTGGGTTGCACGCGGATTTAGCAGATATTTCTTCGACCGACATTTGAAATAAGGGGCTTAACCGCTCCAAGTTTGGAACGACGGGTTTACGGGGGTCTGTGCTACGGCAACGTGGGATCTTTTTAAAAGATATGAAAAAAGCATTAATGTTAGTGATGGTGCTACTCGCTTCCAGCGTGATGGCAATTGAAATTCCCAAGGCGAGCGCGAAGGCGTTGGGCGCAACGAAGGGTCGCTCGATTACGCAGGGCTTGGTATTTATCAATGGTAAATATATTGAACCGCCTTATATCGTAGAGCGTTGGGGTACAGGGATCCGCATTAATGGGGAGCCAGTTATTGGCGAGGTCATTGAGTGGACGGAGTTTATCAAGACACAAAGCGGGGTTAAAGTCACTAAGAGCGAGAGCGCCGCGGCGGAGGCATCTCCTGCTGAGGAAGAGGAAGAAGAGGCAGATCTTGATCTTGGGGATGACGTTGATGACTCTTTGGATGATCTTTTTGATGATGATCCTAAACCCAAAAAAGATAAGCCCAAAAAGGCAGCGCGTAAGCCGAGGGTGCGTAAGCCCACAGTTACGGTGACCTATTCGTTAGAAGGCGAGTTTGTCGCCAATGATGCGTCCAAGGCGCTTTTGGAGCGTATCAATACTCGTCGTCGGGATATTGATGCGTCACTTAGGGCTGGTGGTTTTTATTGCTTTGGTGATAACTATTCGAGTGTTAATGGCAATCGATCGCTTACTTCTAAGATTCTTGCAAATGTGCCAGATTTACTTCGAACGAGCAAAAGCGCTGCAGAATTCGCCGATGGGGTTAGGGCGGCAGATCTTTTCTATTTGAATAGTCTTATTTGCGAAGACATTTATCGTAATCGTTCAGATTATCTTAAGCTAAAGCGTCGCCACTCCAAAATGTCGGAGGATGAATGGCAGGACAAGATATTGAACGGCAGCTCAACGAGCCCGTTGTTGTAATTCCGGCATACGAACCGGACGAGAAAATGCTCGCATTGCTCAGGGAGCTTGGCGAGCATTTTCGGCGTGTTGTAGTAGTGGATGATGGCTCGACCAAGGCGGGCAATATCTTTAATGAAGCCAAGCGCTATGTAGAGCGAGTGCTCGTTCATCCGACCAATCGAGGCAAGGGCGCGGCAATTAAAACGGCGCTTAATTATCTTGGCGAGGTAGATGTCATTACCGCAGATGCGGATGGGCAACATACCGTCAAAGACATTTTGCGCATTGCCGAGGGGCTTAAAACCCATCGCAATGGACTCGTACTTGGAGTTAGGGCTTTTGCGGGCAAAGTGCCGCTAAGATCGCGCTTTGGCAATTGGTGGACGAAGCAGTTTTTTTCTCTACTTACGGGACTTAAAATTAAAGATACGCAAACGGGGCTTAGGGGAATTCCATCGTCACTCGTTTCGCGCTTGAGCGCCTTACCAGGAGAGCGCTACGAATATGAAATGGTAATGCTCGCTGATGCCAAGCATCACGCACAAAAACCGCTCCAACTTCCGATTGAAACTATCTATATCGAAGATAACCGTTCAAGTCACTTTTCTCCGCTCAAAGATACGGTTCGTATTTATCGTGCATTATTTCGCTTTTTAAATGCTCGTTTGTACGGTAAGTAACGTATGATCCTACGGACTTTCGGCTTACCCCTTCCAGAACGCTGATGTAAGCCAAAGGGAAGGGCAAAAAGGAGGCGGGTTTTACCCCGCCCCCTTATTGCTCTCAAGTATTGATGAATCTTTTAGGTTAGCGATTATGCCTGAGCAAAGAGCTGGTAACATGGTTTACCGCCCTTTGTGAAGTGCGAGAGCACTGATTTTACTTTGATATCCATAATTATATGGACTCCTTTCTGTCCTTTTGGACTATTTCTTATTACTTAGCCACGCGCCCGTGTGGCCAAAAGGTTACACTGCTGGTAAAAAGCCCGAGGGGTAGACGGGTAAAGGGTAAAACCGTTAACCCTTTTTTGGAAAAGGGTTAACCCCTAAGGGTGAAAGGGGTATACCTCTCGGGGCTTTAGGCGTCTACCTCAAGCTTGCTAAGAGAAT
>JAZRVL010000035.1:0-19956 GCA_045599105.1 Kiritimatiellia bacterium
AGACGGCTGGATCGCGTATTCAAGGCGGAAACCTACTACACGAGAGCATATGCGTCCTATGAGAAAGGTGCCATCGAGAACTGCAATCGACTCGTCAGAAGATGGTATCCGAAGGGAACGGACTTCAACCGCCTCACGAGATGGGAAATCCGGCAACTCGAGGACTGGATCAACTCAATTCACAGAGAATCACTGAAAGGAGAGACGGCGCATGCTTACAATCAGCGTTTGGCCCAGGCGGCTTAAGGAGTTTTTGCTGACCCACCCCCTTTACAAATCACCATGAAATAGCTGAATAGCGCAAATCAACTTCATCGAGAACTGTAATAAAGATTCCTTTATAATTATGGAATAAAAGAATACGCACGATTTTGTGTACCTACTTTTGTACCTACAGTGCAAATGATTTCAGGTCATTTCAAAGCATTAAAATCGGCATGACGCTTGAAAAGTAAAAACGCATTTTACCCGCATAAACATTAGGTAAGATGCGGATTGGAAGTGGTCGGACGGACGAGATTTGAACTCGTGACCTTTTGCACCCCAAGCAAACGCGCTACCAGGCTGCGCTACCGTCCGAACAAGGGCTTGAAGCCATAGCCAGATTCCTAATAAAATTGGTAGCGGGGGCTGGATTTGAACCAACGACCTTCAGGTTATGAGCCTGACGAGCTACCAGGCTGCTCCACCCCGCAATCTGGGTCTTCTGTTTGGCGGGGCTGGCGGGAGTTGAACCCACAACCCTCAGATTCGTAGTCTGATGCTCTATCCAATTGAGCTACAGCCCCAAATCAGAAAACGGCGCACATTATACTCTTTTTCCAAATTGCCGTCAAGTCCCCTGCTTCACTGCACGTGCAAAAAGAGTTAACCACTTTGTCCGCCAACAATTCCAGTTACAAAAGCCCACATGAGCAAATTGGCAATGGAACACCGATTAATAAATAACCATTATGCGAGTACTTTGCCGATTTTTGGTACAGCGGCCATCAACGTCCGGGTATACTCTTCACGGGGATTTTTAAGCACCTCGGCACAAGTACCGCTTTCAACGATCTTGCCCTTGTTCATCACGATTATCCGATCGGCAATATGCTGCACTACTCCAATATCGTGAGTAATAAAAAGGAAGGAAAGTGAAAGCTCTTTTTTAAGCTTTTCTAATAAGTCCAATACTTGAGCCCGAATTGACAAGTCAAGCGCGGAAACCGCCTCGTCACAAATTAAAAGCTCAGGCTCAAGAGCAATTGCTCGCGCAATACAAATGCGTTGACGCTGACCACCCGAAAACTCATGCGGATAGCGATCAAGGAAGTTTTCCGGCAAATTGACGCTCTTTAACAACTCCGCTGCCCTTTCCCGACGATTTTCCTTGTTGCAAAGCCCATGATAAACCATGCCCTCGGTTAGTATCTCCAAAATCGTATGTCGAGGATTGAGCGACGCTTGAGGGTCTTGAAAAACAACTTGCACCTTGCGATGATATTCCAGTTGATCCCACTCGCTAACTTTCTTGCCATTAAAGATAATCTCGCCTCCACACGGCTTGTTGAGGCCCAAGATTGCTCGCGAGGTCGTCGATTTGCCACAACCAGATTCGCCGACGACTCCCAATGTTTCGCCACGCTTAAGTTCAAAGGAGATATCATCTACCGCTTTCAGATATCCTGTGACTCGGCTAAAGATTCCCTTCTTAATCGGGAAATGTACTTTAAGATTACGTACTTCAAGAATATTAGCTTTTGAATCCATCGATAATTGTTTGCTTAGGGGTTTTAGACATTCTTGGATAATCTAGAGTATAATGGAGCCCGCGAGATTCGTGGCGTTTTAAGGCGCTCTTTACGATAAGTTCAGCACATACCGCAAGATTGCGCAATTCCAACGTATCAGGAGTCACTAAATAACGGAAATAATAATCACGAATTTCCTTGCGCAAGGTTTTTAAGCGGTGCGCAGCACGAGCGAGTCGTTTATTGGTACGGACAATTCCCACATAATCCCACATAAGCCTACGTATTTCATCCCACATATGCGCAACCAAGACTGCTTCATCAGGTGGAACTGCATTGCCAATTTTCCACTCCGGAATAGCTGGCTTAACCTTTTTGAATCGTTCTGGATGAGGACCTAAGCGTGAAGCACAAAATCGCGCACAAACGAGCGCCTCCATAAGCGAATTGGACGCGAGGCGATTCGCCCCATGCAGTCCAGTTGACGCACACTCCCCGATTGCCGAAAGCCCTGTAATTGCAGTCGTTCCGTCAACCTTCGCTTTGATTCCCCCACATGCATAATGCGCCGCAGGAACGACAGGAATCAAATCGCGTGCCATGTCAATTCCAAACTCTAAGCACTTATGATAAATATTGGGGAAACGGTTTTTAAGATACGCCCGAGATTTCTTACGAATATCAAGAAATACGCACTCGTCGCCTGTCCGCTTCATTTCCGAATCAATAGAACGAGCAACGATATCACGCGGAGCGAGCGATCCCCGAGGGTCGTACTTCTTCATGAATGGATGTCCATGGCGATTTACCAAAATCGCACCTTCTCCACGTACCGCTTCCGAAATCAAAAACCTCCGCGCTCGAGGATGATATAGGCAAGTGGGATGAAATTGGATAAACTCCATATTCTCAATCTTCGCGCCCGCTCGCCAAGCAAGTGCCACGCCATCTCCCGTCGCACAATCAGGATTGCAAGTATAAAGATATACTTTACCACACCCTCCTGTTGCTAAAATCGTATTGGGTGAGCGAATTGCGTAAATCTCACCACTTGCTTTATTTAACACATAAGCCCCTAAACATCTGCGAGAGCCCTTAATTCCCACCCGATGAGACATAATAAGGTCAATTACAATCGTCTCTTCCCGCACCTGAATCCCTGTCTTTCGTATCCGCCGAATCATCGCCTTTTCACACTGCTCTCCCGTAATATCACCCGCATGAAAAATCCGCCTTGCGGAGTGACCGCCCTCGCGCGTCAAATCAAAAGTGTCGTCTTTTTTGCGGGTAAACTTAACTCCGCAGTCAATGAGATCTTGAATTCCTTCAGGAGCATGCTCACAAATTTCATGAACAACTTTAGTGTCCCCCAACCACGCACCGGCAATCATAGTATCTCGCGCATGCTTATTAAAGCTATCACCCTCATCCATCACACAGCAAATCCCACCTTGCGCAAAATTCGTGTTACAGTCATTAAGCGCACCCTTAGTAGCAATGATTACTTTGCCATACGCCGCAAGGTGTAAAGCGCTCATAAGTCCAGCCATACCTGAACCCACTACAAAATAGTCGCAATCAATAATTTTCACTATAGTTTACTTTGTGCGTCTTGGATAGCTTCACAAACTGCGCGAGAAGTGATGGTCGCGGAAGTAATTGCCTCAATCTCTCCGCCATCCTTTTTAACTTTAAGTGTGCGCGCATCTTTACCCCCAAATTGGTCCATAAACTCAGGTGTTTTAAGCTTCATCCCCAATCCTGGAGTTTCGGATGCTGAAAGTGCCGTGTAGGAGATTACGGTCTTTTTATCTAGTTTAAAACCAACCATAAGTACAATATCGCCACCATAGCCATTCTTGCTGCGCCCTTCTGCAGTATAACCCTTCTCTCCACAAAGAACAGCTATGCGTGCACGTTCTCGATTTTTCTCGGCCGTAAGTTTTATTGCGTCCTTAGTTACAGAATCAACATAGGCAAGTACTGCCGCACAAATTCCACTAATGAGCGTAAGCGATAAAACTAATGCGAGAATTTTCTTCATCTTATGTAGCTCCGAAAGGTTTAGGACGAGTCCAACGATTGATCAAAGGACAAACTGCATTCATAATTAAGATAGCAAATGAGCAACCTTCTGGATATGAACCAAATTGGCGAATAAGCATACAAATCAGTCCGCAGCCACAACCGAAAATCAGCTTTCCAGTTGCGGTAGTAGGTGAAGTCACATAATCAGTAGCCATGAAGCAAGCACCGATAATCACTCCTCCCGTCAAAATCTCAACTTGCATTGGCGCACGTCCCGAAATTAGCGCATAAAGCGCTACTGTTACAATAAAGGTGACAGGAATATGCCATGTAATTACTTTGCGCACCAGCAAATAAATCGCACCAATCAGTAGCGCCACCGCTGACACTTCACCAATACATCCTGGCATTTCCCCAATCAATAATTTCATAAAGCATGGAACGTCTGCGAGATTGCCACTCTTGACGAATGCTAATGGAGTCGCACAAGTCATCACCTCAGGAGTGCGCCACCAAAACGGCTTAAGCCAAGTTGTCATTGGCCCAGTAAAGGAAATAAGCATGAACGCACGTGCCGCAAGTGCAGGGTTAAAAGGATTCATTCCTAACCCACCAAACACTTGCTTGGCAATAAAGATAGCAAATACCGAGCCCACAACCGCCATCCAAAGTGGAAGCCCTGCTGGCAAATTAAGCGCCAACAGTAAGCCCGTTACCACCGCCGATAAATCGCCAATTGTGCTTTCCCGTTTCATCGCCATGCGACAAACGGCTTCCGTTACAATACAGGTAGAAACGCAAGTTGCAATCGTCCATACCGCAGGAAAGCCAAAAAACCAAATTCCCATCGCCGTAGTCGGTAAAAGCGCAATAATAACATCAAGCATAATTTGCGTAAGACCGACCGGCGAATGCGCATGCGGGCTTGAGCTTAAAATAAAATGCTCGGCTGTTTCCTTCGGTTTCATTATTTCGCCTCCTTCGCCTTTTGTGCCGCTGCCTTCTCTGCAGCAATACGCGCGCGAATCGAATTCTTTGCCCGTCGACAAAATTGCACAATTGGACGACGCGAAGGACACGAAAACGCGCATGCTCCGCACTCAATACAAGACATAACGTGGCAATACTCCGCATCCTTAATATCGTCCGCTTCAACAGCTTTAGATATCTCCGCAGGATTGAGCATCATTGGACACGCACGAACACAACGCCCGCAGTTGATACAAGGACCACTCGTGTATTGAAATACGCTCTTATTCGACAATAGCAAAAGCCCCGAAGTCGTCTTGGTAGTTGCAATATCAAGATTGGGCACCGCAAAGCCCATCATTGTTCCACCTGAAATCACTTTCGCGGGCTTGAGCTTTTCACCCCCGCAAAATGCAACTAAATCACGATATGTTGTGCCGATAGGCGCAAGCACATTCTTGGGACTTACAATCGCATCACCGCTTACTGTCGTTACTCGCTCAATCAAGGGCAATCCCTTTTCAACTGCATCGGCAATTGCTGCAACTGTACCAACATTTTCCACCACACATCCAACATCAATCGGCAATGCTGGTGGCTCAGGCACAATGCGCTTCACTGTTGCGTAAATTTGGTGCTTTTCGCTTCCCTGTGGATAAAGAACTGGCAATACCACAATCTCAACATTTCCTTCAATATCGGCAAATGCCTGCTCTAAAGCGCTAATTGCTTCTGGTTTATTGGCCTCAACCGCAATTCTTACCGCAGGCCCACCCAAAATCTTGCGCATAATTTCAACTCCAAGACGAATGCGAGATGCTCGCTCTAACATCACGCGATAATCCGCAGTAAGATATGGCTCGCATTCCGCTCCGTTCAAAATCAAGTATTCGCAATGCTTATTTGGCGGTGGATTGAGCTTCACGTTAGTCGGGAAGCCCGCGCCTCCCATACCACAAATTCCCGCATCTTCCACGCGCTTTAAGAGTTCTTCGCGTGAAGCAGTTTGCCAATTAAGCGGTGGCAAGTTCTCGCATTCATTATTTGCCGAATCAACCGTAAGAATTACTGCATCCGCCATTCCACCTGCAGGACTTAAACGCTTTTCAATCGCCTTAACCGTACCTGAAGCACTCGCACGCACACCTACGGAAATAAAACCATTCTTCTCTCCAATCAATTGCCCTTTACGAATCACATCCCCGACTTTGACGATACACTTGGCAGGCGCACCAAGATGCTGGCTCATCGAGATAACCAACTCCGCTGGCATCGGCAAACGCTCAATTGCTTTGTCGCGAGCTAACTCTTTATTGTACGGTGGATGAACTCCACCATGAAATTTAAATTGGCTTTTAACTGTCTTCATGATGCTTAAATTCCAGTTTCAAAGTGAGGATCGATGCCAATGCACTTGGCAGGGCATTTCGCCGCCAATTGCTCATCCGTCGGAGGATTCTGATAATTTACCTTAGCCAAAAAACCATCAAACAAGAAGTGTCCTGCTTCCTTGCCACCTGAATTCTTTTCACAAAGATGGCAACCCATACATCCCATTCCGCAAACTTTGCGAACCTCTGGACCACGTACAGGATTAGCGCATAAAACATGAATCCGTACAGAAGCAGGCACTAACTCAATTAAATGACGTGGACACACATTCACACACTTACCGCATCCAATACAAAGCCGCTTGTCAACTTTGGCAAGTCCATCCACGATTGAAATTGCATTCTTGGGGCAAACGTTAGCACAAGCACCATATCCTAAACATCCAAAGCGACAACCCTTGTCCCCACCTGCGGTTGCCGCAGCAACACTACAATCGCAAATGCCATTATAGTCTCCAACTCGAATCGCCTCTGAACGTGTACCGCAACATTTAACTAATGCTACTCGCTTTTCGGTCGCAGTCGCAGCGACTCCCAAAATCTTGGCAATCTCCGATGCACACTCCGCGCCTCCTGCCGCGCAAGCACCATTGGCTGTTGTCCCTGCTACCAATGCGCGCGCATATCCATCACATCCAGCAAAGCCGCATCCACCGCAATTCGCGCCTGGAAGCGCAGCAGTAACCATACCAATACGAGGATCTTCTTTAAGCGACAAATACTTATCGGCAATTGCGAGCACCACTGCTGCAACTAACCCGATTCCCGCTATTATAACAATCGCTGTTGTCATATCGTCCTCCCACTTAATAAGGAAGTTTCACCATCCCGCTAAATCCCATAAAGGCGAGCGACACAAGCCCCGCTGTGACCAGCGCCACCGCAATCCCTCTGAAAGCACGCGGAGGATTGGCGTGAGCAAGCTTTTCCCGTATCCCCGAAAAGATAACCAACGCAAAACCAAATCCAATGGCTGCCGCAAAAGAGAAAAACACCGATTCAAAGAATCCTGTTCCTTGCTTGCAGTTTATTTCCGCAACGCCCAATACCGCACAATTGGTGGTGATAAGAGGCAAGAAAATCCCCAGCGCCGCATGAAGTGGAGGTAAAAAACGTTTCATCGCAATATCAATAAACTGTACTAAGGTGGCAATCACCAAAATAAACGCAAGCGTATGAATATATCCAAGCCCATTTGGCGCGAGCAAATAATGATCCAACAACCAAGTCACAGCAGCTGCGATAGTCATTACAAAAACTACAGCTCCTGACATTCCAAGGGCAGTCTCAATTTTTTTTGAAACCCCAAGAAATGGACAACAACCCAAAAAGCGGCTAAGTACAAAGTTGTTTACCAGTACCGCACCCACCAAGATCATTAAGTAATAGCTCATAGTTGTAAGTATTATGGATTTATTCGGAAACAATGTCAAGTGTTGACCAATCAATTTCACCCTCAAAAACACGCTTCACGGGTCCGGTTAAAGTAACTGATGAGAATACTTTACCATCATATTTTGCATCCACAACTAATTCGTAGCCGTGAACCGTCTTAACTTTGACAGGGAACTCTAAATTGTACTTACTAACACCAATCACTGCAGCTGCAACCGCACCTGTGCCGCAAGCACCACTTTCTGCTTCTACGCCACGCTCATAAGTACGAATTGAAAGCTGATGTGGCGCACGAAAGACAACGAAATCCACATTGGTACCATTAGGCGCGAACTCCGCCGAAAGCCGGATCTTGCGCCCCTCGCCTTCAACATCGGTATCCACCAAACTCACTACTGGTACAATCTTGTGGGGAACTCCACAAATGACATAATCATCTTTCAAATCTTTAGGAAGTGGCATCCACACCTTAACTAAGTTCTCATCTATGATTTCTGCATCCACCATCCCTGCCATGGTCTCAAAGCGCATTGATTTGCCATCTACTGCCCCAACCTCAGAAGCAAAAACAGCTACACAACGCGCTCCATTGCCACACAACTCCGCCTCGCTTCCATCGGGATTGAAAAAACGCATCTTAAAATCTGCCACACTTGAGGACTGTACCAAAATAACTCCCTCACAACCAACGCCAGTATGTAAAGTAGACATTGCAGCAATACGGCGACTATCATTAGGCATCTTGCCTAAACGATCATCAATTATGATGAAGTCGTTGCCTGCGCCATGCATTTTGGTAAACTTTAATTTCATTAAAGCCACCATCCTCTCGGCTGAGGCACTTCCTCTCCACCCGTAAGCCGAATGATATCCATAAGAACTCTAAATGCTTCATCCAATACCACATCATCTTTCTTGTGTTCATTGCGCCGACGACGCTTACGCAAGATTGTTTCATCATCATCATCCTCATGTTCCTCATCATCCAACTCACTAAGCTCTCGATCCGCAATCATCATAACCTTGCGCGATTCATAATCAAGCGGTACTTCCTCACGCTCGCTCAAGACCTTCATTCCTTCAACATTATGAATATGCGTCAAATAACGTTCATCTGCTTTAAGCCGCTCATCCGAAAGCTTTTTAAGCATCGACACATATTTATGCATATTCCAACAAAGCCGATAATTCGCAGGATTAATCCGTGAAAATGGTAAAGCATATGTAAGCTTGTCCTCGCCAATATCTAACGCATCTAAAAGCGACGGTAAATGAATATCGGAAGTAACTCCCTCTAATTGAGTTGATCTACCATCAATTCGATAAAACCGCGCAGTTGTGACTTTGCAAGAGCCATACTTATCTGGTCCTAATCCCATCACTGTTTGAACAGTACCTTTACCATGAGTACGCTGATCTCCAATTACAATCGCCCGCCCTGTATCTTGCAAGTGACCAGCAACAATCTCCGAAGCCGAAGCCGAAGCACGATCAGTCAAAACTACAAGTGGCTTCCGAAAAGCAATGGGATTGCCAGGAGGAATCGGTAATGCACCAACTGTTCGCTGATCACGAATCTGCACTACTGGGCCATTTGAAACAAAGAGCGCCGAAAGCATTACCGCTTCTCGTAATGACCCTCCGCCGTTGCCTCGCAAATCGAGCACCATTCCCTTTACATTCTGACAATTAAACTCGGCCAGATACTGTGCCACATCAAGTGCGCAACTCCGAAATCCCTCTTCGTCAGGTCGCTTATCCATCGTCCCATAAAAGCCAGGCAAACAAACATACCCAAGCCGATTAGTGACTCCGCCTAACGATACCGTCTCTACACGACCAGTTGCCGCTTGATCTTCCAACTTTATTTCATCCCGCACAAGTTCCACCAGTTTGGTAGTAGCGCCACTCGGATCAGAGCGGGGAATCACCTCCAAAGTAACCTTAGAGCCCTTGCGCCCACGAATCTTTTTAATGGATTTGCGCATTGGCTGCCAAGTGATGTCCTCCATTTCTCCATCGTCCTCTTTAACTCCAACAATCTTGTCGCCTTCTTTAATACGCCCATCAACATCAATAGGTCCGCCCACCATCACTTCTGCAATTTTAAGTGCGCCATCATCCAACGTAAGTACCGCCCCCACCCCACAAAGCGTAAGCGACATTTCCATATCAAAATCCTCTTTGGTTGCCGGTGACATATAATCGGAATGTGGATCGTATGCGCGCGAAAGTGCCGAAAGATAATTTTGCAAAACACTTTCCTGATCTGGCTCTGTAAGCGCAATTGCATACTGCCGATATTTCTTTATCAAACTATTTACCGCATTAAGCTCATTGGTGGACTTATTAATCTCGTGCAAGATTTGCGCTACCAACAATTCATTCTTCATTCTTTTGCGCCAATGCTCTTCCGCGTCTGCACGACTTTCGGGCCACGGCGCATCTTTGCGACGAATGCGATAAGTTTCATTAGTGGTAAAGTCCCACTCGGTATTGACTAATAAATTAGTCGCAAAATCAATACGCTCTTTAAGCCGCTCTACATAAAGATTGTAAACCTCAAAGCCAAAACTGACATCGCCTTTGCGAATTTCATTGTCCAGCTTACATTCGCGCGCCGCCAAGCGATCTAAATCCTCTTTAAGAAACACGGAATGATCAAAATCGTAGAATGAAACCAAGTTGGTCCACGCCCGACGAGAAATTTCATCGTCTAATTGATGCTGAAGTACATGTGAAGCAGCCAAAGTATCACTTAAACGCTGCGCAATCCGCCCATCATAGTTGCGTGGCTGAAGTTCGCCAAATGCGACTAAACTCACCAATAAAAAACTTAATAAAAGAAACTTCTTAATCTCAACCATTTAAGTTCTCCGTTATCGCCTCAACATCAAAACCATATCTCTTTTCTAACTCAGAGATTGTACCATGTGGCACAAATTCATCTGGCCAACCAAATCGCTTGTCAGCCCCAATTGCCTCGCCAAATCCACTCGCAATTGAGCCATTCTCCAGCGAAACAATCTGCATACCATTCGCACGTTGTTCCCGCAAAAGTTTTGCATCAAATGGCTTTAGATAACGCGCATGCACCACTTGCGCACCAAGTTTTTGCGCAACTTGATTGGCTTTTTCAATTTGATCGCCAGTTGCCCAAATCGCTGTAGTTGCATTAGGAGAAGTAAACGGAGCTACCAACTCAGGCGCAATCCCACGCGGATAACGAATAACCGTAGGACCATTGCGCAAAAGAGCCTCTTTCAGCAATTCTTCCAAATCTTTAGCATCTTTAGGTTGACAAATAGTTAAGTTGGGAATTGAGCGCAAATAAGCAATATCAAATACTCCTTGGTGGGTGACTCCATCTGCGCCTACTACGCCTGCGCGGTCCACGCAAAAGACAACTGGTAAATTCGAAATTGCAACATCATGTACCACCTGATCAAAGGCACGTTGCAAGAAAGTGGAATAGACCGCAACTACTGGTCTCATCCCGCCCGCGGCCAATCCCGCAGCGAGTGAAACCATGTGCCCTTCGGCAATCCCCACATCAAATATCCGCATAGGATACTTCTCTGCAAAATGAACGAGTCCCGTTCCATCTTTCATTGCCGCAGTTAACGCAACTATGCGCGAATCCTTATCGGCAAGTTTAATCAATGCCTCACCAAACACTTCTGACCATCCCCGACCAATTGAAGAACTCTTTTTCGCAGGCCCTATTCCATGATAGTAAGTTGGATCTTGCTCGGCTGGAGCATACCCACAGCCCTTCTTGGTTACTACATGCACTAAAACGCTACGTTTATCTTCTTTGGCCACTATAAGCGCATCTCGCAGCGCATCCAAGTTGTGACCATCAATCGGTCCAATATACCGAATTGAGAAGCGCTCAAAAAACGCATTACCCAAAAAGAGCGCTTTGATGCGGCTTTCAATCCGATGATAGATTCCCCGCAAAAAAGTAAGCCGAAGTCTATGCCCCGCATTTTCAGCCGCACTCTTCATACGGTTGTAACGCACATTCGTAATAAGTCGACCTAAAAGTTTCGCGAAACTACCCGTAGGACGCGAGATACTCATTTCGTTATCATTCAAAATAACAATTACTTTCTTGGTTTCATTTGCGCAATTGTTAAGTGCTTCAAAACTATGTCCATTAGCCATTGAAGCGTCGCCTACAACCGCAATCACCTGCTCGTCAGTACCTTTAAGATCCCTGGCTGCTGCCAGTCCCATCGCCACCGAAAGAGCACTTCCCGCATGTCCCGAAATTGCTGCATCCGCAACACTTTCAGCGGGATTAGGAAATGGCGCAAGACCATTAAGCTTACGCAAAGTATCAAACCGATCGTCACGTCCAGTAAGTATTTTCCACGCATACGCTTGATGGCCGACATCCCAAATTATTCGATCTTTCTTTGCATCAAAGATTTCGTTTAACGCCATCGACAACTCCACCGCGCCCAAGGAGGAAGCAAGATGTCCGCCATTGTTAAGCACCACCTCAATAATGCGTTTTCTTATTTGTTCAGCGGTCATTTGCGCTCCAAAATTAATAAAGGAGTTGCGTTTTGCCCAAAGTTTTCTACCCTGGTTTTTAAGTGATACCGATTTTTAAGCATTGTCCAATACTCCATTTGCTTTTCAATTGGACGCTCCGTGCAACTGGGTGGGTCAATTGCAAACGTATAGCCCGAAAGCGCAGCTACTTTGCATATATTATTGGTAAGTAAACTCTTCCACTCCTCGTCACTAAGCATCGCAAATGGCCCCATCTCTAAACCTTCAGGAACTTTACGATTAGTTTCGATTGCAAGATACAAGTCTTGGGTCAAAAGCGTCTTTCCTTGAGGATCCATAAGCTCAATTGCCTTTGCAACTTCGCGCAATTGTTGCACCTCCACCTTGTCTTTCTTTAAAGTCCAAAAACGATCTTGACCATTAGTCATCCACTTTTCCAAAAGCGGTGATCCAAAAGCACTCGCAAACGATAGCCCTAAAACCAATAATAACTTAAAGCGCGAGGGTATAAGTGCATTGGAAACTAAATTTACTGACGCATAAACTGCCAAAAGTCCCATAATCGGTACTTGATAATCTTCGTAAGGAAATGGCGCAATAATCTGCAATGCAAATACTGCAATAAATCCACAAAGTAAAACATTCGCCTTTAATGCCTGTTCCTTACCAATCCCCAATCCAAGAACGATAAATATTGGCAAGTACCATCTGACTAAACGGCTAACTGATCCAACTACCCATGTAAGATCAAAACCACTACGTGCGGTATGATATTGCTGTGCCGCCAAAAGTCCTGCTCGCGATTCAGCATCCACTAAATAAGGACCATATACAAATATCAATCCTACAACTCCACCAATTGCAAACCAAATGAGACTTCTCCACTCTTGCTTAAAAATAAACCAAAGTCCCACAACTACGAATAACACTCCCAATGAAATTCGAGTCCCTGTCGCATAAGCAAACGCAAATCCAGCAGCTAACTGGATAATGCTCCTATTAGAAACTATAAGGAGGAAAAACCCTATCATCACCAAAAGCGACGCCAATGCATATGTCTTGGGAATGGACACATAATAAAGATGATAAAGGTTGCATCCAAGAAGCATAAAAGTGATGAGCATAGCTTCACTCTTATGTGCTACAGGGGCAAGGCGTCGCGCAATCCCCATTGCAATCAGAATCCCCATCGAACCTAACATTAATGTGAAAATACGCGCACCCAAAAGTCCCCATGTCTGCCAAATCCAAGTAAACGATTTATAGCAAGACGGCATTGACGGCCCTTGCGTATAAAAGAAATCCTTATAAAGCATTTTTCCTTCAGCAACTAAATTAGCCGCATAAAGATACCAGCCCTCATCTTGATTGAGGCCACCCATCCATACCGCGCTCACACCCAATACGATGAAAGCAAAAATCGATAACTCCCAATAAACACGCATTCTCACTCCCCCACCTCCAAACAAGGATTGATATCTAACTCCATCGCATCTGCTACATGATTACGCCGATAGTATGCAAGTGCTGCAACCATCGCACCATTGTCTCCGCAGAACTTCGGCTTCGCAGTCAAGAAATCAACTCCCGCTTCGTGAGCAATTCCACTAAGTACCACTCGAAGTCGAGAGTTGAGCGACACTCCACCCCCAAGAATAAACGAGCGGCAATTATAGCGTTTAAGCGCTGTGCGAGTACGATCAGCTACCGCCTGCACAATTGCTTCTTGATAAGATGCAACCACTCTGGGCAACTCCTCAGTTGCTGGATGCTCTTTTTGAACATATCGAAGTAGCGCCGTCTTAAGTCCAGAGAAAGAAACACAAAGTTCTGCAGGAAGCCCTGCAAGCGCAGCTACTCCATCACGTGGACGACCTTTAGGGAAAGGAATAAGCGCAGAATGAGACGCGGCAAGATACTCCTTAGCAATCTTATCGATAATAGGCCCTCCTGGATAACCAAGTCCTAATAATTTCGCTGCCTTATCAAACGCTTCGCCTGCTGCATCATCCAAAGTTTGCCCAATAATCTCATACTTGCCGTATTCGGGAATATAAATCCAAGTTGTATGTCCGCCTGAAATTGCAAGTCCGAGCGCAGGTACTGTTTCAACTGGATCTGGAATAGCCACCTTTTCGCCCAAATCATAAAGAAATGGCGTGTGCAGGTGCGCCTCAATATGATTGATCCCAATTAACTCAACTCCAAGCCCCTTAGCGAGCCCCTTGGCCGCGTTAAGCCCCACTATCAATGCCGGCGAAAGTCCAGGCCCGTAAGTAACTGCAACTGCATCAACTTTGCGCTCACCCAAGGCACTGCGAATAACTTCGCTGATTTTCTCTACGTGCGCTCTTGAAGCAACTTCAGGCACCACTCCACCATAGGGCTGATGCAATGGTATTTGGGTATAAACGACATTAGAGATGACCTTTCGCCCATTGCGCACAATGGCTGCTGCAGTTTCATCACAACTTGTCTCTATTCCCAATATATCCATCTTACCAAAACTTCCACCAAGGATTGGATTTAGGTTTAACACCACCTTCTTTATAAAGTTCTCTTACCCGTGCAGTACCTGCAACTTCAGGATCTTGCACCGCCTCTCGCTTACGAAACTCAAGCGCATCTGGAAGTGACCAAAATTCACTACGCACAAACTGATCTTGATTGAGCCGATGAAGAACAATGATTTCACCGCTTTGAAGCACACTAATCGATGGCGCATCAATTCGCAAGATAGGTCCTAAGTCATGCGTCTCCCAACGCTTTACACTATTTCCCGCATCCCGTGACTTTAGGAAAATATGTTCACTATGCTTACGCATCCAATAAACGAGTTCAAATTCGCGTTGCAATCCTCGCTCGTTAGCAAACATTTGCAAGGCATTGGTGACATGAATACCTGCAATAATATCAAATGCTCTAAGCTGCCCTTCATAGCGCATTCCGCTGTGAGCCAACACTGGTCTTGCCAAATAACGTCCAGTCTCCTGCAAAACAAAGTGATCGCCTAAAAAAGTCTCCAACTTTTGCCCCTCGCCAGATTCGATTACAAAAGTTGCAACCACTGGACCATCTGTGACCTTTGTCAATTGCATCATATCATTGGCTCTAAAAACCTCAATGAAAAAGCGATCCTTGGAGTTTGAATAGCCATAACTTATTTTGTCCGGCGAAGAGTTCGCAATATTCACAACTCCCCTAACCCGTTCACCGACAATAAAGTCGGAATTATCCAATTTAAGATCAACCGTAATTTCGCTCGTCTTGACAGATGCAAAACTCGTAAGTGCGGTGAGGACGGTGGCTAAGAATACTTTTTTCATCGTTCTTTTAACCCTTTCTAAATGGTGATTTCTAACCTATCATAAGCGGGTTCAACATTCGTCCCTACCAATTTCTCCAACCACTCAACATGTGTAAGGTCGTGGCACATGTGAGTAAGATATCCCTTCTTGGGTGCAATCTTATCTAAATACTCTAACGCCCGCGTAAGCGTCAAGTGCGTAGGATGCTGACGCTCTCGCAAGCAGTTAATTATCATCACATCCACCCCATGCAATTTCTTTATCACCTCTTCCGAAATGTCATGACAATCACTGATATATCCGAGTTTAGCACTTTCGCCTTTAACCGAAATCAAATATCCCGAGCAAGGAAAGCCATGCTCCACTTTGAGTCGCTCAAGACACAAATCACCAACTTCAAACTTATCATCAGGAACAAAATTAATCATCGGACGATAAAGTCCATTCTTGCCGCCTTCAAGTCCAATATAGGGAAAAATCTTGTGCATTTGATCAATAGTCTCGTGCATCGCATAGCAATTCATCGACCGCCCCACAATGCGAAAAGTGCGTCCATTGGCGCCTGGCGAGGTAGGATCACAGGCAATGCGTTCTCCGTTAAGTGTATTAAATCTCCGCACATCGTCGAACGCTGCTACATGATCCATGTGGGCATGAGTAAGTACTATCGCATCTACTCTTTCAACTCCCGCCTCCACACACGCAAGACGCAATTCCGGCGGCGTATCAATCAAAACTGCCGCCCCTTTTGAACGCACATAAGCGCCGCATCGGCGGCGCTTGTCACGAGGGTCAGTCGAGGTGCAGACTTTGCATCGGCAACCAATCTGCGGGACCCCGACTGATGTCCCAGTTCCTAAAAATAAGAACGTCACTTAAAGAACTCTTCAATTTCTTCAAGCGTCTTACCCTTCGTTTCTGGCATGAAGAACGCTGCCGTAATGAAGTAAATGACGGTAAAGAAAGCAAGCGTGAAAAAGACCCACGCATAACCAACCGCATTCACCCACGGATAAAATACCGAAGCAATTGTCGTGGAGACACCCTGATTGATAAGTAGCGCAATCGCCATACCATTTGCACGAATCCGTGCAGGCATAAGTTCAGAGAGCGCGAGCCACACGCAAACTCCAGGGCCCGACGCGAAAAAGCCAATGAAGATCATGAACGAAATCGCTGTCGCCCAACCAGTCACTTGAGAAGCAGCAACGATACCATGCTCAATCACAAAGAACGATCCGCCTACACCGCAAAGACCGACGATGATACCGAGCGTACCCATCTTGAGGAGGAACTTGCGCCCCTTCCTGTCAACGAGCGAAACCGCAAGGATGGTCATCACAAGATTGACGACCTTAATCGCGGTATCGGCATAGTTTGCCACGATACCTGGAAGCCCCGACTTATTGAAAATGTCGACCGAATAGTTCAAAACCGAGTTGATGCCCGTCGCCTGCGTGCACGCGAGCACAACAACCGCGAGGCAGAACGGCCAAATGTACTTCTTCTGGAAGAGCGAATCCTTCGCGACCGAAGTCGTCGCCTGCTTCTCCTCAACGAAGCCAGCCGCTTTGTCCGCACGCTTCTTAAGCCACGTCGGAGACTCCTTAAGCCCGAAGATACCTAAAAGGAAGATAACTCCTGGGATTGCCGAAAGCCAAAAGACCGTCTTCCACGCAGTAACCTTAGTCGCAGCATCAATCGTCGCCGAGTCCGCAGCGCCAAAGAACTTGGTCACTCCCACGCCTACAAGCGCCATAAATACAAGTCCAATTGTGAGGAAGAGCTGAAAAAGCCCTGTTCCCTTACCACGCGACTCAGGTGGCAAACACTCCGCAAGGTACATTGGAATAACCACTCCAAGGACACCTGCCGATGCACCCTGCACAAAGCGACCTGCGACCATCACCCCATAATTACCATCTGAAAACACAATCATGGGAATTGACGCGAGAAACACGATCGAACCAATCAAAATCGCTTTCTTGCGTCCGAGCCATTCCGCGAACACGCCCGCGGGCAAGGAGCCGATTACCGAACCGAAGAGCACCGCCCCGACCACCGTTGAGAGCGCTGCATCGGAAAAGTAGTTAAGCGCCTTGATGTATGGTAGAGCCGAGGCAATCGCCCCAACGTCAATGCCATAGAGGAGTCCACCCAGACCCGCCATTGACATCAGATAAATAATGTACTTTTTACTTGTTTCTTGCATAGGATAAACCTCCATTGATTAGTTGATGTATATTATATCAAATCTTCTCGCCAGACGCATCATTGGCGGCGCGAAAAACTTCTTCGGCAATTTGCTCGTTTACGCCTGCAACCGAGGCGATTTCCTTAGGTAGTGCACGAGCAATACCATAAATTGAATGAAAATATTTTAAGAGCTTGATCTTTTTAGCTGGTCCAATACCTGGTATTTCATCCAAAATCGACTCTCTAATTGACTTTTCGCGCAATTTACGATGGTACGTTATCGCAAAGCGATGCGCCTCATCACGTAAGCGCGTTAGCACAAAAAGCGCTTCGGAGTCACGAGGAAGGAGCAAATTGGCTCTTCCATCGTCCAAAACAATTTCTTCTTGCCTTTCCGCAAGTCCAATACTTGGAATATCCGAAATGCCCAATCGCCTAAATTCTCGCCTCGCCGCCCTAAGCTGGGTAATTCCGCCATCACACACAAAAAGATCGGCTTTAGGCGAAGTAGCAAGTAATGTGGACTTATCTCCATACCGCCTAATTACGACTTCCGCCATCGATCGTGGATCGTCCGCGCCCTTAACTGTCTTAATCTTAAAGTGCCGATAATACCGTCTATCAGGCAATCCATCACGTGCAACTACAAGCGAAGCCACCGAATTAGTGCCAAAAAGATTGGATATATCTACGCACTCAATAATACGTGGTGGCGCTTTAAGCCCAATTGCCTCGGCAAGCTCTTTGAGCGCTTTAGATGCTTTGTCGCGTTCAATTTCTGGCGTCTTGCGGACGAAATGCGCTTTAGTCATTTCTCTTAAAGCAAATACGGTATCGCGATATCGCGCTGCAGCTTCAAAGTCCCCAGCGCTCGCTTTTTCACGCATACGCGCTTCGACTTCACCGATTGCCTTGGGGCGCTTGCCCTCCAAAAACTGACATGCTTCTTCAAATCGTGCGCGATAATCCTTTTCGCTAATCTTTTTAAGGCACGGAGCGCTACACGTACGAATCACATCTGCCAAGCAATGGCGATGCGTCTCCGCGTCTGGGACAATCGCTTCACATTCACGTATTCCATAATACTTCTCCACAAAGTCCTTTGCGACGCGTACAATCGGCGCCGATGGAAAAGGCCCAAAATACTTAGCCCCATCATCACGCACAATCCGGCAACAAGCAAAGCGAGGCCAAATCGCATTAGGATCCGCACGCAGCGCAAGATAGCGCTTATCATCACGCATGAGAATATTGAAATGAGGTTTATACTTCTTGATGAGCGACGCTTCTGTGAGCAAAGACTCCGCCTCATTCTTGACCGTCATAAACTCAAAGTCATAAACACTCTCCACCATCGAGCGCACTTTGGGCGGATGCTTGGCGCCAGGACGAAAATAAGAAGAAACGCGCCGACGAAGGTTTTTGGCCTTGCCAATATAGATGATGACACCCCGGCGATCTCGCATGAGATAACAACCGGGGCGATTGGGAACGGTCTTAAGCCGCTCTCGAATAAGCTCGGTCAGGTTTGCTCCTTCTTGGGCTCGTCGGCGCTCTCGCCTTCGGCAAGACCCTTCTTGAACTCACCCTTGGCTTTGCCGAGTGAGCGCGCAAGTTGAGGAATCTTTGCAGCTCCAAATAGAATCACAATAAGTGAAACGACAATGATAATTTGCCAAAGTCCAGGTCTCATTATTTCATCCTCCTTAAGATGTAAGTAGTATACACTATTTAACTAATCTCTGCAATGCTTACGCCCCTAAATCTTAATTCCCACCCATGTCGCGCCAAGACCTACAAGAACACTAACTACCATATAGATAGCCGCGCATCCTATATCTCCATTGCGTATCATCATAATACATTCATTGGAAAAGGTCGAAAATGTAGTAAAGCCACCGCAGAGCCCGACAATAAGAAAAACTCGCATTTCCTCGGATATCACACCACGACTTGCAATTGCACCTAAAATACCAATCAAAAACGAGCCTACGATATTAACCGTTAATGTGCCCCAAGGCCAAATACGACCATTGAGCAAGAACGATACCATATATCGCACTACGCTACCAATGCCTCCACCAAAAAACACCAATAAAAGTTTCATACGATAATTATATCATATTTGCTTTGGGGTCATGCCGTCCCCGCCAAAACACGAATACGCCCTTATAGCCGAACCATTATAAACGCTTCATGGCCTTCTATCGGGGCGATGGTGAAGGTTACGCTCTTCCAGCGCCTTTCTTGCCATCGCGATCTCTTCCTCGCCCGCCTTAAGCGAAATCGACACCGACCAACCGCCCTCGCGCCGCCGTCGCTCAGGAAAGAAATTTTTCCAATATCGGGCCGAATGGACTCGTTGAAAACGAGATTACCCGATCCTTCTCCGCGATTATCAAGCACTTC
>JAZRVL010000036.1:0-85707 GCA_045599105.1 Kiritimatiellia bacterium
GGCAGGTTGCTCACGTGTTCCTCCCCAATCCGCCACTCTCATAGCCAATTATTGCTAACCAGCTAATCCCGTTCGACTTGCATGCCTAATCCACGCTACCAGCGTTCGTTCTGAGCCAGAATCAAACTCTCAAGAAAAAAAACTTGAGTAATTTATTTGAAGCTCCTCACACAAACATTTACTGTTTTCTCAAATACCAACTTTCAAAGAACGATGTCACCCTTTCACGGGCAACGATTGCATAGTATATCATAAATCATAACACAAATGCAAGGGGGTATTTAAAAAAAATTTTAGACCCCCTTTAACCATGCAAATGATAATAAAGCCTTTGAATATCAAGGGGAAAAAGGTTTTTAACCTTCCCCGTTAATTCTTGCATCAAATCTTTTTTTATTGCAGTGAAAGAAATTTTTACACCAAGTGCACATGCAATTTCTTCCGCATACTTAGTTGAATCAATTACTAACTTAGCCGTAGTCTCCATTCCAAGATTAGTATTATTAACCAAACCTGTAAACTTCAACTTAGAGGCAAACTCAATCTCTTGAAGCACGGCTAAAGTATCTCTTACTGTTTGCGTGAGTGGGCGCGTAGCATTAACAACTGCAAGCATCTCGTAATTGTCTTGCGCAACAATCTCAGGAACATATCGCCCAAGCGCCAAAGCGCCTCGATCATCGCCACCTACATCAATAACCACTTTACGTGAACGATCAGCAACAAGCGCATACGCCGCGCTTGGCATCGCTGGAAAATCCACATTTGAATTTGCAAACCGAGAAACAACCAATTCAATTCCCGCCGCTTTTAACGCCACCTCCGAATCACGAGTGCGAAAATACGGATTAACTATATCCAAGTCCGCAATCGCGACTTGTTCACCTAATGCTCTTAAATATTGTGCGTAATTAAGCGCGATGTTGGTCTTACCGCTGCCATAATGCCCAGCGAATAAGGTAATGCGCTTCATAGCAGATTGCGCTGAATCTTACCAGAAATGGTTTTGGGGAGCTCGTCACGAAACACCACAATTCGAGGATATTTATAAGGAGCGGTATGCTCCTTGACGTAGTTTTGAATCTCTTTTTTAAGGAGCTCATCTCCCGTCTTACCCTTTACCAATACAATCGACGCCTTAACAACTTGTCCGCGTATGGGATCTGGCGAAGCCGAAACGCCACACTCAAGCACGTATGGCAATTCCATGATTACATTTTCGATTTCTGCTGGTCCTATCCGATATCCTGAACTTTTAATAACATCGTCGGCACGTCCAACATAATGATAAAATCCATCTTCATCTTTCCAAGCGATATCACCCGTATGATAATACCCATCCCGCCATGCTTCAGCGGTCCGCTCTTCATCCTTGTAGTAGCCAAGGAACACGCCTGGCTGACCATCACTACGTGAAGTACGAATCACAATCTCGCCATTCTCACCCGCAGGCACCGATTCACCTTTATCGTTTACCAAATCAATATGATATCCTGGAACTGGTTTACCCATCGAGCCTGGCTCCAATGGTTCGCCCACGAGATTGGCAATCCCAAGCGTCATTTCCGTCTGACCAAAGCCCTCGGCAATTCTAAGTCCAGTATGCTTGCGAAATTGAGCAAATACCTCAGGATTCAAAGTCTCGCCAGCAGTCGTTGCATGCTTAAGCGAAGAAAAATCATATTTGGAAATATCTTCCTTAATAAGCATACGATAAATAGTTGGGGGCGCACAAAATGTCGTTATCTTATACTTTGCAAACATCGGCAACACCTTGTCCGCGTCAAACCGTGTAAAGTCATAAGTGAAAATCGCTGCTTCACAAAGCCATTGTCCATAGAGCTTGCCCCACAGCGCCTTGCCCCATCCTGTCTCCGACATTGTAAAGTGCAAACCATTACGATCTACTAAATGCCAATACTTAGCCGTTACAAAATGCCCTAATGCATACTTATAACTGTGAAGTGCCATCTTGGGGTAACTCGTAGTCCCACTCGTAAAGAACATAAGCATTGGCTCATCACCGCCTGGCGAATCTTTTGTGCGCTCAAAACCAACGCTCTCTTTGAGAAACTCCGAGTCAAAATCATGCCATCCTTGACGTTGGCCATTGACAATCACCTTGATAAGATCACTACCGTTTTCGCGCATCGCATCTTCCGCTTCTTTTGCAGTATCGCCATCCGCAGTACAAAGAATAGCTTTTACGCCAGCCGCCTTGAAGCGATAGGCAAAGTCATGAACCATGAGCTGATTGGTCGCAGGAATTACAATCGCACCCAACTTGTGACACGCCAAGACTGCTGGCCAAAATTGCCAATGCCGTTTTAAAACAAGCATCACCTTATCACCCCTGCCGACTCCTAAACGTTTTAGATAGTTCGCCACTTGCGACGACGCCTCGGAAACATCTTTAAAGGTAAACTTGCGTTCAATAAAATCGTCCGCGACATGAAGCATCGCAAGTTTATTAGGACTACGACGTGCAATTTCATCAACGATGTCAAAAGCAAAATTAAACTTTTCGGTGTTGGCAAAGCGAATAGACTCAAGTCGCCCATTCTGATCCTCAATCGCATGCACAAACTTTTCGGACACTAACGGCTCTTCAGGCAAATCAGAACGAATTGACTCAATGGGCAACACCTGCTCCTCTTCGCTGCCCGCCATAATCATCGCAATAAATGTAACATCCTGCCCACCGACTGCAATCATTCCGTGAGGCGTTGAAGACTTATAGAAGATTGAGTCACCCGCATTCAAGATTTCCTCATGCTCACCAACCCTAATCCGCATCGAGCCGCTAATTACATAATCAAATTCCTGACCTGAGTGAGTGGTCGTATGAATTGGACGCGACTGCAACTTTTCGTCGTAATTATAAGTCACATAATATGGCGTTGCAAGACGACTTTTGAACATTGACGCCATATTGCGAATCTCAATACCCTCTTCCTTAGCAGTAACCGTACCTTGACCTTTGCGCGTCACCAGGTAACGCGAGAGCTTTGCGCTGTGACCTTCCAAGAGCGCGTTAATATCAACGCCAAAGGCAAGTGCACACTTATGGAGAAAAGTAAATGAAGGATCGCCTTCGCCCGCCTCAATCGTTTCATACTCCTGAGGCGTGACATCCGTAAGCGATGCCATCTGCTGAATACTATAACCACTAATTGCGCGCATTTCGCGAATGCGCGATGCCATCTCCATAAGCGGACTATTCATCAATTGTTTCGCCTTCTGTATCTTTTGGCGCTTGCGCGGCTTCTTCAGCGGCATTTTGTTGAGCCAACCTTTCCGCCAGAGCAGCTTTTTTAGCTTCAGCTTTGGCGACCGCCTCTTCACGAGCCTTTTGTCGCGCTTCATCTTTGGCTTGCTGACGATCGCCCATAGTCTCAACATATTTGCCTTCACGAGGCGGTATCAATTCGGGATCTTTGGAACTATGGGAGCGACAAGTTTCCAAGCGGCTTATACACCAATCGCCATCGCTATTGTCAACAAACGAAAAGTCCCCTCCGCGCCCGCGACGCCATGACTCCAAACATCTTCCGCCACACGTAGCGACTTTGCAAGCATGTTTAATGCAAAACTTGCTGTTAGCAAGTCGCTCCGAGTTGCAATAAAACATATTGACTGCTTGATCGTCGCTTAAATCCTCGGTAAAGCCCCACGAGATGTCGGCAATCTTGCACTGATCAAGCATGCGCGTGCAAATGTGCTTTTTGCAATAAGCGGCAATGTAGCGTCTGGGCTTGTCCGAATCCGAACTTGCCGAAGCAAAACCTCCCCGCATCCTAAAAAGCGACGAACTTTTCGCCCACTGCGGACGCGTAAACACACATACCATCCCCTTGCATCCATACGATGCGCACTCGTGACGTTGGCAGAAGTTGTGTCCATCCTCCGCCATTTCCGTACAAACCTCGCCAGCAAACTTACATTTCGTTCTCGCTGACGCCACAAGCGCAGACAAAAACACCAAAATTGTAAGTGCAAAGTATCTCATTCGTGGTTAAAGAGATCGTTAATTGACTCATCGTTGTGAGTGCGCTTAATCGCCTCGCCAATGAGCGGCGCAACCGAAAGTTGCGTGAGCTTAAATGGCAAACTCTTAGGATCAAACCCCTCACGAAGCGGAATCGAGTCAGTAACCACAAGCTCGTCCAACTGAGTTTCGTGCGTTAAACGATCAACACCTTTCTCGGTAAGCGGGAAGTGCGAAACAAACGCATGCACTGTCTTAGCACCATTATCACGGCACATTTTCGCTGCCGCCGAAAGCGTTCCGCCAGTCGCAGTCATGTCGTCAATCATAATGACATCGCAATCTTTTACATCACCAACGACCGAAAACGCATCAACCGTCGAGTCGCCCGTACGCTGTTTGGCGACAATTGCAAGTCCGCATCCAAGCTTGCGACTATAACCATAGGCCGTCTTTGCCCCACCCGTATCTGGCGAAACCACAACTGGCTTTGCCCAATGCTGATCGCGGATATACTTAAGGATGATGGGCTCTGCCTTGAGATGATCTAAAGGAATATCAAAGAACCCCTGAATCTGATTAGCGTGCAAATCCATCGCAAGCACCCGATCCGCACCCGCACGCTGGAGCAAGTTGGCGATGAGTCGCGCAGTAATCGGAACGCGCGGCTGATCCTTGCGATCCTGACGCGCATAGCCGTAGTACGGAATCACCGCTGTAATCCGCGCCGCCGATCCACGCTTTAGCGCATCCATAATCACAAATAACTCCATGTACGCTTCATTAGGCCGCGGTGATCCAGACTGAATCACAAAGACATCCTTACCACGGACGCTATCAATTACTTGGCAAAATGTCTCTCCATCGGGAAAATGCTTAATATCAATCTTGTCCAATGGACGATTGAGATATTCAGCAACCTTCTCCGCGAGTGGCAAGTTTGCCGTTCCCGAGAACACCATAAAATCATTATCCTGTGCCATAATCACCAACTCCTTAATACTGAAATTAAACTTAACCGCAATGGAAATAAGTCTTCACGAGCTCGGCCATCGCCTTTTTGTCCTTCGTCACTTTCGCACGCAAAGTACGATCGTTAAAGGACTTAAGCTCACGAATAATTCCATCAATCATTGACTTTGAAAACACGCCCTTCTCTTCGTAAATAGCACGTTGCTTCTCCAAGATATCCGCTGATGCTGCGCAGCTATCGGGCAAAGTGGAAAGTGTCTTTAAAAGCTTGGCATTTTCGGCCTTGTGAATGTTGACGTTGACATAAGTTGCCTTAGCCACTTCAAGCGCATCCTTGAGCGAGAAGCCATACCGACACGCAACACACAAAGCAGCGATCAAAAGATACACATTGGCCGACGCATCAGGCGAGCGCATCTCCACCGTCTGCTTTTGACGTGTGTCATACTTTGAAGAAGTTTCCTTGGGATTGGCAACCTTGCACATATCCGCACCTGCCGACCAACCCAATGGGACGCGTACGAGCACCGAACGATTGCGATCGCCCCAACAAACATTAGTTGGCGCCTCTTGATGTGGAACGAGTCGTAAATAGCTCGTTGGATTTAAGTTGCCAAACGCAGTAATTGATGGAGCAAGTTTCATCATGCCCGCAATTGCACGCTTCGCAGTGTCGCTAATAGCGCCATTCTTAAGCATCTGGTTGACACCATTTTTCATAATCCGCATGTGGATATGAAGACCGCTACCCGCCTTGCCGACCGTGATTTTCGGTGCAAAAGTAACATCGTAGCCATACTTCGAGCCGAGATTGCGGATGATCCATTTCGCAAGCGTCAACTGATTGGCCGCCTCTTCAGCATCGCAAGGCAAAAACTCAATTTCGTTCTGCTCATAAATAAGACCATTAGTCGTAAAATTACCAACTTCGCTATGACCATACTTGATCTTGCCACCCGCCTGCGCAATTGCAAGCATGCACTGCTGGCGAAACTCACCAAACTTGGTAAAGGGCGAGGACTCGTGATAGCCCTTTTGATCTTTTGCGGGAAAACCACCGTTATCAGGCGCAATGACATAATACTCCAACTCGCCCATCGCCTGAAACTCAAAACCCGTCTCCTTCTTAAAGAGCGTACAAGCTTTCTTAAGCGTATACTCGGGCGACGACTCAAGCATTCCACCATCTTTATTGAAGAACGAGCACAAAAGGCACAAAGTCGGCAATTCCGCAAATGGATCTACAAACGCAGTCTGGTAACGCGGAATCACATAAAGGTCGGATGAGCTCGCTTCAATGTAACTAAAGAGCGACGAGCCATCCACACGTTCACCACAAGTTAAAATCTCATCGAGATATTCATCAGAGTGAATGATAAAGTTTAGCGTTTTAAGCCGTCCATCTCCACCCGCATACATAAAGTTGACATGGCGAATATCTTTGGCTTTGATAAAGCGTTTAATGTCCGCCTTAGTAAAAGCGGTGCGTGGCTTTTTAAGAAACGCACAAATATCAGTTGTGTTAAGTTCTACCAAATTCATAGTTTTTCCTTCTCGTACTTGTTGGAAGATGTGTATTATACCAAAAAGTTATCACTTTTGCTTGGCATCCCCTTCGAAAATTAATTGCTCACGCCAATTAGTGGGCAAAGGATTGGGCCATTTAGTAACTAACGCAAAATCGTCGGCAACCATAACTTCAAACCCGTCTGGCGCTTTAACAAGCTTGCGAGACTTTAGCGCCTCGTCAAACACAATCCCCATCGGAAGCGCTTTTTCGCTCCAAGTTGGAAGTCTTTCGCCATCCAGCTTCACCTTCAAAACTGGATCTGCGTAAAGAACGGTTCCATCCTTATCCCACTCTTTTCCCTCTCGCATTTGCGAGCCCTTGGGCGTATCGTGGAGCGTTCGCAAAAGATTCTGATTAGCAAAATAATAACTCTCTGTTAATGGATAGCGATAGCCATTAAAATATCCAAGCGTATTCCACCCAATCTCGCCAAACCATGTCGTTTTCACGTAACCCATAAACTGATTGACCTTACCAAACCCAAGCGCAGTCATTATCATCGTATTCTTCGCCCTTGGCAGATTATCCGCAATCAAGCAGTTTCCCGCAGCAATCCACACCTTCTCGTTCTTAGGTGCTTTAAGCATACGCCCTATTTTCGCTTCTGGCGCATCTTTGCGATACTGCCCCGTCCGATAATCAATTAGCCGCAAATCTGGGCACGTCGCAAATCCATTGGCCAAAGGAACAATATTGCCACGCGAAAACGGCATCTCCAAGTTGCCCTGTGAAGCATGAGAAGATGAGACAATAAGCTCTGGATCTAATCTATCCCAAGCACCCGCAAACTCCTCCGAAGTGTCGCTTTCGCCATCCTTAAAGTGGTCGTTCATTCCAAATGCTTCACCCGAGCAATAAGAGGCGTCAACTCCCGTATTGGCAACAACATTAACAATCCGCTTTGGCTCGTTAGAAGCTGCAATTCGCTTGGCATCTTTAGCC
Organism: Kiritimatiellia bacterium; assembly: GCA_045599105.1. Taxonomy (GTDB): domain Bacteria; phylum Verrucomicrobiota; class Kiritimatiellia; order RFP12; family UBA1067; genus UBA1067. Next base: position 7,473 of record JAZRVL010000036.1, read on the forward strand.
GTAGGTCCAGTAATAATTCCCCAAATGGCATCATCATAAGGATCATCATCAATATCGCGAATAATCTTTCGTAATGCATAGATCCTCTCCGCTTCCACCTCTTCGGGACGCATCACAAAAGCAAGATAACGCGGCTTATACTTTCTTATTCCCGCAAGCGAATTGTCAATCGAACTTGAGGTTTTAAGAACTTCGACCTTCATGTCGGAATGCTTCGCCTTAAGTTCGTCGACTACACTACGCCAATCCTTGTCTTTATAGGTAGATAACGATACCACAATTAAAAGCGACGACCAAAACTTATTCATATCTTTACCTCTTGATTTTTTCGTGTCCCAACAATCTCTGTGGAGGCGATGCCTTGCTCTTTACCCAAATTATTGAAACTGTAACAAGCGCAGCGACGACGCCGATTACAATTGATGGCACTAAAGGCAAACCGCAATTGACGAGTTTACCATCCACGAACTTCCAAACAATACCCCATGGTTGTCCACCGACTGCTGCCGTCCAAAGAATATAAGAAACAACCACGCTCATCATAAAGACACAGGGAATGGCAGTTACAAGTGCCTTAAACCCCTTGCCGTTTTTGCGCAACCACACCGTTGAAGACAAAAGTGTGATTACTGCCACCGACTGATTGCCCCACGCAAAGTAGTTCCAAAGGTGATTAAACGACTTGATATCCTGACTCGACCACCAAAGCATGAAAAAGACAATAACCACAAAAGGAATCGTACAAAGCAGCCGCTTCGAGATTTTTCGCTGTTCAATGGAAAGCTCCTCGCCGAACGACAATCGCGCCGAACGAAGCGCCGTATCGCCACTGGTAACTGCAAGCACCACAATCGCTGCTACTGTAACCGAGCCCATCCACTTCCCCAAAAAGTGCATTGCAACATTGCCAAGAACGACCGGCCCTTTGAGTGAAAGATTCTCAGGCGCCACATTGTACAAAGCAAGTGCCGCCGCCGCCCAAATCATTGCAATCACTCCCTCGGCAATCATCATCCCGTAGAAAGTCGCACGCGCCTCACGTCGACTGCGCATCGTCCGCGCCACAATTGGCGACTGAGTAGAATGAAAACCAGAAATAATACCGCAAGAAATCGTTACAAATAAACACGGAAAAAGCGGATTTAGCGATTTAAATTCATCAAAGCCAGGGCAATCGTTTAAAATCGCTGGATTATCAAGGCCCGCGATAACGAGCGCAACTGCAATCGCTGCCGAGCCAATAAGAAGTAATGCCCCAAAAAAGGGATATATGCGACCGATGATCTTGTCCACCGGAAAGAGCGTCGCAATAACATAATAAAAAAAGATAACCGCAATTGCCCACCAATAAAAACTGATATTCGGCAGATACGTCTTGTCAACGAGATCGGCAGGAACATTGATGAAAACTGTGACACAAAGCATCAAGAGAAACATCATCACCCAAGTAAAAATTGACGCAAATCGATCCCCAAGATTGGCTCTAACCATGCGCGGAAGATTAGCGCCTCCCATCCTAAGCGACATCATCCCTGCCATAAAGTCACACACCGCACCCATAAAGATGCAACCAATGGGAATGATAAATAGTGCAATTTTACCGAATTTTATACCGAGAATAACCCCCATCACAGGACCAGTGCCGGCAATATTAAGAAGCTGAATAAGCATATTTTTCCAGCGTGGAAGTGGCACAAAATCAACTCCATCTTCTTTCAACACCACTGGCGTTACATGCCAATCAGGTCTAACGATTAATTCAACAAATCTACCATAAGTGAAATAACCAATTACGAGCGCGATTATCCCGCCTAAAAACAAGCTCATTCTTAATATCTCCCTGTATGAGGAATATTATACCATAATTTACCCGTTCCAAACTCCCCATAGTGTCACTTTTACAGCCGCGCCCCATCATCTTGCCCTACGGAAACCCCAACCTTTCCTACTCTTTTTATCTCACCCTTCCATCTACTATTTTCGCCAAAGGCCTGATTTTATTGACTTTTTTAGGGTGTGTCCCCGAATTATCCGCAAGCTGAACACCTTACGCGAAGCGTGCCCACGAATTATCACATTCCACGACAACACAATTGCTAATCTTCTTCGTCTTCCTCCACAAACGGCATTGTCATCATCTCCAAATACATTTCTTCGCGTATCTCTTCTATTATACGTATCAAATCCTCTTCTGTAATGACCATAGTAGCAGTATATCATACATGGCCAACACAAATCCAACCTAATAATTCGTAATAATTAAGTGCGTCACATCTCGACTATTTCTATTCATAAAACTCACTTGATACTTCTTATTAAATGATCGAATATTTAATCCATGTCCATCATATAACGAATAGATATATGGCGTGTTTTTAATAATCATCATCCATTTGCCTTTGCACTCTTTAATCAAGTATTCAGCAAGACGAACTTGATCATCTTTCCCAAATTTATTTTTTGCATATGTACTAAACTCCGTGTCGTACGGCGGATCCAGAAAAATAAAGTCTCTCTCACAAGGAGGATATTTCTTCATAAAATCGTAAAAGTCAAGACATTCAATAGTGGCCTTGCCAAACTTATCGTAAATGCTTTTAGATCGATAATACATCAATTTTTTATCTAGACTCTTATTATTATATCCAATACCTCCATACGGCACATTAAACTCGCCATTTTTATTGTACCTGAACATCCCACTATATGCATAATTGCGTATGAAAACAAATAATGCTACACCCAACGGAGTCTCGTTTGAACAACTTACCTCATTGTATAGATTTCGATAATACATATAAAGCGCACCCGCAAATCCAGTAACTATATTATTATCAATATCGGCATCTGGCATATCCCCTTTTTCTACCTCAATCTTACGCATACGCAATATTTTTTGTCCGACATTTCGTCGAAGTTCTTTCCGATAAGCTTCCTTGTTGCGCGGAACATCTATAGGTAATATATTACACAAATAGTCAAACTTAGAATCAATAAAGTGCTCCACTGTTGATACCATGTCAGCTTCACTTAACTCGCCAGATTTAAATTTTAGATACAAGTCATGTAACGTCTTTTCTCTTTCAGCAAACGCAATCATCTTTTTCCACGACTTATTGATGCTTTCAATGATTGTAAAAACGGCATTATCTTGCTTTTGAATCGCTTTATAAAGCGATATTAATTCATTCGACTTATCATTAATGAAATATTCACGCGCTATAACAGCCATACAAACAGCACCGCCGCCAACAAATGGTTCATAATACCGATCAAACTCCTTTGGCATATTTTCGATTATAATTGGAAGCTCCCTCTCCTTCCCGCCAGCCCATTTTAGTATAGGATCCAAGCGAGATTGCGAAGTGTTAATGGCCAATGTTCCTGCCGCCGCTGCTATTAATGCCGTCATTGCTTTATCCTTTATTTCGACTTTTCCAATCGTTGCTTTGCCGCATCAAAATACATCTGATTTAATTCCATCCCGATAAAACGTCTTCCCAATTCCTTTGCCGCAACCCCAGTAGACCCCACGCCCATAAATGGATCGAGCACAACATCCCCTTTATTACTAGCAATCGTCAAAATCTTCTTTAGTATGGCAACAGGCTTTTGTGTAGGATGCTTTGGATTTTTAATTCTCTCTGGCGCCATACATATAGGGCTTTCGATAAAATTGTGCATTTCGTTTTGTGATTGAAAATTCCAAGTATGTCCCCTATTCCAACAACAAAAAATCATTTCGCAACTATTAAGAAATCCTGCCTTAAATATTTTCGGCGGCGGATTGGTTTTATGCCAAATCATAAACTGAGATGTATCAAAACGATGATCAAGACACGAGTGCCATCTCCCTATTTGATTGTAAGTAGTAAAAATAAAAAGATTACCAGTCGGCTTCAAAACACGAATAAATTCATCACACCAATCCGCTGGATTTAGGTCAACAAGATCCCATTCCGATATTCTATTATTCAAGGAGGCTCGTCCAGGAAGATGAATGTCCCCCGTAGAATATTTTCCAATGTTATATGGCGGATCTGTTAAAATCAGATCAACAGAAGCGTCTGCAACTGTCTGGAGCAAGTCTCTACTGTCGCCGCAAAAAATCAACTCAAAATCCCATTTACTTGTTTTTTGGCAAATATACAGCCTTAATTCTTTCGAGTGCATTAATAATTAAGTGCGCATTCTTTTTATACTCATCAAGAACAATCTCGTAGCCACTTTCGGATTTACAAACCAAATTCCAAAATGCACTACTTATCAATAGCTCCTCTTCTGCAAAAAACTGCAGCACCCTCCCCTGCCGCCAAGGTTTACCCTCACCAAATCTATTATATGCAGTTGCAAAACAAACTTTTAACTTATCCACTGAGCCAATCGAATTCGCTAGAATACAATACTGTTCGAGGAGTGCTTCTTTTTCAGACCTTGCCTTTTTGTTATCTAAATCTCCACCAATTTTCAGTTCAATTAAATAATGCATACCAGTCTCCGGATCGTGCAAATAATAGTCACTATCATGACGCTTGCTATGCCCACTATTTGTTGACCGCAAGGTATGAATATCCGAATAATCGCTAACTTTCGGCACTCGATGATTCACTATATTCTTATAAGACTCAAGCAACTCCGCAATATAGTCTGTTTGCTCTTTGTAAATAACGCCCTCAACATACTGCTTAACATCATAATTCAGCGACGCAAGTTTTATCGCCATCTTTTCCAACATATTTCCAAGACTACTATCTAATGACCGAGCCAAAGCAGAATAATATTGAATATCAGCTCCAAGCACAGAGATAAAGACATTGTTAATCTTCATATTGATCGTACCGTTATCATCGTCACGCTCGCTAACATGACGATCAGAAAACCCAGATGCATATGCATCTACATAAGACCCAACCACAGCCCGAATGGCGCGTTCCTTATCTACATTCATCCCACAATCTCCTTGCAACGCCTATCGCTGCGGAGACCGTCTCGCATGCACAAAAAAGAGCGCATTTTCTTTCATGCACTCTGCTGAGGTCCGACTAAGAACCTTATAAAGATGCACTACGCAGAAAATGCGCCCAAACGGGCGCATCTCAGCGCACATGCTGTCTTTATGTGAAGTTTAGTCGGTTTCAGCAGAACAGCACGCAGCTTTGATGCTACGTTAAATTGAATGCGGTCAAGGGTGGGCTTTTCGCGGGACTTTTGCGAACCCGTAGGCTCGACTCCCATCTACTTCGCCAGTTCGTGACCTATATGCCCTCCTCGCGGAGAACGCTTGTATTATAGCAAAAATTCCTGATGAGCGGTAATACCAAAAATGACTCCCGCTTTTAGTTAGAGGAGCAAAAACGTCTTCTGCTTCGAAGTGACTATAGTCCGCGCTTGTGCCCGAAACGAGCCTATTATCTTTTAATTAAGAGAGTCTTCAAAACTTGGGACGCCCCTCGAATTACCTTAAACGACGATCTTTATTTGGTGCCTGACCGTATTAAGCGTCCAATCAAGCCCATTCCCGCCTCGGGTAGAAATGCAAAGCATATAGTTCCCTGGCTTAACCGGCTCGCCCTCGAATATGCACTTTACCTCCGTTCCGCCCTTGTCCCCTTCCAAGCACCTCGCATACGCCAGCGCCTTGCGCTGATCTCGACGATGCTTGACGGGCTTTTCGATCCAAATCTTCTCGTCCTCGTGCGATTGGTCGATATTGATGTATTTTCCGATAATATCCACTTCGTGTCCCCACCGAAAGCCGTGAAACCTAAATCTTTCCTCCAAATCCATGGTGCCGATGATTACCGACCTGCTCTTGGCCTGCGGATTTACGGGAATCAAACTCGCCGCCAACGACACCGAAAGCGGACGCCGCGCCTTTACCCCGCCTTGAAGGTAAATTCCCTCCCTCGAAGGATTCGCGTCCCTCGTCGGGAGCGCCTTGGAAAGCTTGGGGAAAAACGACACGAGTCCAAAATCAAGTCGCTTCCCCTCCTTCAGCTCCTTCATAATAAATCCCTCAATCGTCTTTACCATCGACTCCGCCTTGTAGACATTGTTCGTCCCCATATAGTCGGCAAGTTCGCTGTATAACGATTCGCCTTCGTAGGCGTCAAAAGGAATGACAGTGGCTTGAAACGTACCGTTTGACGAGGGAGATGTATTGCTTCTCGGCTTGATATTTAAGGCTTTCTGGAAGGTGTTCATGGCTTTCTCCGTTGAGGGCTTGTAAATTATTAGCTAATAATAGCATAAAATTAGCTAACTTTGCAATAATGTTAGCTAACTTTTGAATATAATTAGCTAACTTCTACCAGCGCCTCCGCAGGGGAGGAGTCGAATCTCCGCTGGCCCCTAAGCGAATCTCCGTAGGGGACAAGCCAAAACCCCGCAGAGTAAATGCCGCGATTACGATATTAGTTGTCGATTTCCAGCGCGGAGATGTCAAATCCCCAACGCGAGGCGAGTCGCACTACATCGTTGAACTCGTCGGTCGGTAGACGCTCGCGCTTCGAGAGAATCCAGAGACTCGAACGGTCGTCGGACGTCACCATCGCGACGTCGCAAGCCGGCGAAAGCCAAATTATCCGATACTCGCCATAGAACGGACGAAAGAACGAAACTTCGAACCACTTGGACAACCTGGCGATTTCATGCCAGGTGCCCATGTAGCGAGCGGCGTCGAAGTCGGTTACCGCGGGAATGTCCGCCGTGCTGCGATAATTCGCGTAGCCGATCGTACCGAACGCCATCGACGCCGCCGCCATGAGCAATTTAATCATGTTTCGCACCTCCCTTCAGTTATATGCCTCTTCGAAGTCGCTCTTACCAACTCCACAAACTGGGCAACGCCAATCATCGGGCAATTTCTCAAATGAAACGCCTTGATTCTCGTCGGGGTCATAAACCCAACCGCAGATTTTGCATACGTACTTTTTCTTGTTTTTCATGGTTTTCTCCTTTCTTTTTTGGGACTTTATCCCTGTAAACCAAATTTCTCCTTCAACAATGCCCTCACATTGTAGGAAAGAAAAGCGGGCAAAGTGGGACCGAGCTTTATCTTCATAAACCCTACCGACAACAATGCCAAAAGCACTGCCACCGCCTTTTGTTCATACCAAGCAACATCCAACTCAAGTGGCAACTCGCCAAGCGACTTTGCCCCCAACGCCTCTTTCAATGCTAAAGCAATCAACACCAATGAATATGCATCATTGCATTGTCCTGCGTCAAGCACCCGAGGGATCCCGTTGATTTCACCCAAATCAAGCTTGTTAAAGCGATACTTTGCGCAACCTGCCGTGAGAATTATGGTGTCTTTCGGCAGTTTCATTGCCTTGTCGGTATAGCGTTCACGAGCGACTTGTCGTCCATCGCATCCCGCCATTACTACAAAATGCTTAATCGCACCTGACTTTATCGCTTCAATAATACGATCTTTAAGTGCAAGCACTTGATCGTGCGCAAATCCACCCATTATTGTCCCAGTTTCTAATTCTTTTGGCGGATTGCCCAATTTCGCACGTTCGATCACTGGAGAAAAATCTTTGCCCTTTCCGTCCTTGCGATCTGGAATATGCTTGACCCCTGAGTACCCTGCAACACCAGTCGTAAAAATACGATCTCGATAGGTGTCCAATACTGGCACAATACAATTGGTGGTCATCAAAATCGCACCTCCAAAATCCGCAAAATCATGCTGCTGACGATGCCACGCACCACCATAATTACCCACCAAATGCGAGTAGCGCTTAAATGCGGAATAGTAATGAGCCGCTAACATCTCGCCATGAGTGTAAACATCTATCCCAGTTCCTTTGGTTGCTTCCAATAGCTCTTTAAGATCTAATAAGTCATGCCCCGAAACAAGGATTCCTTTGTTTTTTCTAACTCCAACATTCACCTCGCTAACAATTGGCTTGCCAAATGTATTAACATTCGCTCTATCCAGCATTTCCATGGTCTTTACCGCGATCTTTCCGCACTCCAAAACCAATTCCGCCAGCTCCGTCATTGTGTGCGACACACCAATCTCCTTGAGCGCTTTAAGAATGAACGCATATATTTCATCGCTCTCTTCTCCCAACACTGCCGCATGATGCGCATAGGCAGAAATCCCCTTAATCGCAAAAAGAACGAGTTCCTTTAAGCTCCTTGCGTCTTCATTGAGCTCCGCGAACGCTCGTGGAGCTTTTCGCGTCCACGCATGTCCCAGCCATTTTTCAGCCTCGACAATAGCAGCACGCAAGCGCTCATCGTCAAAGTTCGTGTTGGTCAAAGTCAGAAAAAGCGACTGCGTAACAAATCGCCCGAGCTCTCGAGTCGGTCGACGCTCCGCGCCAATCTCTTCTAACTTTGCCACAAGTTCATCCATCAGTGCAGAAGTCGTAGCTTTCTTGCCACATACTCCGCCATGAATGCATCCCGTGTTGCCGAGTGTCTCTTGGCACTGACGGCAAAACATTGCGTTTATCTGATTCATTTTTCACCTCGCTTTCGTTTCCGCTCTGCAACCATTGCAAAGCTGATGGCGCGAAGTTTAACGAAAAACGAAAACTCCGTCAGTTGTAATTACAACGAAAATGAAAATTTGCTAAAGAAGGCGTTTTTCTTCGTCGCGATCAAGGACTTCTACATAATATGGTGCATGCGCGCCCCGACAAAATAGTCCATGCACTGCTGAAGGTCCTTCACTATCAATCACATTCTCAATTAATTTCACCATCCCTTTAGTAATCTTAAGCCCAGGAATGAATACTGGTATCCCTGGCGGATAAGGCACTAAAAACTGAGAAGCGATCCTGCCCACGGCTTCCGTAAGCGGCACCAAACATCCATCACAAAGCGCGGCCGCATGTGGCAAAACAACGGGCTGCCCCGAAACCGATTCATTAACCAATGTCGCCGACGAAGTTGAATGTGGCCTACCAATCAAAGCTCGATTCAAATAACAAATCCGAAATAGCTCTTCAAAATGCTCTTCCGTCGTTCCCGAAGTCACCAAAAAGAGAATTGTCGTTGCCGAAGACTTTTCCCATTGAATGCGAGATTTTAAAAGCGACTTTTTGAAGGTGCGACAAGCCTGAGGAGAGCGGAAAGTCATTAAAATCTTCAAAGGATCTTTCATGTAGCCTTGTTTCGCCCATTCATTACCTCCACCCGCAATCTCGGATAACGAGGCAAAACACTCATCTTCCGTTTTTCCGCTCGCTTTCGCCACCCGCTTGCGAAATGCCGCCGTCCACTTAAGCCGTTCGTCCAAAAGCTTTAGCCCCTCCAAGCGCATTTGCACGCCCGATATATCTAACGTCGCAAGAAAAGGATAATGTGGCGAAGTTGAGTGCCAATAGCGCAAAAACTCTCTTAAGTCATGCGTGAACTTTTCGTACGAACCGTGTCCATGCAAAGCGAAGCGCTTTCTTAGCCAACGATATTGTGGCGAAGTATCATCCTCCAATAACGCCTTAAAACGTGTCGAAACATGAATCATTGATGCTTGCGAAAAAGCCGCCATCGTCTTATGGGTTGATTGCACCGCAAAATGCGCACCCGACGACTCATTAACTGCATTATAGCGCATAACCTCGCCACGATGCTCATTAAAATAAGTATAACGCGGATGGAAGTTAAGATACGCTGCCCACGCCTCATCAGCATAAAAGATAACACCCATCTTTTCGCAAAGACGTGAAACTTCCCAAACTGGATATAATACTCCCTCGTAGGTACACGTCGTCAAAATCAAAAGCCGTGGAGGATTTTTAACTGCAAGCTCTCGCTCAATATCCTTTAGGGATACAGGTCCCCATACTCCAAGGGTTTGATTCCATCTTGCCGGCAAATAACGTGGCACCGCCCCTGACATCACAATTGCATGATGCACTGATTTATGGCAATTACGATCTACGAGCACTGTTTCGCCCGGCTTTAAAAGCGTCATCAACATTGCCTTGTTGGAAGTAGATGTACCATTAGTCACATAGCAACTATGCGCAGTACCAAATATTTCCGAAGAAAGTCTTTGTGCTTCACTTAAAGGTGTATGCGCCTCAGGGCTGGAAAGATCACCCAATGATTCCACTGACACCGAAAGATCTGCGCGGAAAATCATTGAACCAAACGCTTCATGAAAGCCCTTCAAAAATGGCGAAGAAGCAAATGCTCGGCCATTCGCATGACCGGGTGTATGCCAAGTAGTTCCTTCCCGAACTCGCACATACTGCTTCAAGGACGACCAAAATCTCGGCATCCAAAACGACTTGAACAAGTGCACTAATCGTTCATGATATTTAGTTGGATGCTCAAAGACATAGGCAAGTTTCTTAGTCCAACGACGTTGTGGCAAAGCAATCGCATTGTGTCCAGGTCGCGTTAAAACTACTTTAGGAATTGCTGGCAATATGGCCTTAAAGTACGATTTGATAGGAAGCTTACCGATCAACGAGTCCATAAAAACATCGTCAATCAAAAATAGCACACATTCCGAGCCCACCTCTGTTAGCCCCTTGCGCACATCACCTTCAATAAAAAGCGCCGCCGGCAATTGCTCTGGCGATGAAATTGGAATCAGTTTTAAAGGCGGATACTCCAACATCTCTCGAACATCAAAAGTATCTCGACAAAATTCACGAAAGGCGGACGACAGCCCATACTCAACCACAGGCAGGATTTTCTCATCCCGCGAACCATCTTTTTCATGTAGCCAAAAAACGGTAAGCGCCCTCATCTTATCCCCTTTTTTTTACTTAGCGAGAAATTAGTTTAAAATGATTGCGTTCTACATCAATAATCTTAGCTTTTTGCAATTTGGAAATTTCGTTTGAAAGCGCACTTCGATCCACACAAAGAAAGTCGGCCAACGCTTGACGATTGTAAGGCAAATCAAACTCGCACGATTTCATACGCTTCGCATAGATATTAAGAAGCGTCATCAACCTATCTTTAATTGTTCGCTGAGAAACGATTCTAAGCTTTTGCTTGATTTGAAAAGCCTTTTGGCTCATTACCGCAAGCAAGTTCTTCAAAAACTGCAAATGAGCAAAGCAAACTTTATGACAAGGACGAGTAATATTTTCGGTATCAAATAAAATTACCGTAGTTTCCCCTACCGCATTCATCCCAATTCCCATGGTTTTTACATCTCGAAAAGCATAAGTTGCGCCAAACGAATCATTGGCCAAAACCTTCTCCAAAACGACTCTGCTTCCATCGATCCGCTTTCGCGTCAACTGCACCGCTCCCATAACGACAACCCCGATTTTATTGCACGAATCCGTTTCAAATATAAACGCTTCCTTATTGCGCAAATGCAATTCTTCGGCGTGCATACACTCGCAAATTCGTTTAAACCCATCTTCGCCCAAGTCCTTTAAGAGTCGGCACGCTTTAGGGTAAATAATTGAGGAGACTTTTTTACTTTTCATAGCCATCGACCTTTAATAGCTGTTTGGTGCGAATAATTAGTGCGGGAGTGGGGGGCTTAAATGGTGGTGAAGACATTTTAAGTGCTTTATATTTCGCATTACCCATTGAATGATACGGCAATACTTCCACTCGCTCTACATTACTCAAACTATCAATAAACTTTCGCATTTGAACTAATTCTTTTTCATCATCCGTAACATTGGGTACTAACACTCGTCTAATCCAAATTCGTTTTTTGATTTCATCTAAGTACTTGGCAAAATCAAGGATATTTTCATTTCCCGCGCCTGTAAGCTCACGATGCGCCTTGCTATCCATGTGCTTTATATCAAGTAGCACTATGTCCGTTAGTTCCATTAAACGCTTAAACTGCAAAAACGCCTTTCCTTCTCGCGTCCAAGGTCCACCTGCAGTATCCAAGCAAGTCGAAACTCCTTTCGCCTTTGTCTTTTCAAACAACTCAATTAGAAACTCCACTTGCAACATCGGCTCACCACCCGAAGCTGTTATTCCGCCATCTTTGCCCCAATATTCCTTGTATCTTAACGCCTTGTTTAGGACCTCTACCGCCTCCATCTCCATGTTTGCTGGCGAAGCCCAAGTGTCGGGGTTATGACAATATTTGCAACGAAGCGGACATCCCGAAAGAAAGACTACGAACCTTACGCCAGGTCCATCGACCGAGCCAAAACTTTCAAAGGAATGTATCTTTCCTTTCAACCTCCGACCTCCACCTCAACCTCCACCTACACCCTCCTATGACAAGTACGGCTAATTACATCGAGCTGCTGTTCTTTAGTTAGATCAATAAACTTTACCGCATACCCCGATACGCGAATTGTAAAGTTTGCATATTCTTGTCTTTCGGGGTGCTCCATGATGTCAATTAGTTTCTCCCTCTCAAAGACATTAACATTGAGATGATGCGCACCTTTTTCAAAGTACCCATCCAAGATCGAGACCAAGTTTCTAGTGCGCTCTTCTCCATTGTGACCCAATGCGTCGGGATGGATCGTCTGAGTATTCGATATCCCGTCAAGTGCGTACTCGTACGGCAACTTGGCGACCGAGTTAAGCGACGCTAAAAGCCCCGACTTCTCCGCCCCATAGCACGGATTCGCGCCTGGAGAAAGCGGCTTTCCGGCTGGACGTCCATCGGGCATCGCACCTGTGGCCTTGCCGTAGACAACGTTCGAGGTAATGGTGAGAATCGAAGTCGTGGGCTCAGCATTGCGGTAGATGTGGTGGCCCTTGATCTTGGCCAAGAACTCGGTTAAGAGCCACTCTGCGATCTCGTCGGCACGATCGTCGTCGTTGCCATAACGCGGGAAGTCGCCCTCCACTTTGTAATCAATCGCCACCCCATCCTCATCGCGAATCACGTGCACCTTGGCGTATTTAATTGCCGAAAGCGAATCCACTGCGTGCGAGAATCCTGCAATTCCCGTTGCGAAAGTACGCCTTACATCCGTATCAATGAGCGCCATCTCCGCCGCCTCGTAGTAGTACTTGTCGTGCATATAATGGATGAGGTTGAGGATATGGACGTAGAGACCAGCGAGCCAGTTCATCATCGTATCAAAGCGGTGCATGACCTCGTCAAAGTCGAGAACGTCAGAGGTAATGCGCGGATATTCGGGCCCAACTTGCGCCTTGGTCTTTTCGTCAACTCCGCCATTAATTGCATACAAAAGACACTTCGCTAAATTCGCTCGTGCCCCAAAAAATTGCATTTCCTTGCCGACTTGAGTCGCAGAAACGCAGCAACAAATCGCATAATCATCGCCCCAAATTCGATTCATCACACAATCGTTTTCATATTGAATGGAGCTCGTATCAATACTTACTTTAGCTGCATAATCCTTAAATGGTTTCGGCAAGCGCTTATCGTAAAGAACTGTGATGTTTGGCTCGGGTGAAGGCCCCATGGTCTCTAACGTATGGAGAATACGATAATCTGTCTTGGTCACCATCGTTCGTCCGTCACTACCCACGCCTGCAATTGACAAAGTCGCCCACACCGGATCACCCGAAAAGAGCTCGTTGTAGCTCGGTATACGCGCAAACTTGACCATCCTTAGCTTCATAACCAAGTGATCAATTAGCTCTTGCGATTCCTTTTCCGTCAGCTTTCCATTTGCCAAATCACGTTCAATATAAATATCAAGGAATGTCGAAATTCGTCCAATCGACATTGCCGCCCCGTTCTGCGTTTTGATAGCCGCCAAATATCCAAAGTAAAGCCACTGTATAGCTTCCTTTGCATTCACCGCTGGACGCGAAATGTCAAACCCATAACTTGCCGCCATCACTTTCATCGCTTCCAATGCCCGAATTTGCTCAGCAACTTCTTCGCGCAAGCGAATCACATCCTCGGGCATCGATCCCATCCCGCAATGCAAAAAGTCCGACTGCTTGACCTTAATTAACCAATCAACGCCATAAAGCGCAATTCGCCGATAGTCCCCCACAATTCGTCCACGGCCATACGTATCAGGAAGCCCAGTAATAATCTTATTCTTGCGAGCAATACGCATTTCTGGAGTATAAGTATCGTAAACGCCCTGATTGTGCGTCTTGTGGTAACGAGTAAAAATCTCCATCAGCCGCTCACTGGGCTTGTACCCATACGTGGTGCAACTTTCTACCGCCATCTTAATCCCACCATACGGCATGAATGCGCGCTTAAGTGGCTTGTCAGTTTGAAGACCAACGATCGTCTCCAAATCCTTATCCAAATATCCTGGATCGTGCGAAGTAATTGACGAAACAATATCCGTATCCATATCCAGTACTCCGCCCTTGGCGCGCTCTTCCTTTTGCAGCACTTGCAATTTCGCCCAAAGCTTGTTGGTGCTATCCGCTGCCTCAGCAAGAAATGACGCATCACCCTCGTATGGATGATAATTTAGCCGAATGAACTCAAAGACATTGATGTCTTTTTCCCAACGGCCACCTACAAAACCTTCCCACTCTTTTCTCATATTATGTCTTTCGCTTATTTATTGGATATATTGTGGTATATTATACCACAATATACTACCGATTGTATAGCCACAATTCTAAGTGTCGCAAATCGTAAGCGGAAGCATTCATAGTTGGGGTAGCTGAAGTATTAGTATAATCTCGAGAATATTTATCATTTCCGAGATAATGTTGCTCAAAATTGCCAATTCCAATCTCGTTTACCCCATCTAATAAGAAGCGATTAAAAGCAAAAAGAAGATCATTTCCATTCCAAACTTGGAACTTCCCATACCCATCCGTATCATCAAACTTTAATGTGCACTTTGACATATCGCACCAAACTGTGCATAGCTCGTCAGTCTCTTTGCGCTTAAGTTCCAGATAGTACGCGACTTTCGCGCTTGGCTTCACTTTGGGAAGTTCAAGTCCAATTCCACTTTCAGGAAGCTCAATTTCCGCAACCTTGCGAAAACCCTTTAGCGCTGCTTTGTCGACATTGTTAATCGCACCTCGTTTAGTCGGCAACTTTACCTTTACTCTAAGGGGTGACGTTTTAAGCGCTTTTAAGACAACCTCTTTAAGCACCTCCGACGTATGATCGTGACCTTGCCAATTAGGATGTAATGCATCAAGATAATCTCCGTTTTCACGCTTGACTACAGGATTTAAATCAGCAAGAAACACTTGATTTGCGGGAAACTCGCCTTGCCTTGCAACCGCCTTTTTAATTAACTCGTTATATTGATTTACCACCTCGCTTTTGCCTGGCATATCAAGGATTGTACATGCAATAATCTTCGCATTGGGCCTCGCTTCTACTAATTGATGCATCAACTGTAGCCACGCCTTAAATGTGGTCTTGGCGTCTGTGCCGCGCAAGATATCATTTGTTCCCAGCTTAAAGATAATGATATTAGGGTGCCCTGCTTGATAAATAAGTGGCGTCAAGGAGTCAAGATACCCCGCTCGCCCTGCACCAGAAATTGCTCGCTCTCCCGAAATACCCGTATGTGCCCACCAGCGTTTAGGAATCTCACTTCCCTTGCCATCTACATTCTTAAGAGTTCGAAAACCTACCGTCTCAACCTTATAGCCCAATGCTTCCAATTTCTGACAAAGCGGAATGCGATAGTTGGCTTTATTATTGCTACCTTCAGTAATCGAGTCACCAAGTGGCCAAAGTTTAATTACCGCTGCAAGTAAAATTATACTTAGCATTTAGATAAACCCCGCTGCCGCAAGCTTCTCTTCAGTAAGTCCACTCGCTTGACGTTTTATGTATTTGCCAATAATATCACTTTCAAGATTTACCTTGTCACCAAGCTTTTTTAGCCCAAGTGTCGTATCTTTTAGTGTCGTTGGGATTAAATCAACGGTGAAATGATCCTCACCCAATCCCGTAATTGTGAGTGACACCCCGTCAATCGCAATCGATCCTTTAATTACCAACTCCGCTGCGAGCACTCTTCCCGATTGCACCTTAAGCTGAAAGTCTCTTCCTTTGGGCGTTTTGGCGACAATCTCACCAACCGTATCCACATGTCCTTGCACCAAATGACCGCCCAACGGCTCGCCCGCACAAAGCGCCCTTTCAAGATTGACCTTGGCGCCAGGGATCATTGATTTAAAGGTGGTTCGATTTTCAGTCTCGCTTAAAACATCCGCCGTGAAGCGCGTCTCATTAAACTTTGCGACTGTAAGACAAACCCCATTTACCGCAATTGACTCGCCATTTTCAAGTGGCTTTGGCCATGGCGCAAACTCAACTTCAATAGTCAGTCCTTGCCCGCGCGAAACGCGCTTAATCGTGCCAATTTGCTGAACAATACCAGTAAACATTAGCTCTCCACCTTAAAGATAACATCCTCGCCCTTAAAGTTAATCGCTTCACTTAGCGGTCTATTTCCTATCACTTTAGGTGCCATAACTTGAATCCACTCATCAACCAATCCTGCCTCCGCAAGTGAAAGAGCTAACTTAAGTCCACCCTCACAAAGTACATGCATCACTCCACGCTTAGCGAGATCTTTAAGCGCTACTTTAACGCTCGAATAAACCAAAGTAAGATTTTTCCCATCCGTAAACACTTGTGCCGCCTTAGGCAACTTACCCGAACGCGAAATAATTACCCTAATCAAATCGTCATTTCGCTTACCATGCGAAAGTAGCGAAGGATTGTCCTTGCGTAGCGTCTCTGCACCAACCATTATTGCATCAACCTTCTCGCGCAAACTTCCCGTTAACTTACGAGACGCTTTAGAGCTAATCCACTTTGCGTTTCCTTTTGTGTCTGCAATTTTCCCATCCAAGGTCATAGCCAGCTTAACTGTCACCCAAGGAAGTCCCGTCTTAAGATGCTTACTAAATGGCGCAATTAATGCTTTAGCTTCCGCTATCTCCACCAGCTTAGCCTCAATCCCTGATTTTGCAAGCACATCCTTAGCTTTTCCGCCATTTTTCGGATTAGGGTCACGTGCCGCATAAATTACCCGCTTAATGCCCGAACGTTTTATCGCATCCGTACACGCTCCAACCTTCCCTACCTTCGAACATGGCTCTAATGTCACATAAAGCGTCGCGCCTTTAGTTGACTTGCCTCGCTTCTTCGCATCTAAAATTGCCGCGACTTCCGCATGATTAAGTCCACACCTTTTATGATACCCCTCGCCAACGACCTTGCCTTTTTGCACTATCACTGCACCAACCGGAGGATTAGGCCGCGTATGACCCAGTCCCCGTTTGGCGAGGGTTAATGCGCGATAAAGATATTTAAGCTCGCTCACTTTGCTTTTGCGTAGCGATCCAAAATCCCATTAATCAAAGTGCGCGACTTAGGCGAAGAAAACCAATTCGCTAAATCAATTGCCTCATTGATAACCACCGCTTTCGGAATATCGGTAGACTTTATCTCCCAAATTCCCATACGCAAAACTGCACGTTCAACCGTACCTAAACGATCAAGTGTCCATTCTTCGCTTAAAAGCTCAGCGATTGATTTATCAATGGTCTCAAGATTCTCGATAACTCCCTTTACGCGCTCCTCAGCAAATACTTTAAGCTTACCACGTGCACGCTCACCACCAGTACCCCCATCTTCATTCTCCAATGTCGTCATCTGATCCCAATAATTTTCAACAAATGCATTAACATCTTCTGGCGGGTTCAAGTCCGCTGCCGTTAACATCTGAATCGCCCACTCACGGGCCTGTCTACGAGTTGTTGTCATATCTTTAAGTATTATTATATCATCATTTACCACCGAGCTTCAACCAAACTCTTAAAAGCTCCGAATCACTCCATGCTTGTGCCGTACAACCTTTTTGTGCGTGCGGCGCATCGCCATCTGCGTTTTCGCTTACGTGTCCTACCGTGCCAGAGTTAAAATTCTCAACCGCACCTGCCAGTAACGAAAGCGCTACCTCCCGCGAACATGATTTGGTTAAATACATTGCCTCCGCATAAAGTGGAAATTGCCACGCCCAAACTGTACCATTGTGATATGCTGGTTTGCGCGAAGTATCTTCATCACCCGTATATCGTCCCCGATAAAGAGCATTACCAGCTTCAAGCGAACGAATCCCCCCTGGGATTAAAAGCTCTTCTGTCGCTTTTATGATTGACTTGTCATTAAGTATCCCAAGTGTAATTAAAAAGAGCTGATTCGGCCTAATCGTCATTTCGGGCTTAGCCAATGAAGCACTTTCTCCTGAAGGCGCAGCAAGTGTGTCATAGTACCCGTTGCCATCTGGTCGCTTCATTAAACGCATTACCGAGTTAAGCGCCCTTTCGACAAGCTCTTCTCGCTTCAAATAACGCAACGCCGAAATCCATAGCGCTTGAATTTCAACTGGATATCCCACGCGTGGCGTACATGCAGGATAATTCGTATCCATCCACGTAAAGTGCGAAGGCGACCACACTAGTGCGCTTTCGCTGTCTACCTTAATCCCGTTGGGCGTGCCTTTAAGATAATTATCGACGATTGACTGGCAAGTTGTCTTTAGCGCCTTAAATTCTGCTTTTGCGAGACTCGGCGCGGCATTCTCCAACTCCTCCACGCAACGAATAAACCAAAGCGGGGCGTCGGTCGTATCACGATTACCCGCGGTTTCGCCATAAATAATATTCGGCAAAGTACCTCGCTCTTCAAAAGCGGCAAATGCTTTCAATATCTTTAGCGAATCAGTATAACGTCCAGAAGCAATCATCCCCCGCATAAAGATGAAAGTATCTCTTCCCCAATCTAAAAACCATGGATATCCCGCAATTACCGTCTTTAAATTGTCGCGTTTAACAATATAAAGATCAAGCGCCGCAGTTAATGCCGCTTTAAAGTTTAGCGGCCGCAAATTAAACTCCGATGGCACGAACTTGTCAATTGGCGCATGATCGTAGCTACCCACTATCTCCATGGATTCGCCAACCGACAAATCGGCACTAATCCATCCTGGCGAGAACAAGTCCCCTGCACCATCTTGTCCACGCTCCGCCTCTTCCGCATGCGGCACATTATACATCCATTGTGGCTCGTGATGACAAACACCACCTTGAACATGCAAATTGAATTCTTTATCGTACGGCTTAAAAGTAAACTTCGACTCCGTCGTTTTCACACTCTTGGCAAAAAGCACATCTATCCCCTGATACGCTTTCGTTGTCGCATGAAAGCTTCGCCACTCAATATCTGGTCTAAACACCAATCGCACCCTATCGCCAACGTCGTTCTCACTCGCTTCTTCGCGCACGATTTTTAGTCTAACTGCATTCGTCAAAGGCGCAAATGCTAATGTAAAGACAAATGCTGTTTCCTTGCCCATCCCACAAGGCACCGCAAACTGCCACCTTGCCTCACGTCCTGCAGGGTCGGCCACAAACTTCGTGACACATTGCTTGTCAAACTCACGCAAATATCCCTCGCGCTGTAGCCAGCACCTCGTTCGCGCCCACAAATTTAGTCGATCCGATGGTACGGACGGATTAGGATTAGCCGCCAAAAACGCATCGTATTGCGAGCAAATCTCGCCCCATCCAACACGCACCTGACTCGCTGCCCCTGCACCATTGGAAAGAATCGTCCGATACTCGGGATGACGACGCACTTCTTCTCCGGTCATCGTGAGCTTTGCCTTGGCAAGTCGCGGACGTGGAGTAATTAAAAATTTGCTCCGAACTCGCATTGCCTTGCCTGGCGCATAAACTGCCATTTCAAGATATAGCTCACGACACTTCGAGCCATCGCCCTTATAATGTGGTGTGTCAAAATGGGCAAAATGGCCTTTGGACGTGCGAACTCGAATCGTTCTCCCAGTTGCCGGATCTACCAACCTCATCCGAAAATGATGAGGCGCCGAGATTTCCACCATCTGTCCTTCTGGGACTGCAAACACTCGATTAATGTCTCTTGGATATGACCAATGACAAAGTGCATTAACTTCACAATCGACTTTGTTTGCTTCCCCAAATGGCATCGTCTCGCAAAGCGAAACACATCTCACCTCACCTGGCGCTAAGCGCACTTTTTCCAATAGCTCTAACTTACCGCCATTTAGTAAATCATATACCTCGCCTATTGGAAATTTCGTCAAATCCCACGCTATAGTCGTATCCTTACCACAATCAAGGTTAGCCAAAACCAAAGTAGCGTCTTTTCCGCCCTGATTACGTACAACTGCCAGCGTATTGCCATCTCCTTGAGTTATCACCTCAAGCTTACTCGCGCCCGCAAATGCTGTGTGCCCATCCAATATTCGATTGAGATGCGCAATAAGCTCTAACATATTATTTTGCGCCCCCCAACTTAAGTCATTCTTTCCATGAACATCTATCTTTTCTCGCGCATACCACTCAACACCATTAGCAATTCCCCACGCACCTTGCCACGAAAGTAATGCCGCAAGCTGAACCCTCAATCGCGCATAAACTTCTCCTCCTTTTGCCAAGCGGTCGTTATCATGCGTTTCAGCAAAGTGTACGAGCGTCCCATAACGCTCACTTCGCTTTATCGCACCTGGCAAATACCATTCAAAGCCTCCACGATCATACGTCTGAAACACTTCCGAATACGCCCAATCAAGATTCGCCTGCGCAAGCAAATTATCGGTAAGTTTGATATCGCCCCCCAAACCCTCAAGCATAAAGACTGTATCCGGATATTCTTCGCGAACTTTGGCGACAATATACTCCCAAGTCTTAAATGGAATCATATACCCTGCATCACACCTAAATCCATCTACGCCTATCCGACACCAAAAGAGAAACACTTCCGCCATGTAAGCACAAAGCTCGCTATTGCGATAATCCAGTTCCACCAAATCCGCCCACTTAACTCCCCATGCACCTGGCGAAACAAACTTCCCATCGTTCTCACGATGAAACCAATCTGGATGATGAGTCTGCAATGTCGACGCCCAACCCGTATGATTGGCCGGCAAATCCACAAAAAATAGTCCATTCCTCGAATGCACCGCATCAATCATTTCCTTAAACTGGTCCAAGGGCGTTGCCCGTTCATCAAACTCTGCCATCGCAGGATCAACCGAAAGAAAATCAAGTGCCGCAAATGGACAACCGTACTCTCCCATCACTGCATAAGTCGTAGGCACTGGAAATGGTGGCAAGGTTTGAATAATTCTAAAGCCCATTGAATCCATAATAATGGGCAAACGCCTCACCACTTCACGGAACGAACCAAACTGCCGTGGAAAGATAGTATAAATGGAGTTATTCTTTCTTGTCTGTGCGCTTTCTACCTTAATATGGGTATTACTCCCATCTGGCCACTCAGGGACGTTTGACCCTTCAGGGAAAAAGCATGCCTTGCCCGAAAAAAGCCCCACCTCATCCAACAAAATTTCTGCGCTAAACTTGCCTGGTGCAACTTCATTGAGAGGGATATCCGACCAAGCCCTTGCCATCGGCGTCTCCCCGCGCTCAGTTTCCGCAATAATCTCTCGTCTTCTTACTCGTGCGTGGGTGATATTGGTACGAAATGCTGCCCGCCCTTTGCGAGGGCTATCCAACTCTAACGTGACCACCAATTTATCACCACGCCACTTTAAAAGAAAATCTTCTGGTGCTGGCGTCTGCTTCATGCCCAAACCTTTCTAAGTAATTCAAGACCCGCCTTAAGATCTTGTTCTTCAATCATCATGTTCGGCTCCAAAACAAGGTGTTGTGCCGAAAGTGCAAGATCTTTAAGCAAACCAAAATCAATCTTACCCATACCTGGCGCAAGATGATCATCGCCGCCTTTTGAATCATTAATATGTAGCCCGACTACCGACTCTCGACATCCTGGAACTACCACATCGTGCCCAGTATCAAACCACGCCTTCACCCACTCGCCCGCAACTTGCGGCATCTCCATTGCATTTGGAAAACCCTCGTAATAAGGGAGATTCTCTAAGCCCAAAACTACTTTATGCTTTTCAAGCTCAGGCACAATCTTAGCTATCTCTCGCTTGAAAATCTCAACCATCTTTGCCCCTCGACGCATCCGCTTCCAAGCACGAACTCGCTTAAAGATTGAGCCGCACATCACACGCCCTGCATGCAACACCACCACGCCCGCCCCCATTTCTGCGGCAAAACGAATATTCTTAATCACTTGAAATCTTGCCATTGCCCGCGCCTCTTCATCAAACGACGCAAGGGAATAGAGTTCGGGATACCCTTGTGGCGCACTAAGTGGCACTGGACAAAACGCATGAATACTCCCTACTGCCATCCTATCAAGTCGTGCCTTAAATCCCTTTACCTGCTCATCGGTTGTATGAAAGCCGAGCTCCAGCTCCTCAAAGCCAAGCTCCATCGCTTTATCAACGATTTCCTCGCCGCTTGCCATTCGCCGATTACACCAATTAGTGGAAAGTGCAAACTTCATTCAAACACCACCCTGTCCATCATATAGGAAATGACTGCCTCATCGTTGAGCGAGCGCTCACTCCGTCGATATGCTTCCTCAATTGCCTCAACATTCCCAAACGCGCGACACTTCGCCAACTTTCCCCCAACCATCATCTTGCGCGCAAACTCCATGAGAGTTTTGTAAAACGCTTTACGCACATAAGCCACTTGCTCCTCTGCCGCGTCCTCTTTTAGCTCCGCAAACTTCCTTACCAATGCACCCACATCCCGAGCTGCAAACGCATCCTCAACCTCCGTATAATCATCATCGGTCAATATCCCCAAAGGAAGCTTCAAGTCGATTCGCTGCGTTCGCGAAATAATCGTCGGGAGAATTGCATCTGGCTGATCCGTCAGTAAAAGATACATTGTTTTGGGTGTTGGCTCTTCCAAAGATTTTAGAAATGCATTTGCCGACTCTTGGCGCATTCGATCCGCCCCACAAACAATCCCCACTTTCCATCCACCCGAAAACGCCGTAGTTGCCATCGGCTCCAAGATCTTCTCGCGCATCGCATCCACCGTAATTATCCGTGCTTTCCCCTCACTCTCCAAAACTGCAATATCTGGGTGCGAAAAGTTTTCCGCCTGCTTAGGTTCATCGGGAAAAAGCTTTTTCAGTACTTTTTTTGCAAGCTCCAAACAATTTCCATTCACCTCACCTACAATGAGATATCCATGCGCCGCGCGCCCCGTATCAATTGCGTGTGCAATTAAATTATAGGCTTCAAGGTCTTCCACACCTCTCCCCAAACTTCTTCCTCTGTCCCATTGCCATCTACTACCACAATTCGCCTTGGTTCGTTTTTTGCCAATGTTAAAAAGCCCTCACGTAACCGCCGATGAAACTCCTCCCCCGCTTTCTCAATCCGATCGGCCTTAGTGTTTGTTGTTTGCTCACGATTATGCCGCCGCATTTTTGCGACCTCGGACTTGACGTCAATGAAAATAGTCAAATCTGGCTTCAGTCCCTCGCATGCAAAACCATTGACCTTGTTCAGCAACTCTAAATCAATTCCTCGCCCATATCCTTGATACGCAAAAGTCGAGTCGCTAAAACGATCCGATACCACCCACACTCCTCGTTCCAATGCTGGACGAATAACCTCTTTTACCAGCTGTGCTCTCGCAGCGAGAAAAAGCAAAAGCTCACTCGCATCGCATGGCGGATCATTTTCTTGATCCTTAATGAGACGTCGAATCTCCTCTCCTATCAAAGTTCCACCTGGCTCGCGCGTAAACACCGCCTCAATCCCTACCGTTTTCAAAGCGACTTTTAGCCTTTCCACTTGCGTGGACTTGCCGCATCCTTCGCCGCCTTCAAACGTTATGAACTTACCCCTTACCATGGTGCTAATATTATACCATCTTATTCGAGGAAGTGTTAATAAATCTTCTCGTATTCGCCTTTTTCCACTTTCTTTAAGGTGTGAAAACCCGCCCGTTTGGCTCGATAGTGTAAATCGGTCTTGGAGTGAGTAAGTCCTACCGACTGAATCACCCGATAAATCGGCGCTCCGCATTCCGGACATTGCACAAGCTTTACATCGGCAAGACGTTGGGCGATTTCAAACCCATTTCTGCATTTCGCACACGCCTGCGACTTTTCCTTCGCCTCGTACACATAAAGCGGCATCTTACCGCTCCTCGCGAATTATGTAATGCGGACGCTTTTTCGCTTCACGCGTCATACTCGCAACATATATACCAATAAGTCCGACCACAAAAAGCTGCAATCCACCAAAAAACATAATTGCGCAAATAATCGTCGGCCAACCACTCACGGGATTACCAAAAAAGAGCCAACTTAAAAATACATATGCCATATAAATGAAAGCTCCCACACAACATACCGCTCCAAATGCACTCGCAAATTTTAAGGGAGCCGTAGAAAACGCCACAAAACTCCGAATTGAATAAGTAAGCAACTTCACCCCGTTCCACTTGCTTACCCCCGCT
Source organism: Kiritimatiellia bacterium (assembly GCA_045599105.1). Classification (GTDB taxonomy): domain Bacteria; phylum Verrucomicrobiota; class Kiritimatiellia; order RFP12; family UBA1067; genus UBA1067. The sequence goes on from JAZRVL010000036.1 coordinate 31,725, forward strand.
ACCCGCCGAGGTGTTTCCACTTCAATCCACTTGGTCTTAAATCCTACCCACTCGTAAAGCCCTTTAGTAAAGCGATCGACCTCCCCCAAACGCAGCACTTCATTGACAAAGCGCCGCGTCATCATTCGATAATCCATTGCCCCTTGCTTGAGCTGAATTTCCGAACAAATATTCATCGTCGTAAAAAACCAATTTGATAGCCACGTTCTGAATTTTGGCTCGCCCGTGCGATAAGTACGACACGCTGCCGCCGAATCATACCCCTGCTCTTCGATTGCCTTGAGCATCTCCACCAAAAGTTTGGGATCGTGTTGCAAATCCGCATCCATCGTAACTACCAACTCGCCGCTTGCTTTCTTTAGCCCAGCCAAAAGCGCCGACTCCTTGCCGAAGTTACGTGAAAAGGATATATAGTGAATGTGTTCGTCATTCGTTGCGAGTTCCCGCATCACTTCCAATGTCTCATCACTCGAGCCATCGTCCACTAAAACAAATTCCAGTGGCCGATCAAGCTTAAGCTCATTTATTGCCGCAACAAACTTTTTTAAGCACTCCGCTTCACTTAACGCGGGAACGACTATTGAAAGCTTATTCATCGATCGCTTAATTTAACATACTCCCGCGGATGAAAGATAGGCTTATACGCAGGACGAATGATAGGTCCTTCGTTAACCAACTCCTCCATACGATGCGCGCACCACGAAACACAACGTGCGACTGCAAATAGCGGTGTATAGAGATCTTTCGGAATCCCCAGCATATCGTAAACAAAACCCGAATAAAGATCGACATTGGCGCAAATATCTGTAGCACGGGCATGACGCGAGCGAATTACTTTCGCTCCCAAAATCTCAATCATTTCCAAAAGCTTCATTTCCTCCTCACGCCCCTTTTCCTTCGCGAGCGCTTCTGCCTTTTCTTTTAATAATTCTGCACGCGGATCTGAAAGCGTATAAACTGCATGTCCAAGTCCATAGATAAGCCCAGTTCTGTCGCCCGCTTTCCTATCCACGACCTTTTTAAGATACGCTTCCACTTGCTCGGGCTTTGACCAATCCTTCACCTTCCACATAATTTCTTCCATTTGCCGCATTACCCGCAAATTTGCTCCACCATGCCTTGAACCTTTAAGCGAGAGAATAGACGAAGCAACTGACGAATAAACATCCGAATGCGAAGATGTAACTACATGCGTGGTAAATGACGAGTTATTACCTCCGCCGTGTTCCGCATGCAAGATAAGCGCAAGGTCCAAAGTCTCCGCCTCCAACTTCGTATACTTCCCATCCTCCCGTGTGAGCATGAGTATATTTTCCGCGGTCGACTTCTTCGGATCGGGATTTCTCAGCATCAAAGATGCGCCGTTATGATAGTGCGCCTTTGACTGATATGCGTATGCCGCAATCGTGGGAAGCGCCCCGATCATCTCAATTGACTGCTCCAAGCAATTTTCCAGCGAAATATCATCTGGATTTGATGTCGTTTGAAATGCATACGCAAAAAGTACCGCTCGTGCAAGCGCGTTCGTCAAATCTTTTGGCGGATTATGCAAAATTGCGTTTTCTTTAAACCCATCCGAAAGCTTGCGATACGCGCCAATCTTGTCCTTCCAATCAATTAATTCACGCGCCGTTGGTAGCTCCCCAAAAAGTAGCAAATATGCCGTTTCCTCATATCCAAAACGATGTTCGCGTTTATCGGCAGCAACTATATCTCTTACATTGATTCCGCGATAATAAAGCTCTCCCTTAATAGGTTGCTTTTCGCCTTCATTCATCACATAACCGTGCACATTACCAATCGTGGTCAATCCCACCAAAACGCCCGTACCATTATCATTACGCAAGCCCCGTTTAACACCATACTTTCGATAAAGCGCCGGATCAATATAGTCGACCTTGCGAACTTTATTAGCTTGCACTTTGAACCAATTCTTTTCTATTGAATTCTTCTTCACTTTTTCATCCCATCGCATCTAGGACACTTTCAACTGCTGAAGTATCTACATGTTCAATTAGACCCTTGTCTACGGCTTTGGCAAACTCTGGATCAATTGGAATTGAGCTTACCGCTTTAATTCCATATTTTTCCGCCATCGCCTTCGCTTTTGAGATGCCAAACAATTCGTGCACCTTTCCACAATCTGGGCACTTAAAGGAACTTAAATTCTCTACCAACCCCACCACTGGGATTTTCATCATCTCCGCCATTTTAACCGCTTTTTCCACGATGAGCTGTACGAGATCCTGCGGAGAAGTAACAATAACGACCCCATCCACGGGAAGCGACTGAAATACGGTAAGTGGCACATCACCAGTTCCTGGTGGCATATCCACAAACATCACATCCACCTCTCCCCACTTTACCTCGCCCCAAAACTGCTTCACTGCTCCTGCAATAACTGGCCCGCGCCACACTACCGGATCCGTAGGATTATCAATCAAAAGGTTGAGCGACATCATACCAATCCCGCATTCACTGCGACTTGGCATAATGCCGCCCTCCCCATCTGCGACTGCCCGATCACCGATTCCAAACGCCGTCGGAATCGAAGGCCCCGTAATATCCGCGTCAAGAATTGCCGTCCTTAGCCCTCGCTTAGCAGCTCCCACCGCCAATAGCGAAGTGACCAACGACTTACCTACGCCGCCCTTGCCGCTCATGACAGCAATGACTTTCTTTACTTTGCCTTTGCATTCAAGTTTTTCGCAAGCTCCCTTCTTGCTACAACTTGAACACTCGTGATTGCAATCGCTCATTTTTTACCGCTTAAAAGAGTCCCTGCTCCATCATTGCCGTAGCAACTTTCATGAAGCCCGCGATGTTGCCACCTGCGACCAAGTCATACCCAAGACCATAGTCGGCCGCCGCCTTCGCTGATGCATCATGAATCGTCTTCATCATCTTCTTTAACTGTGCGTCGACTTCGTCCGCCGTCCACACGAGACGCTCCGAGTTCTGTGCCATTTCGAGCGCCGAAACGCCAACGCCACCCGCATTTACGGCCTTGGAGGGAGCTACGATCATTCCCTTCTGCGAGCGGAGGAAGTTAAGCGCATCATTCGTGGTCGGCATGTTCGCAACTTCGATGTAGTACTTAACCCCGCTCTTGGCGATCTTCTTCGCCCACTCGAGCGTGACATCGTTCTGTGTTGCAGCTGGCATATAGATATCGACATCCTTAACACCCCAGCACTTCTGACCCTTAACAAACTTGCAGCCGAACTTCTTTGCATACGGCTCACAGTGCATTGGATCTTTCGCGCGCATCTCTAAAATGTAGTTGAGTTTCTTTTCGCTGTTGACACCCTCGGGATCGTAGATGTAGCCATCTGGACCTGCGAAGTAAGTGACCTTCGCTCCGAGCTGCATCGCCTTCTTCATGATTCCCCAGCCCACGTTGCCGTAGCCCGAGATTGCAATGCGCTTACCCTCGATAGTGTCTCCCTCGTGCTTGAGGACTTCCTGCAAATAGTAAACTGCGCCATAGCCCGTCGCTTCTGGACGAATGAGCGAGCCACCATAAGTAAGGCCCTTGCCCGTAAGCACACCATTCTCCCAAACGCCTTTCAGACGACGATACTGTCCAAAGAGATATCCAATCTCGCGTCCGCCAACTCCCATATCACCTGCCGGCACGTCAATATCTGGACCGATATAACGATAAAGCGCCGTCATAAACGCCTGGCAAAAACGCATCACTTCGGCCGCACTCTTACCTGCAGGATCAAAGTCCGATCCGCCCTTGCCACCGCCAATTGGAAGACCAGTGAGCGAGTTCTTGAAGGTCTGTTCAAAGCCGAGGAACTTGATGATGCCAGGATACACATTCTTCTGAAAACGAAGTCCGCCTTTATACGGACCAATCGCGCCATTGAACTGGCAACGATAGCCAATATTGGTATGCGTCGCACCTTTGTCGTCCGTCCAAACAACACGGAAGGTAAACATGCGCTCTGGCTCAACCATGCGCTTTAGAAGATCCGCCTTCTCATACTCAGGGTGTTTATCAATCACCGGCGAGAGCGAAGAGAGGACTTCCTCTACCGTCTGCACGAACTCGGGTTCGTCTTTATGTTTTTCGCGCACATATGCGATCGTGGATTCCACGTATTTATTGAGTTTTTTCATTTTCTTTATTTTTTATTTATTCGATTTGTTACTTCGCCGCCTCAAAACGCCGAATACTTTTTTCGGTCGCCTCGATTCGTGCGAGTGAAATTGCCTCATCCTTATTGGCTGCTTTAAGCGCCTCAATGCGTGCAAGTGCCTTCGCCTTGTCGCCGCTCTGCGCAATTGAGCGTGCCGCCCCAAGCTGTGCCGTTAAAGTCAAATAATGCTTCGGTTTTGCCTCGGCAAACTTATCAAACGCCACTTGCGCTTCGGCAAACTTGCCGAGCGCCTCCAAGCATTGCGCCTTACCCACAACTGGAATATCCGCAAAACCTTCTGGTGGATTGCCTTCCAGCTCCTCGTAAATCGCCATCGCCTCTTCGTACTTGCCAGCATCAAAATAACTCTTGGCAAGCTTGAGCTTAAGTACACCTTCCGACTTCTCGCTCGCAAAATTAGCTACCGCATCTTCTATCTCTTCGGTAGTATAACTTTCCACGAGTGCGCTTGAGGCCTCGCTCTTGACGTTGGTGCGGTAGTTTTTCCATCCATACCATCCACCAATAACAACTGCCAGGACAATTGCCCAAATTACAGTGCTCTTACCATCTTTTTCCCACCATTCGACGATTGGCAGGAATTCTGGATTCGTTTTTAGGTTCATTCTGCGTTTCCTTTCGCTTCGTAGAGTTTCGCCCATTCATTGAGGGCGCTTTCATCGCGTTTCTCTGCCCGCAAAATGATGCGGTTAAAGTCTAACGCGTCGAGAAAATCAGGACTATGGACAAAGCGCGCTTTTCCTTTGGCGGGCAAAACCACCAACCGTTTCATGCTTTCCAAAAGCGTAGTTGCGGTAAAATAAATAGCTTTCGGGATTTTAAGCGACGAAAGCATCGTCTGCATCACCTTGCGTGATGCACCGTCTTTATTCTCGCCCTTAAGCATTACCGCCATCAAAACCGCAGCTCGAATAGCATTGGAGACCTCAAAGCCCCTCTCGCTCATCATCTTTTCGTACTCGTCAAGCACTCGCAAATACTTAAACGCACTTGAACGCTTGCCCCCATCTTTCGCAATTGCCTTACTAAGCTCTGGCAGTAAATCTCCAAGCATCCCCACTTCGTACATAAACTTAAATGCTTCTTCGCTGTGTCCATAAGGAAAAAGTCGAAACACTTCCTCGCAAACCCGTGGCACCGACGCATTAAGGATTGCCTTATGATGCTTTTTTATCGCCTCGAGTGTCTTGCGTTCAATCTTAAATCCTAAGCGCGAAGAGAACTTTATCGCCCGCATCATTCGCACTGGATCTTCTTGAAAACGAATCGCTGGATTTCCAATTGATCGGATTACCTTTTTCTTAATGTCTTTCATTCCACCCACCCAATCAATTACTGAAAAGTCCTTGATATTATAAAATAGCCCATTTACCGTAAAATCGCGCCGATAAGCATCTGTTTGTGGACTACCAAAAGTATTATCCTCCATTGGTCCTTCCGAGGCGCGCTCAATGATTTCGCCTACGCTTTGCGAATTGCGCCTAAAAGTCGCCGTTTCAATCACTTTTTCCCCAAACCGTACATGTGCAAGACGAAAACGCCGTCCAATCAAAAAGCAATTGCGAAAAGCACGCTTAACTTCATTCGGCTTAGCGCTTGTCCCAATGTCAAAATCCTTAGGTTTACGCCCCATCAACAAATCACGCACTCCTCCGCCAACCAAATATGCCGTATATCCAAGCGAAGCAAGACGATAAAGCACCTTTAAAGCGTCTGGATCAATGTTTTTGCGAGAAATGCAATGCTCCGGACGCTCATACACGACCGGTCCTTTAGCTTTCTTATGCAAAAAGGCGAACATTAGCTATGTATTATACTAAAATTATCTTTCCCGCGCAATCGCTTACTCAACGGGAACAAAGTCAATTTTTCGCTCTCTAAAATCTACTCTCGCCACATGTACTTTGATGCGATCGCCTGCCCGCCAACTTTTTCCGCTTCCTGCCGAAAGCGAGTTATCACTCTCATTATAGCGAACAAATCGCCTTGATAGCAAACTCACATGCACCAATCCCGATACTGCGAGCTCGGGTATCTCCACAAAACACCCAAAAGGCATACACTTAGTTATTACTGCCTCATAGTCAATAACTTGTCTTGTAGATAGTTGAGCTTCCATATAGCGATACTTCTTTATCTCCACGAGCCCCCGCTCTGCTTCTGCCGCGATCTCTTCGCGCTCGCTCGTATGCTCTGCCCACTTTGCGAGCAGTCCTGGTGGTACTTTTGCGTTTGCCCCCGTCAAATATCGCGTCAGTTGCCGATGCAAGGTCAAATCAGGATATCGCCGAATGGGGCTAGTAAAGTGCGCGTAATACTTCTTTGCCAATCCAAAGTGCCCTATCGTCCTACTATCATAAACCGCCTTTTTCATCGACCGCAAAATCATCATCGAAATCGTTGAATATAACGGATGACGCTTAATCGTTTGCAAGAACTGCGCAAACACCTTGGGCTGTCCAATATTCCCGATCTTCACCCCAATTCCTCTTAAATCCGCCCTTAGCATCATTAGCTTTTCATCGTCTGGCGCTTCGTGTAGTCGAGCGAGGATTTTTATTCCCTTTGTCCACAACTCCTTCGCTACTGCCTCATTCGCGGCCACCATGCACTCTTCAATGAGTTGGTGTGATTCATCATATTCCCGAGTCACGATTCCGCTCAGCTCACCATTCCAATCCAAGACCACTTCCGCCTCATTCATCTCCAAATCTAACGCCCCCGCTTTAAATCGCTTCGCCCGCAAACTTTGGGCAAGCGTATTTAACTCTCTAATTGTTTTTTCGTTCTTCCCCTTACCTCGTCCCAAAATTATTGCCATCACTTCTTCATAGGTATAACGTCTTTGAGAGCGAATAATCGACTTGGCAAACTCACGCTTAATCATCTCACCCGTCTTGTCAAAAGTCATAAACACACTAAAAGCCAGTCGATCTTCATTCGGGACTAACGAGCACACCCCATTGGAGAGCGCCTCCGGTAGCATCGGAAGCACTCGATCGCAAAAGTACACACTTGTTGAGCGCTTATACGCTTCCTTATCTAATGCGCTTCCAGGACGAACAAAATGCGAAGCATCAGCAATATGTACGCCTAATACTAAATTTCCTTTACGATCTTTATCCAAACTTAGCGCATCATCATAATCCCGCGCAGTTACTGGATCGCAGGTAAAAATAAACTTCCTTCTTAAATCTAAACGTCCCTTGGTCTCTTTCGCATACAATTCGACTTTGCGCGCTTCTTCCAAAACTGCCCTGGGAAACTCTGCGTTTAAATGATAAAACTTCATTACCGCTTGAGTATCTTCTCGTGGCAATCTCCCTGGCGCTGGAAAGCGCGGCGCTTCAGCCCACGACGAGTTCTTCATTGGGATACCTCACCAACCTTTCCACTTCTCTATCGCCAATCATCATAACCACCGTAAGTGCCCCTAATCGTCCGCAAAACATTGCCAACATAATCACCACTCTTCCTGCACTGGATAAACTCATTGTCGTATCCCCAATCGAAAGTCCCGTTGTTGTTACTGCCGAAACTGCCTCAAAGAAAAGTGCCTCGGTCGTTATTCTGCCCGTATTTTCAGTCACCAAAAGCGCCCCCGTGGCAATTAAGATTATCCCCAAAAGCGCAGTTAAAATGACGATTGCCTCTCTCACCACTTCAGTAGAAATCGTCTTCTTGGCAATAACAGTTTCCGTATCTCCTCTGCACATCGCAAATAGTGTATATACAAGTACTGCCAGTGTCGTTACCTTAAGTCCGCCACATGCCGAACCTGGAGCGCCGCCAAAAAACATCATTATCCCATACATAAATCTCGTCACTGGCTGCAAACTCTCCGTCGGAACAATGCTAAAGCCACAAGTCCTGGGCGTAAGCGCCTGATATAGTCCCACCCAAAGTTTCTTTTCCGTCGCCATTCCTGCAAGCGAATTATTCCACTCAACCGCCAAAAACGAAGCGTATGCGATGATAATTAAATAAAAGGTAAATCGAAGAACTGTCTTAGTGTGCAGGGTAAGTCGCCCTTTCCCTCTTTTGCCAACAAAGCGAAAGGTAAAAAGATTGAACATCACGAGAAACCCGATTCCACCCAATATGACAAGCACTCCCATCGTTGCGATCGCAAGCGGATCGTCCGCCCAATCTACCAACGACCCCTCACGAATTGAAAAGCCCGCATTACAAAAATTCATGACTGAATAAAAAACACTTTCAAATACTCCATTGCCCTCTAAATAAAGCGCAGTCGCCCCCAACGCTTGAATAATCAGCATCGAGATCACAACCCAAACGACAAGTCCCTTAAATCCTCTCACCGCTGGCGCACCATACGCATTCATTAGCGAAAATTCACTATTTAGCGAAATCCTTCGCCCAATCGCGAGCATAATGAATGTACCACAGGTAATAAGCCCCAAGCACCCCACTTCAACCAATACCAAAAGCATGATCAACCCCTCGCGCGTAAACTCTTTGGCGATATCAACTACACTTAGTCCCGTTACACAAACAGCTGAACACGAAGTAAAAAGCGCATCGCTTACACTTCCCCAGCTTCCCTCATTTCGCGCCCAAGGCGACATCAACCCCACCGCACCAATTGCAATCAAAATGAGAAAGCTAAATGCGACCGAAATTCGTCTTTTCATTATGCGCTTATCTTCCCTTTTTCTTTGAGCCATACCGCCCAAATCGAAAGTTCATAAAGTATGCAAAGCGGCACCGCCATAATGATTTGACTCATCGGATCTGGAGGCGTTAAAAACATTGCCACCACAAATGCAATTACAATTGCAGTGCGACGCTTACTTCTAAGGCCTGCGGAGCTCACAATCCCAAAGTACCCAAGGATAAAGATGACTAAAGGCAGTTGAAACACAAGCCCAAAGGCAATAATGGTCTTAAGGACAATTGCGATATACCCTTCGATTCTAATCGTAGTAACTGGAAGTCCCACCCAATTATTAATTGCTTGAAATGCGCTCACTACGATTGGCAATGTCTTCGCATAAGCAAGTGCAACTCCGACTAAAAACAGGCCAAATCCCACCACCAAAATTGTAAGGATAATTACTTGTTCTTTCTTAGTTAACGCTGGAAAAACAAAGCGCAAGATGGCGTACATAATAAACGGAAACGCAAGCGCCGTTCCACCCCAAAGTGCAATTGACATCATCGTTGAAAAGCCGCTCGTCAAATCTAACCCTTGCAAAAGCTCCTCACTCGCCGCCGCAGGACTCTTTAGCCAATCTAAAATTTGCGGAGCGAAAATCCCCGCCACAATAACTGCCATTGCCCACGCGATGAACGCAAACATCGTCATATCTCGCGCCGCGATCAGATGCTCCATCAACGGACGCCGAGGATCATTACGCTTGTTCGGATCTTTTAATAGCGTTATTGCCACTTATGCCTCCAAAATTGGAGTTGCCTTGGCCTCGTCGCCATCAATTGTGAATGCCTTAGCGACTTGCTCTTCAGCACCTTCCGCTACCCGGGTCATTTCCGCATCAAGATCCAGTAACTCTCGCTTGAACCCCTCCGCAACTCGCCGAAACTTAGCGTACATCTGCCCCAACTTACGTGCAGTTGCGGGGAGTCTCTTAGGCCCCGTCACAACTAGCACAACGGCGAGTAGCACCAACCACTCGCCGAAGCCTACGCTATCAAATATTAGCGCTAAAACCATTCCTTACTTCTGAAAGATTGCGAATTCGCCTCGACGATTCTTCGCCCACGCGCTCTCATCGTGTCCATCAACTGCGGGCTTCTCTTCGCCATAGCTCCGCGTCTGAATGCGGTCTGCCAAAATTCCGTTTTGAACGAGATAGTTGCGGATGATAATCGCTCGGTTTTCTCCGAGGCTCATATTGTACTCATTCGATCCGCGCTCGTCGCAATTGCCTTCAATGACGACGACTCGATTGTTATTGGCATCAAGGTGCTTGGCGACTTCATCAATCTTGCCGAGTTCTCCCTCTGGCACCACCGTTGAGTCAAAACCGAAGTACACTGCTTCAAAGCTGACATCCGTGCAACGCGTATAAATATCCTCAAAATTTTGCGAGCTCGCATCGTTAATCGAGCCTTCTTGCGAATTGATATCCATGCCGTTAGCATCATTACCAAAACCATTGCCCATCGCTGACTTATCATATCTGCATCCTGCCATTGCTAAGGCCGCAGCTACCACTACCATCATTTTTGAAATCTTCATTTTACACCTTTCTGGTCTTACGTGACCTATTTAGCTTATATCTTATCAAAAATCCTTGCCGCTGTCCATCCCTCACCTAAACCCGTGCAATTGCATACTTAAGGTGTGCAATCGCCCCCGCTTTGATGACCGCAACCTCTACGCGCTTTACGCCCTTAAGTTTTTTAAGCTCTCCCTTGATGAGCGCTGCTGATCGCTCAATCATTTTGCACTTTGACTCAATCAGCGTTTTTCGCACTCGCTCGACCACTTTGACATAATCAACCGTATCTTCTATCTTGTCGGTCTTTTGCGCCTTAAACTCACCCTCCAATACAACATCTACTATCAACTTCTGCGGTATTTTTCGCTCTTGTGGCCGATCTCCAATAATGCACTTAACTTCAATTCCTTTTAGTTCAAGTTTCATATAGCCCCTTTATTGCTTCGTTCTTTCCACTTGGCACATACTCCGCCTTGATGTACTTAACCCCTCGTGCCTTCAACTCCTTTTCCATCGCGTGTTTCAAGTTATGTTCAAAACCACGTCCCATCACTCTACAGCTTAGCACAAAGTCCTCAATCTCCGCTTTCTCTCTTTCGATGCGCGCATTTACAAACCCGACTAGCCCCATATCACCGAACTCATCTTTGCACTTCATCGTAAGTGCGCTTTTTTCTTTTACCCACTTGCGCACTTCGTCTTCACTTCGCCTAATCGTCCTTAGGTTAAAACGATTGGCCTTTTGCGAGAGCTGCGCAACGCGCTGAACTTCCTCCTCCCGAATTAAATGAATATCAACTACGCTTTCAATCTCCCCCTTAGCGCATATCGCCGCGCGTCGCTTGGTCTCTTCTTGATATAGCTCGGTCTTGCGCTTGTCTTCTTCAGTAAGCCATCTTTTCCCAAAATACACACTAAGTTTGGGGGGATACTCCGCCACTACCACTTCGCTCGCTTCCTCACGCATCGCCACGCGCTCCGCTGGATTATCATCGACAAACACAAACGACTCTAACCCCAAGTTTAACTCTGCGGCAATCCGTCTTAGGTTCTTGGATTTTTTCTCCCAATTTGCCCCAATCGCCACAAAGTCCGATTCCTCAATTCCTTCGACCACCTTAAGCCCAGCTTTTGCGTCCTCAAGGTCGTTCTTGGTCAAAATGACCAATACCACTCCCTGCGCCTTAAGGGCTTTTAACTCTTCAATTAGTGATCTATTCCCCTTTAACTCCCACGCTCCATCCTCACTGACAATCCCAGTCCAAAGCGTATTATCCAAATCTACCGCAACTGCTTTCATCACCCCTTTTCCGCGCGCTCTGGACCAAAAGTCCCAAAGCGTTTGGCACTCCGCGACCTCATTAATCGGGATTTCCACCCCCGCTTTGTTTAACTCCATTGCAAGGCGAATATGCGCTATACTATCCCACTCTTCGATTTCGCCATACCCAGTTTCTAACGAGATCGCCTTGGGCTCTACGCCCAAAGTATCTGCCGCCAGTCTCATAAATTCGTCAAGTTTCAAATCCGTATTCTCGCTACAAATGCCGAAAGTCCGCCGCCAAATCCGCTCGCCAAAACCTCGCCTTTAATCCTCCCTTTGGCAATCGTAACTGGGATGGTAGCCGAGGCCGAGTTGCCTAACTTATCTACCGAGACTGCAACTTTATCGGGCGCAATCTTCAATGCTTTTGCCAATTCCCTTACCATATACCCATTTGCCTGATGTGGAACAAACATATCAAACTTATCGTCAGATTGCTCAATGAACTTACCAATAAATTCGCTCACTTCGCTTGCCACAAATTTAAATACCTTAAACCCATCCATCTTAATCGTCCCGCCGCACTTTAAGGTCAATGCCTCACCTTCCGCACCTTCGCTTAAAAAGGCAAACTTCCACGTATCTTCACCCTTGTCTACTATCGTCGCACTTCCTGCGTCTGCCAATACTGGCATAGTCGCAACATCATTTTTATCTAAATATGCCGATTGCACATCGCCTGCTAAAAGTAGCGTCTTTTTTCCCGTGTTCTTAGTAGTAAGTCCCGCCAAATATAGTCCATACCCCCACCCCGAACAAGCCAAATTTATATCCACTGCCATCACTCCCTTACCCAAACCCAACCTTGTTTGCGCTTCACACGCTGCCGCTGGCATCCGCTTAGGAGTTGTAAAAGACACAAATACGATTGCACCAATTTCCGACTTATCCACTTTCGCAATTAGTCGCTCGGCCGCCTTGACGCAAAGATCAATTACACTTTCATTTTCTGTGCGGCAAATTGTCTTAATCCCCGTAGCTTGAACGACGCTTTCTGCCTTCGCGCCATAAAGTGGGCGAATGCTTTCAACTGCGTCCAATTCCCTGCTTGGGACTTCCGCCTCAATGCCCGCGATTTTAACGCCCTCTATAGTCAATACTTCCACGACAAAAATTATATCATATCGTTAGCGCCGCTCGCAATAATTGAACTCGCTCATCTGGCGATGCTTTTACATATCCTTCAATATACTTTACTCCCTTTTCGCCTTTCCATGCGGGCGCGCCGTCGGTAGTAATGACATATTTTCCGCGTTCCAATGCTTCGGCAACTACAAGTCCAAAGTTATCGCTCAAAGTCGGCAAACAAAGTACATTACACCACTGCCAAATACGCTCTTTCTCTTCGCCAAACGCATTGGATGCGACTTTAAGCTCCACCTTGTCCAATCCCTTCACTGCCGCTTCCAAATACTCCACCCCTTTTAGCGGATGCCTCCGCCCCAGATATAAAAGATGTACTTTTCCTCCCGACTCACCAAGTTTTATATCTTGGGCTTTAAACTTAAAGAACTTCTTAATATCTTTCACTTCTACCATTGGCCGCTTCGCTCCCAAATACGCCTCTATCCACGCCTTCTCGCCTTCGCAGCACGCTATCAATTTCTTTGTCCTTCTCAAGGCCCACCGTTCAATTGGTCCGACTAAACACTTCTTCCATCCGTGAAATCTAAGTCGTATTGGATCATAGCATGCCTCGGGCACCCAAATCGCCCTTCTTGCCCAAGCTGCTGCCCACCAAAGACACGGCATCCACCCGCAATGAATCCACACCTCGTCTGCCGATCTTAACTCACCGATTGTTGCCCACCGCTTAAAGCCGACCACATCTCCGCGGGCTACTTGCTCACTCGCAATCATTCTTGCGATATTCGCAGCTCCATTCCACTTTTCCCATCCGTTTGAAATATGCAGTATCTTCATAAATCCGCTTAATCATTTCTCACTGCAGGATTAAGATAAATTGGTAGTGGCTCGTCGACCAATGCTTCGGGACACTTTTGAGCATATCGCTTGAGTCCCTCCGCGCTGGGAGTTCCTCCACCTTGATATCGCTCGCCAAATAAATTCTTTAGCTCTTCGCCAATTCGCTTTTCGTCAACCGTCTTTATCTGATAGTCGTTAGGAACTGCACTTTCCAATTTGTCTACTGCAACTTCAAAGATCTCTTTTACGAGTTTATACCCCTCAAACAATGCAACCCATCGCATATTTCGTCTCGCATCTCCAATCACTGCGAGCTTCCCTTCGCCTGCCAATGCGCATGCCGAAGGCAAGCCCTTCACTTCGCACTTCGTCGCCACTGCATACCCCTGCGCAAATGCGAGCGCACTGCGAACCCCCGCAAAGCTTCCTGGTCCCATCCCGACGACAATTCGCTTAACTCCTTGGCAATTGAGCGCCTCCGCCCAATCGCTATCGTGCCCAACTCCGCTTGACCGCTCAAGGTAAACGCTGTTCATAATATTGCTCCGTTCCATATTGAAAATCGCTCGTCACATAATTACCGACTCTCGGTCCTACGAGTGTATGCGAAACATTGAAGTGGGTAAATATCCAAGGGCAATCTTCACGCACGATTTCTTGGCACTTACCCCAATCCTCCGCTTCAAAGGCGCGATCGTATTCGGGGTTTTGGTAACTGGCGTGGTTGGCTCCTGGCGCTGCATTTGGCCCATAAAATAGCTGCAAAAAGTCCTGAGCGTCTGGGTAATCTCCCACCCACCCCATTCTAAACATTTGTACACGCCCCTCGTTTACTGCCTTCAAAAAGGCGTCCCATGTCATAAAATCCAACTCAAGCTTGATTCCGATTTTCGCATAAAACGAGGCGATTAACTCTCCTGCTTCGCGACTTTCCTGATTTGCCCGTCCAATTGCCATTGTGAGTACCAAGCGCCTTCCAGTTGCAGGATCAATCCCATCGGGATATCCCGCCTCAATCATAAGTTGTTTGGCCTTTTCCAAGTCATAATGATAGGGATGTCGACTTTCTAATCGTCCTTCGACACCTTCGGGGACCGGGGTATTACATTCGACAATACGATTATTGTTGAACTTCTTCCACTTTGGGAAATCAAACGCGGCATTTAATGCTTGTCTTAGCTTTTTGTTCGTCCCCAATATTTTATCGCGCATATTAAGCCCGATATGCATAACCTCCATAGTTGAGCGCGACTGCAAGGTGATTCCGCGTGCCTTTAATTCTTCTTTTAGCTCGCCATTTTCATCCATAATTGAGTCCCACGTATCGCGCGAAATTTCCTGGAGGACATCCACTTCCCCTTTAAGGAACATTAGCCACTGTGTTGACATATCATCAACCACCAAATATCTTACCTCGTCAAATCCCTTTTCGCTTTTCTCTCGCCGTTCAAATACCATTTCGTGGTTCTTCCACCAACTCTTAAGTCGATACACCCCCGTTCCTTCACCCTTATCATCAACTATTGCGCACGCTCCCATCGCAAGGAGCCAAGGGAAATGGCGAATTGGCTTTTCAAAGGTGATTTCGACCGTTTTCTCGTCAATAGCTTTAACCGTATTTACTCCATCCATGATCCAGCCATTAGGCGAGACGATATCAATCGAGCGCAAGCGCTCCAGGGCCTTTACCACGTAGCGTGCGGGGCCCTTACGGGTTTTAAGGATCATCGTCTTTTTATCGGGACTAAGTATTGGCATTTCGCAATAGCCGGAAATGAGTTTATATGGCCGTGCCTTATAGTCAACCTTAAGTGGAGTTTCGTAGACCATCTGGATTGCGCGCATATCGTAGATACTACGTCCAAGTGCGCCATCCATTGTTGACACGCGCTCCATAGGAACGGCGAAAGTAGCAGCCAAGAGCAAAATTATACTATTCAATGTGAGTGAATTTCGAGTTTAAGGTTAAGTTTCTTTGGCGCATTAGGTAGGGTCATTAGTTTTGCTTTAATGCCACGCAGCTTAGGGTGCAACGCAAAAAACGCTGGAGCGCTTTTAACATAAAGAAAGATAATGCCATTTTCGTATCTTCCAGGGCGAAGCGCGAGATTAGGAAAAAGTTCCTGCCACTTATCGACGAGCGAGTCAAAAAAGTCGTTCTTCTCGCGCGTAAGATCCTTAAGTGCGCTTTCCACCGCTAACTTAAAAGCGTCAAATCTCCCTCGCTGCTCAATCCCCAGCGCAGTTCCATACAAATTTCTATCCATCGTGCATATTATATCATATTATACGCTCACCCGCCAAAGCTGATAATATGATATAATATCTCCAATGTATTACTTAAACAAAATCGTTGGCTTCGCACTAAGCCCTCTCGGCGTTGGCTTTATCGGCGCGCTTTTCATTTGGCTATTTTATCGCACTCACCACCGCAAACTCGCCCGCACACTCGCCTGGGCTCTTGCCGTCTTCCTTTGGATTATCTCCATGGGCCTCACTACCCGCTATCTCGGCGCCCCCTTGGAATACAATGTTGAGCAGTCCTCCTTCATTCCTAAATACTGCAGCGACTTCCGTGGCCTCCCTCAAGCCGACGCCATCTGCCTACTCGGCGGAGGCATCGGCTTTCACGAAAAGTGCCACACTCCCGAGCTCTTCTCCGCTGGCGACCGCGTCCTACATGCTGCGCGTCTCTATCGCGCTGGTCTTGCCCCCAAAATCATTTGCACCAGCAAACATACCTCCCTTTCCACCGCCCCTATCTTAGCGGAGCTCGGCGTCAAACCTGCCGACATCATTTGCCTTGAAGAGCCACGCAACACCGAGGAGGAGTCCAAAGCCATCCACACCCTCGGGGTCAAACGCATTCTCTTAGTCACTAGCGCTTGGCACATGAAACGCTCCAAATCGCTCTTTGAAAGTGTGGGCTTTGAGATTATTGAAGCGCCCACTGACTATGAAATGTCGATGGTCGCTGAAGCTGAGATAAGACTTGGCGACTTCTTCCCGAGCGCTGATGCGCTTGCCCGCAACAGTTACGCGCTTAAGGAATGGATTGCGCGCTTTGGATATTGGGCGATTGGCAAGTAGCTTACTTCGCCTTCATCTGTAGCCACGCTTCGATGAATGGCTGAAGTTGTCCGTCCATCACTGCATTCACGTCACTCGTCTCGCATTCCGTACGTAGGTCCTTAACCATCGTATATGGACAAAAGACGTACGAGCGAATTTGACTTCCCCACCCGTTCTCGCTTTTCGCTCCATAAAAGCGATCCATTTCTGCCTTCTTTTGGTCTTCGTAATATTCGTACAGTTGCGCCCGTAGCATATTCATCGCTTTTTCTTTGTTCATATGTTGCGAACGTTCCTTTTGACACGCTACCACAATACCAGTCGGTAAGTGCGTTAAGCGCACCGCGCTATCGGTTTTGTTGACGTGTTGTCCGCCGGCTCCACCCGAGCGATAGGTATCAATGCGCAAATCCTCGTCTTTGATTTCCACATCAATATCGTCGTTAATCTCCGCGACTGTTTCCATCGAAGCAAAACTCGTTTGGCGGCGCTTATTGGAGTCAAATGGCGAGATGCGTACAAGGCGATGAATACCGCGTTCTGCTTTAAGCATTCCAAAAGCGTATGACCCTTCAACCCGGAAATAAACGTCTTTTAGTCCTGCCTCTTCCCCTATCTGGCTATCGTACTCTTCGATTTTCCAACCTTGGCTTTCGGCATAACGTTTATACATACGATACAGCATCGCCACCCAATCGCACGCTTCAGTGCCGCCCTGGCCAGCATGAAGTTTAACAAAAACGTTGCATTGGTCGAACTTACCGCCCAAAAGCGACTGGAGGCGCAGTTTATGAAAAAACTCATCGGCCTTGGCACACTCGCCCAAGGCGTCTTTAAATGCAGCTTGCTGGGCGCTTCCCTCTTCCATTTCTGCAAGCTCCAGCATAACACCGGCGTCTTCCACAGTTTTGAGGAGCGAGTCGTACGGCAAGACGTATGCACGTTCGGCATTAGTTTGGGCGATAGTTTCCTGGGCGGATTTTTGGTTATTCCAGAAATCCGCGGATGCTTGTTTTGCTTCAAGTTCTGCGAGTTTACTACGTCGCGAGTCGATTTTAATATACTCGGCCATTTCTGCGACTTTAGTTTTAAGTTCGTCAATTCGTTGCCGAACTTCCTCGTTCTCAATCAATTTCTCTTTCGCCTCTTCCGCCATAGGGCGTATATTATATCACATTCTCTACGAGCGAGCATAGTTCAAACACCTTCTCCACCCAACTCTCCACACTATACCTTACTGCGAGTCTCCTCACCCTTTCTCCCTCCGCACGCCTCTCCTCCTCACTCATACCATGCACCCGCACCATTGTCTCAGCCAATTCACATACACATCCCGCCTTAAACACGAACGTAGGATTCATATCCGCAACAATTCCGCACACATTACTGGCGATCGTACAAATTCCCGCGCTCATTGCCTCCGCCACAACAACCCCCCACGGCTCCCATTTACTCGGCAACACAAGACACGCATGCTCACACATCACTTGTGGCACATCCTTTGGATTAACGAAATTCTTTCCGCCGACAATATCCAATTTCCACGGCTTTTCAACCTTGCCACAATAAATCTCATACGCCTTCTTTAAAATCGTCAACCCCTTTTCTGGCACATCTCTCCCGACGAACAAAAACCCATCCTTCTGCACTCTTTCATCTCCCCCTCGCGCAAATCGCTCCCACCCACTTGAATTCATTCCTTCCACGACTCGTCCCTTGAATCCTAAAAACTCCGCATACTTCCGTGCCGCTTTCCCTGGCACGAATGCCACATCGAACTTTCTCAAATATGGCCAAAGCAATATCTTCGCAAAAAGTTTCCTAATTGGCTTCTCCCATGGCATATCAAGTGCGAGCACCTTGCGCCCAGGAATCTCGGCCTTGCCTACCGCCTTACAAAACGGCGTCCCCCAACCGCATACAATTGTCACTTCTGGCTCAAACTTCCTAATTTCCTCAATCGCCCGATTGCTTTCCGCCTTTAGCTGCAAGCCCTTAATCTTCACCACCTCTACTCCCTGCGGACATTCAAATCCCTGGTCATAAACACTTCGCTCCACATAAACCCTAAGTTGGACCCTTTCCGAAAGTCGCTTCCAACATTCGCTTAAATGCCCAGTTAGTCCTGGCCAAACGATAGCAATTTTCTTCATCGGTTTTTCAGCTCCACCATCCAATTAACGAGCCGCCCCAATCCATGCCACGAAAACCACTTTGCGATTCGACGCTGTGCAGAGATCCAACTAAGGGCATAATGGTGAATGGCACGCGTCTTTGCGGTTTGATGGAGCTTATGCTCCCAATCGTACGGACACATCACCTCTGGTTCAAGCACCTTGATTTCAATCCCATTTTTACTCATCAAATCTCCGACTGTCGTTTTCCCATCAAAATCTTCCGCTTGATAGATTTCAAGCATTTTCTTTGCTACTTTACTTCCTTTTTCAAGTGCAATTCCCGCTCCTGGTGCAGGTCCTACCCCTCCGAACTTAAGCCACTCTCCTGCGCACCACTCGCCTGCTGGTGGATTAAATGGCGCGATTAGCTCAAGATCATAGTCGAAATATACTCCGCCCTCGCGCTCCAGCACCACAAATCGAAAGTAGTCGCTCGCAAACGCCCACTTCTTTGTTCGAATAGCTTCTTTTACGAACTTTGGTGCATTATGCTCATCAATTTCAAGCTCATTATGTTCAACGATTTTCCAATCCGGGGCATACTGTTTCCAGCTTGCGAGACACCTCGTTGCGAGTTTGGTTTTTTTACCCCCAAGCCAAATCGCATGGATTATCTTTTCCATATTGCTCCCGTTAAAAATCGTGCCGTGCAGCGGATCTTATCAAACAGCGTGAAATCGCCCGACCCCCAAGTCTCCTTAAGTAGGGTTCCAAGATACCTACAAATAAACTCCTGTGCATACTCTGCTTCTGCGCCCTTCTTTAGTCGTCGCCACATCCAAAACATATTGAGTCCTGCACCCCAAATCATTTTACCGCGATACTCGCGTGGCGATGCTTCTATCTGCCGACGCTGGACCTCAAAGTCTATAAAAACCTGACCAGTCTTTTGTGTATTAACCAAGCTCTTCTCATTTCGAAGATAGCGGTAGAGTTTTTGGGGGATATACGTACAGCTTTTTGCTTTAACGATTACCTGCGTAAAGATGAGATAATCCTCTGCTGTACGTACGCTCTCATCAAACTGAAGTCCCTCCCAAAGTTCCCGTTTCGTCACATAGAGCCAAAGTGCGCTTGGTCGGGTGATATCACGAAAGACATCCCTTTTTAGTCGCTCAATCGTTGCATACCTCTTTTTGACACCCCAAACATAATCCGCTCGTCCGCTCCACCCCACGAGTTTTGCGTCAAAGGTGATGACATCGGGATGGAATTGGTCGATAGTGTTTAAGATTTCGTCCAAATAGTCATTAGTGATTTCGTCATCGCTATCGATCCAAGCGATGTACTCGCCATGGGCCTTGCTTATACCCTCGTTTCTCGCGCGCCCGACGGGGCTTACGCCCTTAACCACGACGAGTTCAACTTCCTTATGCTCAGGTATTTGTGCATGAATTATGCCGTCGATTGTTGGGACTATAATTGAAAGCTTCATCTCTCAAAAGTATTATACCATAAATCTCCCTCACCCCGCTCGCACTGCGCCGAAACAGTGATAATCGACACCCTCATACCGATAATATCATATCACATATAGCACGAGAATACTAATACAAGAACCCGAAGAGCCAAAGCGGAATCTTATTGCCAACGCCGCGCTCGACTCCATCATTGACAACAAAGCTATTAGGAATATCCGCAATCTGGTTGAAGCCCTTCTTTGGCCCTCCAACCTCGAAATGAAGCTTCTCATCAACCAGAAAGTCGCCGACCCCCGAGAAGACCACCTCGTGATCCTTACGCACTTGATTGAAGAAAAACGTCTCGCACGCCGTTCCGCTATTGATGCGCGGCGAAAGCGCATACATGAGATTCGTGTTATCGCAATAAATCTTTTCCGGTTTCGAGAGATTCTTAAGCGTCTCGCCCTTCGGCGGCACCAGCGAGAGAAGTCCGCCTTGATCAAGCATCGACAAAATCTTAAGCCCCGTATTACGCTCGGTCTCGAGCTCGCGATACAAGGCGGACATGTTCGGTTGCTGCGGACAACTCGCCGCAAGCACCATCAGCATCTTCTTCGCCTTGCGCACGGTCTCAATCGACACATCCGCAATCGCTGGCCAATCGCTTTCGAGCACTTTGTTGACAACTTCGACAATTCGCTGCTCGTAGAGGGCATGTGACTCCTTGTAGAACGGATAATACCCCTTCCTCAGATACGCCTCGAAATACGGAAGTATCTTCACCTTTTCGACGATTCGCGAGGCAATCTGCCGATGATTCGCGACAATCTCTTCGATCGAAAGCGCGGTAAAATCCTCCGCCCCTTCAAACGTCAAATACTCGCGTAGCGACAGTCCCTTCAATGTATAAACCGCTTGACGACGCGAAAGATCGCCCTTGGACGTCTCGAGTTTCAAAAGCGACGATCCGGAATAAACGAAGTTCAAATCCGGAAACTGATCATATAGATTCTTGATGAGAATCGACCAATTCGCCCCAAAGTGATGCACCTCGTCAAGAAAGACGTGTGTATATCCGTGGGACGAGAAGTATTCGACTGCGTCTCTCACGCGATGCGTCACGAACCACAAGTCGTCCAAACTGAGATAAACCGCCTTCCCATCCGCACCAAACGCCTCCTTGATGCGCTGACGCATTAACGTCGTCTTGCCGGTTCCCCTTGCGCCCTTGATACAAATCAATCGATCCCGCCAATCGATTTCAGTGGAAAGATAACGATGGAAATCTATCTTCGTCGCCTCTACGAGACGATCCGAAGTGTCGAGCATCTCCTGTATTTCATCATTTGAAATCATCTTTTCGCCTCCATTCTCGTTATTCAAATAACGAACTTTACCTATCTTTTGGTAATTTCAATAATGAAATTGTACCACATCCCCTCTTCCCCGTCAACCTCCCTCCCACAGGTGCGAAGCACCCCGCTCGCAATGCGCCCGCATGTCTAGCCGAGATAACAGAGCCACGAAGACTTGTCTCAAATAGCCGCCGAGCGCAGCGAGGGCCGAGTGCAACGAGGGGATAGCCAAGTCGAAGACGAGTGCCGAGTGCGTTGCGACCTAAAGCAACTTGTTGCCGCGTAAAACTCTACAAGCAGGAGCAACAGCGGTACCGTTGAGCAACGTCTAAGTGGCTCTGTTATCTCAGCGAGCGAGCATCGCTTCACTCACTCCTTCGCCCTCTCACATCCTCCCATCCAAACTCTTGCCTTTTTCAATGTGGCGAAAATTCCCCAAATACCGCCCCAGCGCCTTGACGACATCTTCCTTCTTCGCTCCCGCGCGATCAAACACCTCGCGCAACTCCCTAAATATCGCCTCTACCTCACCAATTGATGGCCGCTTCGCATTCTTCACTGTGCCCAAATTGACGAACTTCGTTTCGTCCTTAACATCCGTATCCGTATAAAACTCCTCAAACGTCTTCTCTCCGCTCGTATCACTCTCGAAAAACTCAACTGGATATCCTTGCGCCAAATCCCTCATTCCCGCTTTCGCCTCCGCCGTCGAATGACACTCCTTGCACCCAAGCCCCATATCAGTTAACATATCCCTTACGACAATATCAAATGGAATCATATCCCGCTTCTCATCCAACTTCGGATAAACAATGTCCCCACTTTCCGCAACCACGCTCGCAATGAGGCACAGCTCTCCCGACTCAATCGGCGAAACGAAAAATCGACGAATCCCCAATGGACAACTCAAAGGTTGCTTCTTGGCGATGCGATTGAGCCACCCGAGCGGCAACGAGCCATTGGAAAACGCCACATTCGCAAAGCGCGCAGTTTTGATCGGCAGCTTATCCGCATACGCCATAATCGTCTCTTCCATCAGCTTCTTCGTCGCGCCCATCACATTTACCGGATTTGCCGCCTTGTCAGTGGAAACACAAAAGAACGCCTTTGGCGGCATCACCAACAACAAGTCCAGCAGCTTCTTCGCCATAAAGACATTCGTCTCGCACATCGCTTCAATGGAGTGGATATCCCGCTCCGCACGCACATGCTTACGCGCGGCGAAATTAGCAACGATGTCAAACGGACCATGCGACTTAAAGAACTTCTCAAACAATTCACTCCCCAAATCAATCGGCTCAGTTACATACTCATCAGGAATATTGTACCCCTCACTCGCCCTCAGCTCCCGCGTGAGTTCTGTCAATTGATTCTCGTCAATATCAACAACATACATCGCTGCTGGCTTAAACTTAAGCGCCGCCTTAACGTAATTAGACCCAATCGTCCCCGCCCCGCCAATTACGAGTATCTTCTTCCCGTCTATTGCCGCATGTAGTTCCCTGTCATACCGCTCAAAGTCCGCCTTAAGTAGCGACTCCGCTCGCTTGGTCATAAACTTTCTAACGAATCGCTCAATCTCAAAATCTATCATCTCTTACCTCCACTTTATCTTTAGACCTTTCTCTCTGGCAATCCCTTGAACCATTTTTCCACTAAATTGGCCTTGGGAAACACTACTGACCATGCCGTAAGAAAGATAAGCTTAAAGTCCGTCCAAAAGTTGATATGCTCTAAATAATACATCTCCAACGCCCCTTTATAGGGTGCTATCACCTTGGCGTAACACTCCTCGGGCGAAAGTTTTGATTCGGTAATGATTGTCTCTTCGTCGCGAAACACCACACTCCCCAGTCCCGTAAGCCCTGGACGCACACTATAGATTTTCGCTTTCACTTCATCGGAATATGGCGCAAAGGTCTTGTCCACGAGTGGACGCGGCCCCACGATTGACATATCCCCCAAAAAGATATTGAAGATTTGCGGGATCTCATTAATCTTCGTTTTGCGAAGAAACTTGCCAAATGGGAGGACGCGCGGATCTCCATGCGTCGTATGCAAGCCCCCCGTCATATTTGGTGAATTTAAAAGCATCGTTGCAAACTTCCAAATTTTGAACTTCTGATTGTTAAGCCCAATACGCGTTTGCCCGTAAAATATGTAGTGTTCTCCCGTACACTTCAAGATGATCATAATCGGCACTAAAAGTGGCGAAAGTACCACTATCGCTAATCCACTAAGGACTATATCCAAAAACCGTTTAACTATCTTATACATTGTCTATTCTCCTAAACTCTTCCAGTGTCGCTTTCATCCCTTCTTCCGCCCCAATTGGCATCTTCTCCCACCCTAATGCGGCTTTAAGGCGAGAATTATCGACAAAACTATTTTCCGTAAGCTTGCCGAGCCGCTCGCTATTAAGCGGCAAACATAGCACATCTCCCACCTTAGCCATCACCCTTACAAGGCACTTCGAAAGATGCCAAAGCTGCGCCTTCCTCCCGCACACCCCAGCGATAAGCTCGACAATCCGATTAGTGGACAGTGTCTCATCATCCGCGATTTCATATATCCCGTTCGAAATCCCCTGCCGAATGATTGTCTCCACTGCCGCTGAAATATTGTCAATCGAAGTAAAACTTCTCTGATTATCAAATGCCGCCAGTGGCCATGGCAATCCCCGCTTCGCGATTCCCCAAAGGAGATTCAAATTCCCCTTGTTCCCTGGTCCATGTATCATCGCTGGCCTAAGGACAATCGCCCGTCCATTCAAATACTCTTCTGCGGCGAATTTACTCCGCCCGTAAGCATTACCATCGGCGCTCGCCTTGGAAGAAGAAAAGTAGATAAAGCGCGTCGTCGCGCCCGAAGCGCTCAAACTTTCGAAAAGCTTTTGCGTCAGCCCAACATTGATGTCAAAATAACTCTTCTCGTCCGCGACCTTCTTTAGATCATGCGCCTTGCCTGCGAGATGCACTACTGCCGAAATATCTCCCCAGGGAATCTTATCTAATTCATTCCAATTATAATCCGCATTCGCAATATCCAACTTAAGGCACTCTATTGCTCGCGCCTCTAAATACTTCCTGAGGTTCGTCCCTACGAACCCATTCGCTCCACTAATCAATACTTTCTTCATCGTTTTAATTTAGGCCCGATAAATTCCCATATCTTAAAGAAATACTTCGGGAGCAACATCCCAAAGGTACAGAAATACCCATTCTCTTTATTACCCCGAACAATCTCTTGATTAAGCGTCAAATTACTCTTCCAATTCTTAGTACTCTTGCCTCCTAAACGCATACAAACAAGACACTTGTCCAAGTACTTAGCTGCCAAGGCGTTCTTGCGCAAAAAGCGAATCAAGAGTTCATAATCCGCAGCAATCTTGTAGCCAAGCTTGTAATAACCAAGCTTTTCAAATTGCTCACGGCGAATATACACTCCTGGATGTGGCGGCATCTTCCCCCACTGAAACATCCACACCTTCCAATGCTTTGCTCCATAATAGCGAACTGTTCGCCCAAAACTATTCACAAATCGAATATCACCGTAGACCACAGAAGCATTAGTCGTCTTAAAGCGTTTAATTACACTGGCAATTACATCGTTGCCATCTAAATAGTCATCGGCATTAACGATACCAACAATATCGCCAGTTGCCATCTTAATTCCCTTATTGATGGCGTCGTAGAGTCCCTCGTCCTTCTCACTCACCCGCCGAAAGCTCAACCTCTTCTCAACCTCAACCTTCTCCCTCAACCTCTTCTCCCACTCCCTCACAACCTCCATCGTCCCATCGTTTGACGCCCCATCAACTACAATATACTCAATCTCATCCCCCTCATCGAGCTTTTGAGCAAACACACTCTCAATCGCATCTGCAATTGTCTTCTCCGCATTCCACGCTGCTGTAATAATCGATACTCTCATCGCTTAATATTATACCATAAATCTCCCTCACTCCTTCGCCTCGCTCCTCAACCATGTTGCCAAGTCTACAATCCGAATACCTTCAATGTCCGTTTCTTCATTACGAGTATGTGCCAGCAGAATTTTCGGATAAGCATCCTTTATTTGCTTCAGCGGCGCAAGCTCCCGTGTACGCGTTTCTGGACTTGATATATCGTCCGAAACTTGAATGTATAGTTTCTCGCTTCCTTTCATCGCGACAAAGTCGATTTCCTTCTTGTAAAGCTTACCAACATAGACCTCATATCCACGGCGCAAAAGTTCGAGATAAACGAGATTTTCGTAAATACGTCCATAATCCATATTGCGCCGCCCAAGAAGCGCATAGCGAAGCCCAACATCCATGAGATAAAACTTTCCACTTTGCTCCAAATACTTTTTGCCTTGCACATCATACCGCTTGGCCTCTGAAAAAAGATACGCATCCGTCAAATAGCGCAAGTACTTTCCGATTGTCACATGATTCGTGGCGACCTTGTTTCGCAACAATTCATCGGCAAGATTATTCGCACTCGTCACATTACCTACATTATCCATCAAGAATTCTGCAAGCCGCTCCAAAACCGTCGTATCCGAGAGGTTGTATCTAAACGCAATATCTCGGCGTATAATTGTACGGTAGATTTCTTTCAAATATTCGACTCTCGCCGCCTCGTCCTTATACAAATAGCTCCCTGCCAATCCTCCGGCAACAACATATCGATCAAACGCTGCCTGTATATCCTTCTCGCGCGGAAAATACTTGAGAAATCAGCTTCATATTCCACTTTCAACTTTTGAAATTATTTCACTTTTTGAAACCAATGACATTGTACCATTCCCTCCTCCCTTCGTCAACCTCCCTCCTATGTGGCGCAAAGCACCCGCTCGCAATGCGCCGAAGCCGCGCGTCAGCGCCCGCAACTACCGTCCACGGCTCAACCTTTCACCTCAACCTAGCGCATCGCGCGCCCCTCAACCTCAACCTCTCACCTCAACCTACTTTTACATTTTACACTTTAACTTTTACGCCTCACTCCTCTCCCATCAGAAAATCATAAACACTGATCGTCTTCACCCCATTATGATCCGGCACAAACGCTTGATCCATTGTAATGATGCACTTCGGGTAGTTGTCTTTAATCTTCTCAAACACGGCTAACTCCTGCTTCAGCTTCGCCTCATCCTTAACACTCACTGCGACTTGGATATACAATGGACATCCATTATCGCCTTGCGCAACGAAGTCGACTTCTTTATCATCCACCTTGCCGGTGCAGACCTTGTATCTTCGCCGCTTCAATTCAAAATAGACAACATTTTCCAATAGCTGTTGAAGCTCAATCGTCGGCGCATTCATCAGATAATGGATAAATCCGAAATCCGTGATGTAATACTTGTTGATCTGCTTCAGGAGTTCTCCGCCAACTATGTCGTACCGATCCGGCTTGTACACGAAAAAACAATCAGTCAATCGCTCAAGATATGATGTCAGAGTATGATACACGGCACTTTTCTCATTGCGCGTCGCTGCCTCATCCCCAAGTCGATCTACCATACGCTTTGGGCTCGTCAAACTTCCAATCGTGCTCAAAATATAGCGAATAATCCGTTCAACCAAAAACCGTCCTCGCAAGGATCGCTTCAAAACATCCTTCTCAAGAATCGCGCGATAGACGCTCTCGACATACTCTCGTTGCATCCGCGAACCATTCGGGAAAATTCTAGCACCGGGCAATCCTCCATACATCAAATACTCTCTGAAAAGCGCCTCACGATTCTCAAGCGTAACCGTCTTATTCCAAACACTTTCCTTAAACGACAGCGGCAAGACATTGATTTCAACATATCGTCCCGTCAGTCGCGTCGCCAATTCGCTACTCAAGAGGTCTGCCGTTGATCCTGTCATGTAGATATCAAATCCCGCCTTCACTTGCAGCGAGTCAACTACCTTCTCATACTCGACTACATGCTGAATCTCATCGAGAAACACATACAACCGCTTACCATCTTTCTTTGCGCTGATAATCCGTTCATAGAGCTTGTGTCGTTCGAGAAAAGGCTCATTCTCCATCTCCTCGAAATTGATACTTAGTATTTGTTCACGTTCAACGCCAGATGCCCTAAGCTCATCGATAAACATCTCAAGAATAGTCGACTTGCCCGATCGTCTGAGGCCAGTTACAACTTTTACAATCGGCTTATCCCGAAAATCCCTTAGCCACGAAAGATAATTCTCTCGCGGAATTAGATCAATATTTAAATCTTTTCCATCCATTTAGCGAATATTGTATCATATTTATTGCGAATTTGCAAACTCCACCTGAAATCCGAAGAACTTTGCAATTTCCCCCTCTCCACCTCAACCTCTCACCTCCGACCTCAACCTCTTCCCTCAACCCGAGAACCTCCGAATCATCGAATTTAACATTCGGCGAATCTCTACTGCCAATACTTCCACTTCTGTAGACGGCTCAATATACCCAAGATTAGCTGCTATTTCAAGGTGAGTCATAGTTTCGTATAAACTACCGCGTGCAATGGCAAGAAAATGCGCATAGTCCTTATTTGATGCTCTACCATTACCTTCTGCTATATTGGCTGGTATTGATGTAACTGCTCGCCGAAGTTGATCACCAAGAGCAAATCGTTCTTCGCCTGGAAGTAGCCGGATCTGTCCATAAACTAACTTAACCAACTCCATGGCCTTCTGCCACACCGTCAATTGTCTATAAGCATAATTTTCCGATAGTGTATTATTCTTTCTGTAAATTCATTTCTTAAGGAAAGAAGATGAAAGGACTTCAATAACCGAAAGAAATGGATGACAACCCCGAGGGGTTGCCATCCGCGCCGGCTCGTAGTATTCTTTTAATCGTCAAACAAAAAGGAGTACTATGAACACGACAGATGTGAATGATACCGAAATTATCGAAATGATGCAAACGCTTATGAACGAAGGCATGCAAGGCTTTCCCGCCGTGATGACGAGGATGTACAATCTTGCTATGCAATTCGAGCGTGAACTGCATCTCGGAGCTGGTAAGTACGAACGCTGCGAAGATCGACGCGGTTATGCTAACGGATATAAGCCGAAAATACTCTCGACACATGCTGGGAAGCTCAAACTGCAAATCCCGCAAGTACGCGATTCGGATACCCCGTTCTATCCCCGAAGCCTGGAACGTGGCACTCGATACGAACGAGCACTGAAGCTTGCAGTTGCCGAGATGTATGTCCGAGGCGTCTCGACCCGCAAGGTGCAAACCATCTTCGACAAACTTTGCGACATAAACATCACGGCTGATCAAGTCTCGCGAGCTATGCGAGAGATGGACGAGGAACTTGAAGCTTGGCGCAATAGACCGATTGGAGAGGTTAAAGTTTTATTTGTCGACGCGACCTATCACAAGGCGCGCGTCAATGGCGTCGTTGTTTCGGTGGCAACATTCATCGTTGCCGGAATTCTAGCGGACGGACATCGCGCCATTCTTGCCGTTGACTCGGATCTCAGCGAGAACGAAGTACATTGGAGGCGAGTTCTTGCAAAACTGGTCGAACGGGGTATGCATGGCGTCAAACTGATTGTCAGTGACAGCCACGACGGGCTACGGGCAGCTCGAGAAGCAACACTTCCAGGCATTCCTTGGCAGCGTTGTCAGATGCACCTTCAGCAAAACGCACAGGCCCATATCACGAAAGCTGGGCTCAAGGCCGAAGTTGCGGAAGATATTCGGGCGATCTTTCATGCCAGTAGCTTTGAAGAAGCTCAACGATTGCTCGCCATAGCAGTCGAAAAGTACTCAAAGTGCCAAGCTAAGCTTGCGGCATGGATGGAGGACAATATTCCCGAAGGCTTTACTGTTTACTCTTTCCCGTCTGTCGTACGTCAATTCTTGCGAACAAACAATATGGAGGAAAACCTCAACAAGCAAATCAAATCACGAACACGACTCATTCCAGCATTCCCGAATATTAAGTCGCCTATGCGACTAGTCAGCGCCATCTGCGTCGAAATTAGCGACGATTGGGAAGCTGGTTCTTACAAATATATGTGCGCCATCAAAGAACTATGAGCTCGGAGCGAATTTACAGAAAAAACACTTGCATTGTCCACGAAGATCTTGTCGAGGCTATTGCCGAGCAACGTCAGAGTGGCTGCTATTGTTTCGGCGAGCGAGCGCGAATCGCCCGCTCGCAATGCGCCAATCGGCGTGCGAGCTCAAGAGGCGAAGGAGTGAGCAAGCGATTTAGCGAACTACGAGTCGACGGCTTAAAAGGCGGAACGACCCGATTTCGACGCACCGGTTTTCGCTAAGCGTAGCGACGAAACACTCTCCGAGGGCGAAAAAGAAAGGTCGCGAAATCGATGGAGTACCCGACTTTTATGCCGGAAGTTTGCGTGTATTCACGGCAAACTTAGCGAGAATTTGAGCTAAATCGCTTGCTCACTCCCTCGCCTCACTCCTTCGCCTCAACCTTCTCCCTTCCCTCCACCTCAACCTCAACCTCTAACCTCCTTCGCCTCACACTTCACTCTCCAACACATACCACATGTCTCAACATTCTCTTTGCCAAAAACCTCATCCACCGCCCGCGTCACACCAAAGCGCCTATTCGCATTATTGTAATCATGTCCACAAACCGTCTCAATCCCCACCCTCTTCGCCCACTCACACTCCGCCCTCACATCCTCATACTGATGGCTCGCATCAAAAAACACAGCATCTATCCCACCCATATTCCCTCTCATAAATTCCTCGCTCGAGCAATTGACAAGCTCAACACCACTTCCACCTAAAATCTGCCGCGTAAATGCCTCATGCACACGACTGGGCAGTCCAAACGGATTCCAGCTAAAATTATCAATACCAATAACTTTCAGCTTCGGTTTATCCGCGGCAATTCGCTTGGCGGTAAGACCAAACAATGTTCCCACCTCAACGAACGTTCCCTCCTCTGGCAGCCATCTAACGAGCCCCGCCATCTCTTCCTCGGTAAGCCCTCCCAACGCATCAAGCGCTGTGCTTTTACCATCATATAAATAACTCAATGTCGAGAACGCACTCTTCGCTTCCCGCCAATGACAAATAAGCGTTAAAATTCGTTTAATCATTTCTTAACCTCCTCGCAAATTCTCATCACTCAACCTCTCACCTCCGACCAATGCTCAATTACACTCTCATTTTTCACTTCCTGCTCAATGAATCCATCCCAATCCATGTCCCTCAGAGCCCGCCAAATCTCAACCAATCTTCTCATACTCCTCCTTCATCCCCCTCGCCACCGCCTGCCAAGTATACTTCTCCTCCACAAGCTTCCTCCCTCTCTCGCCCATCTCAATCAATTTCCCCTTCGACATCCTTGAAATCGAAAGGAATGTTCTCGCCAAACATTCTGGCGAATTATCCACCCACCACCCACACCTTTCATCTTCCAAAACCTTCCATGCCGTCTTTGTACTCGCCAACGCCGGCCTTCCGTGAGCCAACGCGTCCACAACCGTCGCACCGAAGTTTTCGGTAAAACTCGGCAATATCAAGGCATCACACTTATCATATTCCGCGCTCAATTCCTCGCCATACTTCGGCCCAACCCACTCGAACATCTCGCCCACGCCGAGCTTATCCGCCTCTCGCTTAAGTTCCGCCATATGCCCAGCTTGATCTGGCCCCACAATCCTAAACTTCACCCCAGCCCCTTTCAAATCTTTCGCCGCGCGAACCACATTCATAAGCCCCTTCACTGGATACACTCTTCCCACAAACAAAATCACCTTCTCACTTCTACCTTCTCCCTCCACCTTCAACCTACAACCTTCAACCTCATTCGCCACTGGCAAATGTGTCCCAAGCGGAATAATCACTTGTCGCTTAGCCCCCCAATGCCTATTCCATCCCGCCTCTAACTCCGTAGTTGAATGAATGAGCGCCGCGCGCTTAAGGTCGCGCTTTTGATACAAATACCACGGCAAACACTTCTTCCACCATTTATGCTTCATTGACCAGGGCGCCGTCATCCCATGCGTTGACCATACAATTGGAACCCCATTCATCTTCGCCCACATCACCGCTCGATGATAAAACCCAAGCCACATCCCATGTATATGCACCACATCCGGTATAAGCGCCTCCTCATTCGTCTCCGGCACCTTCGTAAGAATATGCGACTCCACCCCCTCCGCGCCCAACGCTGCGCTCAACTCTCTTACGAACGTCGCAACTCCACTCGCCTCAGGAAGCTCATGGGTAAAATGATAAACCTTCATCTAATCTCCACCTCAACCTTTGACCTCAACCTTCTCTCATTAATCACCTTCGCTGGATTTCCGCCAACAATAGTCCACGGCTCGACATCCTTAACTGCTACCGCACCCGCGGCAACCACCGCTCCTTCCCCAATGTTAAGCCCTGTCATAACAATTGCGCGCGAGCAAACCCACGCCATATCGCCAATCTTAATCGGCTTAGTAATCAAATTAAAAGTCTCGCTCTTAATATCATGACTCGCCGTGCAAATAAACGCTCCTTCGCTCACTACCGCATTCGCCCCAATCGTGATTTCATCAACCGAATATAACTTTACATTACCATCAATCCAACTATTCTCCCCAATCGTGAGCTTCCACGGCTGCCAAACCTTCGCGCTTCCCTGAATGCGCACTCCTCTCGCAATCTTTGCGCCAAATAGCCGAAGGATAGCGACTCGCCACCCATTCAAACACCACCTCGGCGTCCACCCGCAAGCAAGCGGCCAAACCACCTCCCAAATAAGCCGCTTGAGCTTATTCGGATTCTTATTCTGATATTTCGCTAAATTAACTTTCATAGTTGATTCCAATCTTTCAATCTATGCCAATTCCCTCTTTAAATTGCCGATTAAAATAATGTCTCGCAAGACAATTCATGCCTCCACACAAAATTGCCATAAACTCAGACGGAGAAGCATCCTGCGCAAGATAGCGTGCCTCTAAATGAGGAAATCGTTCTGTACACACCGTGCCTGGAATACTGCCAACAAGTTTCGAATATCCAGCTTTAAGCGAAAGATCATATATTTTCTGCGAAAAATGCCCTCGTGGAAAGCATATCTGTTCTACAGGTTGTTGTAAAAAATCTTCAAGCCAAACTCGGGAATCATAAAGTTCATGCCATAGCTGTCTTTCATCACACTCCCATATCCGCGCATGACTCCATGTATGCGATTGAAACCTAAATCCTGCCGATTGTAGTTCTATAATTTCACTCTTATTCAAGTATCCAGGCTTTCCAATAAAATCCACAACCAAATTAGTTGTTGGAAAAATGCCTCGAGAAATAAATGCGTCTCGACAATCATAAACACCACGAAACCCATCGTCTAACGCAACTTGGAAAGCACGAGAAGCGTCTGGTGTCTTTGACACTGGCGACCAATTCATTTTACACGCCATATCAACTTGTGATAAAAACTTCGCAAGCTCAGTTGGAGTTTTGCACACACTCTTGCCATCACAAATATCATGATAAAATACAATTTTACCATGCTCATCTTTCCATAGACGAGATACAATCTCAAGAAACATTCGCTTTACAACCTGTTTCATCTATCTAAATTTATTAATGATGTGCAACCGTTAACAAAGCTTTGTAAAGAGATACGATGCGCTAACTCTAGTGATTCTTTTTGAGCAAGCTTAAACTGCTCATCAGTCATAGTTATGCACTTTTCAATTGCTTGCCTCATTTCTTTTTTGTTAAATGCATCAAAAGTAACACCATTCTTCGCTCCAATAAAATCTTCTGCAGCACCAATCTGCTTACTTAAAAGAAGTACACATCCAGAAAGCACTCCTTCATGCACAACCAAGCCCCAATGTTCCTCGAGACTTGGCAATGCAAAAATACGTGCTTTCTGATAAATTGCCGCTAATTGCTCTGGCTGGACAAAATCATGCACCACAATTGCCGAATCTTGGGGTATTTGATCTTTAAGCGCTCCGCAGCCACAAATTTCAAGGCGCCAATCGCGACGCTTTTCTGAAGCAATAGACAAAAATGCTTTAGTAAACGGAACAATATTTTTTCGTTTACTTAATTCGCCGACAAATACAATTGTTTTGGGACGATTTGTAATTTCACTAATTGAAGTAAATAACCCAGCATCCGCCGAATACATACCTGTGAATACTCTACTTTTTGGTGCCCCATAAAATGTTAGCAACTTTTGACCGCTTTTACCAGGCACTAAATATCCATTAAAAAGTTTACGAAACTTAATCTGGAAGCGCACTGCCTTTAAGCATTCCTTCCACGAAAAAATAAAGTTATTATCCAACATCGCGAACACGCGACCACCAGAATTTAACACTTGATCTCGCAGACAATTAAACTCTTCTGTCGCCCATCCATCAATAAATAAAGTATCAGGAACTTTGCCACATAAATCTATAAAACTTGGTTTATCGCCATACTTAATCCAATGCACTGGACATTCTGTCAATTTATCCATCCCCTGTATTGGGACTTTTGGCGGCGTCGCAACGACCCGACACTCTTCAATTGTTGATGGCACAAAAGCTCGTATACAACGCGCTGCATATTGTGGAAATCCTCTCCATGCAAAACAAATCATCTTGTTACCTCCCTACTCCATTTATATGTTACTATAAAAGCTCATCTGATTACAAGTTTTAGAACGTTTATTTCGTAATACATCAAGTATCAAACCCAAAAAAAGCATCGCCCAAATATATCCACCCGTATACGAAAGCGAAAAAAACATAAACTCCCCAAGATTCGCAAAAATAAACGCCCCAAAAATTGATGCGCCTATATAAGCTTTTTGCCGAATCATTTTAGTTTCCGTAGCAACAATAAACCAAAGAAAAAGTATCATTCCAATCACGCCTCCTTCCTCCAAAACTGCAGTAACCCACACTCCCTTTTCAACTGGCGCAGAAATAATGGAAAGAAAATTATCGGTTTCAATATGCGATACTCGTTCATCTACTTGAAACCCCATCCCCAATAATGGGCTCTTCTTAAATCCATACATTGCTTCATCAATAAGTCGTTGACGAGACATAATAACCGTCTCAACATTCATCTCAACTGGAGCATCATCATTACTCCACTTTACGATAAAATGTTTTACTCCCCCGCGAAATTGCGGAATAATGAGCAATAATATTGAAAATATAATTCCACAAATAAAAGCTAAATTTAGCACCCGCTTCTTCCAGCGAATTGATATCACCCGATCTTTGATGAACAACCTAAGAACTATCATTATCCCAATAACTGCTGCTCCGAAGGCGGTTCGGCTTGATGTAAGGTAAATTAAATATATACTTCCTAAAATCAATACCATATATATTTTACTCCACTTCCTAACACCTAACAAACAATCTCCAATCAGTAAGCAAAGTGTTGTCGCAACTACAGGACCTAAACATTGAGAATGTCGCGTCATCCCCTTAAATAGACTTTTAACTTCAACTCCTGCCGCCAATTTATCCACATACTCATCCTCTCGCAATTGCGAGATTGATGGAAATGGAATTAATAAAATTGACCCAATAATATAAAATATAGCAATTGCTAGCATAATGCTACGCACTTTCCTCTCATCAAGCTTGTTACCGACAAGCAAGTTTGATGATGTTGAAAAATATGCAAAAAAGTATATCAGGAACAAAACCAACTTCATATATGAAATTAGCGCATTCCAACCGAATGCTGACGGCACAAACATATAAATTATGTAAATTAATAACGGCAAAAGTGCTTTAATCGACGGATTTGAACGACTCATTGAAATCGTCGATGCAATCGCAAAAAAAAGAAACATTATGCGCTGAAAGATATAAAAGAAAGGAGTAATTGAAATTAGATTCTTATTACCAATAATAATTACCGCAAGAAATATAAAATAAAAAAGCACATCGTTATGCCGCCTTTGCGACATTGCAATTATCATCAATGGTATTATTAGCAACAAAGCATACCCCTGAGTATAGTGTGCCAAAAGGATGAGGACTGTCAAAACAATTATTCGAGAAACTAAATATTTTTTATCAAACATATTTCTTCTCAACCACCAGTAAACATAAATCAACAACTTTGCCAATTATCCGTTTTGCTTTGTGAAATAAATATCCAACTAACCCCAATCGTTTAACATCAAAACACCCATCATCTACCGTCCCACTCATATACTGATTTTGATTTTGAGAGCAAACCGTTGGATACGCATGATATAATTGGATCAGGCCTAATCGAACCCATCTACCCCAATGATCGCACGGCGTTTGCATTGGCCAATTTGCCTTTAATAGTGCCTTTGCTGCAACAGGTGTTAAAACATATCCCTCGGTATACATATCCGAGCGTGTCCTAACTATTCCCATACCACATTCTTTTGTATGATTACTGAGGAGAACAACTTGCGGTTTTTGGGGATCGATCCAATTCTCCACCATCTGTAATACTTCTAAAAATTTACTATCTAAAATAACATCATCTTCAAGAACACAAATCGGTTCAACTATCTTACGGTATATTCCATAATGACTCATCGCGCACCCTATCTCGCCTATCATTACTGGCCTACCAATTGCACACCACCACCTAAAACGATTTATCGCAGAAGACAATATTTTCTTAGACAACTCTTTTGCATAAGTCGCAGACACCCTCTCATACAAAACGCCCAAACGCTTAAGTTGCGCATCAGCCGCAAGTAGCCGCTCGCGATCCTTATCTAAATTAATAAGATAAACTTTCATCTTGCATCACTCTCTAAATGTGTAGGTCCAAGCCACCAAGGACATCTATGGCTATAGCTATGAGATGGCACTTGTTTTTCAATAGGCGGCATCTTCATGTAATCTCCATACTGAACAGTCAAATATTCTCGCCATCCCTTGGGTAGTGGCACCAGTAGTTCATCAAACTCAACCATTTCTGTCCCGCGCCAAATATCAACTGAAAATATCCACCGCATTCGAACGACCGCCCCAGTGCGCCATGTCAATCTTGTAGATCCAAATGGGACAGATTTGATTAATCGATCCATTCGTTTTCTTAAAACATCAATCGTGAGCCACGGTGCAAAAACCGATAAAATCCTGCCCAATAGCCAAAGATAACGGCCTTTTTTTGTCTCTTCTGAATATTTACGCAATTTAGATCTAAACATTGCCTCATATAATGACAACTTTCGAGTGAATATAAATTGACTAAGTTTACTTTCCGGGCATCCATCTATAACCAATATATCAATATATAATCCATTCGATAGCTCAAAGCCTACTCTTTCCTCCACATCTCGAACAACATTTTCACGTGTCTCTTGGATCTTCCCAAAAGCAAGCGGAAGTTCCGGTGTATTATTCCAGTCAACAAACTTTAGATACGAAGGTAATTCTTTCTTGCAAATACTTATAAATTTCTCATAATCTGGGCGTGGCATTGCAACATCTAAATCATCGTCCCAGGGGATAAATCCATTGTGCCTAACAGCGCCAATCATATTCCCTTCCATCATAAAATATTGAAGATTATGACGTTTACAAATTTTCGCAAACTCTTTATAAATGGAAAGCAACGAATCCCACAACGGGCGCATACCAAATCTATCTTCCGATTTCATAAATTATCTTCCTCCAAATAATATGACATTACCCCCCCCCTTATCAAATTTTCGTATTGTTAAGGCAATTCCAACCGAAGCAATTGAAACAATAATAAAACATAGTAACTCGCCTACGATACTATCCCCTGGATCAAAAAATATTTTTACATTCCCAGTAATAAAATTATCAATCAAGAAAAAATAAATAAACACAATATTCAAGTGAATCACATAAATGGGAAACGACAAGCCAACTAAATATTTGCAAATAGGCTTTTCGGGTATCAAAAGCAAGCATCCATACATCGTTAACGGGATTGCCAATAGAACTAATACTGGCGATAAAACTGGACAAATAATACGGAGCCCTAATGCAGACAGACCAGCGATTGTCATCAATAAAATTCCTAATGTCTTAGATCCTTTAATATTAACCACACCTTTTTTGCGTAGCCAAATTCCAAAAGAAAAATACACCAATCCTTCTGCCGAAATCAATCCATAATTTAGAAACTCAGAAATATGTTCGCCGCAAACAACACCCGAATATGGTTTAATAAACAAATAAACTACGAACAAGACAATTAAACATATACCACGTGAAAGGAATTTAACAAATATTGGCAACACAAGCATATAAACCAACAAAACTCGAACAAACCATAGCTGCCGCGCTTCCGGGACGGAAAACAAGTTAAATCCATACACCTTCATCGTTCGCCCCCAAGAACAAACATTACAAAAAATCGGCTCATTCAAAAGAATATTTGAGGTAATCATTAAGATTGAAACAACCAAAAATGTAATCGTACACCAAATAATATACGGGACTAATAATGAACCCACCCTTTTTCGCACTTCCTTCCACCAGTAGCCTGCCTCATCCACATGTCTCGCGACGAAATAACCAGCGGCCAAAAAGAAAAACGGAACTGCTATGCGGCACAACCCCTCCCCTATTGCGACTCTAAATAACGCCGCCATTGATCCAGCCGTTTGATCACGTTTCAATACATGAATCATAACCACCATGAAAGCGGAAACTATGCTCATGTTGGCAAACTTTTCTGATATATTACGCATACGAATCAAACAAATTATACACTTTTAATGAACCATTATCAACTTGATCTAAGTTGTGGCAATAAATGTCCTGTTCTCAAAAAATGCCCGAATCCTGAAAGTTCATAATGAATACGAAGACGACCATTATCTGGTAAATGCATTCGCGGTAAAAAATGCCTTGAAAATCCTATATTTGATGATAATACATTTGATACGCCATAGGGAAAACCAAGCAACTTAACTATCGCAACTGCCCTTTCATCAACCCACCCATCCGCACCATATGGATATGAAATACACTCATTAATATATTGCTTTCCTAAAATAAGTTCTTCGAGAATCTGATTACCAGAAAGCCATGCTAACGGATAGTGGCTCATGGCATGCCACCCAATCTTCCAACCATGTTTTTGCATCTCACCGAATTGCGCTTCATTAATTGGATCAAACCTAAGATGACGATGTCTTTCTGATAATTGCCCAAACACTTTCTTAAATGGATACATCTTTTCACATGCCTCAAGCGCAGCACTTCCTCGTCCGATGGCATCTTCAAGATAAGTCGGCCAAATCACCTTATTCCAGTAATCTTCTTTTGAAATCCCATCCTTCAGCATCTGCGGCGCATAAATTTTCCAATATCGTAATTTATCAATCACAAGCGGATAATTTGATTTTCCATTAACAAACACATACCCAGTTGCTGCCGCTTCCCTCCATAAAATTTCATATATTATCTCATATTGATTACTGTACCCGTCATCAAAAGTTAAAGTAGCGGTCGTAGTATCTTCTAAATCTGTGGATATAGCGAATACCCTTTTAACCTCAGCAATAACTCTTTTCAATGCGCTAACAGAAATTGAACCTGACGTTCGTTCTTTCGCCATGATCTCATCTGGTAAAACATTGTGAAAAACAATAATTCGTTTTGCTTTACGATTTAGCCAATAAAAAACAGCAAAAAGTCCTAAATGATATCCAAAAAAAACTACCCCTTTCATTGTCAAAGATCGCAATAATCTCATTGCCATATACTCCCTTATTTTAAACAATAAAATCGGACAATTCTCGCCTAACAAGCTGCATATTTGCGTTGTCTTCAAACTGTTTATAAATTCCAATATTGCGAATTGAAATATCAGGATTAAATTTAGTTCTCGGACGAACATGCCACTCAGGAATTAAGCCACAGAATTTTTCAATAGCTTCAACTGATTCATCGTACCTGCACACAACATCCTCAAATCTCATCATCATGAAATCTGGATGATTAACCATCATACTTGGCATATGATTATCTCTATACCAACGAACAAAATCTTCACCATTCTCTGGAATCCAATCAATATCTGGATGTAATAATTTCATCGCCAAGACATCACGCGGATCACGATACACATTAATCAACTTAATTTTACCAAGATAATCTTCATATCGTTCCATATTGCCAGAATAATCACTCACCGCTTGATCAAGAACTAAGAACTTTTCGGTCGGCAATGATTTAAAAATATCTAAAAGATATTCCTGCGCAATTTGTCGATATTCATATATTGATAAGTTCTTTAAATAATAGACGTAATTTGAAGCATTACTATCACCTTGCTCTGACCAAATAAGCTTTTCACCTAATCGGCCAAGCCCTGCATAATTTGGACAAAACCCATAAATACCGCAAGATGGAGCCTTAAAGGATATCAATCTTTCCAAGAAACGCTTAGTCTGCTGTAAAAACTCCCCTCCATATAATGATTTCTCGTTGATATACAAATATTTAATTTGAGATAAAAATAAGCGAATCGCTGCATCTCGAATATAAATATTAGTTGTTTCAAATGCACGTTCAAGATCAAAAAGACCTCCAGCGCAACGAATTAAATCGAACTCAGGACAAAATCTACACTCATTTGATCCTGCTATCGGAAATGAAACTGTTACATTATCATATTCCTTCAAAAGATCAAGCACTGCACCACTTCCGCTCCACCCAAATCCCCCTAAGCATATGATTCTTTCAAAATGATTAGCACTATGCGAATAAGGCGCTTTCGGATAGCGAGACATAAGGAGCGAACAGTCGACATCAATTATCCCTCGTCTGTTTAACTTCTTATACAAAGATCTTAGAATCGCGAATGCAACCTTGTCCATTAACGAAAGTGGGGGCAAGCTACGATATCTACTAATAATTTTATCTATCACAGACAACCCTCCCTGCATTAGCGATGAAATCCTAACGATTTAATACGATTCGGCAAACAACACAGTAAATATGTTATGAAATAATACGGCAAAAAAGATATTATTTTTGCACGAGCAGATTGAAACCCTCGAATTTGTTTACTGCTACTAATCTTTAATACACTATCCAGCCAACGCTTATATTCATCTTTTCTTTCATTAGCATCTTTAACTTGTTGCAATTCACACATCAAAACTTCCATGAATTTATTCAATTGCGATCTGAGAAGATCAGGCGAAATCTTGTAGTTATTATGCTCATCTATAGTTTCAACAAAATGTTGCAATGCTACTGTGTGTGCAGCAATTTTCTTTGCGGTCATAGGAGACCGCATTGTTGACCCTATTCTCAATCGAACACCACTAATTGCACGATCAATTTGAACTATTGAATTAGTCTTAAACATGCAATCAAGAAGATAATATCGATCCTGCCCTCTCACAAGTTGTGGAAATCGCAACGACCCATAAACTGAACGTCGATACGCCCGCGTACAAAATCCTGTTCCATACATCCAGGAATCGACAATACATGCAACTTCTCGGAAATTCATCCTCATCCCATCCAAACCTTTTCCCCATGAACAAACACCCTCTTGAGGAAAACTAACTTC
The DNA here is from genome assembly GCA_045599105.1 of Kiritimatiellia bacterium. Taxonomy (GTDB): domain Bacteria; phylum Verrucomicrobiota; class Kiritimatiellia; order RFP12; family UBA1067; genus UBA1067. The sequence goes on from JAZRVL010000036.1 coordinate 72,850, forward strand.
ATGGAACATAAGCATATCAACTTTTGGATATTGTTCCAAAACTTTTTCACACATCTCACATGTACATGGAGCCGATAAATCATCGCCATCAACAAATAAAAACCAATCGCCAGTCATAACCGAAAGTGCGGCATTTCGCGCAGCACCAACTCCGCTGTTTGGTTGATGTATTACCTTAAAACGCGAATCTTTCGCCGCATATTGATCCAATATCTCTCCTAACCCATCGGGAGAACCATCATCCACGCAAATGCATTCCCAATTTTGATATGTCTGCGCAAGGATAGATTCTAAACAAGCAGCAGTATATGGTTTAACATTATAAAATGGAATAATATAGCTATATTTATTCATGGCGCTTACCTAATTCTCCCTGGATGAAATTGTGAAACTGTAAATATTGTACAAATGATTGCCAAACTCCGCTTATAATAATAAAACTTTTGCGCCATCGAAATCTCAACCCCAATTTAATCGCATTAGAACATTGGTGTAACGCAAATCTTGTCCAAGGTTTAAAGCCACAATAATATCTAGTAGTAATTCCAGAATTTCTTATATGATACAAATATAATTTAACTCGATTCAAATTAGTTTCTGTGGCCAAACAAAGCTCATTTCCGCCTTTCCGTTTGTGAATTGCCACGCTTCCGCCAACCATGTATGCCTTATCACAATACCGCGTAAGTCTTGTAGTATACTCACTATCATCTCCCCATATAAAGAAATCCTTACACGGAAGGCCGCATTTTTCAATCGCCCTTTTGCTGATCAATAACGAAACAAATGTCGCTTCCTTTACGGCGACTAACCCTTCTTTTAAATATTGATACCACTCAACATAACCATTTGCGCCTTCCCTCGTATCAACAGTCGGCACATTCATATATTCACCATTTAATCCATATACTGAGCTCGCTAAAAAAGAATATTGCCCTTTAAGAATCGACTCGGCCTTAAGCAACTCTTCGAGGCATGTGGTGGATGGCATGGTATCATCATCCATAATCCAGACGCCATCATATTCACCAATCTCTTTCGCTCTCGACATTCCAGCATAAAATCCACCGGCACCACCCACATTTTTAGGTAAATTCAAAATCTCTATTTTTAAATTATCCACAAAACCACGCTCTGCTAATAAATCAAGCGTTCCATCTGTGCTCGCATTGTTTACAACAATAACTTTGGATACTGGACGACTTTGACTTAGAATTGCGTCTAAACATTCACATAGTAGTTCCTTACGATTATATGTAACTACAACCGAAATAATATTAGCGTCCATTATACACCTCCTGATAGATCTCGGCCACTTTTTGTGCGTTAATTTGAAGCGTTTTAGTGCGAAGCATTTCTTCTTGCCCCGCTTTTGCCATGCGGCGAACTTCTTCTTGATGTTCGACAGCAAAACGCATCTTTTTAACCAGATCTGGGCATTCTCCTTCTTGAAAATCAAAAAGCAATCCCGTTTCGCCATGGCGTATCAATTCCGGCGTAGCGGCAGCCCTTGCGCCAATAACACAACATCCTGCAAGCATCGCCTCAACAGTTACAAGCCCAAATGCCTCTGCACGACAACATGTGAAAGCAATATCGGACTGCTCTTGATATTTAATTGGCTCCTTCTGAAACCCCATAAATGTTACAACATTATTTATTTCTGCCTCATCAAAATAATGGTGCAAATTTTCTTCCAATCCTCCACCAACAAACCATATACGAAAATTTTGTACCCCATCTTGATAAAGTTTTACACACGCTTTAGCAAGCTCATCATACCCTTTATAGAGGCGATAACTTCCAACTGAAATAAATGTTACAATCTTATCTTTACATATAACATGATTTGGCCGATAAAATCGTTCAACATCGACTCCATCATGTATCACATTTACATTATTACAATTTAATTTGTTATCATATTTTTTACAAACCCAATCCGAAACCGTAATGATTCTATTTGCTTTATTGATAACCTCAAAACCCATCTTTTCATTTACAAGTTTAGCCTTTATTCCTGCTGTAATATATTCACGAACATGCCAAATATATGGCTTATTCTCTAATGCAGCAGCCATGCCTGCTTCAAATGAAAATATTGTATTACAATGGATTATATCAACATCCAATACCTTTATTAATTTTCTCAGCTGTCTAATTGCAAAATGGCTTCTAAGCATTGATGCGATAATTTCCCATGATTCTTTTATTGCATTATCAGACAATTTAATTGCCCACCCTCCAGAAGGAACGCAAAAATAAGGTATATTGTATTCTCTCAAAAGGACTTCGCCATCTCCATGCCTTCCAGTAATAATAAAAACATCTATATGGCTACTCGTTCTTAACATTTTTGCGAGCCCAACAACACATCGAAAAGCACCCGATGCTTGCGAGCAATCCGACGCAAACAGCATAACTCTTATTTTATTACATTTGGGCGGCATTCTAAATGAACATTTTGTACAATATAAACGCCAATGCAGTGGTCTAAAAAAATCAAGTAAAAGCCGAAATAAGGAAAGAAAAAGCGTACGTGTAATACCAATACTTTTAGCACAAAATAAAAACTCCCACTTAGATTGCTGTATAATCATATATTTTTGTAAATATTATGCATAGCCCTTGAGATAAACCTCATAGGAAATTTAATAAAATCATCTACCCTATATAAATGCCTAAGTCGTTTATGTAATACTGGTTGATACCCATAATCAATTATTCTACGCGCATCTTCAATCGGCTGCTCAATAATGTTCAAGATAAATTTCTCCAATCGATCCTCGTACCAGCCAATCGGATGCACTAAGCATGGAGAAAATACCTTTTTCAAATAAAGATCATCATCTTCATCAAGCTTAATAATTTCTTCAATTGCACGTTGCACATCATTACGTGATTTAAGCAAAACCAAACAATCTGGATTTATGTCTTCTTCAATCGTAGGGTTTCCATAATAAATTGGCACCGTATGTATAGTCAAAGGCTGCATTACCTTTTCTGTTGTGTACCCTGACGAAACTGAATTTTCAAACGCAATGTTAAACTTATATTTAGCACAGAATTCACTCTTATCTTTTACTGGACCTCCAATATTATTTAGCCACTTACCACCAGACGCAACTTTTTTATATTTTGAAAGCTCATGAAAGAATTCCGTCCTAAGTGGATCCCCGCGGCCACCGTTTGAAACAACAAACGAACAAAATTTGCGATTAAGCAATTCTTCTGGTTTAGGATGTTTCAAGTCTCGCTCAGCAAGTTTAGGAAATTCCTTGTAAAATGCAAATAACGGCATTCGTAGATATCTATCATCAAATTCTATATGGTCAAATCCAATGGCATAATCAAAATAATTGAAATCTGGAACATAGTTTTCTCCAATCCGCGCAATCTTTACTGCATGTTCGTATTTTGGATTAATATACTCATGCCCCAAACCTCCATCAATAACATAATCTGGTTCGTCTGAAATTACAACATCATAATATTTGTTCAATACACGATAAATCTTATCCTGCTCATATTGTGGCTTATTCAACCACCACATGTCAATAAACTGAACCTTAATTGGGCGTCTAACGACTGACTTCATTGTGCAATCCTTGCTCATATTTCAATCCCTAATGCCACTTGAATGAATTTATCCATTATCAAAGTACTTGTACTGTCCAAGTCGTCCGCCAATTACTAAATTCGGAATCTTCGCTGCTTCGTCTTGATACTTCTGCAGTAGCGCGGCTGATTCGTCGTTGTTAACGGGATAGTACGGCTCGTCTCCAAACTTCCAGGTCGCCGAATATTCACGCATCGAAATCGTCAGAGTAATCGTGTGAGCCAATAGCGCAATCCCAAAACCACTGTCCACAAACATTAAAGATATGATCAGGGAGATAGCCAGCATCCCAACGACTCCAGTGTAAGACGGGGACAACAATCGCACCGAAATAACGCCAAAGACAGGCTGTAGTACCTGCGTTGCGAATTTCTCGCAAATCATCCAATCTATACCCCTTATAGCAAGCACTTTAAAAACGGATTCCATTAGCTCCCCTAGAATCGAAATCTTTTCAGAAAATTATGCCACCGCAACCTTGATTCATTCTTGCGCAATTCTGGCAAATATTCTTTATAAGACTTATCTGCATCAAGAACAGCATACCCACCATGATCACTAGGAGCATTGCTTGGCTTCATAAAATCAGGGCCATATTGCTTTTCTAACACTAACTTATAGTCAATAGGAGCTGGCATACTGAAATCCTCAAATGGCAACCAGACTGTGTCACGAAACCAACGAGCGTCCCAGATGAAATTCTCTTTGTACCAATACGCTATCCAACCAAACTCCGTCGAAGATGTCTCGCTGACAGAACGAAAGAGATCTTCATACTTAGTAAAGACTCGCTTAAAATCAAAAATGAGAAAATACAAATTAACCAACAACCACCGACAATATACATTTAAACGATAAGTAAGAATTAGATGGGAATGTGCCTTTTCATATAGGATGCTTCGTATGCGAGATGCACGAGCCAGTAGTTCTTCCAAACCTTTCCTTTCAAAAGGAATACTATCGTACACAAAAATATCAACAAAAATGCCCTGATCGAACGCAACATGAATATCTCCTGGTAATATCGCAGCAGTTCCCCGTTTTCTTAACTGACCATGCCCCCTTGGATAAAAGCTATCCGAATATCCGGTTTGCAGAAAACAATCACTATCAAATTCATCTGCTGCAATAGCAACTAATTTGTCATAATCCCGGCGAGGCATCCCCATATCAATATCGTCGTCCCATGGGATATATCCTTTATGTCTGACGGCCCCTAACAATGTACCCCCTACAGCCCATATACGAAGATTGTGTTTTTTGCAAACAGCCAACAATTTCCGCGTCAGATCCATTTGAACTTGCCAGACCCGCTTCATTTCTGCTGAAATAAAATATCCTTCTCTCATCTCTCCTTCAATATCCACACACCACCTCCTTCAACTTTCAAAGTCAAATATCGTGTATCTATTTCTAACCTTTCGTGCGTACGGTATAATTGCATCAAAGTCAGACCGACTCCAATGCATCAACCGATTCATCACATCTGTGAAACCAATTGAATCGTAAAACTCTTTTAGGAACTCATAATCGCTATCTCGTCTAAAATCTTTTTCAACAATCAAATGCGCCCACCCAACTTGAATTCCATGAATTGTGGATTTCTCAGGAAAATACTCATCTATCGCATGACTAATTAAATGCTCTGCGCCACTCGAAACGCGCGTACTACCTGCGATTATCATTGCAAGCCCTGATGTAACAATCGCATTCGTAAGATCATATAAAAATTCATCTGTTAGAATCGCATCTTCCCCTCGATAATTCAATAGCGGCGTCACACTTTCTTTAGATAACATATATGCGAGTTCGTTAATCGGCTCGCCTATTTTCTTATGCGCAAGTTTCCAATCTTTCAATGCCGATAAGTTTGACACAATATCCGCAACTCCAGCCAAAAGCAGCTCTCTTGGCGATTTACGAACAACATCAAAATCGACAATAATTCCAATTGGCGGTTGAACGCCAAAACTCTTCTTTTTACCACCATCGGCAAGTCGAGCAACACACGAATATACTGCATCGTTTGAAAGCGCAGAAGGAACCGTAATATATGGCACATCTATCTTTGAGGCACAATACTTCACAATATCCAAAACACTTCCGCCACCAAAAGCCAACACAAGTGCATCTTGGCCTTTAATTTTCGAAGTTAATTCTTCCGCCTCGTCTATTATGCCCCCTCGAACAAAAATAACTTCTTTAAACACTTCAGCTGGCAATATGCTCTGATATAAACCCCAAAGCTCCTTTTGGGTAACGAGTATCTTGTTCGGAAAATGAAGATGCGCCGCATGTAGCAAACTATCAATCGTACCAAGGATTCCTGATCCTGTCTTAATGATTGCCGGCGCTTTAATTAAGTTATAATACATTACTTTATCGCCTCGTAAACTTCTTTAATACTATCAAAGACATAATCTGGATAGATATTCCGCTCTTTCATTTCACTGCGTGTCGCCTCCCCAGTCAGAACACAAACCGAGGTGCACCCCGCATTTTTTCCCACAAGAATATCTGTATATAATCGATCCCCAATACATGCTATTTGATTAATTGGCACATTGAATTTCTTTGAAACTGCATCAACAATTGACCGCTCGGGTTTACCAATAAACTTCGGCATCCTATCGGTTGCCCTTTCAATCATTCCCGCAATTGCCCCGCAATCCGGAATATATTTATTGTCTTTAATTGGACACTTAAGATCACAATTAGTAGCAATATATTCATACCCTCGGCTAATATAAAAGCAAGCGCCTCGTATCTTCTCATAATTAAGTTCTGTATCAAAGCCAAGCAAAACATAATCAATATCTAATCCACGATAGTCTACTGGCACAATTTCAAACCCCTCAGAAATTAACTCCACCTTAAATGACTCTGTACCAACTAAATATACTTTAGCACCTGGCTTTCTCTCATTAATATATTGCACCGTAGCATTAACTGACGAAGCTATAAGACCTTCATTGGCATCAATTCCCAGCGACTTCAGTTTTTCGACATATGTCCGCTTCCCCTTTGATGAATTATTGGTCATAAAGGCATACTGTTTACCTTGTGATCGAAGAAGATTAAAGAAATCAAGCGTACCTTCAATCAACTCATCCTCATGATATATGGTTCCATCCATATCCATAAGGAATAATTTAATACTCTTTAAATCAACCATATTAATTTATCTTATCACCGGCAAAAATAGACTCAGCCTTGGCCAAATCTTCATGATTATCAATCTCAAACCACCTACCATCGATAATATATGGACAAAACTCTGTCTTACCAAAAATATTATCGAGCGCAACTTCTGTCCAAGAATTCTCATCCTTACGCCCAATAATTGTATCTTCAACTTCTTTAAATAACACCTCTCCGTCCTTGGCTGAGATACGATAGACATCTATAGAAACAGCGTAATACTCTTTTTCGGTAATCTTCTTGCTGATGTGATTAACCTTCTTACCGTCAAAAGTAACCTTCATCGATTCCTCTAAAAACATCGACTTGTCGCATGCAATTTTACTTCCTTCTCCAGAAACTATCCCTTTAATAATATTTGCATCAAAATATACATCGCTATTCATAAGCAAAAATTCTCCGCCCTTCACATACTTTGACACAAGATAAAGCGAATACATATTATTCGTCTCGGCATATCGTGAATTAGGAATAATCGTTACGAAAGGATAATTCTTCCTTAGATGCGCATCAAGCACCTCGGCCTTATATCCCGAAACCACATAAACGTCACGCACCCCCGCTTTAATCAAATTATCTATCTGCTTATCTATAATCCGAATGCTATTGACTGGCACCATGCACTTTGGCACTTCATCAGTGATTGGACGAAGTCGGCTGCCTAAACCTGCTGCAAGAATTATCGCTTTCATCTCTTAACTTCTCATTTCCCTTCAACTACTTTAAGTTTCAGTGCTGACTCAATCGACCGATCCATATCGAAGTACTTGTATAGACCAAGTCGTCCACCAATTACGAGATTAGGAATCTTTTTGGCTTCTGCTTGATACTTGGCGAGCAAAGTTGCCGATTCATCATTATTTACCGGATAGTACGGCTCGTCGCCAAGTTTCCAGGTCGCCGAATATTCGCGCATCAAAATCGTCTCTTTGCCGGACTTAATCGACTCCGCCTGCGAGAGCGGGCCGATGGGCTCGGGATGATAGTGCTTGAACTCATGCTGACGCGTGAACGGCACATCCGCGTCAACATAATTCACAACAGACGTCCCTTGCGCATCTGCAACTGGCACACGCTCGGTCTCAAAGCGAAGCGTACGCCATGGGAGCGCGCCGTGCTTGTAGCTAAAAAGAGCGTCAATTGGCCCGGAATAGTAGACAGGCCTATTCAAAGAATCCTGACCAAGTACAAGATGAAAGGAATCATTACATCTCACCTCTATATTAGGATGGTCAAGCATGCGTTCAAAGAGCGCATTATACCCTTCCGTTGGAATGCCTTGCCAATAATCGTTGAAGTAGTTGACGTCGTAGCTATTGCGCACCGGCACACGCTTGATAATCGCGGGGTCAATCTCCTCCGGCGGCTTATTCCATTGCTTTGACGTATAATTGCGGAAGAATGCATCGAAAATCGCCTTCGAATGCGCTTCATCCGCCATAAATGCGACAACTTCGCTTGGCTTCAGCTCAACTCCAAAAAACTGATTTATCAAAGACAACCCTAAGGGGAGAAAATACGTCCTCTCCCCACCTCCACCTTTTCCCTCCACCTCAAGCGAAGTCAAAGGCCTCGCCTTCGTCTTTGCCAGCACCTTATGCTGATAACCGTTAAACGAAACGAAGCGATTGACCCACGCCCATACTTCTGGTATCTGCGTATGGAAGATATGCGATCCATAAGTATGAATCTCTATACCAGTCGCTTCATCAATTTCACAACGCACATTGCCGCCGACTACAGGTCGCTTCTCAAGAACGAGCACCTTCTTCCCCGCTTCCGCGAGGCGCCGCGCAACCGTACACCCCCAAATTCCAGCACCAGCAACTATACAAAAATCCATCATAATTAGCGACCTTTCTTTGGCATTCTAAGAACACCCAACCTCGCCCGACATTGATCTACAACGAAATTTCGTTCCTCTTTTTCAAAAACCCAAATCCAAGTTAATATGAGCATCACAGACTCCGACAATATCGTCGTAATTACAATACGCAAAAATGTCGCCCGCAAAAACAGCCTTGGCAAATATCCAATTAAAACAGAAATGAATGCTGTCACTATCAACGGTATCATCACACGAATCGTCCAATAGCGAACAGAAAGACCACAATATTTACGACCAAAATATTGTTTTATAATTGTTGTATATATGTATGCAATAATAAGCCCATAGGCAACCGAATTAAGCCCTAACCCCATCTTCATCATTACAATCGAAGCCGCGAATCCTAAGAAGAACCCCACGGACTCACACAAGTTAAATAAAGTAACCCTCCCCATCGCAAATATTGCCATCCAATGGCCATCTGTTAATCTGACAATAATATTAGCACCCAATATCAAGCCACAAAGCATCGCGGCATCTACTGGCGGATTTTTAAGCCAAAGCTGTAAAACCGTATCAACTTCTGGGATAAGAGGAACTGCGAATAGCATGATAGAAAAAGTAGATAACTTGCACATTCTATTTGCAAGCAATCTCATTGCTACATAATCGCCTCTCCCTGCAGCATTTGTTATTGCTGGATATATTGAACCTACAAATGCACCTGTTAACATTGAAGAATGACTAACTACTGTCACGCCAACCGACATTGCTGCATTTTTCACTGGACCTAATATTTTATTTACTGCGACTGTTCGCCCTTGTTCTGAAAACATTTGCGCTAACGCACAAATAAAACGACCACCTGCATATACCGAAAGGTCTTTAATTCGGCTTAAGCTCCAAAAATAAGAAAATCTAATACGACATTCTTTAAAGTGAACAAAAGCAAAGATGCATATAAGGACTTGTGGCACAACTCCTAAGAAGCACGTCCAAGCGGATAATTTAACTAGCCAAAATCCTGGGTGCGTAATCATATAATAAAGGAATATTGCGTTCAGTGTTGTTGTCGCGAACGAATAAATCGTAAGCTCCGCAATTTCTTGTTTAGCCGTATACATCGCCTTGAAAGGAACATTAACCATAGCCATAAAGCATGCGATGCATGAAAATCTCCAAACCCAAATACATGCATCTACCCGGTCCGTTGGAATGACTAAGTAATGTTCGATTGCCCAAACTCCTATTGGATATCCAAAAATAATCAAAATAATTGGAATAATCGTATGAATTAATAGCGCCGTATTAAACCATTTTCTACAATTCTCTAATCCTTCCGCATTAAATCCAGTTCTTTGCGATTCACCAACTGAAAAAGCATAAAATCTTCCTACCGCACTTGCCATCAAATCATTAAAAAATGAAACGAATCCAACCAATCCGCCGACTACACCCATAAGGCCATAATCAACATGCCCTAAAGCCATAAATGTCCATCGACCACAAAATAACCCGATTATTAACGCATACATACTCCTACCATATGAAGCAAGAACATTAACTGCAATTCTCTTATTTTGCGTCATATTATATCTTAAAATTCATCATATACTATTTAACTTCTATCCTAACATTAAAACTGCCTAAAATACTCAATCGTCTTAACAAGACCTTCGGCGAGCGGGATTTTCGGCTCCCAGCCGAGAAGTTCTTTCGCGAGCGTGATATCTGGCTTGCGTTTTTTCGGGTCGTCCCCGGGGAGCGGCTCGTAGACGAGCTTAGAGGCAGATTCGGGAATAAGCTTGAGAACCTTCTCGGCGAGTTCGATCATCGTAAACTCGCCGGGGTTGCCCGTATTGATGACGGGCGTGCCGAGCTTGTGCGCGGCGCAGAACGCGTCGATCTCGGCGCGAGGCTTCTCCATGTAGAGACGCATCGCGTTTATGAGGTCGTCGCAATACTGAAAGGAGCGCGTCTGCGAACCATCTCCATAAATCGTAATATTCTCGTTATGCAAGGCTTGCATCACAAAATTAGTAATTACGCGACCATCTTGTGGGTGCATGTAGGGTCCATAAGTGTTGAAAATGCGGACCATGCGCACATCAACGCCATGGCAACGACGATACTCGGTCGCCATCGTTTCGGCGACGCGCTTGCCTTCGTCGTAGCAACTACGGATGCCGATCGTATTGACGTTGCCCCAGTACGATTCGACTTGCGGATGAACAAGCGGATCGCCATACACTTCGGAGGTCGAAGCGTGGAGCAGTTTCGCCCCAGTATCGCGCGCGAGGTTAAGCACATTGCGCATCCCATCAATCGATGTCCAGAGTGTCTCGAGCGGATTCTTCTGGTAGTGTGGTGGTGATGCCGGGCATGCGAGGTTATAGATCTCGTCGAACTGTCCGCGGTAGGGCTGGGCGATGTCGTGTTGGACAAATGTGAATCGAGGATTCTTTAGAAGCGACTCGATATGCGACTTCATCCCCGTAAAGAGATTGTCGAGGCATGTAACCTCATAGCCATCCTTGAGAAGTCGTTCGCAAAGATGCGTCCCGAGGAATCCCGCTCCACCGGTTACGAGCGCTTTTTTGGGAAGCTGAATTTTCATTCCCTTACTCGCCCTTTCCTGTCGAAAGAACCTTAAACCCGACCGCCTTCAAGACCTCGCGATCAATGCAGTTACGCGAATCATATACAAGTGCAGGCTTGCGCATTGAAGCGTACAGATGCGACCAATCAAGGTCTTTGTACTCCTTCCAATCGGTCATAATCAAAATCGCATCCGCGTCTTTCGCCGCCGCATACGGATCTTCGAAAAGTGACAATCTCTCGTCGGAGATATCCGCAAGATCATGCGCGGCATTTTCAAGCGCCTTGGGGTCGGTAATCGCCACTCGAGCGTGTTCTTCGTGAAGAAGGCGGACGACCGTTCCTGCGGGAGTTTCGCGAGTATCTCCCGTATCAGCCTTAAAGGCGAAGCCAAAAATCGCAATCTTCTTATTGGCGAGCGTATTGAACATCGCCTTGAAGAGGCGCGAAACAATACGTTCCTGCTGATGATCATTCATTTTGATGACCTGCGACCAGTATTCTGCGGCCGTGTGAAGCCCGAACGATTCACAGAGGTAAACAAGATTGAGAACATCCTTCTTGAAGCACGAGCCACCGAAGCCAGGCCCCGCCTTGAGAAACTTAGATCCGATGCGATGATCCGCCCCCATCACCTTCGCAACCTCATCAACGTCCGCACCTGTTGCCTCGCAAAGCCCAGCGATCGCGTTGATCGATGAGACGCGCTGCGCGAGAAACGCATTTGCCGCGAGCTTGGTAAGCTCGGCGGACCAGACGTTCGTCGTCAGGATGCGCTCGCGCAGGACCCAGTCCTTCTCCGATCCCAAATAGATGTCGATGACAGCTTGGACGGCGGCCTGGCCTTGGGCATCCTGCGGACCGCCTATGAGCACGCGGTCGGGATTCATCAGATCCTTAATCGCCGTTCCCTCGGCCAAAAACTCCGGATTCGACAGGACGGTAAACATCCTCTCTTCGACTTCGACTCCGGACTTTGACTCAGAACGCGCAGCGTTCTCCGGCGCATTCAGTATTGCATCCATTGCCGCGGCAGTTCTAACTGGCAATGTCGACTTCTCAACGATGATTTTCGGCCCATTCGCCCACGCCTTAATATTGCGCGCTGTAGCTTCCCAATACTGAAGGTCGCTCGCACGTCCCGCGCCCCTACCGAACATCTTAGTCGGGGTGTTGACGCCAACGAAGATAATGTCGCATTCTTTCACCGCACCTTCAATATCAGTCGAGAAAAATAGATTCGTGCCGCGGACTTCCTTTACGACATCCACAAGGCCAGGCTCGTAAATCGGAAGCGCATAGTCAGACGAATTCCATGCCGCGATGCGCTTCTCATTGATGTCCACAACCACAACCTTGCGATCAGGATTCATCTTGGCAATTACCGCCATAGTCGGTCCACCAATGTATCCAGCACCAATACAGACTATATTTTTATTCACTGTGTTACCCCCGCATCATTAATTTTAAGTTCTGGAAAGAAATCCATCTTAAGAGATTTTGCAAGGCGAAGCGCAGTGCCAAAAGTAATATTTACATCACCCGAGAGCAACTTGGTAATATATGGTCGCGAGACTTTCATCCGCTTCGCCAAATCCGTCTGATTTAGCCC
>JAZRVL010000037.1:0-40133 GCA_045599105.1 Kiritimatiellia bacterium
TATACGCCATCCTTGACGCGCCAGAGCTTCTCGTTCTCCCAACGGATATACTCGGTATCGGAAATCTTCCCGACGTTATACGCGTTGCCCGGAATACAGCAACTTGCGGTCAGTTCCACACTCAGCGAGCCGTCGCCGCCCGTCGCGCCCACCTCGCCGCCTGCGCCGCCAGAGCCGGGGGTATAACTGGAGTATGGCACCGTATTGATTTTGGCGGCAGTTTCCTCGCCGGGCCAAATCAGATTATCCTTGAACACGGTGTAAAATCCTCCCGAGTAGTCGTTGACAATACCAACATCCCCAACAACGCCCTTGCCGCCATTTCCGCCTTCGCCATTAAGCTTGCACATGAGGACGGTATCAACATTATCAAAATAACAGATGCCGCCCGAGCCGCCGCCTCCGCCGGCTCCGCCGCCGCCTCCGCCGCCGCCAATGTCGCTCGCGGCAACTCCACCGCCGCCCCCGCCACCACCGCCGCCGCCATAACCAGCGCCGTACCAAGTCCGCCCCTCGGCAATCTCCCTACCTGAGTAATCTCCGCCATATCCGCCCCTCGATGCGGAACTTCCACCTTTGGCGATAACCGTTACCGCTCCGCAGATTTCAACCGCGCCACAAGCTTGGCCCTTATCTCCATTACCGCCAGGATTGCCCGCCGCGCCATTTTGTATGTAACTACCTTTCCAGTTATCCGTGACTCCCGCAGCGCCCTCGCCGCCTGCGCCACCATTGCCGCCCTTACCGCCGATGCCCGCGCCCGCGCCGCCGCCGCCAGCTCCGCCCTTGCCGCCCGAACCGCTCGTCGTGTACCAATAACTTTCATCGGTAATTACAGCATCATTCCCCTTGGCACCATCCACGCCATTAGCCGCATTGCCGCCGTTGACATAGAGCGCACCCGAACCCGTGATCGTAAGTTTCGCGTTCGACGGCACCTCAATACCCGCACCCGCGCCGGTCTGCCCGCTCGCCGCGCCGCCGATCAGGTTGACGGTCACGCCCTTCGCAATATCAAGCGTAACATTCGCACCATCCGCCACCTTCATCGCGCTTTCTGTTGCTGGCGCTGTCCAGTCGATATTCTCGATGAAACGATATGTGTTGCCGTTCGTAAGTACACGGTAGCTCGCGAAGTTCGCCTGCGTGACCTCAATCGTCGCCGCACCCGCCACCATCGCGCCTACCACGCCCAAAACTACCATCATAATCTTTTTCATATCTTTCCTTTTAAAGTCAAATATGTCGAAAGGCAACGACTACACACTCTGTAGCCGTCGCCTTCCGTCCTTCGTTAAGTGAATGTTTTTAAGCTTTGAGGGGGGGGGTATGCCACATTATGGCACACCGTCCAATACCCACCGCGCGGGTCAGCGTGCACAATATACGAAATCGTCGTATTCATATCATTCTCCCTCCGTTCGCAGCCTATTCAAGGCATAACAAACCCATAGAAAAGCATCGACATTATACCATTTTCCGCCAACCGCAGTCAATTCGCTACCACTACCTTGCGGGAGACCGTGAATCGGTAGATGTCGGGCTCCTCGCCCGCAAGTACGACCTCCAATGCCTTCTGAAGCTCCGCGGAACCAAAGCTGCCCGTACTCTTCATCTAAGCCAAGTATCGCCCAATCCCAACCGACTTCGTCGTCCGCCCCAAGTGGGGCGTCAACCTATATAAAAGCGCATTATCCTGTTCGTTAAGGTGACACATTCTATTATCTAACCTGGCGAATGCAAAACCCAGGTTGACTTATGCCAATACCCGCCTTTAAGTATTCAGAGCGTCACCTTTTGCCATCAAAGAACGCGCCTTTGGTCGTCATCTTGGGCAGGTTGAACCGATAGCTCGGTGACCTTAGTCGTCTCGCTCCGCCAGGTTATCTATCGTTTCGGCCCTTCCCGTTGGTTTACATCAGCGTTCTGGAAGGAGTAAGCAAAAGTCCGTAGGGTCATACGGCTGATTGATGGATATGGTATAATACACCACAAACGATGAAGATTAATCGGTCAATTTTGCCAAATGGACGAATTGGACTTGCGGTAAGCGGAGGTGCCGATTCAGTCGCACTTGCTTTCCTTCTAACCAAGGGCGGCAAGAAGCGCAATGCAAATAAGCGTTTCGTCATTCTCCATGTTGATCATGGTCTTCGTGCCGAATCCAAAGCTGAATACCAATTTGTAAAACAGCTTGCTAAACGGCTTAATCTTCCTTTTAAAGGCATTCATGCTAAAGTTAAACGACAGCGCAAAGAATCATTAGAAATGGCCGCTCGGCGCGTTCGGCTCGACTTCTTTAAGCGCGCAATGCGCATACTTAAATTAGACGCCATTGCAACTGGTCATCACATGGACGATGTTGCGGAAACTTTTTTAATGAAACTTCGTCGCGCTTCACTTTCAGGAATTCGGGAAACGAGCGAAGTTGATACCATTCGCTTTGTGCGCCCTTTGCTCGGTTGCCGTGACAAAGAACTTAAAAGTTATCTTCGCAAATTTGGCGAAACTTGGTGTGAGGATGCGTCTAATGACGACACTTCCATTGAACGCAACAAAGTGCGTCACGAAATCATCCCTTTTTTAGAAAAAACCCTCGACTCGCATCTTGTCGAGCACCTATACCGAATTAGCCAATTTTAGCGCCAATAAGCTCCGTAAGTTTAATCGCATTAGCGTGCGTATTTTCACCCTCGGCTTTGACAACCCCTCTCCCAGTAAGCGAAATTACAATTTCTCGATTGCCCACATCCCACCAAGGTTGCCCTTTGGCCAAAGGTAATGGATCATAAGCAATATGAAAAACCGAAATCTCTGCCTTGGCTGCCAACGCAAGCCGGGCAGCGCCTCGTCTTAATCTCTTGCCCCCTCGAGTGCCTTGAGGAAAGATAATTACATTTACTCCTTGTTGTAAAAACCTTTTCACCTCTTCTATCACTTTTATTGGGTCTTCATCATTGGCAATTAAGGCCTTCTTAACGGTCATTGCAAGAAAAGGATTGTTCTTGGCTGCCGCCTTAGCAAGCGCAGTCGAATCAGGCAAAAGCGCCATCAAGATACAAATATCAATTAAAGATAGATGATTCATAACGACAATCTTTCCCTGGCATGCGTTTAATTGCGCTTTGGTAGATTCATCCATCTCAATTCGGTACAAATTCGTAAGACCCGCAAAAAAAACAAATATTCGATAAAATACTCTTACCACTAAACGCATTGCTCGCCCATTCCAAATCGGAAGCATCAAAATCGGTGCAAAAGGTAGCGCCGCAAGTCCATACGAAAGAAAGAAAAATCCCGATAGCGCACCTCGCGCTAAATAGACAGCTCGCTCACGTATTTGC
Organism: Kiritimatiellia bacterium; assembly: GCA_045599105.1. Taxonomy (GTDB): domain Bacteria; phylum Verrucomicrobiota; class Kiritimatiellia; order RFP12; family UBA1067; genus UBA1067. The sequence goes on from JAZRVL010000037.1 coordinate 3,345, forward strand.
ATTTTAGTTAACGGCTTGAAAGCGCGAGCCGAATTAATTGCTCAATATCGTCAAGGGTTGGATGTTTTGCGATAACTTCGGCAACCATCTTAGAGGCGGTCTCCTCATTAAACCCAAGCGAGCGCAAGGCCGCACATGCATCCGCAATAAATGGCTTTGCCGCACCATCAATCGCGCCCTTAACTGCGTAAGCGGATACTTTATCCCTTAACTCAACACAAATCTTTTCGGCGGTCTTTTTTCCAACTCCCTTAATTGCCGCCAACCGCTTCGCATCCCCGCTCGTGATCGCCAAAGCCAAACTGTCAATTGACGAGCCCGATAAAATTGCAATCGCAATCTTGGGCCCTACGCCACTTACGGAAATCAACTTTAAGAAAAATTCTTTTTCATCCGCCTCGGCAAAACCAAAGAGAATTTCATCATCCTCACGCACGATATGCGCAGTCACTAACTTTACTTCACCCCCAATGCGCGGCAACTTACCATATGTTGAAAGCGAAATAAGTAGCTCATAGCCTACTCCCATTGCTTCAACGACCACCCGCGTGGGTTCTTTTTCTACCAGCGTACCTCTAATATAGGCAATCATGCAAAGAGCTTTTGGAGCTTTTCCAGCTGAGCAACCTTGTCCTTATTTTCCGCAAGTTTGCGCTTCGCCTCTTCAACAATTGCTGCAGGCGCATGATCCACAAACGCTTTATTGGCAAGCTTCGCTTCACTTGACTTAATAAAGCCCATAAGTTTCGTAAGCTCGCCCGCAATCCGTTTTGCTTCCGCCGCCTTATCTACGAGTCCTTCAAGCGAAAGATAAACCGTACCAAATTTGGTTAACTTGGACGGCATTGCAAGATCGCTACCCGCTTTCACGAACTCAATCGTCTCGGCACGCATCGCCTTTTTAAGCGACTCAATCTCGCTTAAAACGCTCTTATCATCCGAAGCAATCGTAACTTTAACGAAAGTAGCAGGAGCCACCTTGTACTCCGCTCGCAATGCTCTTAAAGCCGTAATTGCTTCGCGCTTGGCATTAACAAAATCATAAATCTGATTGTTAAGCCCCCACGCGTCTTTCTCCGCGTTTGTATATCCCGCAGGATACTTTTCGCGCATAATCGTCTCACCCTCTTTGCGGTACTTCAGCTCATGCGCAACTTCCTCGGTCACAAATGGCATATAAGGATGAAGCAAGCACAATGCCTTGTAAAAGACATCTTTCAAAATTGCCAGCGAAACCGCCTTGTTGGGCGAGTCTTTCACATACTCCACATACCAGTCGCAAATCTGCGTCCAGAAAAAGTCATATACTGCAAGTGCGCCATCCTGAATGCGATAGCTCTCGAGGATTTCGCTCATTCGCTTGCACGCCTTATCACACGCAATAAGCATATGCTTATCGTCCGCAGAAAGCTCATCTTCCTTGATAGACGCAAGCTCTGGCAAACTTTCAATTTCGCTTGCTTTCATCTCGAAGAACTTGGCCGCATTCCAAATCTTAGTCGTAAAGTTGCGTCCAATCTCAAACTTTTCCTTGTTGACTTTAGTATCGCACTCAAGCGATGTAATAAGCGCAATTGAAAAGCGAAGCGCATCGGCCGAATATTGCTCAATAAGTTCCAGTGGATCAAGTGAGTTTCCCTTGGATTTAGACATTTTTGAGCCATCGGCTGCCCGCACGATACCATGAATAACAATATTCTTAAAGGGTGGCTTTTTCATAAAATGAATGCCAGCCATCATCATTCGCGCAACCCAGAAGAAAATAATATCCTGCGCAGTCACCAAATCACTCGTTGGATAATAGTAGTCAAGATCTTTCGTCTTTTCTGGCCAACCCAAGGTCGAAAATGGCCACAGCCACGAACTAAACCAAGTATCCAAAACATCTGGATCTTGCTCCATCGGTTTACCGCACTTGGGACACTTCTCAACCTTGGTCTCGCTCACTACCAACTCACCACAATCTGGACACGTGTAAGCAGGAATACGATGTCCCCACCAAAGCTGGCGCGAAATGCACCAATCTTGGATATTCTCCATCCAGTTATAGTAAATCTTCGACCAGCGATCAGGAACAAACTTAACCTCGCCGCTTTTTACTGCCACAATTGCGGGCTCGGCCAGTGGCTTCATGCGCACAAACCACTGCTTTGAAAGACGGCTTTCTACCACTTCGTGGCAACGATAGCAATGCCCGACTTGATTATCAATATCCTCGATATGATCTAAGTAGCCGCCCTTTTCAAGATCCTCAACAATCACCTTGCGGCACTCCCAACGATCTAAGCCTACATACTTTGCACCCGCAAGCTCATTCATGTGCGCGTCATCCGTCATAATATTAATCTCTTCAAGATTATGACGCTTACCGACAAGAAAGTCATTAGGATCATGCGCAGGGGTAATTTTCACAATACCTGTACCAAATGCCTTGTCCACATAGTCATCACTAATAACTGGAATCTCTCGCCCCATAAGTGGGAGAATAACTGTCTTGCCGATTAAATGCGCATAGCGCTCGTCCTTGGGGTTAACCGCAACTGCAGTATCACCAGGAAGCGTCTCAGGACGAGTAGTTGCGACCATCACATAATCTTTATATGGCTCGCCAGTAGCGCCCTTTGCACTTCCAACAACCGGATACTTAATATACCAAAAATGTCCATGATTGGGCTCGTGCTCAACTTCATCGTTTGCAAGCGCCGTACCACAACGCGGACACCAGTTAACGATATAGTTACCTTTATAAATTAAGCCCTCGTCAAAAAGCTGTTTAAAGACCTTAGTAACTGCCTTGGAGCAACCCTCATCAAAAGTAAAGCGCTCACGTTGCCAATCGGTCGAGTTGCCGAGCATACGTTGCTGATGAACAATCGTCCCACCATACTGACGCTTCCACTCCCAAACGCGCTCTAAAAACTTTTCTCGTCCCAAGTCCTGACGACGCTTGCCCTCTTTTTTGAGCGCCTTTTCAACGACATTTTGCGTGGCAATACCCGCATGATCCGTACCAGGCAACCAAAGCGTATTACGACCCTGCATTCTACGCCACCTAACCAAAATATCTTGAATCGTCTGGTTAAGCGCATGACCCATATGCAAAATCCCCGTCACGTTCGGCGGTGGAATCACTACAGAATATGGATCGCCTTTGCCTGGCTCATCATGAAAATAACCATTCTTCTCCCACAAGGGATACCACTTAGCCTCTGCGGCCTTTGCATCGTAATACTTATCCATTATCTTCTCTCTTGGCGGGTCTGGCGGGACTCGAACCCACTACCCGCGGTTTAGAAAACCGCTGCTCTATCCAGATGAGCTACAGACCCTTTTGTTTAAAGGTGAATTATACCATTTTACCGAGGTCGCGGGCAATTGCCTTTTTCTTTAACGACTCACGTTTATCATGTAACGCTTTGCCTCGACAAACCCCAAGTTCAAGTTTAACTCGTCCATGACTTAAAAATAGTTTAAGTGGAATTAGTGTCAAACCTTTCGCCTCGCTCTTCATTTTGAGCTCACGCACCTCTTTAGCATGAACCAAGAGCTTACGATTGCGTTTGGGATCGTGGTTGAAGCGGTTACCTTGCTCGTAAGGCGCAATATCCGCGCCCACAAGCCAAAGCTCGCCCTTAAGAACCGCTGCATACGCACCTGAGAGCGAAACACCCCCATAGCGCACCGACTTTACTTCGGTTCCAGAAAGTACTATACCGCACTCAAGAGTTTCGAGCACGGTATAGTCATGTCGAGCTTTGCGGTTTTCCGCTAGCACTTTGACTTAGTCCGCAAAAAGCGAGTTAACGTTAACGTTCGCGCTCTTCGCAGCCCACTTGGATTTGGCGTCTTCTGCCTTGGCAATACCATCAAAGTCAATTTCGGCAATGAGCTTGCCCTCGGCAACTTCTTGAAGTGCGATATCGCACTTATCTACATCAAGCGTCGTCAAGTGTACGAGCGGCTTTGATCCATTAATGAGCTCGCGCACACGCTTGCTGACGAGATTGACGAGCACTTGAGACGAAGGGATTTTCTCCTGTGCCGCTTTAAGCAATTTATTGTCCATAAACTTTCTCCTTAGATTATTTTAGGCTTGTTGATCAAGTTCGGCCATCGCTGCCTTGCGGCTAAGCTTAATCCGACCACGTTCATCAACATCAATGCATTTTACCTTAATAATGTCACCAACCTTGCAGACACCTTCCATTGACTTAAGGAATTTGTCCGAAAACTCTGAAATGTGACAAAGGCCATCCATTCCTGGGAGAATCTCAACGAACGCGCCGAAATCCTTGATGCCCGTAACCTTGCCCTCGTAAATCTTGCCAGGCTCAGCAACTGCCGAAACCGCACCAACTTGACGCTTGGCCGCTTCCATCGACTCAAGTGAGGTAGCAAAGATTGAAACTTTGCCATCGTCGTCGATATCAATTTGCGCACCTGTCGTCTCAACGATTGCACGGATATTTGATCCGCCAGGACCAATAAGTGCACCAATCTTATCAACTGGGATTTGCATTTCCTCAATCCGAGGCGCATACTTGTTGAGCTCAGTACGCGGCGCAGGAATAACTGTCTCCATGAAGTCAATGATTTTAAGCCGCGCATCGTGCGCTGCTTTAATCGCACCTTCAACGAGATCCCAAGTAAGACCACGAAGCTTTAGGTCAACCTGAAAGCCCGTGATACCCTTGCGCGTACCACCAACCTTGAAATCCATGTCACCGCAGTGATCTTCTGCACCAAGAATATCGGTAACTAACACCTTCTGGCTCTGGTCTTCATTGGTAAACAGACCAATCGAAATACCCGCAACTGTGCGTTTAAGCGGCACACCTGCATCCATCAGTGCGAGGCATCCATTGCAAATTGACGCCATCGACGAGGAGCCATTGGAACCCATAATCTCCGAAACAACGCGAATCGAATACGGAAAATCATCTGGTAATACCTCCGCAATTGAACGCTCCGCAAGCGCACCATGGCCAATCTCACGACGGCCAGTGGAACCGAGACGTCCAACTTCGCCCGTACAATAAGGCGGGAAGTTATAGTGGAGCATAAAACGCTTGGATGGCTCACCACCAGTAACCGAATCCAAGTCCTGAGCATCTTTCTTGGTACCTAGCGTAACTGTCGCGAACGACTGCGTCTCGCCACGCGAAAAAATCGCACTACCATGGAGACGTGGAAGAATTCCAACTTGCGCCGCCAAAGGACGAATCTCGTGCTGTGCACGGCCATCAATGCGCTTACCATGAATAAGCACGTTCTTGCGCACGGTCTCAATCTCTAACGCATCAAAAAGATGCACAAACTTAACCGCATCAATCTCTGGCCACTTCTCGGAAACCTTCTTAAGGAGGTCTTCCTTGATTGCCGAAACCTTGCCCTGACGCTCAAGTTTACCCTTGATGAGCAATGCCGCTGCGAGTGCTTCACCACCCTCTTTACGAACAAAGTCCATTTGATCTTGGGGCTGAGGGATATCCGCAATCACCTTATCGGGCTTACCAAGTGCGCGGCGCATCTCAATTTGGAGATCAATAATCTTTTCAACCTCTTCATGAGCACGCTTAAGTGCCGCAACAAAATCCTCGTCAGTAATTTCCGCAGCCGAGCCCTCCATCATCAAGAACTTGCCACGAAGACCTGCATAAAGTAGATCAATATCGCTCTTAGCCTTCTGCTCGTGGGTAGGATTGATAATCCACTGCCCATCAACTCGACCAATACGCACGCATCCAATCGGGCCCATAAAAGGAATCTCAGAAATATGGAGCGCCGCTGAAGCCGCATTCACCGCCAAAAAGTCCGCCTCCCGCGTCCCATCGCACTGAATGAGCGTTGAGTTGACTTGAACATCGTTGTAGTATCCATCTGGGAAAAGCGGACGAATTGGACGATCGCACATTCGTGCCGTCAAAATTTCCTTGGAGGTTGGGCGCTGCTCACGCTTGAAAAATCCACCCGGAAACTTGCCCGCTGCATAGAATTTCTCCCGATATTCGCACTGAAGCGGAAAGAAGTCAATTCCCTCGCGTGGAGCATCTGTATTAGTAACAGCCGTAAAGACCGTATTGTCGCCGTAACTAACCATTACTGCACCTGCTGCCTGTTGGGCCAGCAATCCGGTCGAAATTACGAGATCCGTTCCCGCAATGTTGACTTTGAACTCTTTAGCACCTTGCATTACTTTACTCTTTTCTTTATTTGCTTCTTTTTCGTTGGTAAATTAACGACGGATGCCAAGTTTCTTGACAAGTTCTTTATAGCCCGCCTCATTCTCGCGCTTGAGATAATCCAACAAATTACGACGGTTTTGCACCTTGCGAAGCAAGCCATAACGCGAGCTGTGGTCTTTCTTATTGGCCTTGAGATGCTCGGTTAATGCCTCAATCTCCTTGGTAAGGATAGCGACTTGAACTTCGCTCGATCCCGTGTCACGATCGTGACGTTGAAATTCACTCTTAATAGCTGCTTTATCGATTTTCATAGTATTTTTTCCTAATTTTCCACAAACTGGGAGGTTATATGTAGCCACAATTGCGTGACAATTGCTTTCACTCGAAAGCACCCGCAACAGGGATAACCTCCTTAGACAGTCGCAGATTGGCACATACTATATCAAATCCTTGGCACTGCTGTCAAGAGCCGGCGAGTATATTCACTTTGAGGGGAGGCAAAAACTTGTTCCGCTTCGCCTACATCCACAAACACACCCTTTTCCATAACACAAATATTATCACAAATATTTCTAACGACCGCCAAATCGTGTGCAATAAGAATGATTGAAAGCCCTAAATTACTGCGCAAATCCCGAAGTAGATTAAGAACTCGCGCCTGCACCGAAACATCCAACGCTGAAACTGGCTCATCCGCAATGAGCACTTCGGGCTCGCACGCAAGCGCCCGCGCAACTGAAACTCGTTGACATTGCCCGCCCGACATTTCCCGCGGATATTGATCTAAAACCGCCTTCGAAAGTCCCACCAACTCCAAAAGTTCTATTGCCGTGCGCTTTGACCCCTTTAGCTTTAGAACCTCTTCCAACGCACTTTTAACAGTAAGATGCGGGTTGAGTGATCCTACCGCATCCTGAAAAACCATCTGCATTGACCGTGCATTAACCGTAATTACTCCATCACTTGGCTTTTCCAATCCAATTAATGCTTTAGCAATCGTGGACTTGCCCGAACCTGATTCACCAACGATGCCCAAGATTTCTCGTTCACGCAAAGAAAACGAAACCCCCTTTACCGCTTCATATGCGCCGTAACGAATATGAAGGTTATTTACTTCAACAAGGCGTTGCATTTATCTTGAATCGTTTTAAGGCGAACATTTACCGATTTACGCGCAAACGCAATTCGCTTGGTATAAAGCGTATGATCAAGCCCAAGGCAAGTTCCTTCATGCTTCTTGGCCTTAATTGCTTGATCACAAGACTCTTGGCTTAACGCATCTAAATTGTCCCTAACTTCATGATACGCATCTCGCCATGGCATACCCGCAACCACTTTGCGCAAAGCTACATCGGTTGCAAACACTCCAGGAATAAAGGCCTTACGACACTTTTCTGCATCCACTTTCACTCCCTTAACCACTTTGGCAAGGATTCGTAGGGTTAGGCGAGTTATCATCAATCCCTTCATATACAAATACTTACAATCTTGAAGATCGCGGTTATACCCACCTGGCATTGCATGCAAAAGCGAAATAGCCGCAGTCTGCAAACCTAGAACTTGTGCCGCTTTAGAACGCACCAACTCCAAAACGTCAGGATTGAACTTTTGTGGCATAATCGAAGAGCCCGTACAATACTCGCGAGGAAGCTTAAAATACCCAAACTCTGGCATTGAAAAGAGAATTAAATCCTCTGCCAAGCGCGACAAAACCGCCATCAGTTGCGCAAGTGCACTTAAAAGCGACGCCTCGCACTCGCCTCGCGCCATTGATGCACCAAAGCAATTATGCAAAGTACGCGCAAAGCCCAACAACTCCGTAGTCCGTTTACGATTCAATGGCAATGGCACTCCATATCCAGCAGCTGAGCCAAGGGGATTTAGATCTGCAAGCGCATATGCCGCTTCAAGGTTCGCTAATTGGTCAAGGATCATCTCTGCGTGGCCCGTCGCCCACATATCAACTGTAGATGGCATCGCTGGCTGTAAGTGTGTACGCCCAACCAGCGGAACTGCTCCAGCTTTTAAGCCAAACTCATTCAACGTAGATGCTAACGAAATCGTCTCCTCCTCCGTTCGTAATAATTCATCTTTGATATGTAGCCGTACATCAACTGCAACTTGATCATTGCGCGAACGACCCGTATGAATCTTTTTACCAAGATCGCCCAGCTTGTCGGTCAAGACCCTCTCTACTGCCATATGAACATCTTGATCGTCCTCCCGAATCGTAAACTTGCCTAAAGCTGCAAGTTTCACTACCTGAGCAAGCATCTTACGAACCTTAATTGCCTCAGCTTTCGTAACAATTGGACGTTTAAGTCCTTTCATTTCTGAAAGCATTGTCACATGCGCGGCAGTACCCATGCAATCCCACTTCACTAACACGCAATCAAGCGTTGTGTCGTCACCAACTGTATAAGCGAGAATATCGCCATCTACTTTACCATCAGTTATAGTCTTTTTCGTTTTCATAAATCTTTTTCACCTTTCTGCGCTTTCAAGCGCCAAACAAAGCTCCGCATCTGCCCTTTCCAACATTCGAAAAAGCTCATCTTCATCTTTTTCGCATGCTACCAATTCACGAAGAAACTTGGTGTACAAAATTGACGCGTTCTGCATCCTCTCTCCGCGTCCATTACCATACCCTGGCAAAAGATTGGCTTTTTCGTATGCTGCTAAGCGGATTCGCGGATCTATTTTAGCAAATTTTACCGCATCTTTAAAGGAGAGGCAATCAAACTTGCCCGCAAACTTCTCATCGTAATAACGCGGATAAAGAAAAAGCCGCGAGGCAAAAACCATAACATCAAAAGTATTGACCCTGCCTGGCTCAAATACTCGACGCATCCGAGAAAGTGCCTCACCATCCGATATCTTACCCTTACCAGCAAGCCAAAGCGCAAGCTCTTCGCGTTCAAACCGCACTTTTAATCTGGGATCGGTTTGATCAAGCGCGACTCGCGCATCTTTGTCGGAAAGCTCAATGCCATCAATTGTCCGATAAAAAGCCTTCGTCACTTCCAATCTAAATCGATCCAAATTTGCGAACCCTGGACTAACAAGGAAAATACGGCTTGTAACCTCTCCATTGTTTGTCACAGCATGCGCAACCACCTCATCAACGTTAGTTCGAGCGCTACCGATACTAATCACAAGCGGCGGACGCTCAAACTTTCGCATTCGTTCTCCCCTCGTACGATAAAGCGCCTTTACTATTTCGCTCGCAAATCCAGCAATCGGTAATTGATATTCGCGCCGCATATCCTCGGGACATTCAGCAAAAACTCTCACAAACCCTTCAGCTTGGGTAACTGCAGGTGATGACAAACGCGAAATAAGCTCCGCCTGCGAAAGAGCCAATAATAAAATTGATGCAAACACCTTAACGAATCTTTACCAGTAAGATTAGCAAAATTGGCATAATAACTAACTGCAAAAGCACAAACCGCATAAGCACTTGTGCGTTCGACCAGCCTAATTTTTTCTTACAATGATCATGAAGCGGAAAGCGTACTCTCCTTATGACATTCTCCTCTCCTATATCCATCCCTAATTTTTTGGCACACCTTAAAAGCACCAACTTAGCAAGTCCACCTCCACCATTTACTAACACAATTGGAGAGAGCGCCAAAATCAATAATGGATTACCCGTCATCAATGTCGCACTCGCGGTTAAAATACCCAAAAAACGACTTCCTGCATCACCCATCAAAATCTTGGATGGCTCTGCATTAAACCATAAATATCCCGCAAATCCACCAGTTACAATCATAACTAAAATTGCCCAGCGCGCAGCTTCCGCATAAACTGGAATTAAAAAGTAATGCGCAACTGGACGATAACCAACTACCACATAAAGAATTACCGCCAAAATAACGAGTGTAATTACCGTAAGCGTGCCCGCAAGCCCATCAACTCCATCTGAGCAGTTGGTCGCATTCATCGTGAACCAAAGAATAAAAGCTGCAATAGGAATATAAACATACCACGGCACAAACCACAGCGACTTTACAAAAGGTAGCCACACAATCATTGCTAACGACTCGCCCGTGCATTCCGCATGGCCCATGAAAAGAAAAGTTGCAATTGCAATTGCGCAAACCGCATCCAAAAGTCCCTTCTTAAGTTCTCCCCACGGCACGATTGCCCTATCATCTAAGTAACCAAACACCATCGCAAGATACATAAACAATACCGCCATTAAATCCAAAATCCTTAGTGGCGCAAAAGCAAAAATCACTGGTAAAATAATCACTGTCACCCAAAATCCAGCGCCAGTAGGCTTGCCCGCCGACTTCATCCCGTCCATATCTTTGCAAAGTGCCTTGCCACGATCCTGTGGCAAACGCCCCCAAAAACGTGGCAAGAGTCGCCAAACAAGAATCGCTGCCACAAAAGCACCACCTGCTAACAATAACGCGTGTGACTTAAAAAGGCGAAATGGTCCGTAAAAATCCTTTAACAAATCTGCTAAATAATAAAGCATTATTTTTAGTCCTTATCTGAAATCAATAAAATACTTTCCAAAGAAAAAGTCCCCGCGAAGGCGCAGTCTCAACCCTCGCTGTACGTGCAGACTTGGCGTCCAACAGCTCTTTAACCGCCATTGGCTTTTCATTACCTTTGCCAATCGTAATTAAAAAGCCAACCATTGATCTAACTTGTTTATAAAGAAATCCATCTCCCCGTACAACAAATGTATAGCGCGCACCACTCTTTTTCACTTGAAACGAAAAAATCGTCCGCACGGTTGAATCCAACTCGCGATTAGGATTCGCGGCAAAAGCGACAAAATCGTGCTTCCCAACAAAATACTTCGCTGCCATTTGCATTGCTTTGAGATTAAGCGGACGATGACAAAACGTCCAATAAGGCACCAAATGTGGAGGCATTATTTCCGCTTGATAAAGCTGGTAGCGATACTCTTTACCTTTCGCCGACAAGCGCGCATCAAATCCCGCTTGAGCATAAGCGGCTTTAAGTATCCTAACCGCTTCTGGCAAGTGCGAATTCATTGCTCGTACAAGATTCTCAGGCGGAATAGGTTTAGAAAGCGCAAAGTGTGCAACAAAACCCTTTGCGTGCACACCTGCATCTGTCCGCGAAGAGCCAAATACGCGCACTGGCGCACCCTCAAGATACGCAAGCGCCTCTTCTACTACTTGCTGGATCCCAGTTGCGTTGTCTTGGTACTGCCAACCCGAATATGCCGTACCATCATAAGCAATCGTAACTTTATATTTACGCTTGATAGAGCTCGACTCAGTAGAGCTTGCGGCCATAGACGAGGAACTTGTGAAGATTGAAAAACTTACCGTCTTCCTTATCGTTACGTACTGGAGTTGCTCTCACATACTTAGCGCGCACAACTTGCGGAAGTTGAATCCTCCACACATCTTGTTGCACATCAATATGCTGAATGTTTGTATACTCCTTGCCGTCAGTGGAAATTGAAATATCCATCGGCACTTGCAATGTCTCTCTACCACCTTTGCCAGCATTCACCAAAGTAATCCCCGTAACTTCACTATCTCCCGCCAATACCACCTCCGCCCACGGATGCTTGTCACGATGCGCCACAAAACCATACATATCATCAAAATCATCCGCAATTAGCGCATAGCGATAATTCACTGGAACATCATCTCCCTTTGACGCAGAAAGTTTAATTAGCGCATTATCCGAAATTAATTTTCCACCATAATCCTCTTCAGGATACTTCTTGCCATTAAGTCGTGGCAAGGTTTGTGGCGATGTTTTAGAAATTAAAGTATAAACGTGATTGAATGAAGCATGATCCTCTTGCTCGCAAGCCGTACGAATCATGTCCTTATGATCCAACCCAAAACCCGTTGACTTTGAAGAATCGGCAAGAATACGCAAAATGCGCTTAGTGTCGTTTGCATTTGCCATCATATTTTCCGACGCCCACCGAACAACTCCATCATAATATGTTCGTGAGCTTTTCTGCCCCTCAAGTGCTACAGGAATAAGCTCCCACATTGCTTCAGGATCATTTTTAAAGCTTTCCGCCAAGGGATTAAGCACCACTTCATCAAAGTACATCGACTCCACCGTTTTGTCACTCGTCTCTGTAAAGGTCTTTAATGCTGCCTTTGCTGCTTTAATTTTAAGCGCGCGATTAACATTCAACGACTCCAAAAATGGCATATAAAGCTGCCATCCCTGTGCTGGTGCGCCTTTAAAGGTCGAAAGCACTGTAGAGGCATACTTCTTCCAACCATCACCTGAAGGATGCGCTATCAGTGCTTCTTGCCAATCATAAGCCGCATTCCAATTACCAGGCAAAAACTTCATTGACTCTGCATATTTACCCTGCCAACGCAAATACTCCGCATCCATCCGCTTATTACTTGAATAATAGCGATTTTGTTCCTCATTAGTTGGGAACCATTTTCCTCCTAACGAGAAATGTGGATGCGAGTGACTTGTTACTGCATATCCAATATTCCATCGATCAATATTAAAATCCCAAAGCAAGAACGCACAGTGGCCTGGCTGGCCCGTAGTAAAGCTACGAATTCCGTGCGAAGCTGCACAATGCGAACTAAACTTTGACATCGCACCGCACACACCACCTACTCGATAACGAAGCTCTTCCGTATTCCAACGATGTGCCCACGGTGCATAGTACAACCATCCATGAACACTCGCGCCAAAACAGTTAAATAACCGATAACAACAAGTCTCATTCACCCAATTATAACGCGAAGGTGATGCATAAGCAAAGTCATGAATCCATATCAGGTCTTCAACTGGCAAGTCTGCGTTTTGCCCCATCGTAACCACTTCCCGCCAACGCCAAGTATCAAGATCAAATGCACTATCGTGGAGCGTCCCATCTGCCGCCCATTCGCGATAACACTCCATATATTGAACCAACTTCTTTTCATCCCAATCACTACCATGATTGAGTGCAAACGCCGTCGCAATTGCGCGACCAACAGGCGTATCAATAAAGTTGTTCTTATCATTCCACACCAAAACATCCAACGCCCTTAACGCATCAGCATAAGTGCCAGGTTTATGCGATGTGCCGCCTGGTCGACCTGATCCTGCAAACGCCTCCATCCAGTCTTGGTCGGCGAAAAACTTCTTAAGAAATGCTTCTCCTCCCTCGCGCTTACGAATTGCGCTCAAAGTATCATCACCAACAACCTTGACAATATAGGATTTAACCACGTTTATGTCACGTGCATGCTCTTTAATTGCAGCATCACTCACATTGGCCAAAAGAAAAATAGTTATGAGGGCAAATAAGGTCGTTTTCATAATGTACATATTATACCACATTCTGCTTAAGTTCGGAGATTTGGTCGCGCAAAAATGCCGCACGCTCGAACTCTAAGTTGTCGGCCGCCTCTAACATATCTCTAGTGAGTTCCTCCAACAATACTCGCCTATCAACTTCTGGACGGACATCGCCACTCTTTTCGACTTTCTTTGCCTTAAATACATAAGCCGATTCATTGATTGTGCGTTTCACCGAATGCGGAACAAGCTGATGCGACTTATTGTACGCCATTTGTCGCGCACGATGATCCTCGGTAATTGCCAAAAACTCACGAATCGCATCGGTAAGATGGTCTGCGTATAAAATTACTCGTCCTTCAACATGTCTTGCCGCCCGTCCCGCAGTTTGCAACAACGAAGTTGTTGAACGCAAAAACCCCTCTTTATCCGCATCTAAAATTGCAACTAATGCCACCTCTGGCAAATCAAGACCTTCTCGCAACAAATTAATCCCTATCAAAACATCAAACTCACCTTTGCGTAAACGTTGTAAAATAGCAACTCGCTCTATCGCATCAATGTCGCTATGCAAATATTCCACTCTAATTCCTGCCTCATGCAGATATTGAGCAAGATCCTCAGCACTCCGTTTTGTAAGGGTTGTTACAAAGACTCGATCACCCTTCTTTACCGTTCGATCAATTTCCCCGATAAGATTGTCAATTTGTTTATCAAGTGGCCGCACCTCTACCGCAGGATCCAACAAACCTGTCGGACGAATTATTTGTCGAGCAACGCTCTTCGATTCTAAAAGTTCATATTCTCCTGGTGTTGCCGAAACATAAACAATATCTCCAACTTTGGCATTAAACTCATCAAAGGTCAACGGACGATTATCCTTGGCGCTCGGCAAACGAAAACCAAAATCAACAAGTTTCGTCTTGCGCGCCTGATCACCATTGTACATTGCTTTAATTTGAGGTATTGACGCGTGACTTTCGTCAATAATAGTTAGAAAGTCTTTCGGAAAATAATCAATCAAACATTCTGGCGCGCTACCCGCTGCACGCCCCGAAAGTGGACGTGAATAATTTTCAATCCCATTACAATACCCAAGCTCTCGCATCATTTCAAGATCATATTCGGTACGCTCTTTAAGCCGCTGCGCTTCCAACAACTTGCCCTTGCTCGCAAAGAATTTCAACCGATCCTTGAGCTCGTCCTCAATCCGCTTAAACGCCGCCTCGAAACGGTCTTTGCCCATTACAAACTGCTTGGCAGGAGTAATTACCGCAGCTGGCATTTTAACCCCTCGCTTGCCAGTTAATGGATCCAATTCTACTATGGTATCAATCTCATCGCCAAAAAATTCTATCCGAATCGCCTTGGTCTCATAAGCGGGAAATACATCCAATACGTCTCCTCTCGCCCTAAAGGTACCTGGCGAAAAATCAAAATCATTACGAACATACTGCGCCTCAACTAATCGTGCAATTAACTGTGAGCGAGAAATACTTTCGCCAACTTTAAACCCAACTGCGAGATCCCGATATTCGTCCGACTCTCCAAGTCCATAAATACAACTTACCGACGCCACCACTATCACATCACGCCTCGCAATTAGCGCATTCGTAGCCGCAAGTCGATAGCGTTCAATCTCCTCATTAATTGATGCATCTTTTTCAATATAGGTATCCGTTTGCGGAATATAAGCCTCAGGCTGATAATAGTCGTAATACGAAATAAAATACTCTACTGCATTTTCAGGAAAAAACTCTTTCAATTCCGCAAATAGTTGTGCCGCCAAGGTTTTATTGTGAGAAAGAATTAATGTCGGACGATTTGCCTTAGCAATAAGATTAGCCATCGTAAATGTCTTACCTGAGCCCGTAACTCCTTGCAAAACTTGTCGCCTTTCACCCCGCTTAAAACCATTGTATAGCGTGGCAATTGCTTCTGGCTGATCGCCAGTTGGCTTAAACTTTGACTTAAGCTTGAACAAGGTTGCGTAAATATCGCCCGTAAGAGGATTTGCCATACGCATCGGCAAGCTTTTTGAGTTTAGCCGAATCAATCCATCCCTTTGTCCAAGCAATCTCTTCAATGCAACTCATTTGCAATCCTTGGCGCTCAACTATTGCACGCACAAAATTTGTCGCATCTGCCAACGATTGGTGAGTCCCCGTATCCAACCACGCAATTCCTCGCGACATAACCTCGACCTCCAGCTCTCCTCGCCGCAAATATTCTCGGTTGATGTCGGTAATCTCATACTCCCCGCGCGGAGAGGGCTTAAGACCAGTTGCAATTTCTACCACTGAGTTGGGATAAAAGTACAATCCTACAACCGCATAATTAGATTTAGGATTTTCAGGCTTTTCTTCTAACGAGCGAACTTTACCATCTCTATCAAACTCCACCACTCCATACCGCTCAGGATCGGCTACCCGATAGCCAAACACGGTCGGTGAAGATTTAGCGCTCACATTGCGAAGCATTTGTGGCAAGTCTGCACCATAAAAAATATTATCCCCTAAAACTAAACAAACCTCATCGTCTCCAATAAATTCTTTTCCCAAAACAAATGCTTGCGCAAGCCCATTAGGAGCTTCTTGAACCTTATAAGAGAACTTCATACCATAATCCGAGCCATCCCCTAACAATCGCTCAAACATCGGCAAATCAAGCGGAGTAGAAATAATTAGCACCTCACGGATACCTGCCAACATTAAAGTTGAAAGCGGATAAAAAATCATTGGCTTATCATAAACCGGTAAAAGCTGCTTTGAAACAACACGTGTAAGCGGATGTAATCGGCTACCAGCACCGCCCGCAAGAATTATGCCTTTTCTCATCGTTAGCTCCTCCTTACTTAGCTCCAACTCCAGTAAACTGGCCTGCGATTGGAATAGTAGATGTCTCTGGATGATGGACAAAGAAAATAAATGGATGCGTAAAGAATAACTTACGAGTATTTGCATTCACAGCTACTTGCATACTCGCATCTTTCTCTTTCAATGCTGTTTCGTTAGCACCATTCTCTTGAAGCACAAAACGCGTAAGCTGCACATAGCTACGAGGAGAAGCATTGTCAGCAATATTTGGCAACGGCTTAAGCGGTACGCGAAAATACTGCAACGCTTGTACAAGCTCATGCTGCGATTTAACCTCGAATTTCGGTAAAATAATTGCACAATTTGCGTCAACCTCAACGCCACCACTCTTGCTATTAAAAGCGGCAATTATCTCGTGAATGGTCGCCGAAGAAATTGCTGAGCGAACCTCTTCCATTGAATCATTAGACTTAGGTAATAACGCATAAAAATTCGCCTCCCCTTTAAGCGGTAATTTAAGAACCGTGTATTTCTTGTTCTCCAAAATATCGGCTAATCGAACGTCTGAAATATATTCTTGCTTTACTTTTTCCCCACTCGGTAAAGTAAAATCAAGATTGCGAGTATTGGCCGTTGGAAAAGAATCTCGCCAACTTATTCCTACCGAAACTAAGTCATAAAAAGAATATCTCTCATCTTTATCACCAGCTACTGGCAATTCAAAATCCTCCATCTCACCTTCCATCATTGAACGAAACCATTGCGTAGCTCCATAAGCAGGAAATGCCTGCACCACCTTAGCGCCATAATCACGTTCCAATTGCTGCCGAAGCGCAGGTTGTGCCTTGCGAATTTGCGAAACCACAAAGCCACGCGCCGCAACAAAGCTAAAGCCATTATTACTAGCCGTAATACTTTCGATAATCTGCCCATAGGTGTTAGGCAAATCCGTCACAACCCCTAACATTTCTGAAACATTTGCCTTAGGAATGGTGGCTAACGATTCAGCAATTAAAGCGCAATCAATCTCAAACGATGCTGGCGAGAAAACCACATTTTTAGTATACGAAAGCGGAAACATTCGATTAAATGCATCGGTTTCAAACCCCAAATTGCGCGCCGCCAATGCTGCGCTCACACCTAATACGCAAACTATTACCAGCAAAATTCGCTTCATCTTCTTCACCTCCCAATAGCTAAACGCGTTGCCAATCGATTTGGCAATCCCGCATTACAAATACGCTCCTGCGCAGCTTCAATGTCATACTCCAAACGTCGATACCACATTTGCCGTGACTTTGGCTCATAAACAACATACGTCGCCCGTGGATCTCCATCGCGTGGCTGTCCAACGCTACCTACATTGACAAAATATTTACGCCCCAAATGCAATGTACAATCTGTTGCCTCAATTCGATATACTGCAGAAAGCTGCTTTTCGTAAATCATCGGACAATGGGTGTGCCCATGAAAGCATATGGGGGTTACTTGATGCGCAAAATGCGCCTCAGCTTGCAAGTGATCAAATACATAACCAAACGACTCTGGATTATCCATCGTCGCATGCACCAAAGTTATCCCCATCGTCGTCTTGATAAACGGCAAATCTCGCAAATAATAAACATCTTCCATCGTAAGGTGTTTACGTGTCCACTCAATAACTTCTGCAGCATGTGGATTAAAGTCTGCTAAATTCTGTCGCGAAGAAACGTAATGGTCATGATTACCCATAACTACTGGGCAACCTAACTTACGAATAATTTTAAGGCACTCTTGTGGACATGCATTATATCCAACAATATCTCCAGTACAAAGAAAATCCGTTACACCTTGCGACCGGCAATCATCCAACACGACGTTTAACGCGTCGAGATTTGCGTGAATATCTCCAAGTATAGCGAAACGCTTATCCATCAGCCATTGCGCAAGACCGCACTCGCAATTGCCACATCATCGGGAGTCGTAATCTTAAAGTTTGGCTTCAAATATTCAAATATCTTCACACTACCGCCCGCAAGTTCAATTGCCTGACAATCATCCGTCACTTCAATGGATGGTTTAAGTTTTTTATATGCAGCTACGAGTGCGCTAAACTGAAAAGCCTGTGGGGTTTGTACCGCCCAAAGCTGACTACGATCTACGGTCTCACTAACCATCGCACTCTTAAGACAACGCTTAACGGTGTCTGTCACTAAATGTCCAGCGGTGACTGCAGGATAACGTTTAACTAACTTTAGGATGTCAGCAATTAATGTCGTAGTCACACACGGACGTGCACCATCGTGAATTACCACATACTTAGTATCAACCTCACAAGCTGCAAGCCCAGCACTTACCGACTCTTGCCGCTTATTTCCACCAGCTACAATTGATTGCAATTTCGAAATTCCAAACATCCTTGCAACCGCCTTAGCTGCCGCTACTTGATCCTTGCGGACTACAACTATAATTCGATCAATCTCGCTTGAGTGCTCAAACGCAAGCAAACTCCACGCAATTACTGGCTTATCAATTAGACTCAAAAATGCTTTATCAACTCCTCCACCCATTCGAGTGGATTTACCAGCAGCCACCACAATTGCAGTAGTCATAGTACATTTCTCCCGCAACATTTTTTATATTTTTTACCTGAACCACAAGGACAAGGATCGTTGCGTCCAACTTCAGGATGCGAAGCTACGGATGGGTTTACGAGTGCTGGCGTTACCGCTACTGGCTTTGCCATTGGACGCGTCATCATACTTTGAAATATATCACCAATGCTTTTCGCAGATGGTGTCGGCGCAGAAACATCTCTATCCACTGACGATGCCGAATCAAACTCGCCCGCATTAGTACGTGAACGTGCAAGCATATTATACATTGTCTGCAAACGCGAGGCAGTAGCACTACGAAACTCCGCTGAGACAACCTTGGTCTTGATAGTCATCATCAGCGTTTCAAACATCTCAAATGCTTCTTTCTTGTATTCCACGAGCGGATCGCGCTGTCCATACGCCCGAAGGTTTACTCCCGTACGAAGGTCATCCATTGCCCGCAAGAAATCCTGCCATTCCCGATCGATCACTTGAAGGAATACGGCTCGCTCCATATAAGGAAGCATTGCTGGATCTTCGCCCGAGCACTTCGTCTCATAAGCCTGCTCTACTCGCTTCATCACAAACTCGCCTGCCTTGTCCGTCATCCCCATAAGTGGACGAATATCATCCTCGGTAATCGTAACTGGAAAAGTCACCCCTAACCAATTCATAAAGTCCGCAAGATTACCATCCTTCGCATCAAAAAGATACCGCTCTGCCTGAGTGAGTACCAAATCGTTCATTACATCAAGAATGAGATTATGAACCGTTTGCGAATCTCCCGTCAATACGCGCGAGCGCAATTGATAAACAACAGAACGCTGCTTGTTCATGACATCATCATACTCTAGCGTGCGCTTGCGCACCGCAAAATGCTGCTGCTCAACCCTACGTTGCGCCGTCTCCACCGAGCGATTGAGCCACTTGTGCTCCATAACTTCGCCCTCTTTAAGACCCAATCGTTGCATAATCCCCGAAATTCGCTGTGAGCCAAACAAGCGCATTAATTGATCTTCAAGCGAAATAAAGAACTGCGAACTTCCTGGATCTCCTTGACGCGAGCAACGTCCGCGCAACTGACGATCAATTCGGCGTGACTCATGACGTTCGGAGCCAATAACATGAAGTCCTCCAAGCTCTGTGACCCCTTCGCCGAGCTTAATATCCGTGCCACGACCAGCCATGTTAGTTGCAATCGTCACTCCTCCACGCTGACCTGCAAGCGCTACGATTTCCGCTTCACGCGCATGGTTTTTGGCATTCAAAACCTCGTGGGGAATATGCGCAAGCTTAAGCATGCGCGAAAGAACTTCTGAAGTGTCAACCGTCACTGTGCCGAGCAAAATCGGCTGACCTTTCGCATGCCGTTTTTCAACATCTGCAATAATTGCTTTAAACTTCTCGCGCTGAGTACGATAAATTTGGTCGTTGCTATCAATTCGATTTACTGGACGATTGGTGGGAATTGAAACTACATCAAGCTTGTAAATATCGCGAAACTCACGTGCCTCAGTCTCAGCTGTACCCGTCATACCCGAAAGCTTCTCATAAAGTCGGAAATAGTTTTGAATCGTAATCGTCGCAAGTGTCTGCGACTCTTTTTCAATCTCCACTCCTTCTTTTGCCTCTACCGCCTGATGAAGTCCATCCGACCAACGACGACCAGGAAGTACGCGTCCAGTAAACTCGTCAACAATATAAACATGATTATCTTGAACGACATAATCCACATCTTTTTCATAAAGGCAGTACGCACGCAGCAATTGGTCTACTACATGTACCCGATCAGACTTCTCTACGAAATTGGACTGCGCATCCCGCCGCTTTTCAATCCGCTCCGCATCCGAAAGCGACTTATCTCCATCAATCGCACTCATCGTTGCGGCTAAATCAGGAAGCACAAATAACTGCGGATCTTGCGGACAAATCTTCGCACAGCCCTTATCCGTTAAAGCCACTTCCCGCGTACGTTCATCAATCGTAAAGTAAAGCTCATCCTTAAGTTCTCGAGCATGCTCTTTATACATTTCCGAGAGCATCTGTAGCTCCACATCCTCATGCAACTTACGCACCTCCGCATTCTCCAGCAAATGCATAAGTTGCTTGTGTTTGGGTGTTGAGTGATAAACTTGATAGAGTCGATCTTTGACGGTTTGCGTCTCGCCCGCATCAAATGCCTTTTTGGCCTGAGCGATCAAATCGTTACACATTGTCGTTTGTACGCGCACAATCGAGGAAACCAGAGGATTGACTTCGGTATAAATATGGGAGGTTGAAACCGTCGCAGGACCGGAAATAATAAGCGGAGTACGCGCTTCGTCAATAAGAATTGAGTCTACTTCGTCAACAATCGCAAAATGATGCCCATTTTGCACAACCTGCTCAGGCGCCTGTGCCATACCATTGTCGCGCAAGTAATCAAAACCAAACTCCGAATTGGTGCCGTAAGTAATGTCGCACTGATACTGCTCGCGCCGCTCAGCGGAATCCATTGTATTTTGAATACACCCTACCGTAAGCCCCAAATACTTATAAAGATGTCCCATCCAAGTCGCATCACGCTTGGCAAGATAATCGTTAACCGTGACTAATTGAACATTCTTCCCTGAAAGCGCATTAAGGTAAAGCGGCAAAGTCGCAACCAATGTTTTGCCTTCGCCAGTTTGCATTTCCGAAATCTTACCTTGATGCAAAACGATACCACCTATAAGCTGCACATCAAACGGAACCATGTTCCACGTAAGCTCATGTCCGCATACTTCTTCTGTCGTCCCACAAAGTTTCCGACAAGCATTTTTTACCAGCGCATACGCCTCAGGCAAAATCGAGTCCAATGACTCGCCATTTTTGACCCTCGCTTTAAACGCCTCGGTCATCTTGGGAAAATCTTCATCCGTGAAGTTTTTCGCCTGATACTCTTGCTCGATGCGATTAATTTCACGAACAATCGGCCAAAGCCTCTTTAGTTCGCGCTCGTTCTTAGTTCCAAATAATAGTTTTAAGAGATTCATATACCGTACAACATTATATCAAAAAATGTGCAATTTTTGCCATAGATTTTCCGTTAGACGTGATAAGTTTTATGGTCTCAACGATCGCCTCACGTGTCTTACTACACTCATGTTCATCATTTAACCACCTCTCAAGTCCTGCACGAAGCTTCTCAGCAGTAAAGTTTTCTTGCAAAAGTTCTGGCATCGGGCAAGCTTTACCCGATTTTTCAGCAACTATATTTGCCAATCCTAAATGCCCAATCCCCCGAATTAGCCGTCGCATAATAAATGCGAAAATAAAGCCAACTTTATATACGACTATCGTAGGGCACACAGCAAACGCCGCTTCCAAGCTCGCAGTTCCACTTGCGACCACTGCGCAATGCGCACGCTTCAAAAGCTCTCTTGCACCACCCAAAATTGTGTGCTTTTCGCCCGCAAGCTTGACGATCTTCGCATACGCACGTTCATTCGCCGCAGGAATCAAATATTTCATCCCCTTGCATGCTTTCAGCATTGTTGGTAAATGATGCTCAATTTCTCCAATTCGCGATCCTGGAAGCAATGCGACCAAGCCCTTTTCCGTCTCGCTCCTTTCACCAAAACCCTCCACGAGCGGATGTCCCACAAACTCCGCAAAGCCCGGTTTAAAAAGCTTAGGCTCAAACGGAAAAAAGCAACATAGCTTATCAAGTGACGCTTCAATCTTGGGAATTCTGCTTGACTTCCACGCCCAAACTTGCGGACAAACAACGTGAACCGCTTTGATCCCTCGCGCTTTCGCGTAAGCGGCAAGCTTTAAATTCATCCCTGGATAATCAACACTGCAAACAACATCTGGTTGCCATTCATCAATTGCATTTTCCATCGTTCGTTTAACTTTAAGGAAAAAACCAATCCTTCGAATAACCGCCCAAAACCCAATTACCGCCAAATCCTCGACTTTAAACCCATAGTCCGCATAGCCCTTTATCTCAACATCTTCCTTTGCCTCTCGAACCGCCTTGGCAATTCGCTCGGCATAAATAAGGCCACTTTCTTCGCCGGCTAAGAGTAGCAATTTCATTCTTAAATTCGTGTTGGCGCAGCTGGAAGGCCACTCTCCACGCCCTCAATCGCAATCGAATGCTTATTTGCATAAGCAATTACCGCCTCGCGATCTAACATCACCAGCCGTCCCGCTTGAAACCCAATCGCACTTACCCCTGCACGCTTTGCGACCTTAAGTGTTTTAAGCCCAATGACAGGAATATCAAATCGCATATCGTGGCCTTCGCGTGCCGCTTTAAAGATAACTCCACCTCTACCACCCAATTTTCCGCCCCGCTTAATGGCGGCATTCGTTCCTTCAAAGGCCTCAACTGCAAGAACCATTCCCGCTTTAACCATTACAGTTTGTCCCACATCATGTGAACCAACATCGCGAGCAACTTTGATGGCATGTTCGATATCTTGATTTTCTTGCGCAGTAAAGCCACGTTCTGTGAGTTTTCCCGAGCCTGGAAGATTGTCATCCATAAAAAGTGACGAAGGCAATATCTTGACTCCAACTTTGGCAAATAAATCAATTACCCCTTTAAAAATGGAGTGGGCGTTCTTTACTGGCAATGACGCAAGAAACTCTTTAATCCCGCTATCAAAACTAAAACGAAAAAGCGAAAGTGGATTGATTTGTCCCGCAAAAATAGCTCCGTCATACCCCTGTTCACCCGTCCAGCGAATACCTTCAGAAAGACACCCCATGTCGAATTCTCGCACTGCATCTGCGACCTTTTTAGTCGCCCTCGCAGTTGATCCTTTGACTGCCAAGACATCAACCCTTTCCACCCCTGCTCGCTTCGCGCCTTTTACCACCAGTTCAGGATAACTTCCCGCACCAGCAATCACTAATAACTTCGTAATCATACTTTGAATTATATCATTTTTGCGGCAAGGTGTAATTGACACCCTTGGGGACATCTTTTTCGCTCGTCCCCGCCTTGCGATATTTGCGGTAGCATTCCGTTACATCATCCGCCCATACATTAGAAAACTCCATTGGTTCGCCCCACGTCCGCCAAAAGCGCGTCTTGCTTTCGTTCGGTGTTGCCCGTGAAGCATAAATACGCGTTTCGGGCTTGCTTGCATCGGCCTCACCCGCAAATGGCCCTATCCAACTATCGTCAATGGGTGTCGGCTCGCCATCACCAAAGAAATGCCACTCACCTTTCTCATCCATAAACTCAACCCACGAGTGATTGCCAGGTATCGTTGTCCAATTACACCCAACGAGTCGTGCAGGAATTCCAACCGATCGATACGCACACACTTGAATAATCGACATCCCCGTACAACTGGCCAAATGAGTTGCCATTGAGTGAAATGGACTTTGGCACGCCATATCACGCTCAGTTGAATACTTTACCCCCACTTTATCCCAGACTACCGAGTTTATGGCTTGCACTGCTTCTACGATACTGGACTTCCCTTCAACTACTGGTGTAAAGGTACGAGTGAAAAATGGCCGCCAATGATCCACTGGCTCTTCAATTACTGCGTCAGGTTGTATCCATTCGCGCTCCACTTCGCTTGAGAACGATCCATCCCAAGCGAATGCTAAGAGCGCGATAGACAATAGCAAATGCATTATTTTAAGGTATTGGCGATTTTCTCAAATTTAGCCCAATTTTGACCTTCGACCTTGCCCGACCAGAACTTTTGAGATAGGGCCTGAATTGCTGGAAAAATTCGCTCCCAAAGATCGTCGCACGTATAGTCCTTGCCCAGCATATCATTCCAAAGTGCAAACTTGCCGCCTGCGAGCTGACCTAAGTATTCATCTGGGACATAATACGCGCCCACATTGCGCGGCTCCCAATGATCATAAAGATAATGACAATTTAGAAAATCATAATAATATCCCGCCTTAGGCACTAAGTACACCAAGCCATCAGGGATTGAAACAATCGTATATCCCGATTTAAGTGCAGCTTCTGGCTGATAGTAGGGATTATGCCAAATATCAATTGTGATATCCTTAGACGCGCGAACTGGCGTTTTGCCGTTGGCGTGAGTAAGCGCTCCCCAAGCGCATGGTTTGTACCCATATTTTTCTACAAGCGCGAACATCTTGTCGGTAAAAAGACGAAACTTCTCTGCCTCCTTTTTATTGTATTCGTCAGTGCCTACATGCATATAAGGCCCAATAAATACAGGATCCTCTCCTGTCAAATACTCGGCTAAAAGCTTATCCATAAATGGAATAATCTCATCCATCTTGTTTAAATCAAAATGATCCATCCCATACTCCTTAGATCCAAACTCAGGACGATACCGCGTAAAGGCGAGCGCATGCGCAGGAACATCAAACTCCGGAATGACCGTAACCCCCTTGCTTTTTGCATACTTCATAAACGCGCGAAATTCATCCTTAGTATAAAATCCATCCTTTGCTGTAAGCCCAGGATAAGTCTCGCACTCCATACGAAACGCCGCCTGCTTAGTTGACCAATCTGCCTTAGGGTCTTTGCAAATTTCACAATCGTTTAGATGCACATGAAACGTATTCATCTTGTAATAGCTCATCGCATCCACGCACTTATAAAGGAAGCTCATTGGAACGAACATCCGCCCCACATCAAGCATAAAACCACGTACACGATACTTGGGACTATCGGCAATAACCCCATTTTGCGGAATCGCACCCGCACGCGAGAGCTGCTCAAGTGTTCGTTCAGCCCAAAAATAGCCCTCCGTGCTATTTGCTACGACCTCTACCTTTCCATTCTTAAAAGCAAGCGTGTATGCCTCGCTTGAAGCAGGATTTGAATTGACTGGTTGGGGAATCACTGGCAACAAACTTGCAAGTATAATTGCTAATTGCATTTTTCTTTATCCTTTCGCTTTTATTTGTGGACACTTGTGATCTAACTTGAAATTGAATTTATGATCTAAGAGTTTTATCCAATCGCTCGTCATAACATTTCCTAAATAATACTCTTTTCCGACGTAAAAGTCACATGGATAAACCGACCCATCGTGCTCAACAACAAGATACTTTCCACAACAATTTGCTTCTTCCTTGGGCCACCAATCAATCTTTGAACCGTTTTCTCGAATATACTGAATACGTTCGGCGGCAAAATTCGACTTAAGATATTCATCGACTTCTTTTATCCGCTGACAATTTTCGGGCGAAACAACCGTTAAGATATTAAACTCAACCCCATACTTCTCCAATAGTCGAATGCCTCTTATCGCCTCATCCGTATGACCGCGCGTTTTTTCGTTAATATCTTTAGGTCCATCTAACGACACTCCAACCAGCCAATGGTTTCGCGCAAAAAACTCCGCCCACTCGCGCGTAATGAGCGTACCGTTCGTCTGAATTGAAACATCACACCCAAAGAAATCTAACTTCTTGTAAAACTCCAATGGCATCAACATCGGCTCGCCGCCCTGAAAGCAAATTGCATGACGCAAAATCGGTTGCATCATATACGAATTAACCACTCGCGCGGCAATCGCATCGCTCATTCGCCCTTTATCGTGCAATTGATAAAAACAATACCGACAAGCGAGGTTACAATCCCCGCCTGTCGGCTTTATAAGTAGCATGAACTCTTTCAGAGCGAATATTCCTTGCAATCTTGAAACTGATCCTCGTCCCCATACTTTTCGCGCAATTTGGTAATTAACTTCTTTAACATCTCAATACGCTTAGCATGTCTTGGACTATTGTAGAGATTGTTTAACTCTTCAGGATCGTTCTTGATATCAAAGTATTCCCATTCATCGCGCTTATAGTAATAAACGAGCTTTTCGTTCTTGGTTCTCACTCCATACCAAGCCGAAGTTTGGTGCTCGCCTCCCTCGACATAATAGCGGCAATAAACGGCCTTTTTCCAATTGTCAGGCGTCTTGCCGGCCATATTCTCCAAGAAGGACTCGCCTTGCATTTCTTCGGGCTTTTCTGCTCCTGCGATATCCAGGAAGGTCGCCGCAAAGTCAATGTTGGCAATAAGATCTCCATTGGTCGTACCTGGCTTAATGAAAATTGGGCACTTGGCAATAAATGGCATCTTAAGCGTCTCTTCCATAATAAAGCGCTTATCATATAAGCCATGATCTCCAAGGAAAAATCCCTGATCGGATGTATAGATAACGAGAGTATTTTTCTCCACGCCCTTTTCCTTCAAATATTCCATCATCGAGCCGACCGAGTCGTCTACTGACTGCACGCAAGCAAGATAATCTTGCATGTACCTTAAATAACTAAGTGCGATCTTGGCGCGTTTATCCATTCCCAACGGCCAATCATCGACAAACTTACCTTCTGCATTCTTGCGTCCCTCGTACTTCTTGCCCTCAAACTCAAAGGTGTGACCCTCTGAGAAATACTCCGCCAACTTAAGATCCATTCCAGGTCTCATATGATGCAAAAGCGTCATCGCCGTCGTCTTAATTGGTGTAGCGCGAGTTTTGTATTCGTCGAAAATCGTCTTCGGCATCGGAATATCCTTCAGTGTCATCGAGCGAAACTTATCACGATACTTGTCGCTCGGTAGCCAATTACGATGAGGCGCCTTATGATGCATCATCATGAAAAATGGCTTTTTCTTTGAAATGGGAGTATTTAATATCCCCTGGCAAACCTTGGTGATATTTTCCGTAGCATATTCGCCTGGGAATTGAAGCTTTCCTGCCTTGCCGTCCGCCTTGCGCTCCCAAAACCACGGATCAAAATACTGCCCTTGGTTAGCATAAACGAGCCACTTGTCCCAATCCGTATCGCGCACTGTCGCAGGTCCTCCGCAATGCCACTTGCCGACGAACGCGGTAAAGTAGCCCGCCTCCCGCATATAGCCACCAATCGTCTCAATCTTAGGCGAGATGTCGTTAAATACCGGCACTCCATTTTTGTGCGAATAGCGTCCCGTCAAAATGCCTGCCCGCGAAGGCGTGCAAATGGGATTGGTACACATCACTCCTTCAAAGCGCATACCCTCCTTGGCCATCTGATCCAAGTATGGTGTCTTGTTGACTTTAGATCCATAGCACGAAATCGCATGAGCTGCGTGATCATCGGTCATGATAAACAGGATATTAAGTTTGCGATCTCTCGCCATCCGCAAAAGCGAATCCCCGCATCCCGTAAATGCGAGCGTTGCGCCAGCTCCGACCAAGAAACCTCTACGAGTCATTCTTATTTGCATTATTTTACCTCCATGTTAGTGAAATAATGGTCGCCCATGCAACCCCCGTTACAAATCCCCAAAAAACCTCTTTGCGCGTATGCCCCAAAAGCTCCTTAAAGCGTTGCTGGGGCTTGAACTTAAGCTCTTTTATATCGCGCACAATAGCGTTCAAGACTTTGGCGTGCTCTCCAGCCGCACGACGCACCGTAGCTGCATCAAACATCGTCACTATCGCAAACGCCCACGCGAGCGTGGAAATAGCCGAACCAAAGCCATACGAATACCCGATTGAAGTTGCAAGTGCTGTCACTGTTGCCGAATGACTCGAGGGCATACCGCCCGTCTTGACAAAGAAAGTAAAATCAAACGTACGCGTCCTAATCGCAGAAATAAGCATCTTCAAAAAAGAGGCGACCAGCCACCCTCCAAGCCCCGCCCAAAACCAACGATTGGCAAACAACTCCCACGCTGCATAATGCTCAATACTCAATAGCATCATTTGCGCCTTTCTAACTCAATTTTCATGCGCTCTTCCACATCGTTATCTCTTAAACTTTTCATCAGCTCACCCATTTCGCCTTCAATAATTCGATCCAGCGAGTAAAGCGTGAGTGAAATACGATGATCAGTCATGCGGTTTTGCGGAAAATTGTAAGTACGAATCTTCTCCGATCTGTCGCCACTACCCCGAAGCGTCAAACGATCTGCACCAATTTTCGCCTCTTCCTCACGTCGCTTAAAATCCAAAACCCGCGCCTTTAAAGTCGCCAAGCACTTCTCGCGATTGCGAATTTGCGAACGCTCATCTTGGCACACCGCAACCAGCCCCGTCGGAAGATGCGTCATTCGAACCGCGCTTTCCGTCTTGTTGACGTGCTGTCCGCCCGCGCCACCCGCGCAAAATAGATCAATTCGAATGTCCTTTTCGGGGATCTCAATGTCGTCGGTCTCGTCTGCTTCCGGAAACACTACCACAGTTGCCGCCGAAGTGTGGACTCGGCCTTGCGTCTCTGTCTCGGGAACGCGCTGAACACGATGGCCGCCCGACTCAAACCTAAATTCACCGTACGCACCCTCGCCAATAACCGTAAAGACCACCTCTTTGTATCCATTAAGCGAAGTTTGATTGGCATGCATGAGCGAAATCTTCCAACCCTTTTGCTCCACATAACGCGAATACATTCGAAATAAATCGCCTGCAAACAAAGCCGCCTCCTCGCCTCCAGTACCAGCACGAATCTCCATTACTGCATTACGCGCATCCAAAGGATCTGGCTTAAGAAAGGCAGCCAACACTTCCTTTTCGTCAGCTTCGCCTAACTGATAGGCGGTCCAAGTATAATCAAGCTTCTTTAAAAAGGTGTAATCCGCCAAAACCTCGCGATAACGCATGCGGTCTTGTAAAACACTCGGGTCGCCGAGTTCCGCTTCAACGGACTTAAGGCGACCCAAGACGTTTTCAATCTCTGACGAATCAATCAAGCTTTGGCGAACTTAGCGTAACGCTTCTTGAACGAATCGACGCGACCTTCAGTATCAACCATTGTCTTAGCGCCGGTAAAATAAGGGTGACACGCCGAGCAAGTGTTGACCGTCATCTCCTTCTTGGTAGAACGGGTCTTGATAACATTGCCACACGCGCAAGTAATCGTTGCTTCTTCGTATTTAGGATGAATATCGCTCTTCATAATGCTTTTTTGCCTTTCAAGGTGCGTATTATATCAAAACTTGACTACTTTACGCAAGGACTTGCTCTACTTAAAGTAACGATTGTAAAGCCCCTCAAAGCCAGCGCCATGGCGAGCTTCGTCCTTGGCCATTTCATGAACCGTATCATGAATCGCGTCATATCCAAGCTCTTTGGCACGCTTGGCAATCGCAAGCTTAGCCGCACATGCGCCCTGCTCTGCGTCTTTACGCATTTCAAGATTTTTCTTGGTGGAGGCGGTAACTACCTCACCCAAAAGCTCCGCAAACTTTGATGCATGTTCAGCTTCCTCAAAGGCATAGCGCTTAAAGGCCTCCGCAATTTCAGGATAACCTTCGCGATCGGCCTGACGCGACATAGCAAGATACATACCAACTTCACAGCACTCACCATTGAAGTGATCCTTCAGACCTTGAGTTACTTCCGCATCCTCGACCTTGCCGTCTCCAATGCCATGGACACACGCAAAGGACATCTTGCCCGCTTCAGCCACTTGCTCTTTAAACTTAGAGCCAGCAACTCCGCACTGAGGACACTTCTCTGGCGCAGTATCGCCAGTATGGACATAACCACAGACAGGGCAAACCCATCTTTTCATTTTACTTTTCCTTTCGTTATTAATGTTAAATAGTCTTAATGTATTATATCACAATTCTTTGACTTTTGCAGCCGCACCATTATAAACGCCATCTCCTTTACCATTATTCTAAAGCGCCAACAAAAGAGGCATCTTGCCAAGCCAACAAAAGCTCCGCCATTGAATCACTTTCATCCAATTCTACACCGTCTATGTCCGAGAGTAGCTTAATTGTATCTGATAGGGCTTGCGTGGAAGCGCTTGCCGTCGTCCAAAACATCGCTAAAACCGCAATTGACGCTGCCATTAAAGCTGGAATCATCCATTTAAGCCAATTTCCGGATTGAGAACACTTAAATTCAAAAGCGCCTTTTTCCTCCAATGCACTTTTAATCAAGGAATTTAATTTATCATCTTCATTCATTAGTTAAACTTTTCCTTTAACTTTTTCGTTGCCGATCTCATCCATGTAAGCACAGTGCCCAAAGGAGTATTCATCTCATTAGCAATTTCTTGAAAAGTCAATTCCCCTTCAATGCGCATAAGCATCACCAGACGCAGATTATCTGGTAATGCCCTAATTGCCGCCAATACGTCCTCGTGAGTAAAAGCGCTTTCCACTTGTTTTGCGGGAGTGGGCGACTCATCCACCAAAGATGCTAACAAAGAAGAAGAATCTTGCGTAGCGTCAATCTCCAATGAATATCGCCAATTACGCCTATAGCGATCTATGACTACCGAACGAGCAACTTGTACAAGATATGCGCGCGTAGAAGATTTCTCTTTAGGCCCATTGCCATTTATGACTTTTAACCAAACTTCTTGAAAAGAGTCTTCGGCGTCTGCCTCACACCGCGTAAGCCCACGCAAGAAAGCGGAAAGCCAAACACCATGTTCGGCAATGAGCGCCGAAGTCTCTTTTTCTGTAAGCATTTATTTTTCCTTACGAGGACCATTGCCACGAGGACCCTCACCGCGAGAACGTGCACGCTCGCG
The DNA here is from genome assembly GCA_045599105.1 of Kiritimatiellia bacterium. Lineage (GTDB taxonomy): Bacteria > Verrucomicrobiota > Kiritimatiellia > RFP12 > UBA1067 > UBA1067. The sequence continues at coordinate 34,650 of JAZRVL010000037.1, forward strand.
CATTCCTTTAACCATACCCCTCGCCTTCTTAATTTGCTCAGGATCAAGGATCGAGCGAACATCAATCAGTCGCTTGGTTTGCGCCTTGGCCATTGCCTTACGAAGCTCAAAAACCTCGTCAATTGACGCCATTACCGCATCCTCATCAATCGAATCGGCTTCAAGCAGTTCAACTTGATAGCGCATCTTTTCGCCAACCTTCTTTTGAAGTTCACGGTCTGCCTCTTCTGCACCCCTCAACGCTGCAAGTTTTTCTTTTTGTTCAGCCGAAAGACCAAGCTCTTCACCTGCCCTTGGATTCATAACCGCACGAATAAGCGGATCTTCCATGCCTTGACGTGCTGGACGATTAGAGCGAAACATATTCCCGTGCGGTTCGGCAGCAATTACACTAAACGATAAAAGCGCCATAGATGCGGATACTACGAATTTATTCATATACTTTCCTTTCTTTTCTTTAATTATAAGTTGAGGACAACCCCCAACACATATATAGACGCAACTAAATGGATAATTATTTTATCATACAGTTGCTCACCCTCCTTTTAGCCCACATTCTCACGTTGCTTAACATGCGCATACTGGCAAGCGCAGAGAAACACACAAACGGATGCAAAGACAAATCAGCCCCATCGGCTAAACATATACTTAATACCTTTCTTTTATGACATCAACCACCCATCATCCAATCACTTTTTCCCCTCAACAGGGCCGTACCTCACTGCGGCCTATTTGCGCACTTCAGCTTCTCGTGCTGTCGGCAAAGCGTCTTGCCGGGCGCGGCCTTGCGCTTACACCTATTGCCCGACTTCGTAATCGCCTTGCATTGGCGGTTTTCCGTCAATACCGACGCGAACGAATTGGTTGCGACAGTCGTCTCGTTCGTCGAAGCGACCAGCGGCAACGCCATAAGCGCAAAAAAGCATACCATAAGTCTCATTTTATCTTCCTCCATGTTGCCATCACCACACCTACAACAATAATTGCTCCACCTATCATTGACATCACCGTCAATCGCTCCCCAATGAACGCGGCAGCAAATGCGACTCCCACTACTGGCGTAAGATAAAGGCAAATCGTCGTTCTAACAACGCCCAATACCTTGCACGAAAAGTTCCACATCACAAAGCACATCGCCGAAGCGAAGAGACCAAGAAACGCAAGATTCGTCCAATTGAGTAGACTGGAAAAGCGCTCAATATTCGCTGTTTTATCCAGCGTTACCGAATACGAGCCGTCGAGCACGACGTACCCTAAATCTGTAGCGCCCCAAATCGCTACTGGAATTATCCACACTACCGCCCAGAAAAACGTTTTGCGAATTGCGACTATCGCTGGATATCCCTTGGCGTTTACCTTGTCGATCAAAATCGAATACCACCCCCAAACAACAATCCCTCCAAGCGCCATCAAGTCTCCGAGCGGTCGCATGTGGAAGTTAATGACACCATTCAAACTGACGATAGCTACGCCAACCATCGCAACGAGCGAACCCAATATCAATTTGGGCGAAAGCGAATGCTCGCGTGTGAAAATCCGTGCCATAATTGCGGTTACTACCGGACCAAAAGAGACAAGGATTGCCACATTGGAGGCGTTGGTGTAGTAAATGGCACAATTCTCCATAAACTGATAGACAAACGCGCCAGTAAAACCCATCAAAGCAAAAAGTCGTTCGTCCTTGCCAGCCCAACGACACCTACCGCTAATTAGCGCCAGCGTCGCCCACGCCATCGTATAGCGAAGTAGCTGTATCTCCAACGCCGAAAATTCAGCAAGCAACGCCCGCGTATTGACAAAAGTGACTCCCCAAAAGAGAATCACCGTCAACACCGCCGCCCAGCCAAGGCCTATTTTTCGCGAACTCATGCGCCTATTTACACAATTGCGGCCATTACTTCAGCAAAATAGATATGGCGTCTTGGAGTTCGTGCAATATGCGAACTATCCTAATCGTTTCGCCCTGAACCCTAAAAACGATCACATATCTCTCTACTGTAAGATAACGATAATATTTCAACAACCCCAACTTGGAGCGAAACGGCGCGCCAGGGCGAGGTTTCTTCGCTAACGCATCCACCGCAGAGAATATTTCCCGTACAATTCGCGCTGCTGCCGGTGGATTCAATAATGCATCGCGAATATAATCGTCGATGCGCCGGATATCCTCCAACGCCTTGGGCGAATACACAACTTCGCTCATCGACCAATCCCCAATTTGCGTTTTGCGTCTTTGGCCGAAACCCATCCATCGCGAAAGGCGCTCGCCTCGCCTTCGACAATCGCCGAAACCAGTTTCAATTCGGAATTGAGCCGATCATACGCCGAGATATCCACCACCGCATACCTCCCGCGTCCGTTCTTCGTCAGAAACACGGGACGCGATTCGGTGACGTTTTCCAGCACCGCGTTATAATTTCTCAAATCCGACAATGGCATTATCTTAGGCATATCACATCTCCTTGTGCGGATAGTAGTGTAGCAAAATCTTACGTAAAATTCAACAGCAGGATCTCAACCACATTCACCTCTCGCTCTCCGAACATTCCCATCAACCACACAAGAGGTATCAACATTTTCCTCTCAATGAGGTCTTACCCTGGGAAACCCCATTAAAACTTGTCGCTTTTACGTGCATTACAATCCGCGCAAAGCATTTGCAAATTCTCCGGGATGGTCTTTCCACCCTTTGACCACGGCTTGATATGGTCACCACGCATCTCCTCGAAGGTGAACTTACCTTTGCAGATCGGACAAACGCCCTTCTGGTTTTCATAGGCAACTCTCATATCATCAGGATCAAACGCCCGCAAATTGAGCTTCTCGAAGAGCGTCCTATCCGAAAGAAGAAACTCGTAGATGCCACTGTGCCGCTGGACATCCTTGTCCGACATCAGCTCCGCAACCTCCTTGTCGAGCTTTGCAGGATTGTACTTGCGCTCACCATATTTCGCGTAGAGTCGTCCCCAGTCAAGTCCCTTCATCTCCTTACGGTAGGTCGGGAAGATTGTCTCGACCCAGTTGATGACCTTTTGAAAATAAAGCCACAACTCGGTCGCCTCGCCGTCCCCTTGATGAATACCCATATAGTCATCCACGGCCTTCGCCTTGTCCGTGTTGGCAATCCACATGATCGCCGTCTCAAGGTAGGCCTGTCGGTCGACCTCGCCCTTCAAGTACTTACCACCGAGCTTGTAGGCGACACAACCCGGCTTGCTGAAGTAGCGCTTTGCGTCCGACACCCACGGCCCGGGATAGATGGCGTTCCGCATCTCCTGCTCGGTGAGCTCCAGTCCCGCGATATTGATCGTCCTGAACCAGTCGATCTTCTCGCTCTCCTCGCCCTCGCAGAGATACACCATGAGTTCGTAGTCAAGGAACTTATCCTGAATGTCCTTGGGTTGCCGATGGAAGTACTTCTTGCCGAGTTCCAAGTCGCCCCATGCGAAATCGCCCGCTACATACTGGCAGATCGAGATTGTGCGCTGCTGCCCGTCCATCACCTCGAATGTGCCGTCCTTCTTCTTCGCCCAATACATAACGTTGAGCGGAAACCCGCGCATCACGGTGCGGATCACCGCGTCGCGGTCTTTCTCCTTGTAGACAAATTCCCGCTGATACTCGGGACGGATGTCGAGCCGTCCGCCATATCCAGAAACGCCGTGCTCAGGATCATCCACATAGTCCTTCACCAGCTCGCGAATCGTAATCATCTTCAGTTCGATCTTCATTTTGCAGGCCTCCTGTGACGAATGAATATGCGTTTGTAGACCTTCTGCCCTTTTACAAGCGGCTGCGAGACCTTGCTACCTTCATCCCAAAGACCACAAGAAAAACCTCGCCCTTCACTTTCTGTCGCCCCAATAATTTCAAATTGCTCAGGGCAATATTTGTCCATAAACGTAATCGGCACACCCATCACTCCGTAATAATTCATAGGTATGTCCGCCGTTTTCCCGACTTCAATCGCGTCATAGTTATCATATTGAGGATACTCACTTGATGAAAACCGCTTATATAATGGTAATTTTTCGTGACGCTTTTTGATTTCCAAATTGGTAAACCATACTACGCCAGAAACACGGATCATTCCCTCACGATGGTCGCCAGCCGTTGCCGTGTCAACATAGTTGGAATAGAAATGACCCGCGCCACCACGGAATCCAAATCCTAACCAAAGTTTATTTTCTTTTATCAGCGGAAATATCTCTTTGTAGGTAATCGCGTTCTGATTCCCGATAATAACAAACTTTTTGTCATATTTCACCAACTGCGCAACATATTCCCTGAATAAGGAAAACGGCGGGTTGGTGACGACGATATCGGCTTGTTTCAGGATTTCGATGCACTCGGCACTGCGGAAGTCGCCGTCGCCTTTCAGCTCCTTCACACACACTTCGTCATCATCGACAACCATATTGCCGTTCTTGTCACCTTCGTAGATCTGACAGATTGCCCGCTCGCAATCACCCTGTGAAAAGAGGTCAACATCCTGGCTCTTATAACAAGTCGCGACGAGCCGCTTCAGTTGAAGCTTTTCGAAGTTATCCGCGAAGTACTTGAAGAAGTTGCTCTTGCGCGGATCGTCGCAGTTGCAGAGAACAACCTTGCCCTTGAAATGTTCCTTATAATGCTTGAGCTCGTTCTCGATATCCACAAGCTGCGTATAAAACTCATCCTTTTTGCGTTTTTTCGCTAACGTCAAGTCGGCATTATTACCCACGGCATCACTTCCCGAAGCGATGACGCAAAACGCCACAATCAATGTCCGACATATATGCATCACCACCTTCTCAGCGCTCATACCATAATTCCCCTTTTTGTAAAAGCGAGAAGCCGCAAACACCAGTTTGATACATAAAAAGGGCGCATTTCTTTTCATGCACTCTGAGAAAGCCCGACCAAGAGCCTAAGGGAATGCACTACACAGAAAATGCGCCCAAACGGGCGCATCTCGGCATACATGTTGTTCCCTAAGTAAATATTTGGTCGTATTTTCTCAGAACAGCACGCAGCTTTGATGCTACGTTAAATTGATGCGGTCAAGGGTGGGCTTTTCGCGGGACTTTTGCGAACCCGTAGGCTCGACTCCCATCTACTTCGCCAGTTCGTAACCTATATGCCCTCCTCGCGGAGAACGCTTGTATTATACCAAAAATTCATTATGCGTGATAATACCCTTTTTAGTATCCTGGACTATTTTCCTTGATTCTCACTTTTAGTTAAAACTGAGAGCCAGTTGGCAAGACAATGTTTAACGGGAAAACACTTGCATTGTCTATTTTGATTGCAACCATTATACTGTTGCTCAATCGCTAACGCTGTAAGTCTGGGGGTCTCGAGCCACATTTGAGCGGCTCTTCCTTGTGGGCCGAAACGATAGATAACCTGGCGGCGTGAGGCGACAAAGATCACCGAGCTATTGGTTCAACCTGCCCAAGATGACGACCAAAGGCGCGTTCTTTGATGGCAAAAGGTGACGCT
>JAZRVL010000038.1:0-23136 GCA_045599105.1 Kiritimatiellia bacterium
GTAGCGCAAGTTTATATTCACGCGAAGTTTTGGGTTGCTTAAATCCCGAGAACATATCACCGAGCCGTTGAAAAAATCCACGCTCGTCGTATTGCTCTGAGAGCTGCTCCTCTATATCAATTATGCCATCAGCCATATAAAGCCATCCTCTTAATAGGTGAAGATGCTGACACTATAAAGTCCATTTTGATAGCAACTATCAAGGACATCAACCAATGCCTTGTGCGGGGAGTTCTCCGTACACTTGACGATAATCGGCGTCTTTTTGGACGTTAACGCAATCTCACGCAAGTTTTGATCAAGCTCCGCCCGTTTGACAGGTTTGCGATTATAAAGGATTAGGCCGTTCGCATTGCGCCCATTAGAGCCAATCTCAATGGTGACAGTAATATCACTTGACTGAGACTCGCTATTGGTCGCTGGCGCTGGACGATTGGCGTTGAGCTTGGAGAACATGTCCTCCGTCTTAATCGTAACTACAAAAAAGATGATAAGCTCAAAGACAACGTCAATCATTGGCGTCATATCAAGCGCGGGGTTTTCCTGAGGTTTTCTTGCCATATTACTTCCCCTTTAACCGCGAAAGACGAGGGCGCGCTGGATGACCGGGCTTGGATGTCCGGTCCTCTTGAACCGCCATAAACGAAATCTTCCAAATACCATTCGCAGTGCAAGCATCCATCACTTGCTTAACTGCACGATGTTGGACCTCATAGTCGGCGCGAATTAAGACTGGAAACTCGCCAATCTTTTTATAACGTTCCTTAATGCGCCGTCCAATCTCCTCAGGCGTAAGTTCGACATTACCCATCGAGATACGGCCTTTGGGCAACAATCTACCGAACATATCGCGCGCAGCAATGTCGATCTGCATGTGTGTCGGCGGTAGTTCGTCGGGCGTGAGTACGATGCCATGTCGGCCGTCTTCAAGCTCAATCGTTTCATCTTTCTTCTGTGCTTCAACCAGCGTAACTACGAAAAAGATGATGAGCTCAAAGACGACGTCGATCATCGGCGTCATATCCAGTGCCGGGTTTTCTTGTGGCTTTCTCGCCATGATTAAAGTCCTTTAAGCGACTTCCTCGCCGCCTTCAACTTGCACATTCCTAAGACCGTTCAAAATCTCCATAGTCATCGCCGTCATCTTGAGCACAAGACGATTGGCCTTGTTGCGAAGCGAATAGAAGACCGTGACCGACGGAATCGAAACGATAAGACCTGCTGCCGTAGTCCAAAGCGCCTGACCAATCGAGCTTGCAAGAGCTGCCGCATCACCCGCGCCGCCCGAAGCGAGCGCTTGGAAGGTCAAAATCATACCTTGCACCGTACCGAGCAAGCCGAGCGAAGGACCAAGGTTGCCGCAAACCGCGATCCAATTGAGCCGCTGTTGAATCTTCTCCTGCTCGAGATCGGACGCTGCGGTAACTGCCTCTTGAATCGCCTCAAAGCCCTCTTCGATATGCTGGAACGCCGCCAACACAATCGACGACATCGCTGACGGATTTTGTTGGCAAATTTCCATTGCCTTAACTACGTCGCCTTCGGCCATCGCCGATTGCACGCCATCCAAAAGACGCTTGGGCATGAGCTTTTCGGGCTTGATGAGAACCGACGAATCAATTGAGAAATAAATTGCAAACGCACCATCAGCAAAAAGCGTAAGCCAAAGTAGCATACCCACGATACCCGAACCAAAGACAATGTCGTAGAATCCGCCGCCACTCTTTTGCTGAGTGTTAGCCGCGTCGCTTGAAACGACGTTGCCGTTCGCGTCGGTGATTTCCTGACCAAACGAGGTGAGCGCCGCCATTGGCGCAACTGCGGTACCGATGAGAATCGTTGCCGCCATTAATGATTTCCGAATTTTATTCATGTTTGTTTTCCTTGTAATGAACATTTACGAATTAACAAAATTAAATTTCTTTGGCTTGCGAGCGCATCTTCTCGGCACGACCCGCTTGACCGAGCTTATCAAAGCAATCCGCCGCTTTGCCCATCGCCTCTACTCGCTCGCTCGCGCACGCAGGATCGCTGTACATAAGTACTACCCTCATATATCCATCGCGTAGCGCTTGATTGAGCCCGTCGGTAGATCCGTTGGTATCCGCCACAATCATATCACCCCGCATGATAAAGGCGGCAGCCGACGCTTTGCGATCACCTTGCGAGATGGCCTTCTTGACCAGCGAATCAAGCTCTGTGCGCTTACCAAGTTTGGCGAGCGACTTCCAATATGCAAAAGCCATCTCGCCCGAATAAGCAGCGCTCTTATCATCGCCAATTACTCCTTGGCAAACATCGTAAGCTTTTTTTGCATCACCCGTTGAAAGATACGCAAGTGCGAGATAACGCACAGCCGGGCGATCCCACTTGAGCATGCGATAATCCTCGACAATCTTCTTAAGTGTCCCAATCGCGCTTGATCCTTGACCTGCTTCAACTTGCGCAATCGCCTTGTCTAATGTTGAGGGCTTAGCAATGTCAATTGAAACAACATCCGCAAGCTTGAATTCAAGGTCCACCATCGTCGAGCCTTTTTTGATTGAGACAATATACTGCTTCGAGCGGCTTTGCCATTTGATTTCGCCTGTCTTTGAATCAGTCTCGGTCGTAATAGTCCCTTGAACTGCCCACGACTGAACAGCTATGAGTGCAATTAACGCAGATACCGTGTATTTCATTATGGATTCTCCTTATTCGAAAGCCTCTTCTCAGCTTCGGGCAACTCCGCCTTGGCTGTGTTTATACAATTAGCAATTTCCGTTCTCGCCTTGCCGTTTGGAAATTGCGCAAGATACTCATTGCCAAAGCGAATCACCCGCTCAGCTTGCTCAGCGCCCATTTTCGAAAATAGCGGCACAATCGTCGCATAAGCACGCTCCAAGTTTTCAAGCTCGCCTACACTCATCGCCGCAAGCGGATGCTCTTCGCTCGCGCCATGCGCTTGGATAAACGCTTGGAAAGTCGAAGCTGCACGGCCGCAAGTTTCCAGCGCCTCTTCTTTAAGATTCATCGCTTCTTCCGCGTGCATACGATCGATAAGTACATCTCCCGAAAGTAAGTCAATACGATCTTGCTCCCACGCTTCACGATTCTTCCAATACTGACGCACCTTTTTGATTGCGCCGATTGCCGCGCCGAAATACTTGCCCCGCATCACTGCGTCTTTTTCGACCCGCCCCTGAGCGCTGGCGATTTCAACCAACAAAAAGTTCGCGTCCGCTGCAATCATCATCTTGGACATCTTTTTGTCAGCGAGGAACTTATCAATTGCTTCACGCGCCTCCGCGAGCGAGCCCTGCTTAAAGGCGCTCTTGGCTTGGCCCAAACGTGCTTTGGCGACGACCGACACTTGGTTGGTGCCGGCAAGTTTAATTGCCTTATCAAACGCCCGTCCAGCAAGCTCCCAATTGCGCGCCTCAATGAGCGCTTCGCCCGCGTTTTCATATTGCAGTGCGCTATAAGCTCCATCCGTACTTAGCATCTCCGCATAAATCGATGCACCCTCTTTTTTCATGCCAATTTCAATCAAGCTCTTTGCCAAGCGCGGCTTGGCGTTTTTGGCCTCCTCCGACTCGGGGAAGCGCTTAGATAAAGTGTCGAGCGCATTCTTGGACTTCTCCACATCTCCCAGTGCAGTATAAATGGTGCTAAGCTTAACGTACGCGAGCTTTGCATACTTACCGTTAGGATAGCTTTCGAGATATTCCTCATAGTTCTTAATCGCCTGCTTGCGATAAGTTTCCAGCTTCGCCTCTGGGCGGCTCATCCTGCTCCAACATTCGCCCGCCAAAAACTTCGCGCCCTCCGCCAGCTCCACAAACTTTTGCGACTCTTCCTTAGATAGCGACACATCCTTGGCCATTTCCGCCGCCTTGCCCGAAAAATCGTTAAACTGCTTGACCGCACGAATAATCTGCGCTGTGCCGCGCTTTTCCATCGCCTCAATCGCCTCGGCCGTTTCATTAGTCGAAGCTGACGCCAAAATCTCAAGCCCGTCGTCTTTGTAAAGTTGAGCAAGCGACATTTGCGCTTGGATACGATGACGCGGATTATTTTCGAGCTCTACATAACGATTCATCGCCTCAATCGCCGCCATCCGATCACCAAGCTGATCGTAGCACTCCGAAAGTTGCGCAAAGCTGGACGCATAATAAATCGAATTAGAATAGCACTCGCCCACCAACTGCCAAAGCTCAATAGCGTCTTTATAGCGCTTTGCTTTTTGCGCCTCGCCGGCCATACCGGCCGCCGTCTGCGCGGCAGTTGCATGCTCGCGATAGTTAGTGACAAACGCTTTGCGCAAATTGTCGCAACGCGTTTGTCCATAAAACTCCGCAAAATCCTTCTCGCGCGCGGCCACTCGAAGTAGCGCATCGCCCGCCGAAAGCATCACCATCCTTTTAGCGCCTACGAAGCGCTCCGCAAGATACCCCTCAATCACATCCAAATCCGAGCGCAGCTCTTGCGCACGCTCACCGCCCTTTTTGCCGAGCTTTAAAAGCTGCTCTAAATGCGCGTAAATTAAAGTTTCAATCCCCCCGATCGACTCCTCCGATTCGGGATAGCGCGCCAAGACGTCGTAGCTTTCTTTAATCGCCCCTTCAAAGTCCGCCTCTTCAAACTTGGCCGAGGCAACCTTAAACTGCATTGCGCGCACTTTGGCGACCATCTCCGGCGTTACTTGCGACTTAATCTTGGCGCCGTATGTCTTGGCGGCAAAATCCTTCATCTCGTCGGCGAGCTCCCCCGCCGTCGCCGCCCAAGTCGACTCGGGATAGCGCAAAAACACATTGAGCGCATGGTTGTACGCGCCTTGCCCATCACGCTTGCCACTCGAAAGCTTTTCGCCAAACATGAGCGACTTAATTTTCTCATCGTCCTTCTTGGGCTTTTTGGACTCGGCGAGCGCCTCATCCCACATAATCCGCGCCAACAAATAACGGCACTGGGGCATGGGCGAAAGACGCAACAAGCCCTTGCGCCCTTCGGGGTCAATCGCCACAATCGACTCGTGTAGCTCGCTTAATTGTGGCAAGTAGTCCTCAATATATCCCTTCGCTCGATCTGGGCGATCCCGCAAAAGTTCGATGTGGCTTTTCATATTGACCGCGCGACCAAAGCAAACGGAGTGTTCGGGATGTTTAAGAATTTTATCAACAATCTTCTCCGCCGAATCCAGATACGGCGCGCGCTTTTTCTTGTCGGTGATGGCGCTTGCGCATTTAAGTTTTAATTCTACCGTTTCGCACCCCATCACGCACCACTGCTGCATGTCTAACTCGGGCTTGAGGTTGAGCAGTCCCTCGTATACCTTAATTGCATCGTCAAAGCGCTTGTCTCCACAAAGTATTTGTCCCCACTCGAATGATGCAGTGATATAAAAGGAGCGAAGATCTTTCTTGGGGCTCGCAAACTTCTTGAAGAATTCGTCGTAAATCTTCTTGCATTCGTCTTTTTTATTAACAAAGTTATAGCGCTTGGCAAACTCAAGTCGAGCCGCCCAATACTTTGTCCCGTTGCGATCTGGCAGTGACCCAAGCTTTTTCTCCGCCTCCTCAAACTTATTAAGCAAAAGGAGCGAGCGAATCTCCATCGCAAAAAAGCCAGCATCAGCATCCGGCCAATGCTTTTTGGCCTCAGCAATGACTGGTGAAGCCAAATCTGCATACCCTGCATCGATCAACGCCCCTACATAAGCAATCTCTTGCTCTAACTCGGGATCCACTTGTGCTTCTTTAGCTAACTCAGAATCGGCCAACACCGATCCAGATGCTATAAGCGCAAGCACTAACGCAAATTCTAATCTCATGATGAAGTGATTATACTACAATACCCAATAAGTTTCAAGTAGATTGATTAAGCCATTCTACGGGTCGCCGACATTGAAAGCGAAACCGCGCTTAGCGCCAAAATGACTCCCAAAATAAGGAAAAAGGCAAAATGCTCATCCCACCTATCGTACGCATCTGCCTCGATTTCGGTCGTTTCCAGCTCATCAATCTCCTTAAGCGCCTTTTTAAGGCCTTCTTGATCGTTGACTGCAAAATACATCCCGCCAGTAGTCTCAGCAATTGACTTAAGCTGCTTTTCGTCAAAAGTCATATCCGCATACTGAATCATCTGCCGTCCAAAAAAGTCGCGTCCAAAAATAGGTGTGCGCTTGGACTTTGTCCCTACGCCAATCACATACACCTTAACGTCCATCTTCTTTGCGATATCTGCCGCCTCGTTTGGCTCAACAGCACCTGTATTTGATACTCCATCTGAAAGCAAAATCGCAATCTTAGACTTGGGTTTGGCGTCTTTAAGTCGTGCTAACGCTGTTGCAAGCCCATCGCCAATCGCCGTCATTTGCTCATCCTGTGCGATTACTACACCATTGGCATCAAGCGCAATTGAAGGAATCTCAACTCCTTTAAGTACATTAAGTAGTGCTATATGGTCAGCGGTAAGTGGCGAACGAGTCGCAGCATACCCACCAAAAGTCACCAGTCCAATCAAATCATCAGGACGTTTTTCTACAAAATCGGCAAAAAGTCGCTTCACAACTGCAAGACGCGTATTCTCACGCGAGAACTCTTCGCCTTTGGGAGTTAAGTCAAGCGCATCCATCGAGCCTGAGACATCGACAGTCATCGCAATGGCAATAGCATCGACTTGCTTGCGATCACGTGCCAAGGGACTACGAGGACGCATAGCAGCAATTACCATAAGTACCAGCGCCGCTAAAAAAATAAATGGCGTTAAAGCAGCGACTTTCGCTCTCCAGCCAGCCGAATTAAGTGGAATTCGTCCAATCGCCGAGAACTTAATGCCTGCTTTGCGTCCACGTCGCAAAAGCCGCCATGCAGCAACTCCTAATAGCAAAAACGCGAAAGCCATCCATGGATGCGCAAAACTCACGAGCGATCCTCCACTTTAATTGCTGAATCCGTCTTAAGGTACATGCGCGCTGATTCAGTTGCGCTTTGCGCCATTTCGATAGTTGCCGTAAGACCTGCGAACTTGACCATATCCGCTGACTCAAGAAATACTTTAAGTTCATCCGAGGGCTTTGCTGCTCGCAAAAACTCTTCCGTCGTCATGTGAGGCGCGTTAATCCCATACTTGCGCTGAATATAGCGCCTCACAACCATCGTTAGCTCCACATAAAAGTCCTTGTACTTGCCTTTTTTAGGTAGGCCCTTTTTTATCAACCGCTCAAGCTCCACCCACGCACGCTCGATGGGGCTCATTCGATGCTCTTTGATTAGGCGAGCGAGATACTTTATTAAAAGAAATCCTCCCAGTCCTACTGCACCTATTATAATAATGAGTAGCGCTATCTCTCCTACGAGTTTCCACGATAGAGGTGGTAAATCCTTGTCTAAATCCAACTCCATCTCGCCAGTCACTGCTTCACGAGGCGGAGGATTCTCAAAATAAAGCGGTCCTACGACCTTTCCCCCAATTGCAAATGGCTTAAGCTTGTAAGTATCGGCGCATGGCTCGGGGATAAGCCGCCAATTAGTCACATACGTAGTTGAGCCATCCTTTTCGGCTTTGGGCTCTTCCTCAAAGTCCTCGGCGAGCAAAAAGCCCACCGCTCGATCTCTAAAGTCAGGCAAACTTAGGTTTGCTCCGTGCCTAACGTTGGCTTCAACTCGCAAGAACACGCTTCTTGCGGGATCAATTACTTTTGAGTCGCATTCTACCTTAAAGTCAAAGCTGCTACTATGCGCCTCTAAAAGAACTGCTGCTATTAGCGCAAGTATCATCGTTTTTTCGCTCTCCGCTTAAAGAGTTTTCTTACTTCATCAATATAGGGCTTAGCCGTATTAATAGGCAATGTTTCAATCGCATTGCGCCTAAAAAACCTATCCAGCTCTTCACGTTCTGCCTCTGCTTTTTCCTTGAAAAGCTTACGCACTTTGCGTGAAGAGGTATCAACCAACATTAAGCGCCCTGTTTCGGGGTCCTCCATCTCCACGAGTCCCACATTGGGCAACTCTGCTTCTGCAGGATCACTTACTGGCACACAAACCAAATCGTGATGACGTGCACTCGCCTTTAACAACTTCTCGCAATCGCCTATCTCCAAAAAATCAGAGACTAAAAACACTACCGCTCGACGCTTTTGTACACTATTTAAAAACTTAAGCACCCCGCTGATATCAGTGCCGCCTTTTGCTTCGTCTTCAGCTGCAAGCACTTCACGCACCAAACGCATCACACTGTCACGCCCTTTGCGTGGAGGGATGTATTTGACAATCTCGTCGGAGAAAAGGATAAGTCCAATCTTATCTTGATTGCGAATCGCAGTCAGCGCCAAAAGCGCTGTAACTTCAGCTGCAAGCTCTGCTTTTGAGCGCTTAACTGAGCCATAGCTTTGCGAGCCAGATACGTCAACTGCAAAAAGAATCGTCAGCTCCCGCTCTTCGCTAAAGCGCTTAATATACGGTGTGAGCGTACGCGCAGTTACGTTCCAATCAATCGTACGGACATCATCGCCAACTACATACGGACGAACTTCATCAAACTCAACGCCTTGCCCTTTGAAGGTAGAGTGATAATCCCCGCTTAGCTGATCATCAATTAGCTTATTGGTAAGAATCCTAATCTTACCGACTTTTGCCATTAACTCTTTTACGTCGATTGCCATGACTTGTCGATAAAGATGGTTTTCTTGATAAGATGCTCGACTGCCTTTAGAAGTTGTCGCTCTTCACTTGCGACGAACGATACTGCTTGCCCGCTTTCACCTGCACGTGCCGTCCGTCCAATGCGATGGACATAGCTTTCAACTTCAAGCGGCATATCAAGGTTGATAACCGTAGAAATATCTGGGACATCAATGCCTCTACTGGCAATGTCAGTTGCGACTAACACCCTCACTTCACCTCGCCTAAAGCCCTCGAGCGCACGCGTACGTTGAGCTTGCGTCTTGTCGGAGTGGATTGCCAGCGCAGGGATGTTTTCGCGTTTAAGTTTTCTAACTACTCTATCCGCACCATGCCGCATCTTGACAAAGACAATTACTTTCTTCCAATTGCGCTCTGCCTTGAGCATCCTAATTAAAAGCGCATCTTTGTTGGCCTTTTCCACGAATATCGCCTTTTGGTGTATCTTCTCGACAGTTGGAGTATTGGGCGAAATGACAATCTTTTCGGGTTCTTTCACCAGCTCCTTGGCAAGGCGAGAGATTTCTGGCGACATGGTCGCTGAAAAGAACATCGATTGACGGACTTTGGGAAGCTTGGAGATAATCCGACGAATATCTGGCAAAAATCCCATATCAAGCATTCTATCGGCTTCATCCAAAACGAAGTATTCGACTTGATCAAGGTAAACTATACCTTGCGTCATAAGGTCAATAAGCCTGCCTGGGCAAGCGATAATCGTCTCCGCTCCCTTTTGGATATCCTTTATCTGTCCTACTTGCGAGACTCCTCCAATAAGGCACGCAAAAGGAAGGGACGTATATTTTGAATACTTTTTGGTGTTTTGCGCAGTTTGAACTGCGAGCTCACGCGTCGGTGAAAGGATAAGTGCGCGTGGATGTCCAATGTGACGCGCACGGCGTACCTTAATTAGCCCGTTTAATATAGGTAGCATAAACGCTGCTGTCTTGCCAGTTCCCGTTTGCGCAATCCCAATTAAATCCCGCCCCTTAATTAGTAAAGGGATCGCTTTTGCTTGAATAGGCGTAGGTTTAGTATATGATGCGTCCTTGATTGCGTGTTGTAACGCTTGATCTAATCGCCCGAACTCACTACCCTCAAACACCTAATGACGCCTTAACCTTTAAAAATACGAATATTACCGCACCTATTATGCCAATGCCAACTATCGTCATCAAAATGGCTTTAAGCCGTGCATTGGCAAAAAATCCACAAAGATAATCAAGATGAAGTGCGATGCGATTGGATTCTTCCTCAGTAATTATCGAGTCTTGCTGAGCTTTCTTGATAAGGTGCTCAAAATCCTCAAACATAAAGTCATGCTTGGCCGCAAGCGGACGCAAGAATGCGAGAAGCTCATTGGTCTCATCCCAGTCAACTTTATCATCCGCCAAAATGCGCTTACGTAAAGCTTTTAACTTCTTAACTAATTCACCACTTGTCACAAATGTTTCTCCTTAAAGCTTAAACTACAAATATTATACCACACCTCCAAACGCAAGCTCAACCTCCAACCTTAACCCCAACAATCCCAGTTGATAGCCCCGTTCTAACTAACGCATAGTGACGCGTACCATCTGGATAGTCGACAATCGCCCCTCCATCGAGAAAGCACGTCCAATTCTCACGCGCCCAATCAGTCTTGGCTTTTCGAGCGTAAAGAAAAGCGGCAATATATAAGTCGTGAGTTGAAATAATAAAAAGTTGCTTCTGCTTATGAGCATTGATCCATTTCTCCAACTCATCACTTGCCTTATATAGGTTATTAAAGCCACGCTGCTCGCCAGTTTTAAAATACTCAAAGCAGGCAGGAAAGAAGTTGGAGGGCTTAAAAACATCAAGAACTTGCAAAGGATCATTGTAGTAAAAAGACTCATTCCCCCATACTCCATAAATAGGAATTGGCGCACCTTTCAAGCCCATCCCTTCAGCGACACACTCTGCTGTCATACGAGTGCGAACTAATGGACTTGCCGCAAACTGGACAAAAGCGCTACATTCACGGAGCATTTCGCCCAACTTCTTGGCCGTACGCACTCCCTCATCCGTGATTTTTAGCGCGTCACCAAAACTGGGGTCATTGACATCCATCTTAGGACGCTCAGCATGACGCAGCATAAGTGTACACTTAGCGCCTCTACGTATTTCTCCGATAAGCTCAGCAATTGATATTTCATTCATATAAACCTCCTTTCAACCTCAGCATTCTCCCTCCAGCAACATGTGTGCGGCAGCTGATTCGGCCGCCTTGCGCGTACAAGCAGTAGCCGTCGCCTCGCCTAATCCGTCAACTTCCACTTTAACCGTAAAGCGAGGATCGTGCGCTTTGCCTTCCATTTTAATTAGCGTATAAACTGGATGACGAGGTGGACGCATTGCTTGCGCCTTGATTTGCAACTCTCCCTTAAAATTCCCTACACCCACCACTCTACAACTACAACTCCCACCTACAACTAATTCCTCAACCACTTCTCTCGCCGCATCCATCCCTCCATCAAGATATATTGCTCCAATTATCGCCTCTACCGCATCTGCAAAGATCTTTGAATTGTCCGGCAATGACGCGCTTGAAGGACTTAACTTTAAAATCTCTTTTAAACCTGCTTCGACCGCTACATTGCAAAGTGCAGCTGCCGAGACCTTAGATGCTCTAACAATCGTAAGCTCGCCTTCCTTGGCGTTAGGCTGAGCTTGAAACAACGCCTCACTTACAATAAGTTCAAGTACCGCATCGCCCAAAAACTCTAATCGTTGATTATCCTTGACCTTAGGATCAACCATCCGATAAGAAGGCGTGGTTATTGCCTCTATTGCCAACGCTTCACTTTTAAACTCATATCCGAAAAGCTGCATAATGCTCCTCTCGCGCTTTAAGTAGTTGAAAGAACTTCTCCTTGGTCATTGCAAGTGGGCGATTGGTGTTTTTGCTTGCTCGCTCCCAAAGCGTATCCTTGTCTGCTTCCAGCAAAATCACCTCGCCGCTCTCCTTGGCCTTCAATTGGGACTCGTTATCTAAAAGCGTTCCTCCACCCAAGGCGACAACTACACTCTCTTTAACTGGCGCATTGGCAAACTCAAAGAACATCGCCTTTTCAATCGATCTAAAGCTTGCTTCGCCCTTCGCCTTGAATATCTCAGGTATTGTCATTCCCTCGCGTGCTTCAATCTCACTATCAAGATCAATTACTTTAAAGTTGGTCGAGTTTTTAATTGCTCTAAGATAAGTCGACTTGCCACTGGCTGGCGCTCCATATAAATAAACGCGCTTGGGCTTAATTAGTTTTGCAAGCTCCGCGCTTCGCATTGCTTGCGCAATTAGCATCACCATTCCATCCTCGGCCACCTTGCCGCATTTACGAGCTTCGCACACTAATCTCGTAGGAGAGGGATTGTACACCAAATCAAGTACAGCCTCGGTATTGGGGTACTTCGCAATATCAAGCCTCACTCCTGCAACATCAGGATACATCCCAACTGGCGTTGCATTCACGATGAGCTTAGAGTCAGCTGATGGCTCTTCATTGCGCACTACTAAATATACTTCACTCGCCCCACTATCCTCCAAAACCGCTTTTACCGTCAAAGCTGCGCCACCACTTCCCAATACTGAAGCTACTTTGCCCTTAACCGAAAAATCAATGGCAGCTAAAAGCGACTTAAAGCCAAAGTAATCCGTATTGTCTCCCACCAGCTCACCTTGATTATTGCGATAAACAAAGTTTACATTTTTAAGCTTACTTGCAATCGGAGAAAGCGAAGTGCAAAGCTCAGCCACTCTGCGCTTATAGGGAATAGTCACATTAAGAAACTTGTCCTCACTCTCCCGCAAGAATGCTTCAATGTCACTTTCCTCGCGCTCATAAAGGCAATACTTGTAGTCCCCAAATAACCGATGGATGGTTGGAGACAACGAATGCGCAAGCTTACGTCCTAAAAGCCCTGCATGCATCAGCCAAATATCTCCGCACAAAGTACAACTGCCATTGCAGCTTCTGCTGCCACCGCTCCCCGAAAAGCCACGCACTGATCGTGGCGCCCAATAACTTTGAGCTTCACCATCTTCATTGTTTTTAAGTCTACTGAATCTTGCTCAAGCGCGATTGAAGGCGTGGGCTTAAAGCAAAGCCGCGCAACGAGTGGAGCGCCAATTGTAATGCCGCCCAAAATTCCTCCACAATGATTGGTCCTAAGGGCGACTTCTCCATCCCTTATCTCAAACGCATCGTTCGCTTCGCTGCCCTTCATTTCTGCAAGCTTAAACCCATCGCCAAACTCTACGCCTTTGACTGCAGGAAGTGCAAAGAACGCTGCACTTAACTTAGACTCCAACCCTGCATCCATGGCATCACCCAAACCTTTAGGCACATTATTGGCAACTACTTCAACTATTCCTCCAATCGAATCACCTTCTGAGACTTTGAGCTTGGTCGTCACTTTGGAAGAGATAGTAACTCCTCGCGTTTTTAGAAGTTGAAGCGCAATCCCGCCTGCGATACAAAGAGGTGCGGTCATTCTCCCAGACCACTTACCTCCGCCCGAAGGAATTGTTCCATACTTTATGTATGAGCCCAAATCCGCATGGCCTGGCCGAGGGATTGTTGCTATTTGCTCATAATCGGTTGGACGAATATTGGTATTTTTAATAATCGCTCTTATCGTCGAGCCGTCTGTAACTCCATCGATTAAGCCCTTTTTGAAGATTACTTCGTCTGTTTCTTTGCGTGGAGTAGAAAGTCCTCCTTGACCTTGGCCTGGGGCGCGACGCTTAAGAAACGCTTGAAGCTCCTCAAGATTGATTGCAAATCCCTTTGGCAAGCCCTCAATCTCCACTCCAATTTCTGGAGCGTGCGATTCACCAAAAATATGTAAAATCATTTATCCACCCTTTCCAAGCTCTCAAAGTCATGCCAAAATTGCGGATAAGATTTCTCCACACATTCGGCGTTAAGTACCGTAATTGGACTTGTCCAATAATTAGCGACAATCGCACTTGCCATTGCAATTCGATGATCGCCTGCTGGATCGACCGCCTCGCCTCTCACAATTGCACTTAACATTTCGTCTGTTGATTTAATGCGATCGCTTTCTTTATAACGCAAACGCTCAGTCCCCGTAAAGTCAACTTTCTTCTTAGTTGCAAATGCATACGCTTTAAGGGCAGGATATAAATCAGGAACTGCATCTACGTCAATTACCTTAACTCCAGCATTAATTGCTTTTAATAACTCTACTACCTTGCGATCGCCTTGAAGTGATTGATCATTTAGTCCTTTTACTCCCACGCCCATTGCAAGGAAAAACGCCGCTTGCGACCAATCACCTTCAACCACTTCAGTTTGATGAAAAAGATATGTTTGCTTGCCCTTAATTTCCCAGCTCGTGCCTGTGCGCAAAAACTTAATCCTCGACAACTTAAGCACACTTTCCGTCAGCTCAACATAGGCTGCACTCTTAAGCTCGCCTTCAACAACAATCTTAGAGTCATAATCGGCAAGCGGTAACGCCATCAAAAGCCCCGAAACAAATTGCGAGGAAATGTTGCCTGGCAAGGTATAGACACGCTTATGCTCAAATGCCATTCGAGGACGCATACTCAAGCGCCCCTCCAACTTGAACTCGCCTTTCAATCCCAACACCCCCGCAATTGGCTCTAAGAGGCGCAAAGTCGTTCCACTTTCACCACAACACCAAACACTTTCACCCGACATCATCGCCTTTAGCACCGCACGAGTGGCCAAAGTATCTTTGGACTCGCCTCGAATAGGCGGAGCTTCACTCTTTGAAAGCGCAGCAGCAATAAGCACACGATGAGCGAGCGATTTGGATGAAGGAATGGTAACTGAGCCCACCCTTTTGCCTGGCTCAAGTATTTTCGTCATTAGCGCGAAAGTTCCTTTGCTCTACGTCCCGCTTGAAGTAGCGCCTTGAGCTTTTTGTCATTGCCCATCTTAAGTGCTACTTGGTACTCCTTAAGTCGAACAATAAGTCGCTCCAATGTACGAGTAAGCGCCTTTTCATTTAGTCGAAATAAATCCGTCCATACTTCTGGATCAATCGTTGCTACACGCGTCATATCCTGAAAGCTACCCGCTGAAAATCCCGCATGCGTCTCAGCAAGCTTATCCCGCACATAAGCGGAGGACACCACATGGGCAAGTTGGCTCGTATAAGCAATCATTTCATCGTGATGTTTGGGCTCCACAATCGTAAACGCGCCAAACCCACAAACTGCAAGCGCACTCTTTAGTGCCTCCAGCTTCGATTTGGGCGTCCACTTGTATGGAGTTAAGATCATGGACGCACCCACAAAAAGCGTGCCCTCGGAATTGGCGTAACCACTACGCTCCTTGCCTGCCATTGGATGTCCACCAATATATGTCCACTTGGCTTTTCGACTAAGCGGAGATAGCTCCTTGCAAATAATTGCCTTCGTGCCGGCAGCATCAGTTACTAACGCACCCACCTTGAATGCGTCTTGATGCGCTTTAATCCATGGAGCGACTAAACGTGGAGGCAAAGCAACAATAACCAAGTCGCACTCTCTAACTTTAGTATCATCTTTAAGATCAACGACTTCACTCCCTGCAGCAAGAAACGCTTTTTGAAACGACCCACCAATTAATCCCATTCCACGAATCCCTACCACTTTGGGCGCTTTTGCATTTACGCAAGCAATAAGCCGACTTTGACGTGCACGCGAGCGTGACATCAATGACTTAAATATTGCTTTTACATCATCGCCCAAATTATGCGAAACTTTGCTCGCAATACGTAAGAGTATCTCCGCTTCACGTTTGGCGTCCAAGACCTTTGTGCCACTTTTCGCTTTAATCGAGCCCACTTTATCCGTAAGTGCAAAACGCATCTTAAGTAGACGGACGAGTTTGTCGTCTATCTGGTTAATCTCTAAGCGAATTGCGTCTAACTTCATGCGTACTGCCAAGCGTAAGGACGTAGCGCCATCAACTTCTTCATCATCGCATCAAACATCGCTGGCGTTTGCGACTGTGCACCATCGCAAAGAGCTGATGGAGGATTGTTATGAACTTCAATAATAAGTCCATCTGCACCCATCGCTGTTGCACCCATCGCACATGGCTCAACATACTGCGCATAACCAGTTGCGTGGCTTGGATCGACGACAACTGGAAGATGCGAAAGCCGCTTCAAAACAGGAATCACCGTCAAATCAATCGTATTGCGCGTTGCGGTTTCAAAAGTACGAATCCCACGCTCGCAAAGAATCACATTGGGATTCCCGCTTGCCATAATATATTCTGCGCTCATAAGTAGTTCTTGCAAGGTCGCGCTCATTCCTCGCTTCAAGAGAATTGGCTTATTTGAGCTTTTTCCCACCTCTTTAAGCAAATCAAAGTTTTGCATATTGCGCGCGCCAATTTGAATGACATCGACCTCGTTAAAAAGTGGTAAATGCTC
Source organism: Kiritimatiellia bacterium (assembly GCA_045599105.1). Taxonomy (GTDB): domain Bacteria; phylum Verrucomicrobiota; class Kiritimatiellia; order RFP12; family UBA1067; genus UBA1067. Next base: position 16,101 of record JAZRVL010000038.1, read on the forward strand.
AATTGCCATAAGCTCAGTCACAATCGGTAGCCCCGTTTCCTTCTTCGCTTCCAAAAGAATCTCCAACCCCCTTTTGCCTAAGCCTTGGAACGCATAGGGCGAAGTGCGCGGCTTGAACGCACCTCCTCGTAACATCGTCGCACCTGACGCTTTAACCGCTTTAGCAATTGCAATCATCTGCTCAGGCGACTCCACACTACAAGGCCCAGCAATCACTTGAAAAGCACCTCCGCCAATCTTAACGCCCGCACAATCAACTACTGAAGAGACAGGATGAAACTTGCGATTTGCGGCCTTGTATGGCTCTTGAATTCGCTGAACGCTTTCAACTGCGTCTAATGCTTGCACGAGCCCCACATCAATTTGCGCAACATCACCCACGCAGCCGATGAGTGTTTCATGCTCACCCGAAGAAACATGCGGCGTTATGTGCCGCGCCTTGAGCCACGACATTAAATCGTCAACTGACTTCTTCGCTACATCCTTCTTAAGAATTATTATCATTTCAGCATCCTCCCAATTTCATCAAGCGGTATCTCCACCATTTCACATTCTCCAATGCGCTTAGGAATAATTAGCGTAACTTTGTCTCCTACACGCTTTTTATCCATCGCAATTGCTTTGACAACCTCCTCATCATCCTTGCCATCATACGCGCCAAAACCATAGTTATCAAGTATTTCACCAATTTCAGGAATATGGCGTCCAACAATCCTAAGTCCCATCGCAACTGCTTCACCATGCGAAAGTTCAAACTGGGAAAGTTTTTCAAATGCGTGGGCAAAGGTATGGCCGAGATTGAGAAGCTTGCGCTTGCCTCCCTCTCGAAAATCAGCTTCTACAATTTGCGTTTTTAACTCGACTGAGCGTTCAATTGCTTGATGTAAAGCTTCACCTTGGGGACGAGACTTTAATATTTCAAATAGTTTCTCATCAAAAAGAATTGCCGTTTTAATCATTTCCGCAAAGCCATTTTTAAGCTCGCATTCCGGCAAGGTTTTAAGAAAATTATAATCTCGAATGATCGCTTTGGGTGCGTGAAATGCACCTACCAAGTTTTTGCCTTCGGGAATATCTACTCCCGTTTTTCCCCCAATTGAGGAATCAACCATCGCAAGTAATGTAGTTGGCACTTGCACAAAATCAATTCCGCGCATATAAGTTGCAGCTGCATAGCCCGTCAAATCTCCGACTACTCCGCCGCCTAATGCATAAGCAACATCATGACGCGTCATTCCAAGCGCTGCAAAACCACGCACAAGCTCTACGTAAGTCGCCAGCGTCTTGGATTTCTCGCCTGCCGAAAAAACAATGCGCTCCACTCGATTTGCCTTATCCGCAAGCGAGGAAACAAACTTATCTCCATAAAGTTTATCCACATTGGAGTCAGTAACTACAGTTATTACGTTTGGCTTATCCATTACCAGCTCATCCTCGTAGGCACACCTGACGCTTGCATTACTGCTTTAATTTGTTCAATCGTCCACTCGCCCGTATGAATCATCCCTGCGACGATGGCTGCGTCCGCATTCGCCTTTTGGAAGACATCCACCAAATCCTTTGGCTTGCCCGCTCCACCCGACGCAACCACTGGCACGTCTACTGCGTGGGCAATCTTACTTGTAATCGTAAGCTCAAATCCCGCCCGTGTTCCGTCCGCATCAACTGAGTTGACTGTAATTTCTCCAGCACCTAAATCCGCCGCCCTTTTTGCCCACTCAACCGCATCTATCCCTGTCCACTCTCTAAAGCCACGCGTTGTAATTTCATACCCGCTTGCGGTCTTATCGGACAAAGCAGGATCCATCCCCAGTACTATACACTGCCGACCAAACGCTTTCGCGCCTTCAGCAATGATGTTAGGATTTTTGACGGCAAGCGAATTAACCGACACTTTCTCCGCCCCCGCTAAAATGACACGCTCCATATCCTCAACACTCGAAATCCCTCCACCCACAGCAAAAGGAATACGAATTGCCGAGGCAACCGCTTTCACCACCCCGATGTCAATTGGCCGATGTTCAGCAGAAGCGGTAATATCATAAACGACTAATTCATCTGCACCACCCTCGGAATACTTAACTGCAAGCTCAACTGGATCGCCAAGATCGATGTTGTTTTTGAACTTAACGCCTTTGGTAACGCGTCCAAAGCGAACATCAAGGCAAGGAATAACGCGCTTCTTTAACATGCGAGAAACTCCTTTAGATACTCAAGTCCTATGCGCCCTGACTTTTCAGGATGAAATTGCGTAGCCCAAAGCTGGCCCTTTTTGACACTTGCAGTAAACTCAATTCCTGCATATTCCGCTTTGCCATCCGTCCAAGGACAAAGCTCGGCGTAGTAACTATGAACAAAATAGTACTCTTTATCTCCCACATCATTCCAGCCAATTTCAGGCACCTTAAAGCCAGCAACATTTGGGAAACGGCGCACCTTACCAGGGATAAGCCCTAAGGTGTCCACCCCTCCATCCTCCTCGGTATGGTCAAAGAGAATTTGCATCCCTAAACAAATCCCGAGAAATGGCTTTTGAGTTGCTACCTCTTTAATCGTAGAAACGAGCGCAAGCGCACGCAAATTGTCCATTGCACTTTTAGCTGCTCCTACGCCTGGGAAAACTACTTTGTCGGCTTGTTCTATTACTCGCTTATCACTGGTGACGACACTTTCGACTTTAAGCGCCTCCAAGGCGAGCTTCACGCTCGTCAAGTTTCCAGCTTTGTAGTCGATAATTGCAATCATTAGTCATATTATAGCATTATTTTGTCGCCTGAGAAAGTTACCTTGATAGTAGAAGCTGGTGGATACTTGCTGGCAATGATGTTCTTGGAAATAGGATTTTCCAGCTCGCGCTGAATCGTACGTTTAACGGGACGCGCGCCAAACTGCGGATCATAACCCGATTTGGCCAATGCTTTGACGGCCTTTTCGTCAACTTCAAGTTTAAGTTCACTTTCGGCTAAACGCTTTTTAAGGTCTTCAAGCTGCAAGCGTACAATCGCCTCAATCTCCTTTTCGCTCAAGGGCTTAAATTCCAATATCTCATCAAGCCGATTCAAAAACTCAGGACGAAAGATATCCTTTAGCGCATCCTTGGGTGCGTTCGAGGTCATAATAATAACCGTATTTTTAAATGATACCGTACGTCCATGACTATCAGTGAGTCGTCCATCGTCCAATACTTGAAGCATTAGGTTAAAGACATCGGGATGAGCTTTTTCAACCTCATCTAATAAGACAACGGAGAATTGCTTGCGCCGCACCGCTTCTGTGAGTTCACCTCCATCCTCAAAGCCCACATATCCAGGCGGAGCACCAACTAAGCGCGAGACGGCAAACTTCTCCATATACTCCGACATGTCAAGCCTGACCATCGCATTTTCATCATCAAAAAGCTCCTTGGCCAGCGCTTTGGCAAGCTCGGTCTTACCGACGCCAGTTGGCCCTAAGAAAAGGAATGCACCCACTGGACGATGTGGATTTTTAATCCCAGCGCGGCTTCTTAGGACTGCGTCAGCCACTGCCTCAACGGCTGCGTTTTGTCCAATAACCCGCTTATGCAACTCATCCCCAAGGCGCAAGAGCTTTTCGCGCTCACCCTCCAGCAGGCGAGTTACGGGAATTGACGACCAACGTGAAACCACTTCCGCAATCTCGTCAGCTGTCACTTCCTCCCGCAAAAGCGCATTGGCTGAGTTGGCTTTTAGTTCATTTTCATGCGTACGCAGCTTTTTCTCAAGTTCGGGGATAACTCCATACTTCAGACGCGATGCCGTTTCATTGTCGCCACGCATTAGCGCAGTTTCATAACGTAGCTTCTCCTCTTCAAGCTGCGTACGAACTCTACGAACATCTTCAATTGCGGACTTCTCCTCCTTCCACTGCGCCGACATTTTAGACGACTTCTCACGTAAACTCTTGAGCTCTTTTACGAGTTCCTCCAAGCGCTTTTTGGAAGCATCGTCCTTTTCCTTCTTGAGCGCAATCTCTTCAATCTCCAACCTCCGCACATGACGCTCCAATTCATCCAATTCTTGCGGACAAGAGTCCATTTCCGTACGAATCCGTGCACATGCCTCATCCAATAGGTCAATTGCCTTGTCGGGCAAAAAACGATCTTGAATATAACGCGATGAGAGAACTACCGCGCTCACAATCGCTTCATCGCGAATATGAACATTGTGATACTTCTCAAAGCGCTCCTTAATTCCCCGCAAAATTGAAATCGCATCTTCCTCATTAGGCGCATTTACCATAATTGGCTGGAAACGACGCTCCAAAGCGGCATCCTTTTCCATATACTGACGATATTCATCAAGCGTCGTCGCCCCCACGCAGTGAAGTTCACCTCGCGCAAGCATGGGCTTAAGCATATTGCCCGCATCCGACGAGCCCTCCGTCTTGCCCGCTCCAACAATAGTATGAATTTCGTCAATAAAAAGAATAATCCGTCCATCGGACTCCTTGATCTTTTTAAGGACCGCCTTTAGCCGCTCCTCAAACTGTCCTCGATAACTCGCCCCTGCCATCAATGCGGTCATATCCAGCGAAAATACCATCCTATCACGCAGTCCCTCGGGAACATCTCCACGCACGATGCGCTGGGCAAGTCCCTCTACAATTGCGGTCTTGCCTACACCTGGCTCGCCAATCAAGACAGGATTGTTCTTGGTCTTGCGCGAGAGAATGCGAATTACATCACGTATCTCCGTATCTCGCCCAATGACTGGATCTAATTTGCCAGTACGCGCAAGCTCCGTTAAGTCACTACCATACTTCTCCAAAACATTCTCATTCTCTTCTGGTGGCTGATAGCTCATATTCATAGTTTATCCTCCTTTACACAAACTACAACAGCAAAATTCGTGCCAAGAGCAATAAACCACGCAAAATAAAGGGAAACTACTACCTACACCCCTACATAAGCGACATTTTGTCCCATCGCTACGACACTTTTACACATCTATTATCAATCTTGGGTCCTAACCTCTCACGAACCTTACAGCCGCACCCTCACAAACGCCAAATGTATGCCCCTAGCTATGAGTACCATATCCCACGCACTTTGTCGTTACTACTCATAAATCTTTATTCATCTCGTCTCAATTGTCACCACAATTGACTCCGCATCAAGACGACGCCTTACCAATGAAAGATAATCGTCACCACGAATCGCCAATAGTCGACTTGGAAAGTTGCATCCCTTTGGGCTTATATTGCTTCAACGCCTCATACACACCTTTGGGCTTGCCATCCTCTTGCGCTGCGTACTTCCAAAAATTCTTCGCTAAAATCAACTCGCGGTTCATTCCATGTGCATCTGGGAAAGTGTACAATGCCGTGAGTCAAATTGGAAAGGCAAGCTATCAAGGTGGAGAAACTCACATTCACTTCCAACTGCAACTACTCCCTCCAACTGGTCTTTTCGGGGTCAAATCCCAGAATATCCCAGAGTGTGCAACCATCCAACTCCAGTTCCTTGCAATTTGATAACAAAAATATGATATAATTTAACCGTTCTTTGACAATTGAGCGCAGACCTTGGGGCTCGGTATTCACCTTACAAATCCTGCGCATTTTCCCACTTTCGCGCCCTAACTTTTTAAGGTTCAAGTCCCCGCTAAAACCTGTCCCCGCTAAAACCATCGCACCTTTTCAAGAGTCTCGCAATATCGTTTACCGCACCTTTTCAAGAGTCTCGAGCCAAGATTGCATCGACAAGATGGCTATGCTTTACTACAATATGCTTGATTTTATTGACTTTTTAAGGGTGTGTCCCCGGATCTCGCTTAATACATCCTCAAGAACATATCCGTCGCTCATCAGCTGAAGTCCTGTCGCGGGATCAGACAACTGCCGACAAACATCCGTTGAATAAAAAAGATCAAGTGCCCGCTCGGGAGCTACTCGCAACTCTTTGGCCAACATCATGATGACGGCCGACTTCTTGCGCCAAAGAACATTATCGCGCATTGCGACCTCCTTGCGAACCCAACACGACGCTGCCTTTAAACTTTAGGCACCTGTCCACAATAGACTGGGAAAGTATCGCGATCTGATGATTCACTTCTTTGTGCGCCAATTGACCGAGCGCCTGCATCGCCGTAATAACGCCCTTCTCGTAATCTTCAACAGTATCAATAACCTTATCGTTCGCCACACCGCCCTCAACAACATCATATTGTTTTTGCAGTTTTCCAGCACGGCGACAGTCGACCACATAATCCAGCCACTCAAGATCGTAAACCGTGAAAACCTTGTAACGGGCTCCCGCAATTTGCTTCGCCAAATCGATGTCAAATTTGTACCCATTCAGCACAGGAGTACCGGATATTCGTCGCTCAGCCATCGTTTCGGCCCATAGCGAGGCCTGACGCTTCAGTTTCGTCAGGTAAAATCCCCGTCCGAAATCAACCTTCTCGCGGCCAATCCCAACAAGCGGCTTCGAGACTTCTGTCGTTGTACCATGAAACAGCGAAATCATCTTCCCGCCTCCCAGTTCTTCAACGTCTCGACAATATCATCAGCAACCCACTCGCGGCTTTGCGTGTGAAGCAAATCGTACCGCCCGATCAGACGGGTGTGAATCAGATTCTGCTTTTTGAGTCGGTCGTGCATCTCGCGACTCGTAACCCCTAGTTTGCGAGCTCCCGACTCAATCGCCATCACCGCAAAGTGAATGCGCCGCCCATCAAATGTCGAAAGCGCATTGCAGGATTTACGAAATCTAACCCCACCGCAAGAAAATGTTGATAACTCTCGCGAAATCATGGCTCATATTCTACCACACTCTCCCGCCCTACGCAATAACACATTGCAAAAATTGTAATATCTAATGGGTCAGCAAAGAAAAGAGGTAGGCCTTGGGGCTCGGTATTCACCTTACAAATCCGATAGTGTATTATTCTTTCTGTAAATTCATTTCTTAAGGAAAGAAGATGAAAGGACTTCAATAACCGAAAGAAAGAGATGACAACCCCGAGGGGTTGTCATCCGCGCCGGCTCGTAGTATTCTTTTATCGTCAAAAAAAAG
>JAZRVL010000039.1:0-1214 GCA_045599105.1 Kiritimatiellia bacterium
GGAGCGACGGATCAGGGTCGTACGCCTCCGCTGGCACAGCTGAATTGCACATCAGATACTTAACCACCGGCATCCTTCACTTGCGAAGCGGCTCAAGGTTCGTATCGTTAGGAGTGGGATTAAACACCAGATTCAATCTTAGCGTCGGATTTCCATCCCAACTTGGACTCACACTTAGTCCACGAATTGAACCGTAGTTTGCTTTGATCAACTGATTGTGGTTGTCAACCTTACAGCGAGTCCGCGTAACAAACTCGCTTTGTTCACGAAAAGGAACTTTTGTCGTATGAGGATTTCCATTACGATTGACGACTTCAATCTCACGAACAAGTTCGGAGGGGCATTCGGCGAAATATGAAAACGGATAATCACTTTCGACCGCCAATGCGTAATAATATCCGCCTGACAACACGCCTGGCATCCGCAAGGACATCTTGCAAAATTTAGATTTCGCAGGCGGCAACCCATCCCACTCAACCCGACACTCAAAATCCGCGACCTCACCGCTTCCATCAGGCACGACAAAATCACGAACCTTCATGTCGAAACCCAACCACACATTTGTTGCGGGTACCACATAAAACGCACAGGTGTGCACCAACGGTCCCGGATGCCTAATTCTCCTAATGACCACGGTTTTATCCGTCGGATACGGCTGCCATTTGCCATCCTTGACATCATGCTCCGCTCCCATTGTAACAAACGACATTTCTGCGCGAGAACCATAGTATCCGTCTTTCTCGACAATGCAGCTAATTCTATTTCCGTTAGTCTTTCCCCTGATCACAACTATGCCATTTGAATCTGTCTTTCCATGAACAGAATGCGGATATGGTATCAGGTCAAACGCCACACTAACGCTTGCATTCGACACTGGCAATCCTTTGTCATCGCAAACCTTCAGGGATATCTTAGCGTCCGCGCCGTTTCCCATCGCATATTCGACCTCGGGCGCAAGCTTGCGCGCAAAGGCAAGGCACGGCAAAGCAAGGAGAAACAATGCTAATGTGTTTTGAATGCGAAATCTCATCTCAAACCGCCTTTCTCAATTACCTTTTCGTAAAATTTGAATACGTAGAAATACGCAACATCCTTCAAGTCGGAATGACACCAACGCCCACTGTATTTAGACCTCGCTGGCCATGTATTGGGTCTCGCAATTCCAGCATCTCCAACAAGTTGATTTTCATCAAAGCTCCGACCCTCGCCAAGCA
>JAZRVL010000040.1:0-8937 GCA_045599105.1 Kiritimatiellia bacterium
CGAGGGCAAGTTGGCCTATCCGCTGGAGCCGGGCTCGAAGAAGAACCCGTGGAACATCGGCGACTGCGTCGAGGCCTACACGAACGGCACGGAACTGGTCATTCAGGGCTCGGGCACGATTGCGGATCTTTCGGAGGTTGCGATGGATGGCCTTACGGCGATCACGATCACCGAGGCGACGGTGATGGGCGCGACGGATGGCGCATTCGCGGGCATCAACTGCTTCACGCTCACGCTGCCCGACGGTTGGCAGGGCGAGCTGCCCGACGAGGAGGGCAACTGGTACGGCGCGACGGGCGTTACGCTGGCGACCTATCCGCTCGCGGTCAAAAACGTCACGTTCCAGCAGCGGTATCCGTGGAACGGGCTGGTGGATATCGCGTGCGACCTGACGGGCGCGGGCAATGTAACGCTCAAGGTCACGGCGCTCACGAACGGCGTCACGGCCTGCGAGGCGAAGACGATCATCGGCGAGACGACAATCGGCCTCGGCGAGGAGGGTTGCGCGACGAACGGTGTCAAGTTCATCTGGAACGCGGCGGCGGATTTGCCGGCGGGCTTCAAGCAAAGCGGCGTCACGATCAAGGTGGCGGTGGAGAAGTAAAGGAAATGAGTGACGTGTGATGCGTGTTTATCTCGATAATTGTTGCTACAACCGTCCGTTTGACGATCAGACGCAGACGAAGGTCCGCGTTGAGACGATCTGCAAACTGGCGGTTCAGCTCATGATGGCGACGGGAAAGGTCGAGTACGCATGGTCGTTCATGCTGGATGTCGAGACGTCCAAGAATCCGGACGAACAGCACAGGAGGGCTGTTCGCCGGTGGCGCAACCGTGCGACATTGCGCGTCCCGACTTCCGTTGCAATCCGCAACCGCGCAAAGGAAATCATGGAATTCGGGATCAAGCCCCAGGATGCGATCCATCTTGCCTGCGCCGAGGCCGGTGATTGCGACTGGTTTCTGACGGTCGACAGGGGTATTCTGAAAAAGGTCGGGGCACTGGGCAAGATGAGGGTGGTCAATCCCGTTGTCTTTATCACGGAGGGCGAACGATGAATGCGATTACAGACACGGAACTCAGGGTCAGGGGGTTTGATGTCCTGGCTAAGGCGTTCGGGGATGTGGACGCCGAGCGGTTCATTGCGCTTGCGAGCAGCGAGCCGTTCGACTACACCGAATGGCGCAGGGATCATCTGTTCGTCGGGGCAACGGTCGATTCCATTATGGACGAGGCCGAGGCCATGGAAAGCGATATGAGGCATACGCGGGTGGTAGGGCAGGAGTGACAGGTCAAGAGTAGGCACGATGGAGAAGATCGCCACAGCAACGTATTCATTCGAGAAGCTCCGCAGGGCGGGGTACGTGTACGTCGATCCGAATGAGAAGGCAAAGGCCTATTCCTATGAAATAATCAACATCGAGGTTCTGAAGGGAAACGCAGGAGTCGAGCCCCTACCCAGCGACAGAACCTCGATGGATGTGGGTATTCTACTAAACGGCGTATGCGATGTCAATGGGGAGCCGCTACTGAAGTAAAAAGTAAAAGTGAAAAAGTAAAAAGTGAATTTCTGAAGCAAACTGAAACGAAACGACAGGATGAGTGAGACGGTGAGAGTTTACCACGGGTCGAAGCGTGGGCTGGAATTATGGCCCGACCGTAGGTCGCTTCGCGAAGCGAAGTCGCTAGAGGCCTGCGCGATCAGGGCTGATCGCGGCAATCCGGCCGCAGACTTCGGCGCGGGGTTCTACATGGGCATGGACGCCCACCAGCCGCAGACGCTGATCTGCGGCGGGGCTTCGCCTGTCCTCTATACCCTTGACTTTGATCCGTCGGGACTGAAGGCCTACGAGTTCCAGCCGGGACTCGACTGGGCGCTCTTCGTCGCTTTCTGCCGCGGACTTGTCCCCGCCGCATTTCTCGAGACGCCGTTCGCCCGCCGTTACCGTGAGATTCGGGACGGCTACGACCTCATTCGCGGCAAGATCGCGAATGACCGGCTCTTCACGACCGTGCAGGCGTTCTTCCGCAATGAGCTGACGGACGCCGCCCTCGTGCACGCGCTACAGGCGCTGAACCTCGGCGACCAGCTCTGCGCGAAGACGGTAGCGGCGTGCGCACGGGTGACGATCGTCGATTCGCGTCCGCTTTCGGCGGCGGAATGCGAGGGGCTCTGGACGAAGGCCGCGAACCAGCGCGACCGTGCGGTGCGCGCGACGGAGCGGATTCGCGTGCAGTACCGCCGCGAAGGACAGTATTTCGACGAGATCCTGGACCGCATGGCAAAGGAGGGCGCGGAATGTCCATAGCGTTCGAGCCCAGGATGACGGCCGTGCAGTTCGAGCTGTGCAAGGTGCAGGCGGAGCTTTTCGAGACCGCGTGCGCGAAGAACTACGACATGTCAGCGTTCGTCCCCGCGTTCATGGCGAGCGAGATCGCCGCAGGGCTCGACGCGCCGTTCAACCACTACCAGTGGGCGGGGGTGCCGTACCTGCTGAACGCGATGGGCGATATCTGCGGCATCGTGCCGGCGAAGCATCCGCCGATGCGTGATTCGGCCGAGGCCTGCTACTGGGCGGGCTACACCTACAGGTTCTGGAACTTCAAGACCGGTGAGGCGAGCCGCGACATCTACCGCATGGCCGACTACAGGACGATGGACCGGGCGTATGCGGGCTATCACACGCTCTCGTGCGACATGGCGGTCGACCGGGTGACGGAAGGGAAGGAGCGCGGAGTGCTTAGTGCATAGTGCTTGGTACGAGGGTGGTAAACACGATTTTCTAAAGCAAGCTTAAATAAGATGACAAAGGAAAACAAAATGAAAACGAAACTGAAGTCAATTCTGGCGGTCGCGCTCTGCGCGGTCGGGCTCGCGGCGGTTGCCGCCGAACCCGAAGCGGTTCAGCTCTGGGAGGGTGGCCCGTACTGGGCAGAGGCCAATGTTGGCACTTCCGAGGTTGAGGGCCACCCGGAATACGGCGCACTCTACAAGTTTGACGACGCTGGTGCGGCCGTAAAGACGCTTCTTGGTCAGGAGTGGCGTGTACCATCGAAAGACGATTTTGACAAACTCGTCGATACTTCTTATTGCACAACGACATGGGACTCCACCAAGAAGGGCTATACCTTCACGGGCGCAACAGACGGTTATACGGACAAGAGCATCTTCTTGCCCGCCGCCGGCATCGACTACGGCGATGGCGATGGTCGGAGACTCGCCGGGAATAGCGGCTCCTACTGGTCCTCGGATTTGGATGAGCTCAATGACAACGGCCCGTATAGCCTCGGCTTCTTCGATGGATTTTTCAACGTGGGCAGCGGTATGAGCAGCAGCTGCCCCATGTCAATTCGCGCGGTGCGCGATGCGGTCCCTGCGGCGTCCACGATTTCCGCGAAGTCCGAGGTGGGTGAGCTGGATTTGACGGTCGGTGACCGCGTGGCGAAGGACGAGGAGACGCTCGTCGTCGATCCGGCGTGGGGCAACGTGGATCGGGCGTATGTTGCGATTGACGGCGAGGATAATCCACGGGAGTACCCGTCCTTGAGCATTGATAAGTGGTATACGACGGCGCTTACACCCGGCCGCTACGCGCTGACGCTCACGGCGGGCGAGGTCATCTATGGGGCGAACTTCTGGAAGATCGGCGCGGATTGGGTCGTCTTCAATAGCTCGAACATCACGGAGAACGTGACCTTCGAGGCGGGCAAGACCTACCTCATCCTCGGAGAGAATACGGTCGAGAGCGGCAAGGCGTTGACGGTTATGGACGGCGCGAAGTTCGAGTATGGCGCGCTCGCGGGCTTTGTGGGCGGCGAGGTCGATCTGCCGAATCGCTACGAACAGAAGACGGTTGAGGGCGACCTCTACCAGATCGTCGAGAAGATCAAGGGTTCGGAGGGTAATCCGTGGAACATCGGCACCGACGGCAAGACACCGCCCCAGTACGTGACGGCCTATACGAACGGGACGGAGCTCGTCATCGGCGGCGCGGGTACGGTTGCGGCGCTTAAGGATGTCGACGGGCTTAAAGATCTGCTCGCGAATCTGACGGCGATCACGATCACCGAGCCCACGGTGATGGGCGCGGCGGACAATGCGTTTGACGATGTCAAGAACGTCACTCTGACGCTGCCCGACGGCTGGCAGGGCGAGCTGCCGGACGAGGACGGCCGCTGGTACGGCGCGGAGTACGTTACGCTGATGGCCTATCCGCTCTCGGTCAAGAATGTCACGTTCCAGCAGCGGTATCCGTGGAATGGGCTCGTGGACATCGGCTTTGGCGTGACGGGTCCTGCGGGTGAGAAGGACGTCGTTGTTACGGTCAGGGACGGAGAGGCAGAAGTCACGAACTTCACGGCAGAGGTCACGATTCCCGAAAGCGGCGTCCTTGCGGCGAACCTCGTCTGGGACGCAACGACCGCAGGTCTCGCGGCGGACTTCAAGAGCGACGACGTTACGGTTGAGGTTGCGTTTGCGGGCGAGGCGGCTGTTGTCCCAGTTCAGCTTTGGGCGGACGGCCCGTTCTGGGCGACGGTCAACGTCGGCACCGCGGAGCCGGGGGCGCCCTCTGAATACGGCGCACTCTACACTTTCGACAACGCGACCAACGAGGTTGCAAAGCTCGATGATGGCTGGCGTTTGCCGACGGAGGCGGAGCTTAAAATGCTTGACGGTGAGACTTCTGGGTATTGCACAAAGACATGGGACACCACCAAGAAGGGCTATACTTTCACGGGCGCAACTGATGGTTATACGGACAAGAGCATCTTCCTGCCCGCCGCCGACTACAACTACGGCGATGGTCGGACCGAGGCCGGAAGCAAAGGCTACTACTGGTCCTCTACGGAGGATGGCTCCTATAATGCGAAGTACCTCTACTTCATGGAGAATGGTGCCCGCGTGAACGCCATCGACCGCAGCTACGGTTTGTCAGTTCGCGCTGTGCGCGACACGCCGCCTGCGCCACCCGCGCCGGTTGCGTCCGACATTGCGGCGAAGTCCGCGGCGGGGACGGTCGATCTGCGCACGAGCATCGCGCTTGCGGAGGGCGAGGCGACGGTTGCGGGCGTGAGCTACAGCGACACGGCGTGGGGAGCGGCGGACCAGGCGGCGGTTACGCTCGGCTGGACGAACGAGACGACGGGCGCGTCCGACGTGATTCAGACGGGTCTTGAAGGCGAGGGCAAGACGGATATTTCCTTGCCGAAGCGGAATGGCGCGTATCGGCTCACGCACTCGACGGGCGGCTTGACGTCTTTCGTCGAGTTCATGGTCGAAGGTTGGCCGGAGGTGAAGATTCCAGTAGTAACGGGCTATACGTATGTCGTTTCCAACGAGACGGCGGAAGTTACTGGCACATTGGCGGACGGCACGAACACGTATGTCGTCGCGAAGGGTAGCGAGCTGAAGGTGTACTTCACGCTCGATAAGAACTACCAATTTGTCGGCACTCCCGATAATCCGATGGCGCTCGGCGCGATTAACGAGAGTAAGGTTATCGATATCGCGAGCTTGCCGAAGGCGGAGTTGGGCCCGATTTCCTATCTCGATTGGGATGGGGAGACGATGACGAACGCGGTCTGCAAGGTATATGAGGAGTATACGGGTCAGACGACGCTTGGCGCGGGCACGACGTATGTGGTGATGGAGAACAAGGAGGTTTCGACTCGCATCACGGTGAACGGTACGGTCGAAAGTCCGACGCGGCTCATCCTTTGCGACGGTGCGACGCTGACGGCGAAGGCGGGCGTTGAGGTCGTAATCGGTAAGGCACTCGTCATCTACGGTCAGGAGAAGGGCACGGGTGCGCTTGAAGCGACTGGCTCCAATTATTCTGCGGGTATTGGTGGCGGATTCATGGGCAACGGTGGCACGGTCACGATCAACGGCGGCGCTGTGATGGCGACGGGTTACGGGTATGCTGCGGGTATCGGTGGCGGTGCGGGTGGCTCAGGCGGCACGATTACGATCAACGGCGGCGCAGTGACGGCGACGGGCGGCGTACAGGGAGCTGGTATTGGCGGTGGCGATGCTTACAATCTTGGTACGGGCGGTGGTTGTGGTACGATTACGATCAACGGCGGCACGGTGACGGCGACGGGCGGCCAATATGGCGCGGGCATTGGTGGTGGCAGCGACAACGTTGACGGAGGCGCCATTGTGATCAATGGCGGCGATGTGACGGCGATTGGCATCTTTGGCGCCGAAGGGATCGGTCGTGGATGCGAAGGCCTTGTCGATTGCACCGTCACGTTCGGCGCGGACAAGGACTTCATTTTGAAGATCGGCGATGATGCGGCGAGCACGGTTTACTTCCCGCAGGCGCAGTATGTGACCGACCATAGCGCGGCGTACGCGAATATCAAAGCGGCAGACGTAGTTTTATTGAAGATTCCGTCGCCGACGGAGGGATTCTTCTATGCGGTTACGAATGTGACGGATGCGGCTGGAGTTGAAGTAATTGGCACGCTTGAAGACGGCACGTACACCTGCGCTTTTGTGAATGGCGATAGCTACGAGGTTACTTACACTCTTGAGTATGGCTACGATTGGGTAACCTCTCCAGCGTCGAATCCGCTGACGGGCACGATCACGGAGGATACGATGCTACCGGAGGTAACGGTTATGCAGCTGGGCGCGGACATCGAGTTTAATGCGATGGGCGGCGCCTATTCGGATGGTAGCGAAGTTGTGACGAACTTCTGCGTCTTGGTGTATACGATGCCGGCAACTCCGACGCGCACGGACTACGAGTTCCTCGGCTGGTATGATAGTTGGAAGGCAGACGCGGCCAAGGTCGAGGAAGGAAGCGTACTTAAAGAGTACTCTCCACACTCGATTTACGCAAAGTGGAAGTCGACCAAGTTCGAGCCGTCCGAGGATGAGGAAGTCATCAAGACGGACGGTAACGGCGTCATTGTTGCGCAGGAGGTCGAGCCGACGGGTGAACTTATCCTACCGGAGATGAATCGCGGCGGATCAAGCGGCGTTGCGAACGTGGAGATTGGAGAAGACGCCTTCTTGAAAAACACGGGTATCACATCCGTCTCCTTGCCGGTTTTCGTCAAGAAGATCGGCTCGTACGCCTTTGCCAATGCGACTGGAATCAGCAAAATCAAGTTCGTCCAACCGCGTGATGCGACGACGGGCGAGAATACGACGCTGACGATCGGTGACGGTGCGTTCTCCGGACTTTCGCTTACGAAGATAGAACTGCCGCCATACGTCGCTTCCATCGGTGCGAAGGCCTTTGCGGGTAATACGAAACTTACCGATTTGACGATTATGGGGCCGACGACGATCGACTGGGAAGCTCGTCCGTTCTTGAACTGCGGCACGGCAACGCTCGATGGGAAGGTCACGTTGCATCTTTCCTACGAGGTTGCGACGAACAAGGATTATGCGACCAAGCTTTGGAACTACGTCAAGAACTATGCGGATAACATCGTAATCGACTTCAATCCGTATGGCACGGCCAAGGTTCTTAGTTTTGGTTCCGATTTCGTGGAGTTTGAGGCAAGGATCGATACGCCATGGCTGACTATTGACATCAATAGCGTCAAGGTACTTACGACAACCGAGCTTACGGGTGCAGACCTTGAAAAGACATGGACGACAGTGCCGTTGACGAATGTGACGCCCGTCGAAGGCAACGTCTATCGGGCGACGTTCGAGGGTCAGGGTGGAGGTACGCGCTTCTACCAGATTGCCATTGTCATGCCGGCAGAAGAAAACTAAGGTTAATTCAGGGAGGTAAAGAAAATGAAAAAGCTTGTTTTTGTAGCGATGGTGTTTTTAGCTGGAGTTACGTTGGCCAGCGGATGGAACTTTAATGTCGGCTACGCATGGAGAGCTAAGGCCAAGACATCTTTCAGCGGTGGTGCTCCGGCCGCGCAGGGCGAGTATTCGACGGGGTCGATTTCGGCGGACGGAAAAACGTGGTCGGGCGAAATCGACGAGTTACCAGTGCGCTCGAGCGGTATCGATACGGGCACGAAAACGGCAGGGGTGGCGGATTATGCGCTACGCATCAATCGATCTGAAGGCGTAGTTGCAAGCGGTAGCGACGAGGATTGCGCCCACGGGCTTACGGCGTCGATCGGCTACGACTTCGGCGATGGTCCAGTTGCGCTTGGGCTTAACTTGCGCTTTGCCGGATATTGGGGCATCAAGAACGGTACGCGTGGAGGTTACTGCGAATACAACGACTACTATCGCTTTGATAACGTGCTCGGCGACGCGCCCGATCCAACTCGCGACAGTGTCAATCCAAACCTTGCGGACGGCCGGCGCGAGTATATCGCGGGCGGGGCGCTTGGCGGTATGCGAACGGAACTTAAGAGCGACCTTTATCAAATCGCCTTCGGACCGAAGGTAACGTGGCATGTGGCCTCATGGCTCGACATCTACGGTGGTGCGGAGGCGCTTTGCACGTTTGCGAATAGCGAGCTTGACGCGGGCGGGGCGAAGACGGAAGAAGTCAACTGCCTTTGGGGTGCTGGCGGATATGTCGGCTTAACGGGATGGCTCGCGGAGAATGTCGGTATTTACGGACAGGTCGGCTACGAATGGATCGACGAGGACGATGTTTCCGTGCAGGGCATTCGCGCTCGCGCTGACTACTCCTCGCTCGTCCTCTCGGCGGGCATCCAAGTTCGCTTCTAAAAAGGAGGCGGGTATTACCCCGCCCCCTTGATAGACCCCCTGTGTTTTAGCGGGGACACGCCCCAAAAAAGTCAATAAAATCAGGCGAAAAGGAGGGTCAAGTCCCCGCTTGCCACGTCAAAAGGTTTCACTGCTGGTAAAAAGCCCGAGGGGTAGACGGGTAAAGGGTAAAACCGTTAACCCTTTTTTGGAAAAGGGTTAACCCCTAAGGGTGAAAGGGGTATACCTCTCGGGGCTTTAGGCGTCTACCTCAAGCTTGCTAAGAGAAT
>JAZRVL010000041.1:0-72059 GCA_045599105.1 Kiritimatiellia bacterium
GTCGATTCGCTTCTAAGACTCGTTACGGCGATCTGCGTCGAAATCAGCGACGAATGGGAAACTGCTAATTATCGTTACATGACAACAATCAAAGAACTATGAGCTCGGAGCGAATTTACAGAAAAAACACTTGCATTGTCCTTTTCGGGATGTATCCCCGAATATCCAGTCAATCAACATCCTCTTCGCCAGAATACCGTTCAAAGAAACATCCAGATCGATTGTAGAAACTTTTGCGAGCATTCTCAACGTCAATCTTGGCCCCTTTGAGCATTCTTTCCGTCAAGGCGAGTTCTTCCTCCGCATCATCAGTGCGAAAGGCAGCGACACGCTCTTTTGCCTTGGCCAGTCCTCGTTCGAGGATAAGAACGTTTCTCGACAATTGCGAAATCGACTTTTGCATGCGTTCGCTTTCTCGCTCATCGACAAATGCGATTGCCGCTTGAAGGTAATCCTCCAACGCCTTCCGCGCCACATCTTCGCCCTTTGCCCTTGCCACAAGCTCCATTACAAGGCAATTTAAGCGTCTCTGCACGAACGGCTTCGCCTCGATTTTCACGCTTTCGTCCGACACCACCTTTCGCTTGAAGTCATCGCTATTAATCTGCTCGCGATAACGTTCTGCCACGTCCATTGATTCCCAACCGCAAAACACCTCTCGCCCGTCAATGCGCATCTTGCACACAAGTATCGCCCGCTCTTCGCAATAATCATCGCCCAGGTTGCCGCATCCGGCAACCATCACCACCAACCCTATCGCCCACAACTTCATTTATCAGTATTCACTATCACCATCAAATTTCACTTCCATCAGTCGATTGCGCTTGAAAATCGGGCGTAACGCACTTTGTATGGTTTCAAACCATGGCATCGTTGCTTATTATATCAAATTATTCGTACGTATAGGACCTCAAGCCGAAATACTGGGGGATCTAATATTATTTCGCAAGCAATTCTACTGAAAATGGGCCATCGTTTAATAGCCGCACTTTCATGTCCGCACCAAAGCGCCCAGTCTGAACGCGACTTTCGCCCAACGCTACTTTAAGGTTTTTAACTACCCGCTCGTACAATGGAATAGCAACATCTGGCTTGGCGGCATTGGAAAATCCTGGACGACGTCCATGCTCGGTATCCGCATAAAGCGTAAATTGAGAAACTACTATGATACTGCCTTGAACATCTTCAATGGACTTATTGGTTTTGCCGTTTTCGTCCTCAAAGATACGAAGTTTAACGAGTCGATCGGCAATTTCATCGGACGATGCTTCACTATCAGTATGCGTAACTCCAAGAAGGACGAGATATCCCAAACCAATCTCGGCGACCTTCTCGCCTTCAATAGTTACGCTCGCTTCACTAACTCTTTGTACCCACGCCTTCATTCGTTGTAAACATTATACCAAATTATGTTATAATTCGCCTATGGGACTTAAGCATACTCCAGTTAAATTGGCAATTATTGGCGGTGGCGCTGCTGGTATGTTCGCTGGCGCAATGGCAGCCAAACGTGGAATTTCCGCACTAATTATCGAGCGCAAGGCACGGCTTGGCTCTAAGGTGCTCATGACTGCCAATGGACGATGTAATTTCACCAAGGATATTGGCGAACAGGACTTTTTAAGCGACATCGGAGAATGTAAGGATTTTGTTCGGCAGGCTATCCATGCGCTTCCTCCTCGTAAAGTAATTGCCTTTTTCAAATCTCTCAATGTACCTTTGCGGCGAATGGCGGATGGACGAATGTTTCCTGCGGATGGCAAAGCAGCTACCATCGTTCATGCGTTTGGCGATCTCTTGCGTGATAATGATGTTCCCATTCTTACCAATTGTGCAGTTAAAGCCATTCAAAGCCAAAAAAATGGCTTTATTGTTGCCGCTAACAACTTCACCCTTTGGGCGGAGAATGTTCTAATTGCAACTGGTGGAGTAAGCTACCCCAAGACTGGCTCGGTAGGCGACGGACAAAACTTCGCTCGCTCACTTGGCCATCGCCTTGTTCCCTATCAACCTGGTCTAATTGGCCTTGAAACAAGCGATCGCCACATCATTTCGCTTGCTGGACGACGATTTGAGGATGGACGCGTCAAAGTAATTGTAGATGGCCGCACGCTCTTTGATTATCAAGGTGAAGTTGACTGTGAAAGTTTTGGACTATCAGGCGCTGCCATTTACAATGCCGAGCGCTTTATCATTCACAAAAAGCTTAAGCACTTTGCCCTTGAAGTGTGGTTTGGTCACAACCGCATCACTTTCGAATCCTTGCGCCCACGCCCCGTCAAAGAAGCAATTGTTACGATTGGAGGCGTAGACACCAAAGAGATTGACCCCAAAACCATGGAGTCAAAACTCGTTAGCGGGCTTTACTTTGCTGGCGAAGTAATGGACATTGACGGACCTACGGGCGGCTACAATCTAAGTCTTGCTTTTGCCACTGCCAATTTAGCAGTAAGCTCTATTGCTTAAGTTATTGCAACCTTAAGGCAAGCTTGGCACAAGCAATCGCATCATAAAGTCCATCATGCCATGTGCGCCCATCAATTTGAGGAACTATACCAAACATAGCACAAAGCTCGCCCAATGCGTACGAAGGCATTTTCGGATAACGCGCTTTGGCGAGCTTCATTGTATCTACCCACGGCCCCCATTTAGTAAGCGGGGCTAAGCGCGTCAAAATCGTTCGCTCGGTTGCGATATTATGCGCAATTAGTCGCTTATTTATAAGCATAGGCGCCCAATCATCCCATTGCGCCATAATCGACTCATAATCCGGCGTAAGTTCACTCCCAAAGAAAAACTCTTTACTCTCAACTATCTCATCGCCCTCAATGACCGCGACTCCCAGTTGCCACGGCTCATTCTTACCCCCGTTTTCATAACCCGTTGTCTCAAAATCTATGGCAACTGCTTCCATACCTTCAAGGCCTCGACTGTTTCGGCAACATCATGAACCCTAACTACACTTGCGCCCATATTCACACACCAAAGTGCCACTGCGAGGTTGCCGCCCAAGTTCTTGCCGAGCGTCTTTTCACCCACTAACTTTTTAATTATTCGCTTACGACTTGCGCCTACCAAGACGCGAGATTTTTTTGCCAGCTCACCAATTGACGATAGTAGCGACAAATCCTCCTCACGCGTCGTATTAAAACCAATCATTGGATCTAAATAAAGCCGAGGGAGATACGCTTTCATCACCCCTTCATCATACGCCTTAGCTGGAATAACTAACTCCACATCTTCGTGTGATGCAACAATTTCCAACATTTTATGGACTGGCTCTGTATAAACACAGTTAATTATCTTTGCGCCTAACTCAATCGCCCTTATTGCAGTTTCGGGATGATAAGTATCAACGGAAATTGGAACACTTATTCCTTTAAGTCCCTCTAATACTACCTCAATTCGCTTCCACTCCTCCTCCCAAGTAATGGGCTTGGCATTAGGCCGTGTGGACTCACCGCCCAAGTCAATAATATCCGCGCCTTCTTTAATGCAATTTTTAGCTCGTTTTATTGCCTCGCTACTATCAAAGTAGCGCCCACCATCCGAAAACGAATCAGGTGTCACATTGACAATGCCCATCACTTTAGCGCTCATAACGTTCCTTCGATTGCGCGCTTAACTGGATCAAAGCTGCGCCGATGTTCTTCACAAGCGCCAAGCTTTCTAAGCGCTTCATAATGCTCAGGCGTGGGATAACCCTTGTGTTTGGCAAAGCCATATCCTGGATAAAGCAAGTCTAATCTAAGACAATCTTCGTCCCGTGCGGTTTTGGCCAAAATTGAAGCCGCCGCAATAAAGAGCGATCGCGCATCTCCCTTAATCACATTCTTGGCGCTCGGCAAGGTCTTTACTGGCAAGCCATCCACCAGGATTTTCGTTGCCTTTAATTCGTCGGCTGCTCGCTTCATTGCCAAATGCGTCGCATTAAGGATATTTATCTCATCAATCTCTTTGGCGCTTGCACTCGCAATTGCCCACTTGCAGCCTACTGTTGATTTGATAATCTTGGCTAACTTATCCCGCTTTTTAGGAGAAAGCTTTTTAGAGTCATTAATTGCGCTCCACTCACCCACAATTAGCCTCTCAGCTAGCGCAAGTGGCGCAGTTACCGCAGCTGCATATACTCCCCCTGCAAGCGGACCGCGTCCCGCCTCATCAATCCCAACGACGCCTTCACCTTCAGCTCGCTCTAAATCGAGAGTAATCGACATGCATTTCCACCAAAAATGGCGTCCCAATCCTTGGCGTCGCGAACTGACTTAATCCAGTTAATTAGCTCTGGATAATGTTCCCACGGCCAGTCTGTACCAAAAAGTATGCGCTCCGTCGGCCAAGATCTAAGTAAACGCATTTGCTCATCATAGTGCCAGCGCATGTGCAAAGTCGCCGTATCAATATACGCTCCACACTCCATAATTGCTTCCGTCATGTGCGAGGGATATCCTTCACACCCTCCCAAGTGCGCAGCGATAAACTTAAGTCCTGAAACATTTTTCAAAAGCCGCCAAGTCTCCTTGGGTCCACAAAGCCCGTGAAAATATCGCCAACTAACATCCGTTCCACAATGACAAATTGCGACCAAGCCTAAATCGGCAATCTTTTCAAAGACCGGCCATACTCCCGAATCTGCCAACGAAAAGTCTTGATAAAAAGGATGAAATTTGACGCCCTTAATTCCCGCTTTAGCAATCATCTCCAAATGCTCAAAGGCGTGAGGATCCAAAGGATGTATAGATGCAAAAGGAATAATGCGACGCTTAATACGCTCTCCAAACTCCCCCTCCTTAATCGCAATCGCTCGACGATAAATACCTTCAAACATATTGGGTTTAGTTGCAATTGGACAGGCAACAGCCATATCCACGCCTGCGTACTCCATGTGATCAAGATGATTCGCAAGCGTCCCATCACCTACCGCATACAAGAGACCTTCCGTTTGCGCACACATCCCGTTAATTGCACGAGTGGCAATTGCGCGCGGGAAGTTGTGAGTATGAATGTCAATAATCATTTTCTTTTCTCAATGTAAAACACTTTATCGCCTACTCGACAACGTGGCACTTTAAACGTCACCCAATCGCCTTTCTCGGCAACTTCAATGGTTTCCTCGTCCCTACGAAGTTCACCCAAGGTGTGTTCGACTATACCCGTTTTAAACCCATGGATTTGCACTTCATCGCCTGGGCGAAGTGGATGATCTTGGATTTTAACTTGCGCAACCCCCGCTTTAGTGAAATAATCAATCACTATCCCTGCGTGACGCTTAACCGTCGTTGCCAGCGAATCTTCCGAATCCGTAAATTGATCCAGGCCTGGCCGCCCATAGTAAAGTCCTTTTGAGAACTCCCGATGAAAGACCTTTTTTACTTCATTGGTTAACTCATTGACCAATGCTTCATTGTAAGTACCACTTATAACTGCATCAACCGCCTTACGATAAGCGCGAGTTACACTAAGGACATACTCCGCATTGCGAGCACGTCCTTCAATCTTAAAAGAAGCAATTCCCGCATCTATCAGTTTATCCACAAAACCGAGCGAACACAAATCTTTCGCAGAAATTACCGTATGGGGCTCTAAAATAAATGCCGTATCTGACTCATGTACGGGCCTTCCATGTTCATCTTCATAAAGATCTACGGCTTTAATGAGAAATCTCCGGCGACAAGGTTGGTGGCATTCTCCCCGCGAAGCACTGCAACCAAAAGCATCATGACTCATCAAACAGCGCCCCGATTCAGCAACGCATTGCGCTCCATGAACAAAGCACTCTATTTCAATCCCTGAGTTATGCGCAATTTCCTTTACTTCTTTAAGGTTGCATTCACGTGCAAGTACGATGCGCCTTGCGCCTTGGCTTTTTAAGAACTTGGCGGCAATCGAATTGGAGCAACTTGATTGCGTAGAAATATGAAACTGAACTTTATGCTTTTTACACAAATCAATTACCGCCCAATCCGAAACAATAAATGCATCCACATAGGGCTTGGCAGCAATGATGATTTTTTCAATCTCCCCTATCTCACCTTCAAAAATAATTGCATTCAAAGTAAGATAGCGCTTAACGCCTCCTGCCTCCTCACAACGACGTTTGATTTCCGGCAAATCCTCCACCTTGAAGTTGACACTTGCGCGTGCGCGCATGTTGAGCGTCCCTAATCCAAAGTAAACTGCATCTGCTCCAGCCTTAAGTGCAGCTTCAAGGCAAACAAAATCCCCTGCTGGGGCAAGTATTTCGGGCTTTTTCATCTTCAATAATTATATTATATCATAGTATGATATAATTATTCATAAGTGAAAACAATTCTCCATGTAGATATGGACGCATTTTTCGCGTCAGTAGAACTACTCTACCACCCCGAATGGCGCGGCAAGCCCGTCATTGTCGGCTCTGGTCCGCATGAGCGAGGAGTAGTATCTACTTGCTCTTATGAAGCCCGTAAAGCGGGTGTCCACTCAGCAATGGCCTCGCAAATGGCATATCGGCTTTGCCCGCATGCAATTTTCGTTCCCCCGCACATGGAGCTTTACACAAAAGCATCTGAAAAAGTATTTGAAATCTTTCATCGCTATACCCCTTTTGTCGAAGGCGTATCAATTGATGAAGCGTTTCTTGATATTACAGGATCATTGCACCTTTTTGGCGGAGATGAAAATGCCGCAAGAAAACTCGGGGAGGATTTGCGCGCTACTGTAAAGCGCGAAGCCAATCTCACCTGCTCAATTGGTATCGCCCCCAATCGCCTGCTTGCCAAGATTGGCTCCGATATCCATAAACCCGATGGACTTACCATAATGCCATTTGAGGAAAAAGCCATTGCCGAATTTCTCCGTCCTAAACGCATTGGAATACTTTGGGGTATTGGCGTAAAAACCGAAGAGTTACTTAAGCCCTACAATATCACGACTTGTGGCGACTTGCAGGCGTTAGATGTAAAAACACTCTCTTCTTTACTGGGCTCAAAGACATGTGCAGAAGTTCTTCACCATCATGCCTTTGGTCGAGACGAATCTTTAGTTACTTGGCAGCCAGTTTCTGAAAAGTCAGTTTCTCGTGAATATACCTTTTCCAAAGATGAAACGTGTAATGCCAAAGTACGCGCCAAGCTCCTTGAACTTGTAGAGGATGTGGGACGACGTTTTCGCACCGAAGAGCGATGGGCTAAAACTGCACGAATTAAGATACGCGATGGTTCATTTAATACTTTTACGCGTCAAATCAGCTTTGATGCGCCTGCTAAAGACGATATTACCTTTAGAGAAAAAGCATTGGAGCTTTTTGATCGGGAAAGAGCCGTCGGCACATTTAGATTAATTGGCTTTGGCGTAACTAATATTGAAAATGGTCCTCGCACAGTTGAAGCGTCACTATTTGGTGACGAAAATGAAACTAAGCGCCAAAAGCGTGAACGCCTAAGCGAAGCGATGGATATATTAAGAGATCGCGGACTTATCGCTTAGTAACCAAGCGCTTCGTCTACCAAGATAATCTTGGTCGGCATCCCCGTTGGCGGACGATCAAAGATCGCCGTCACCTTGCAGATACGATCGGGCGAATCGCAGTTTGCGCACTCGCCAGTAGTCGCACAAGGTGTTTTCTTGTTTAAGCGTCGACAATTAGGCGGACAAGCGAACTTCTTGACCCGCTTTATCGCGTCCATAACGTCACCCTCGACTATTTTGTTTCGACCGATGACGTAAAGAACGCTCTTCGGTCCGCAAATCGAAGCCGCTACTCGATTGCCATGCCCATCGATATTGACGATGACGCCATCCGTAGTTATCGCATTGGCAGAAAGGAGAAAAAGATCCATATCCGATTGATACTCGCGAATCTCCTTGCCGCTCTTTTCCAAGGCCTCACGTGCACCGATTTCCTTAATCGACTCACTGCCGCCCCAACCAACCGAACTAACGCCTTCGGCTTCTTTTAATACCATCGCCTTTGCAGTCGCCTTGTCTTTGGCAAACTCAACTTCATAACCGCGCTTTTTAAGCGCTTCAATAATGTTTTCCCAATTCATAATACCCCTATTATATCACAATTAGAGCTATTGGTTTTCAACCAAAAAACGGATAAAACTGATACCACTCATGCGGATAGGCGCGAACTTCATTTTCCAAAAAGCGCACATAGTCGCCAAGCATATCGCTACCAAGCTTTTGGGCATGAACTTCATATTCGTTCCAGCCAACGCTAACTGAAGTAATCGCATAAACTGGTGCTTCCATAAGCTCGGCAAACTTAAACACCCCTTTAGGCCACTTGCAAGAATGACCAAAGAACTCGTGCGTCAAAGTTGCCGTAGAGTTGGCCGAAGGCCTATCTCCTGCCATTAACACCAATTCCTTGCGCTCGATCGCAGCTTTCATTTCTACCGCTGTCTCAACTCCAATATCCTCAACTGCATGTAAGGTCAATTGATTGGGATCTAAGTAGTGAGCAAAAAGGCGAGTAAAGATTGCGTTATGGGTCATTTGCTGGAAAGCATGAACCTTAATCGTATTACCTTTTCGAAGCGCAGGCAAAGTCTCAATCGCACCTAAGTGAGTAGAGATAAGAAACGCACCGCCCTCCATCCAGCGCTTATCTCCTTTAACCGAAACTTTCGGCAAGTTTTTGGCTAAAGTACATGCGTCTGTCTTATCCAACATTGACCACGCAAAGAAAAGAATGGTTTTAAATGCACTCACTTTAAGCCCTGTCTTTTCACGGAATTGGGCAATCGCACGACGAGCGGGTTTGGCAAACGGATAAATGAAAAGTACAATTACAAAAGTAACTAACTTTGCGAGCGACTTACCGAAGAGTCGATAAACATGCCACATAAAAAGAATCCTAAGCTTACCTGCCGATTGTTCCTTTTGATTGTGCCACATCGTATGCTTAGCCTCGCGTGAACTTCCAACTGAAAAGATATAGGCAAAGAAAAGCCCTACTGCAAGTGTAAGCCCCATTGAGCGTGTCACTTTAAAGGAAGTAAAAGCAAGCATTCCCAGCCCCACCAACGAAGTAAGAAAACTATAGAGCACTACGCGAGCGCTTGATGAGGCCGCATCTTCAGACTTATGAAAAATAGTGTAGTCAATTCCTAATCCCACCAACACGAAAAAGCAAATAAGATGGAAGAAGTTAATCGTCTCTCCAAGCCATCCCAATACACCAGCAGTAGCAACAACCGCTAACACTATGGGAAGCGCATACTCAAAAAATCTCTTGCGCGTCGCGAACGCAAGTACAGCAAAAAGAACAATAAATGCCACTAAGAGCATAAACTTAACCTCAATGGCAAAACGATCAAACATTGCATTCAATTGCGCTTTTAAATCAACGCCGTCTTTCGACGGAAGAATTACCATTGTCCGCCCATCTTTTTCAAGTGTCATCCAATCAGGGAGATCAGCAGCGCTTAAAAACTCGCCTTTCACTTCAACTCCCATTTTCGCTTTAAGTTTAGCGTTTTCCTTTTGCCAATCATCCAAATCAACGAGTGCGAATTTTACCTTATCTACTCCACTTACTTCAGCAACTGCCTTTTCGCCTGCTGCCATTAGCGGATCCATTTCATGAAATTCAGAAACATCATTACCAAAATGTAAGCGCATCAATCCCGCTATCGCAATCACTGCGACTATCCACTTGACGAATTTAAAGTAATGCCAAAACTTATTTGATAAATTGAGCTTAATCTCTACTTCCTCAATTCGCTTGAATGCACATAGGACAAATGCATAAATCGCAATGAGTCCTGCAATTGTAAATACTGCCATCTCCCTTAAAACATGTACACTTGAGAAGATTAGCGGTGAAAACGCAAGCGAAGTTGTAATGAGTGCACCTGCAAGGGAAGAGCGACTACAACCATGAAGTGAGTGATAACAATAATCAACTCCTAAACCAATAAGCGAAGTGCCAAAAAGGAAAGTAAGGATATGAGGCCGCCCAGGTAAGAGCAAGACCGCCGCAGTACCCACAAGAAACCCAACTCCAATTGCAAGAACCATCGGAAAGGCAAAACGCAAAGTACGAAAGAGCGCAAAACCTAATACAAACACGGCAAAAAGCGAAATAAATCCCAAGAGGTTAATCTCTCGCTTGGAGCTTTCGGTTGCAAGGTAAGTATGAAATGGTGAACCGCTTAAATGTACTTTAGGATTTTTCCGCGCAAGCTCGATGAGTCCTTTTACGGGCGAACGATGACCTACTAAAATTTCCGCCTTTGGCTGCAAACTTTTAAAGTCCATAACAAAGTCGTGGAGAAAATAAAAAGGATCATCCGCTTTTGGGAAAAGGCCTATTCCCGAATAATCGCGACGCATTGCACTACGCATAATACGATTAGTCTCATTGGCAAGCAAAAGCTCACGCGACTTATCCGAAAGTAATCCCTTGCCATGCGTACGTATAAGTTCATACGTACCTTTAGGATCAACTATCTGTGCAAACTCAGCTACTGCACGGCACTCATCGTAAAGCTTGTCATCTTCGCAATATACCCGATAAATTGATGCGGTCTTTCGCGCGAGCGCAGAGATAATTCCAGTATCATCCCCAATAAGCGCATAAACATCACTCTCAACACCATCCCTCCCAAGAAAAACGCAAATCCCCGCGCTAATTAATAGCGCAAGGATTGTTAGTGATCTTAGGAGTATACGAATCATTAGTGACGGAAGGAACGTTGACCAGTAAATACCATCGCTACTCCTGCGTCATTGCAGCAATCGATCACATCCCAATCACGAATTGCCCCGCCAGGCTGAACAATTGAAGTAATGCCTTCACGAATGCCAACCTCCGCGCCATCGCGAAATGGGAAGAACGCATCTGACACCATCGCGCATCCAGGAAGCCCACCTTTGCGCGCGCGGGTTTCCTCCATGATCTCCGCTTGCTTCTTGGCGCCATCATCATCGCCAAACACCAAACGTAAATCATTGTAAGGCTTTTGATATTTCTCCCACGAAATCCAATCCGCAAGTTTAGTGTACGCTTTGTCGCGCGCAATCTCGGCCACCCCTACCCGATCCTGCTCACCAGTGCCAATGCCGACGGTAGCTTCATCCTTAACATATAAAACTGAATTGGAAGTAACACCTGCTTCAACAAGCCAACCAAATACCAAATCCTCATATTCTTTAGCTGTTGGTAGACGCTTAATCTTGTGCTCTTCAAAACTCACTGCGCCAGTTGCCTTGTCAGTAATCTTGCGATTGCAATAAGCCGGCATCAAGTCCGCCGGTTTGCGCGCATTGGCAGCGAACGAGGTTTGCGCAACAAGACCACCATCAATTAGTGATTTAAAGTCAATAACATGCTTAGCTACAAAGTCGGTAAGCTTCTCCATATTGCGAACACGAAAGACGCGCAAATTTTTCTTGGTCGCAAATAACTCCATCACGCCTGGCTTAAAGTCAGGAGCCACTACAACCTCCGCATAGTTCTCCAAAATGAGCTTGGCAGTTTCAATATCACATTCGCGATTGAGCGCAATTGCACCACCAAATGCGGCCAAGCGATCTGCCTTGTTTGCACGATAATACGCTTCCGCGAGCGTTGAACCTGTCGCTACTCCACAAGGATTGTTGTGCTTAACAATAACCGCAGTCGGTTTCTTCATCAAGTAACGCAAAATGTTGAGCGCATTGTCAGTGTCGGTAACATTGGTTTTGCCAGGATGCTTTCCTGATTGTAAAAGCTCAGGCACTGACGCCAAGTAACGACCTGCTTGAAGCATCTCCACTTCTCCCAGCACAAGATTGCCATTAACAAGCTTATAAAGGGCTGCTTCCTGACCAGGGTTCTCTCCATACCGCAAACCCTTCTCCTCGCCTCCGATATTCCAAGTTACCTTTTCATAACAAAGCGTGCTTCGCTTGTTACCATCAATAAACGAAATCTCAAGTTGTGAAGCAAAGTGATCAGCTTCAATTGTTTTATAGGCTTCTTTTAGGTCTTTCATATATATCCTTCCTTAAAATACTGAATGGTCTTTTTCAATCCATCGTTAAGCGCAATGCGTGGCTCCCAATTAAGCAATTCGCGGGCTAAAACGATATTAGGACGACGCTCGCGCGGATCATCGCTGGGTAAAGGACGAAAAACTAACTTTGACTTAGACTCTGGAATAAGCTTTAGTACCGCATTAGCTAATTCCTTAATTGTAAACTCCTCAGGATTGCCCAAATTAATAACGGGTGCACCCAAATTGTGAATCGAAGTCCATTCGCGAACATTTGCCTTGGGAAGTTTCATATATGCACAAAACGCATCAATCAAATCGTCCACATATTGAAATGAACGCGTTTGCGAGCCATCCCCATAAATAGTAATTGATTCACCTTTAAGCGCTTGTACAATAAAGTTGGAAACTACCCTGCCATCATGCGCATTCATCCGCGGTCCATAAGTATTGAAAATACGCACAATCCGCGCATCTACATCGTTTTCGCGAATTGTATCAGCAATCAACGTCTCCGCCACGCGCTTACCCTCATCATAGCAACTCCTAAGACCAATAGGATTGACATTGCCCCAATAAGTTTCCACTTGCGGATGTACAAGCGCGTCTCCATACACTTCGCTCGTAGATGTATGAAGTACTCTCGCACCATCGCGTTTCGCTAATGAAAGCGCAAATAGCACACCCTTAATTGAGGTAAGCGTCGTCTTTACGGGTTGATGCTGATAATGAATAGGCGAGGCAGGACAAGCGAGGTTATATATTTCATCCACCTTAGGAAGAATGTCTATCTTGGCTTCAACCACATCCGCCTCTATGAAAGAAAATTTAGCATTACCCCGAAATGCGGCAAGATTATCAACGCTACCAGTGTAGAGGTTATCAAGCGCAATCACCTCATGGCCATCATTCAATAGCCGCTCTACAAGGTGACTTCCTAAAAAGCCCGCTCCACCAGTAACCAATGCGCGCATTATTCGTGAATCTTTTTGTTGGCCGCCTCGACTTTAGCTTTAAGCTCTTCTTTGTGGGCACGAAACTTCTCGCGCAACGATTCATCAGCTGTTCCGAGGATCTGCACTGCCAAAAGCGCCGCATTAATTGGGCCTGCACTTCCACACGCAACGGTAGCAACTGGCACACCACTTGGCATCTGCACAGTAGCATAGAGCGCATCCAAACCATTCAAAGCACCACCTGCAACAGGAATGCCAATCACTGGAAGCGGAGTTGCAGCCGCCAAGACTCCTCCCAGATGCGCCGCTCCGCCCGCAGCTGCGATAATTACTTTAAGTCCTCGCGCCTCTGCGGTTTTGGAGTATTCGATTGCCAACTCTGGCGTACGATGCGCTGAAATGACCTGCGTTTCATATCCCACGCCAAACTTATCCAATGTGTCACACGCCTTTTTGACAAGTGGCCAATCTGAGTCCGAGCCCATTACAATACCAACAAGTGCTTTCATTATAACCAATTCCTTTCTTTAAGCTCTTTACGCAATTTCTCGACCATCTTCTTGGGATCGCTTAAATCATTAACCGCCTTTTCCATTGGACAACGATCCGAAAGCTTCGCATTGAGAATTTGTTTTACGGTCTTTTCTGCCGAGCATTCAATGCCATGATCCTCGAGGAACTTTTTCGCATCCTCACCGATGAGACGCGCCCAAACCTTCTTCGCTCCACCCACCACAAAGATGGCGGCACTGGCACGACCGACTACGCGATCGCAAACAAAGGCACGATGAAGCTTACCCTCGTCTAACATCTTAATTGCAGGCGCAATTCCTTCGCCCTGCTTAATCGCACGAATAACCCCATCGCGCGCTACCACAATTGATTCGCCACCCTCATTGATAAGCCGTTGCATTTCTGCGACAAGGTCAACTTCCGAAATCGGAATTACTCGAGTTTGACGATAGAGTCCTTCTATATGAATAGCTGGCTCAGGACGCGCCGCACAAACATGCTCACAAGCACCGCAGCCCACACAGACATCTTTGTCAACTACAACAGCTCCATCCACCAAATGCAATGCTTTAACTGGACACTTGCGAACGCAAGCTGTACACTTCTCATCCTTAGTAGACCGCAAACACAGCTCCTTGTCCCAAACTGCGTATCCAATATGGACATTGCGCTTTTCCATAATTGTTAGCGGAGTCAATACGCCTGCTGGACAAACTTCAGAGCACTTCACACAATCTTCAATGCAATATCCCTTGCGATAATCCATCGCAATCCGCCCAGACCAATCAATCGGTCGCAAGCACTTGCCCAGACAATTAATTGCACAAAGCTGACAACCGACACAAGAATAAGTATTTACCGAATCTTTCGATCCTGGCGGCATAATAAGCCGAGTTTCGCGCCTGGCCATATTTGCAATCGAAATTGGCGCATATCCACCATCAGTTAGTTTCTCAACTACTGCCAAGGCGGCTATCCCTTGTAAAGTTTCGCGTCGTGTAATACCGCCTTCGACTTCTACTGGCTTGGACTCGGCCTTGACGAAACATTTACGACAAGCGCCACAACCACCACCAACTTTATCCCGCAAGAGCGAACGCTTGGAAAGTAGATTGAAGACAGTTCCATAAGGACAAATCCAATTGCACCAAAATCTTCCATGTCCAATCGCCGCAGTAACAACAACCGCCAAAAATACTCCTGCCGCAAGTACAAGATAAATGATTGGATTAAGCGCTCTATCACTATCAAAAACAAGCGCAAGCGCTCGGCCAAAAATACCATAGGGATTTAAAACAGCTCCAACCGCAGGCAGGATCGCCATAAGCACAATAACCCAATTGATAATTTGCTGAGTGATACTACGCGGAAGACGAGAACATACTCGACGCACTTTGGTTTTAGGATGAAAAACAAGATTTACAAGATCTTGCACCGCCCCAAGAGGACAAAATAAACGACAAAAATAACGTCCCAAAAGTAGCGTCAACAAAATAACTACCAAAAAGACCCAAGTAAGTGCGGGCTGGATCTTGCACACATACATGCAATAAGGGCATCCAATAAATGCCAAAACAACCGCTGATATAACTGCGAGCTGTACAAAAACCATAAGGATGAGTTTAAAGAGCTTCATTTTTAAGTCCCTCCACCCATTGATCAATTGTCGCTATCTCGGCAGGAATATCCAATCCCTGCGGACAGTGCGGAGAACAGCGATTGCAACCGGTGCAATGCTCGGCTCGCCGCAAATCTTCAGGAATCGCTTCCGCGTAAAGTTTTAAAATCTCTTTTGCCGACAACGAATCCTTTCGAGTTAGCATCTGATTTCTAAAAGAAAGAATTGCAGGAATATCTAACCCGTACGGACAGGGCATACAATACTTGCAATCATTGCACGCAATCGTTGATTGCTTAGATGCTGCATCGGCCGCACGAAAAAGCGCCATCTCCTCATCTGGTGTAAGTTCCTTTAGTGGAGAAAAGGTCGCGATATTCTCCTCAATATGCTCCATCTCACCCATCCCCGAAAGAACCGTAATTACATTAGGTTGTGATGCCGCAAAACGAAGCGCCCACTTAGCAAGCGACGCTTTGGGATCGAGTGGCACCAACTCCTTTGCTAATGTCCAGTTGTACCTCGCTAGTCTGCCACCTTGCAATGGTGCCATAACCACAATTGGAATCTTCTTGGCAGTTAACGCATCATAAAGCGCTTTTGCCTCACCATTGCGCCAATCCGCATAATTGAGAACTATTTGAGCAAAGTCCCATTTATATTGATCGTGATGATCAAGACACCAATTAAACACCTCGCGCTTGCCGTGAAAAGAAAATCCCAAGTTCTTGATTTCGCCAGATGCTCTTTTCTCTAAACAAAAATCAAGTGCTCCATTATCAAGAAAACGTCGACGAAAAAGTCCCATTCCATCGCCGCCACCTACCGAATGGAGAAGATAATTGTCGATATAACTTGTGCGTAGACTCTTTAAGGAGTTGGCAAACATCATTTTTATCTTTTCCAGTGCAAACTGCGACTCCGAAAAGTTAGAAAGCTTAGTTGCAATGACATAACTCTCACGCTCATATCCACTCGCCGCAAACGCTTCACCGAGCATTCGTTCGGATTGACCTCGGCAATAAGCGGGCGACGTATCATAGTATGTCACTCCACCATCCAAAAGGCGTTTAACAAATACATTAAACTCCGCTTGGTCGTATTCTGATGTGCCAGGCTTAACTGGAATGCGCATCGCCCCTAGACCAAGGAGCGAAATGCGCTTTTGATCCGCCGACGAACGATAAGTCATTATATTTTTCCTTTAGCCGAATTTAACTGGCTCAACGTGCCAAATATTCCGCGCGTATTCCATTACCGCACGATCCGATGAGAAACGTCCCGAACGCGCAATATTAACTAACGACATCTGGTTCCACTTCTTCGCATCCCGATAAGTAGCATCCACACGATCTTGCGCTTTTGCATAAGAATTCAAATCCGCAAGTAACATGTAGTAGTCATTATAATCAAGGAGATTACGAATAATTGGCTCGAAAATCCCTGGCTCAGTAGCTGAGAATACGTTAGCCCTAATCATATCCAGCGCGAGTTTGATTTCAGGATCCTTTTCGTAGTATTCGCGCGAAACATAAGCTGGCCGCAACTTAGCAACGTCTTCTGTCCGCATACCGAAGAGGAACATATTTTCGTCACCGACCTCTTGGTTGATTTCTACATTCGCGCCATCGTAGGTGCCCAGCGTAAGCGCACCATTCATCATAAACTTCATATTGCCCGTACCTGAAGCCTCCATGCCGGCAAGCGAAATTTGCTCCGACACTTCCGCAGCTGGCATAATTTTCTCAGCCAATGACACCCGATAGTCAGGCAAAAACGCAACCGAGAGCTTGCCCCGAGTCTTAGGGTTATTGTTGACTACATTCGCAATGCCATGAATAAGGCGAATAATTAACTTTGCCATGTAATATCCAGGCGCTGCCTTGGCCGCAAAAATAAAGGAACGAGGCACTGGATCATATTTGATGTCGGTGATAAGACGATTATAAAAGATGATAATATAAAGCGCGAGCATGAGCTGACGCTTATACTCATGAAGTCGCTTAACCTGCACGTCAAAGATAGCCTCAGGATTGAGCTTGATGTTTAGATTCTTTGCCGTCCAAGCCGCAAGCTGCTCCTTGTTGACTTTCTTGACTTTACGCAACGCCGACAGGAAATTATCATCACCCAAAAACTTCTCCAGCCCACGAAGCTTATCAAGGTGGGTAATCCATTCATCCCCAATTGACTCAGTGATGAGCTGTGAAAGCGCAGGGTTGGCTTTGAGCAACCACCGACGAGGCGTAATGCCGTTGGTAACATTATGAAACTTCTCTGGCCACAGTTCATAGAAATCCTTAAAGAGTTCATCCTTAAGAATTTGCGTATGCAACTCCGCAACTCCATTTACCGATGAAGTACCAACCAAGCAAAGGTTTGCCATACGGACATAGCGCTCACCGTTTTCGTCAATGAGCGACATGCGCTGGAGCTTCTTCACATCGCCGGGATAACGCGCTGATACCGTCTGCAAGAATTGACCATTGATTTCGTAAATAATCTGCAAATGACGTGGTAGTAAACGTTCCATCATTGGCACTGGCCACTTTTCCAGCGCTTCTTGAAGAATCGTATGATTGGTGTAGCCCGTTGAGCGACGCGTCAAATCCCACGCCTTATCCCACGATAGCCCCTCAATGTCAATCAAAATGCGCATCAGCTCAGGCACTACCAATGTCGGGTGCGTATCATTTAAATGGATAAACACCTTGTTGGGCAACTCATCCCAATTGGAGTTAGTGCGTTTAAAACGACGCAAAATATCCCTAAGCGAGCACGCCACAAAGAAGTACTGCTGACGAAGGCGAAGCTCCTTACCCGCCATTGTGTTATCATTAGGATAAAGTACTTTAGTGAGATTCTCTGCAAGCACTTTCGCCTCTACGGCTTCAACATACGAGCCTTTATTAAAGTCAGCAAGATCAAAATCATCTACCGCCTTTGCACTCCAAAGACGAAGCGAGTTGACAGCATTACAATATCCAACGATTGGCATATCATAGGGAATGCCTTCCACAGTTTCTGCAGGCACCCATTGCCACTTCTGATTTTTGCCTTCACCGATGCGCTCTACATGTCCACCGAAGTGAACGTGCTGCGAATATTCAGGCCGTGCCATTTCCCATGGGTATCCATGCTTGAGCCACTCATCGGGCTCTTCAACTTGGTTGCCATTGATAATCTTTTGGCGAAAGATACCATAATCATAACGAAGTCCGTATCCCATACCTGCGAGATCCAACGTCGACATCGAGTCGAGATAACAAGCCGCAAGACGACCCAATCCACCATTACCAAGTCCCGCATCCGTTTCATAGTCACGCAAATCATTCCAATCAATGCCAAAATCATTAAGTGCATCCCGGCAAAGTTGATCTGCTTTGAGGTTGATTACATTATTCCCCAATAGACGACCGATCAAGAACTCCAGCGACATATAGTAAACGCGCTTCGTGTTCTGACGCCCGTATTCCTCTTGGGTCGAAATCCAACGCTCGACAATACGATCGCGAACCGCATGTGCAAATGCAGTATACTGATCTCGTTCAGTCGCGCGAGTATCACCCTTTGCCAATGAATAACGAAGATGCCAAACAAAGTCCTCTTTAAGTCCATCAACTGACATCTCCACCCGTCGATCCTGCTTGTGCTTGCTATTTGCCATATATTTTTAGCCTACCTTATTTGAATAATTTCTTAAAATCATCACTTACCGACTTTAGATTGTCGCCCGTACCTTTCAACACATCGCCTGTATTTTTTAACGCATCGGTAGCGCCTTTAATATCAAGTTTCTGCGCACTCTTAAGCGCCGCATCAAGGCCATCAGCTCCAAGCTTAAGTCCATCCTTGCCAATATTCAAGCCCTGAGTTCCTAACATGGTCGCGGTCTCGACCGCAGGGGCGACCATATCCACAATTGGCCCAATGGTCTTAACATAGACCTCCTCCAAAGTCATACCTCCCGAATCCTTGCCAATATCCGTAAAAACAATGTCATTTGGCGTAAGTGGAATTACCGCTGGACCAATTTTCGCCACAATACCACCGATTTCTATGCGATCGATAATAAACTTCTTTTCGCTTTTTGGTGACTGCTCGCGCTCTGCTTCAGCCCTTAGTTCGGCCTTGGGTTCTGCCTTGGGCTCACGCTTTGGCTCCTTGGCATCAATTTCATCCGCCTTCTCCCCTTCCATATTGCTCATAATGGTACTGAAATTGCTATCACCATCCTTGAAGACATAGGCAAGCGTAAGATCTTTGAGACGAATAAGTTTGATATGCACTACATCGGTTAATGCGGACATCGGCTCCATTTCAAAGCGAACCTCACCCAGACTAACTGCCTCACGCTCCTCAAAGCCCTCGGGATTCTCCAGCGAAAAGCCACCCATGTGAAAAACGCCCGAATAATAATTGAGTCCAAAATCATTAAGATTGACTCCTGTTTTCACAATATGCGGTGCAACTCCATTGGCGAGCCCCTTAACCAACGGACCAATCCATAGCGGCAACGTCAATACTAACGCGAGGACGATGCCCACAATCCACAATACTACTTTACAAGTGATTTTTAGTGCTTTCATTTTAGTTCTTCCACGGTTATTTTAGTACGATGTCCAGACCCCAAAGTCTCGACCTCCATGACATTGGCCATCCAGCGATCACCAAATTTCTTAATGCGGGTGCCCCACATCTTTCGAATTGGTTCGCCATTCTTAAGCTCCTCGGCTTGCATCAATGCGCCAGTCTTGCGATCAATCCATACCCTAATCGTGCGCTCACCTTTTTTTAGGACAATTACGGCACATGTTTGCCCAAATATCGTCTCTCCGTCCAACTCTTTATCAACCGAAATGTCGTCCCACCAAAGATAATCCAACGTCACATCACTCCATGTAACATCAGTTTTCTCCAATGCTTCCTTGTCAAGATTAAGCTCAGTTTTGCCATTTGTCCTTTTAAGTACATAATCATACTGCGTCTGCACAAATCCCTTGCGATCTCGCAGAATTACTCGTCCTGAAAGCTCCGCATTGGCAGGTAAAGCCGCACGCGCATTTTCCACTAACTCACGCGGCGTCAAACTACTCGCCAACAACAAACTCGCCAAAACCGCAATCATTTAATCTGCGCCTCCAATTGCGGATCTTTAGGCCCTCCCATTGCGCGGCCCGTTTCGTAATAACGCTGAGCACCCGCTTTATTGCTACCGTTATTCTCAATAATCAACTTCGCCATATTGTAATACGCATGATAGCTTCGTGGGTTTAAGCGAATTGCCTCCGAAAGTGTAAGCTCGGCAGCCTTAACATCTCCCTCGGCCGCCTCCTTAACCGCTCTCATATTAAGAATAGCAATATCATTGGGACTTTCTTCAAGAAGTTGATTAATTAGCATCGTCGCTGCCGCAAAATCACCATTCACAATCGCTCCCATTGCGCGTACCCGTTTTGATGGAGAGCTGGACGCTTTTTCAACTTTCTTTGCTCTTAGCCGAATAACCTTTTGCTCCTTAATTCGCCGCTCCTCGGCAAGTCGCTTTTCAAGTTCAGTAGTATCACTAACTGCCACTGCCTTAGCATTATCTCTAACCTGATTTAACAAAAGCGAATCAATCGCCGCTGTCACATAGGCACGTTTGGTGCGTAATGTAGCAAACTCAGCAGTCTCCGCTCGCTCAGGATTTTCCGCTTCCACTTTATTAAGCTCTTTGAGTGCCTCTCGATACTTCTCAACCGCCTCATTTATCTTATTTTCGGTTGCCAAATCACTCGCCTCGTCTATTAACCCCGATGCCGTCTCCATCAACTCCGAAAGACGGGGTGGATCTTTTTCATCATCACCAAATGGCCAAAAGGCCATCGTGCTTAACGAAAGACCACAAAATACCGTCAAAATCACCCAACGAATCATACCTATTTATTATACCAAAAATTGGGGATTAAAAGTAGTAGAATCACTGCAACTGTGATATAAGAGTCTGCAAGATTAAAACATGGGAAGTGTGAAGACTTAAAGTAAAAATCAAACATATCAATTA
This sequence comes from Kiritimatiellia bacterium, assembly GCA_045599105.1. GTDB lineage: Bacteria > Verrucomicrobiota > Kiritimatiellia > RFP12 > UBA1067 > UBA1067. The sequence goes on from JAZRVL010000041.1 coordinate 21,103, forward strand.
CATATCCCCTAAATAGTCGATCAATTAAATTCCCTACAATTCCTGCGTAAAGTAACACCTCAGCACAAAATCCCAAAAAAGTATTAGCAAATATCAACTTCCGCTTCCAAATAATTACCCCTAATGCTAATATTCCAAAACCTGCAAGAATCCACACCTGCCCTTGTAGCATCCCCCACGCACAGCCACGATTTTCAACATAAGCGAGATTAAATAGCCCTGGAATTACTGAAACTACTGCGGAACCTTTAAGATATCCCGCAGCAAGCTCCTTGACCACCGCATCCACCAGTGTCAAATTAAGAACGACGGCAAATACCGCCAAACACCGTCTCACTGGACGCTACGCTCCATTTCACTTTGGCACTCCATACACGTTAGCACAAACGGCTGATTTAAAAGCCGTGGCTTACGAATAAGTTGCCCGCACGAAGTGCAAACGCCATATGTACCATCATCAATACGATGCAAAGCCTCATCAATTTGCTGGATAACGCGATTGATATTGCCCATTTGACCTAATGCTTGCAAACGTAATGTTTGATTAGTACCATCACCACCATCGGCCTCGTAGTCTTCCGCCTCATTAAAGCCAGTTGACTTCATCGCATTCACACCATTCATCGCCTTTAAGCGAGCATCCAATAAGCGCTTTTTAAATTCACGCAAATCCGAGGCAGGGAAATGCACCGTTGACTTGCCTTGTGCGCGCGTAGTAGGACGACGTGTAAGCTTAATCAATTCTTTAGCACGACGCTCTTCGTCTTTGATTGCCGCCTTTTTCATTTGCGCAACGATATTCATTCCAAAGGCTACCGCCTTAGCAGTGTCAATCGGCACAAACTCCTCTACAGGGTTCGCTACCACAGATGGCTTACGAATGACGCGCGGAGGAACTCGTTTAACTGGCTTTTTTGCCGACTTTTTAATTGGCTTTTTAGCAACCTTCTTCACAGGCTTTTTAACAACCTTCTTAGTCGGCTTACTCTTAATTGGGTTCTTCTTTTTAGCCATACTACACCTCCTTTAGTTACGGGGGCAATTATATCAAATCTGAATACCTGCGGGAAGCTTCATCCACTCTTTTATTTCCGCAGAAAGCTCCTTGATTTCCTTAATCGTTGCAAAGGAAAGTCCACCATCTGCATCGGGAAGCTCAAAATTATCGCCTACCTTCTTGCCGAGCATATTCTGCGCTACCCGAGTCTTGGAGGAAAGGATGCCCTTTTCAAGATCATTATCCCACTCACCCAAGATCGTCCAAGTCTTCTCACCATCCTTGGTTGTAACTATGACCGTAACACCTGGCGTTACTTCGTCAATGGTTGCGTCCGCAAAGTCTCCTGGCTTGACCGCTTCAAGATCTGCTTGCATGAGCGTTTGTTTTTGCATAAGCGCGCGCTGCTCATCCTTGGCGTACTGATACTCCGCGTTTTCTGAAAGGTCTCCATAGCTTTTTGCAAACTCAATTCGCTTGACGTTCGCCGGCATCTCCTCGTTGATGAGCTTTAAGTACTCTTGCTTTTTAAGTCCAAAACTACGATACGAAGTGATGCGAGCATATTCGCGCTTCTTTTCAATCTTCACCACATGCGCCTCCAACTCAGGCACGATCTTGGTCATACGAACCACCGTCGTATGGTGAGTTGAAGCCTCCCAAGCGATTGACGCTTGGAAGCGTTCAAAAAAGAGCGCCTGATCTGCTGGAGCTAACCACGCAAACATCTTGGCAAGCCAATTGCGATCCGCAAAAAGCCGGCGAATGATGTTTTGCATTTTTAGCGTCTCACCGCCCTGACGTCCTTCACCCAAAGCAATCGCGTGAGTTAAAATCGTAACCAGCGCTGGAAGCTCCTGCCAATCCTTGAAACTTTCGTATTTGCCCACAATAAGCGTTGTTAAAGTCGCAGGTGCCTTGGGCTGACGCATCAAGTCACCGACTGCCACCCGACAAGCGCTCTCCTTGCCAAATTGTGAGACAATTTCCGAAACTGCCGTGAAGCAAAACTCGGGAATCGAACGATAGAGTCGCGCCTTGGACTCATCGTCCGCCGCCAAAAACGCAATCATCGCACCCACTTCACGCGCAGGAAGAGTCATTGCCGCTTTAATATAACGCTTACGCTCCCACAAATACTCACGCATCGTTGCTGCAGGCGGATTGGCAAAGCCAAGTTCAGTTACGAGACACGCCAGTCGCGCATAAAGCGCATCATCGGTTTTGCTCGCTGCCGTGGTCGCAAAAACCAAACGCTCGCCAAGTTTGGCCCTAATTTCATCACTAGCCGCCTTAAACTTGCCTTCATTTACATATTCACGAATCCCCGCAAGCACCAATTTGGGGTCTGTCGTATGGGTGAAGGCGGTAAGCCAATTATCCCCATAGTCCTCTACCGAAGCGCGCAAACGAATAGGTTCTGAGCGCTTCGCCGGGATTTCCACCAAGTTATCGTTATGTAAATCGCTACGTGCTTTCTCCCAAAACGCCTTCCAATTCACCGCCTTAACAAATCCATTCTTAACCATCACATCTTCGAGTTTGACGATGGTCATATCGCCATAGCTCTTAAGTACGCGCTTAACGAACTCGGCGGGCTTATCTTTGAGCAGCGATTCGAAGGCCGCTTCATCGGACTGACGAAAGACCAAAATATGATCCTCGGGCGCACGCATTAACATGTCAATAGCCGCTGCATAGGTAAACTGATGGCCCTTGCGCGTTTTGAAGTCTACCGTAATGCGCTTATAAAAATAGTCAACTTTGCGGACAACGCCAAGTCCCCAGGTATCATTTAGAACCAATGCGCCTTGTGTAAAGCTTATAAGCTTTTCCAACTTCAACAGCGACTCGTCAAACGACTTATCATCAAAATCTACACCCGCCAAAAACGAAAGAAGAAGCCGATCATTGGTCGCCTTCTTCAGTATCTCCTTTATCCCACTTGCTTGGAGCTTCTTTGCAAGTTCTGTGCGATTCTCACGCACCAATTTAAATGCTTCATCAAAATCCTGCTTCTGCGCGCATTCGTTAAGTTGATTCAACAACGCCTCAGTATCGGCCATATACTTATCTCCCTTTAAATTGATTAGGGGGAATTATATCATAAATGGCTTATGAGGGATAGTGGATAAATTAAATCTATCCACCAATGTGGCAAGTGAAACTTGTTCGGACATCTCCGCCCAACCACACGACATGGCCAATAGTCCAATTATTTCATTAGGCTTTTTGCCCATCGCCCTGAATGTGCTAATTCGCGTATCTCCATGGCGCTTGGCCAAACGTTTGCCATCACACCCCACTACCAAAGGAACATGACAGTAATCGGGCGGTGCTTTGCCCAGCGCACGCGACAATAAGATTTGCGCCGGAGTGACACCAAGCAAATCATCACCACGTACGACTTCGGTTATCCCCATTGCAAGGTCATCAACAATGCACGCAAGCGTATATCCAGCGCCTGATTCATCTCGCGCAAGCGGAAAGTCTCCCAACACTGCGCCCACATCTTGCGCATAATGCCCGACAAAGGCATCTTCAAATTCCACATACGAATCATTAGGCACGCGAAATCTCCAACAAGGAAGACGGCCATTTCCAATTGCCGCACATGCTTCATGCCAACTTTTAAACTTGCCTCGACAAGCTCCCCCATAATACAACTGCTCGCCTTCATGTGGTGCGCTTTGCGCAGCTTCTACATCTTTACGCGAACAAATGCAAGGATACGCGTTCAGCTTCAATAGTGCTTCCCGATAAAGGTGCTTACGTTGTGATTGTACATACTCTTCGTCCCACTCAAAGCCAAGCCACCGCAAATCCGCAATCGCCTCCTCGCTCGCACCCGCCTTGTCGCGCGGATGATCTAAGTCCTCCATGCGCATAATGAGCTTACCGCCTTGAGAGCGCGCACGCAAGTACGCAATCATAAATGTGCGTACATTCCCTAAATGAAGCGCACCCGTGGGGCTGGGCGCCAAGCGACCGACATAAGCGTTCATTGATTTTCCCAAAACTTGACCCACTCGCTCACAAAGAGCTTAAGCTGATCTTCGTTCTTAAATGCCGCTTTGGTTGCTTCACGCATATCCTTTGAGCGAAACAATTCTTTGAAGTAATCTGCTTTCAAATTCTTAAATGGCGCAAAGCGAACTTTCGGCGCTCCCTTTTCAAGAAAATAAACAATCGACAAAGCTATACGGTATTTGGTTTGTCGCTCATAATCCGTGCCACCATAAAACTCCTCATAATCCATCATCAATAAGGGAACAATTAATTCCGCATAACTAATCATGTCGGCTGGATCGACAAATGGCTCGTCTACGCCTTGCTCGAAGTATTGCGCGTACCCCTCGTTAAGCCATGGCGAAACTGGGATCATTGCCGTAGCATACGAAAGATATTGATGGAAAGTCTCATGGCGCAATGTCTTTAGCAACTGCTTCTCCCCCGCTTCTGGCAAGTAAGCAACCAACTCACGCCTAATCGGACTCCAATAAGCCGCACTCCACTCCATGTCCTCACCAACGGCCTCTAAATACTCACTTCTTGAAGCAAAGATGCGTGCTACGCATAAAAGATTGGTAATATTCAATTCCGTTGGGACAATTTCCACATACTTTGCTCTTGCTATCGCCATTTCGTTGGTTATCGTCGCAATCAATGATTTGGCTTCGGATAAATCATCCAAAATCGCAAACTCCGTTGCATCCGAAAAATGCCAGCTATCGTAATTGGCAATACTATGCTTGGCATCCATTCTTAGTGCATCACGTTCGCTTACCGATTGGCGCTCCTCGACACTTGGAGAATATACCTCTATCAGCTTTGCTTCGTATTCCAAAAACTCATTTTCAAAGGTCTTAAGACACTCCCCGTAATCATCTCCTTCCGCCAACATCCACATTGCCAAACGCCAAGTCTCGCACTTCTCTGGCAAATACGCACATACGATAGCCGTTTGATTGGTGCCTTGCCAATAATCAACATCCTTATATCCGCGTGGTAGTTGACGCGGAGGCGTGGGCTTTTTTGCAATTTCAAAAGGAGTTAATGCTTGAATTGCCACTTTCCGCGCATCTTCATCACGCCTTTTAATTGTTCGCAAACTTTTGGCGTAGAGTATTCGAGTATTCTCAGTGTTTTCCGTAGTCGGCGGCAAAGAGCTCAAAGTAGCAAGCATAAATATCCGTCCCGCCTCATCCATCCACCTACCATCAATCGTTTGCGAGCACCAAAGCTCACTAGTATTAAAACGATCTTCAAGCCGAAGATGGTTATCTTCGTGCACCAAAAATGCACTTGCCCGCGGCATTTCTAATGGTTGCGGTGCAGTAAAGAATAGTGAAGCTGCTACTAATGAAATCAATGCGCTTTAATTGCCTCTTCCAACATTCGCTTGGTATCAAGCACCGCTGCCGAATCTGGAATGAGCTCTAACGCCTTATCAATATTAATCTTCGCTGCCTTAAACTTCTTAAGCTCAATTTGGATCATTGCCAAATTGTTGTAAATTGCTGGTTCATTAGGACGACGCACTAAGCAATTGCGCAAATAACTCTCCGCCCGTGAAAGTTGGCGCTCCTTGAGGTAATACATCCCCATTGCAAAGTTCGCGTCGGGATCATCGGGATCGGCGGCCAAAATAGTCTCAGCATAGAGCATTCCCATAGTAAAGTCCGCACGCACCAAAGCAAGTTGCAAACCTTCACGCGGAGTCAAGCGCTGCATCATCGTGGCATTGCGCTTCTCCATTGCCGCTGTCAGCCCCTTATAAATATCGTTACACTCGTTAAGCTTCTTGGAGAGCGTGATTTCCGCAATCGCCTCCTCCGCCAATCCCTTAACGTCATCCGTTTCACTTCGATAGAGACACATCCGAGCGACACGCCACTGCGCTGAAAGGAACATCCGCTTTACAATTTCGTCCGTGCAAGCCTTAATCCCACCCGACTTAGCATGCACTGCCAACATCCGCTCAGCGAGTGCATGTGCGCGCTCAACATATTTAAGTCGATCTTCTTCGCTTGCAAATCCCATCGGACGCGAAACCAATCCACCCATAGGTGGCAAAGGTTTGCCGTCGCGCTTCCAAAGATCAAAGCCCATCAACACCGCTGACTCTTTGAGCCGCTGAGGTTTATCCCGAATCCAACTCCTAAGTCCCATTGCAGTATCGTACTTGAAAGAAAATTCGTCTTCATTGTCCTTGAGATTGCGAGTGCGCAAATATGTAGATAGTATATTATCACCACCCATCAATGAATAGCACTTCAGTGCACCACCTTGAGCGATGCTCTCCACTTCAATAGCCGCATCCAAATTGCCATCGCTAAAGAGATATTGTGCATCCCCGGCTTCCTTAACAATCTCCGCTACCACATCATTTGCAATTCGCAGCATCTCACGCATAACTGACTTGGGTCTACCCACAATCATAATGCTCAATGCCACCAACGGAATAATCACGATCATTACTCGTCGAATCAGCGTCATTGAACTGGTGATTTCCACTTTCTCCTTGCGATGGCGGATGCTTAATATGGGTCTATTAATTCCCTCGTTCTCCTCATCTTCATCTTCCTCATCATCTTCTTTGGAGCCAAATATCTGACTGGCAAGTTCCGCATGATTACGACAAAGTGAGTCCACGCCCAAAATCGTAATCGAGCCAGCCAAAGTTGCTGCCGTACAGAACATACCGATTGCCAGCAAGAATTGCGAAGTGACTGGGACATAAGTCCAAAACCACAACGCCGAAAGGAAAGATGATTGCGAAAAAGCCACTACTCCGCAAGCAAAAAAGATCATTCCCGAAGAATAGGAAAGAAACTTCTCTTCATCGGCTGAAGCTGGGAAACGTAGCAAACTAAAGCCAAATGGCAATACGCACACGCCAAACCAAAGCGTCCAAGCCATAGGCGACCCCGCGCTTGCCAACCGAGTCCAGTAGTCCAAAAGGTACTTTAGTGGAACATATCCTGCTGTCTGACCAATCGCTGCTGGCCCATCATGTAAAATATAAATTACACTATTAATCGAAATACCTACTACCAATGACGCCAAAAAGATAAAAGTCATATACCACTTACCAACTTCAACGACAGTAGGTTTAAAAAGTGGCGACTCCATCATCGGTACCACATTAAGAATGAAGAAATATAGCCAGATAAAGAATGCCACCAAGAATAATCCAAATGGTGATTCGGCCGTTAAAAGACCCAAAAGAATTGCACAAAAATACGTATACTTAATATCACCCTTGCGCAAAAAGACGAAATAAAACTCAATTGAGCCAATCATGAGCGCCAAAAGAATCGTCGTCTCCGAGAGGAACTGTCCAGCGATCCAAACTGGATCGGCAAACACGAAAGCGGCCGTACCAATAGCGGATGCAAGACGCATCACCAAAGTGCGACGACGCGATAGTTGAGGACGAGCGCGCATTGCAAAGGCAAGCCACTCGCGCAATACGGCGTAGACGCCAACTGCTACCATTGCCAATAGGAGATGGCCAAGTACTCGCATCGCTACTGTGCCCACATTGGCACCAAAGATACCGTAGACGATAGATGCAATGCCGGTTAAATATCCTGGAATGATATCCGCTGCTGGACGAACTCCTGTTGCAACCGCAATCGAGCTCCACTGTGCAGGATAAGCACCAGGAAACTCCCAAATGGTTAGCAGTAGCCAAGTGCCGACTGCGATTATTCCCGCAATTACCAAATCGCCCAGCCCGATTCTTTCGGTCTGGGCGGTGGTGTTGAGCATTTGCTCTTTTTCCATTTCGGTCATTCTTTACGACGTTTAAGCGAGAGAAGCGCAAGGCCCATTATCATGAGCATAGCCGAAGTTGGCTCCGGAGCGGCATACGCAGTTCCATGCCAAGCTGTAATGCTTGTGATATCCAATGAAGTAGTAATAGATCCTGCTTCACTAAGACTTGCGTATGTTGCCCACTCACCATTTCCAACAACACCAGTACCTTCTCCATAAACCTTACTATCATAACCAATAAGCTCAATATAGAAGCTATATCCCTCGCCTAACATGCTAACATCAATTTTATATGGAGAACCAAAATCAATCTCGCCTCTTGTTAATAATGTTCCCTCGCCGTGTACCGGACTTTCCGCATTGCTATAATAAACATTGGCGCCAATTACATCGCCACCATTATTATTCAACTTTCCCGCAAAGTCGCTTGAATCAACTTGCCACCAAAGATACGCCGCTTGAGCAGTAACCGACATTACCGCAATAACTAAACCAATAACAATCTTCTTCATTTTCTTAACCTTTACTCTTTCTATTATAAATTATTCTTCAGTTTTTGGAGTCCAATTAACGGTGGCAGCTGTCTTGCCATCACCCTTCGCACTTACAAACCAAGCGCCTTGTCCAGCTAAAATCTTTGCCTTGCTATAATCATATGTTTTAGTGAAACTCGCATCGTAAGACAATACGCCCCATTTACTATTAGTCGTATCATAGAAAAGCTGATACTGCTTTCTATCTTCATCTTCACCGACAACAATGATATAATCGTTCTTAACAACATTTCCCCATGTCGCAGAATTAATATCAGTATCCGCAACCGAAGGCGGGGCGATGAGCGTATAGCACGGAGCGTCCGTAGTGCCAACGCCTAATGTTATTGTACCAACTTGGCTCGTTGGCACTTGACCATAAAGATAGAAGCAGCTGGCGATAGGTGCGTTGCGGATAAGCAAAATTGCATTACCACGAGCAAGACTTTGCTTATTGGCACTTGTCGGCGTCTTAGATTCATTGTTAATAACAGTCGATTGCTCAACCCACACGCCATTTGCAAGTTTCCAAGTGAAATATACTCCTTGCAATCCGTCATACCACCAAAGTTCATCACCTTCCGTTAAGTTGGTAGTCTTAACGATATCTGCGACCGTAATATCACTGTCACCAACACCTGCACCAACCCATGGGATGGAAACGATTGTTTCCGCATCCGGCGAATCAACGCGCAAGCAACCAAAGACATTATCATCAGCGAACACTGTCGCTACCGACATCACCGCGCAAAGAGCAATAAGTTTTTTCATTTTAATCCTCCTTGAAATTACTTGATTACACGCACAAGCTTGAAGAACTTAGCGCCATTGTTAATCTTGAAGGTGATGTAGTCGCTCCCGCCCTTGACCTGCGCAGCTGCGTATGTATCAAGCTTGTCCAAGCTCTCGCCCATAAGCAAGCTATACTTCACACCCGCCATCAAACCAGTCACCGTAATCTCCGCACCAGTCTCCGTCACTGCAAAGTTCGTAATCTTCGCCGTCTGGAAGCCCTCGGCCGAAGTATCGATGAAGCTCGCTGCCCAAGCAGGATCAACCGTGCCTTCGATCGTCTCGCCTCTCGACATTCCCGTAATCGTATAAACCGACGCTTCCTTGGCGCTATCGACATACGCGGGCTTGCCCGCATCATTCTGCGACGCAGGAACTCCATTGATGCGCGTATCAAGCATATAGACATAATACTGTCCACCTATTGGCGCACCCTTGGAGTCAACTTGGAAGTAAACCGAAGGGCATCCACCATCCTTCGCAAGCGGTGCAACCAAGAGTACCTTATCGGCCGTATCCACTGGCGTGCAATCGGACTTGATTCCGTCAAATCCATTATCCGCCCAGCAAAGCGCATACCACTCGCCATTGGCTACCACGCTACCATCAGCATAGACATCGTTAGCGCTCTCGAAGCGAATCATCTTGTTGGCTGCATCCGCAAATGCACCAAACGACATCGCCGCTGCGACGCCAAAAACTACGAACTTAGAAAGTTTCATGGACATAATCCTTCCTTTGTTTACTTCAACGATCGCTAATTATAGCACATTGAGCGAATCAATGTCAATGGCTAATTTTAAACTTTTTTTCGGTGGTCTTTTTTCAACTATCCACCTCCATGCACGCGCTATCTCGCTCGCCAACTTTGCCCTCACCACAATCTGCCACCGATAATACCCCTCCGCCTTCTCTAAAGCGCTTGGCATTGCCTCAGAAACTGTGAGCCCCACGCACTTTTGTAAGCTTTTTGCGTACATTTCTGCCCAATCAGCAACCTCTTGCATATCCTTAGATTTGAGGTTTATGATTGCTAAGTGGCAAAAAGGTGGAAAATATCCTATTTTTCTCTCCTTTAGCTCACCTTCCGCAAATGCTTCATAATTAGCCGAGGCGGCTTTGGTAATAGCTGGAGCGGATGGATTGTGGCTTTGAATAATAACCTCTCCTGGCAATTCCGCCCTGCCCGATCGCCCCGACACTTGCGCAAGTAGCTGAAAAGTTCTTTCGGACGCACGAAAGTCTGGCATGTTAAGCGAGCTATCGGCGTTCAATACCCCTACCAGCGTCACATTGGGAAAGTCGAGTCCCTTGGCAATCATCTGTGTTCCAAGCAAAATCTGCGCCTCCCCGCGCCTAAATGCGGAAAGTATCTCATCATGCGAATGCTTCCTACTCGTAGAGTCAGCATCCATCCTAAGGATTTTCGCCCTGGGGAAACATTTAGTTAGCGCTGCCTCCGCCCTTTGAGTACCAATCCCTTTATACGTAAATGATTTACCACGACAATTGGGGCACTCTTGGGGCAATTCTCTCCATCCTCCACAAACGTGACAACGCAAACACGAATCTGCCTTATGATAGGTATAAGCAATTGAACACTCCTCGCACTCCATTACCTTTCCACACCCATCGCACGTCATCGAAGTTGAATACCCACGCCGATTTAGGAAAAGTATCGTCTGTTCTGCCCGATCAAGCCGCACGTGAATCGCATCCAAAAGCTCGCGCGAAAATATCTCTCCGCCTTGCATCTCCACGAGATGCACTTTGGGTAACTGGCCCAAGCCAGCTCGATTTTTCATCATACTAAGCTCGTACTTGCCCTTCTTGGCGTTCAAATAGCTCTCCAAGCTCGGCGTCGCACTTCCCAAAACAACTCGAATCCCCTCCACCGCCCCACGCAGCACTGCCACATCTCGTGCATGATAACGGGGGTTATCCTCTTGCTTATAACTCGTTTCGTGCTCTTCATCAACCACGATAAGCTTAAGATTCTTAATCGGCGCAAAAACTGCACTTCTGGGGCCCACCACCACTCTCGCGCTGCCTGCACGAATTCGATGCCACTCATCATACCGCTCGCCATCCGAAAGCGCCGAGTGAAGCACTGCGACCTTGTCGCCAAAGCGCGAAGCAAAGCGTTGCACCGTCTGAGGAGTGAGCGCAATTTCCGGTACCATCACAATCGCGCCTCCATCCTCCGCCAATATCTTGGCGATTGCCTGCAAATAAACCTCCGTCTTGCCGCTCCCCGTAATCCCGTGAAGTAGCACCGTCCCTTTGTCTTTTGCAAGAATATCACTTAACGCTTTTGCCTGCTCGGGATTAAGCGGAAGTGGCTTTGTGGGTAGTATCTTCTTAAAGGCGAGTGGATCTCGACGGCGCGCTTTAACTGCAACTTTCACCAATCCTCGCCGTCCCAACTCCTTAATTGTCGCTGGTGTCGTCTTGAGCTCCTTGCAAAGTGACGTCATCCACCCGCCTCCCAAGCGCACAATTTGGTTGTAAAGCCACCTTTGATGTTTGGTTAGCTCCACCTTGTAAGGCGTAAGCGCCATCTCAATATACATTAGCTCGCGCGGACGCACGTTGCGCTTCAATACCGATGCTGGAAGCGCCGCCTTAAGGACGCTTTCGAGCGGTGAGGCGGTATAGTCCGCCACCTTGCGAACGAGCGTGATTAACTCTTTGGAGAAAAACGGTGTTTCGTCGATGATGGCGTTAATTGGCTTTAAGGCGTAAGACGCATTCTTTTCTTCGCCCCCAATCTCAATTGCAAAGCCACGCGCTTCACGATGACCAAATGGAACTGAAAGAAGCTGACCAATGGCCAGCTTCTTTTGGAGCGTCTGAGGGACTTCGTAAGTAAAAAGTCGATCTAACGCAAGGTCAATTGCGACCCTAACAATCACTTACTTTGCTTTCGTGGGCTCGATATACTTGAGCGCCTCTTGGTCGGTACCAGTAGCAAACGCGATCGACTGCTTCTCGTAGATGTCCTCAAGTGTCACATAGCGACCTTTGTAGACACCAGCCGCGCCACCCTTGTGAATGACGACTGCCGCCTTGTTGCCAAAAGGCAAGGCAAACTTTGGCTGCTTAATCAAGGATTCGGTATTCTGACCCAAGGTCGCCGTGTCGCTTGTGACCAACTTGTCCGAATCAAGATTGCGCGTAACTAAAACTGGAATGACATCGGGCATTTCGTCCGTGATGTTCGCAGCCACCGTCCAAGCAATGCAACCCGAAAGCGAAGTGCCGCCCTTGTATGCTGGCACGCCCGAGCCCGAGAGGAACTTGAGATCCACATTCACATACGGATTCCACTCAGTCGTACCGTAGCTTTGCATATTAAAAAGCTCATCAAAGTACGAATCCGCATCACCAAATGTCTTGGACGCAATATCCTTACTGCCATCGCTCGAAGAGCTCGTCTTGGGCCACACCGACTCGCGGCCGTGCGCCTCACGATCAACATTCGCCTGAATGATACCAGTAAAGAGGTTGCGACCGTTCATCGACATCGCCGCCGCATTTGCGCTAAGCATCGCCGATGTAATCGCCGGGAAGAGCGCGCCCATCAAAATGCCGAGAATGCCGATAACGACCAAGAGCTCGACGAGAGTAAAACCTTTAGTTAATTTTTTCATAATTTAATGAATTCCTTTTTGGTTGATAAACATATTATCTCACAAATCTTCTTTATGTTCAAGTGCCTTTTTAAGATAAGGTGAGTAGTTTTTGGTGTACGAACATAAGCTCCACATAGTTAGAAAAATCAAAACTCCCTCAACTACATAGCAACTCTTAAGCCACAGACAGACCCAACCTTGAGGCGCAAATTGGTGAAAGGCAAGATACATATATATCCACCCCGCGCCTGGGAAAGAAATCGCCGTACGCACCTTGCCAAGATACATCGCCGCCACATCCGCGCCATACATCGCGCCAATTGAGCGCATAAACGTAACCCACGTATCGCGTATCATGTAAAGGATCGTAAGCCCTAACAAAATAAGCGCATGCAAATCACTCTCGCCTTGATGCATCGCTTGCCAAACAAGCGCGGGAAAGCAAACAATGTAAAAGACCTTGTCCATCAATGGATCAGCCATCTTGCCTAAAGTGGATACGACGCTCCACTTACGAGCAAGCGCACCATCCCACGCATCCGTAAGTCCCGACAAAAGCATCATCAAGCACGCTGCAATTGCTAGCGTCCATCCGCCCAAAAACTCTTGCAAGATAGCACAAACGAGCCACGCAAAAATCAGCGGGGCTCGAGAAAAGGTAAGCGCGTTTACGAAGTGCCGACGGCTCATTAGCCCTTGAGCGCGTCAGCAACTACATCTTGCATCGCACCCAACGCCTCTTGGAGCTGGGTGAGACGCGCTTTCAAGCCCTCTACTTCCAACATCGCCTTTTGGTAGTTGCGACGCGTAGCAAAAAGCTGCTTTAAAATCTCGCCGGGATCAAGGTCGAGATCATGGAGGTCCATGCCGTCGGGAATTGGTACCAAAACCGCCTTGCCGCACTCCGAGCAATTGATTTCGAGTCCTGCGCCTCGATAATCAATCACCAAGTTCTTGCCGCAATGCGGGCAATCAAATACGATATCAGTATCGCGAATTTCAGCATCAGCTTCCTGTTCGGCCATGGGACACCTCCTTTTAGGATGAACTATTAAGCGTTCTTGGCGATCTCCACAATCGTCTTGAAGCCCGCTGGATCCTTGATAGCGATCTCGGAGAGCATCTTGCGATTGAGGATGACGCCTGCCTTGGTAAGCCCCGCAATCAGCTTAGAATAGCTGATACCCTCTTGACGAGCGGCAGCATTGACGCGGCCAATCCAAAGCTGACGAAAATCACGTTTCTTGAGCTTGCGATGCGCAGTCGAAAGGCGCATAGCGCGATCGACGGCCTCAGTCGCAGTACGGAAAAGTTTGGAACGTGCCCCATAAAAGCCCTTGGCGAGCTCAAGGCGACGACGACGACGTTCACGAGAAGCAGCTGCATTAGTAACACGCATAGGTCATTTCTCCCTTATCTTAGCGACCCTGGAGCGCACGCGCGTAGGTCTTGGTGACTGTGAGTGAAGCAATGGCCGTGCGACCGCAAAGATCGTTCTTGCGATTGCGCTTCTTGCCATTATTGAGATGGGCGTGACCGCCCTGAGAGCGAAGGATTTTGCCACCCTTCGAGAGTTTCATGCGCTTGACCGCGCACTTCCTTGTCTTCATTTTAGGCATTTTATTTTCCTTTCTTTACCTTACCGGTCGGGCAGCCCTTGATTTATTTAGCCCGAGCCAGATGGACATAGGGAAGTATAGCAAATCCATCGCTCCTTCGTCAAGAAGCTTGCTATCCCCGAATTATCCTAATGTTTTTGTAAAATGTACTCATCAACGAATAAAGGAGCACACAGGTGTCTCACTTTTTGGGAATGGTGCACCGAAATCGTCAATCATCAATCTGCATTGCTACCTGCCAAGTCCACTGCGACCCTATCAAAGGGATGATTGTTGAAGCTTGTAAAGATTCTTGTACTCCTCTGCCGTCAAAACTGTACTGAAAAGACCAACATTTTCACCCTCGTGCTTACTTGCTAAGCCAGTATAAATAAGTGAAGCGTCCTCATAACGTTTGAACTTGTAAACCGCATCATCCATTAGCGATGCATTGAAAACATTAAGACTGCATAGCAAATTAAAATCCTTCACCGTCAAACCTGTCACCTTATGAAACAAGTTTGGTTCCAATTTGGTAATCACATCATCCAAACTATACTCACGATAATCCGAAAGGTACATAAAAATCGGTATTCGCGTGGCAAATTTTATAAGCCTTTCTTGAATTTCCTTGCGCTTGGACTTAAATTCTTTCTCTTCTTTCGTAAGCTCCGTCTTTTCTTTCTTAGTAAGCGCATCACTATCTCGTTTTGCTTTCTTAACATACTCCGATTTGGTGATTATTATTTCAATATCCTTATTTAGCGCACGAAACCCTTCAATCCGCATCAATGCAGCCATCGCATCGTCATTTGCCATTAAACGACGCAAGGTATCATTGTCAACATTCACTAACAATGCCGACTCCCATCGTTTCGCCAAAAGTGTTGCCGATGTGCCAGACATCGCTATATCCAATATTTCAGCAGCATCAATATGCTTCATTGAACTACCATCATACGCAATGACTGGGAGAAACTTGATAAACTCTCCTACCTTCTTCTCAGGATTCTTCTCATTTACATTAAGCCTACAAGCATAATCCGAAATCTGACGAAGCGCTCTATCAAGTGCAAAATCAAATACATAACATTCCTTTTTGACAATTTCGCGCTTACCATCTTCAATATCAATCACCCATGGGCTTTGCACACGAAAAGCCGTCTGGAAATATGTTTCAGGACTCTTTAAGTTGCGAAGCATGAAAACGCCTGTCCACGGCTTAATCGTAACTCCAGTTGTTAACTTGCCACAAGAAAGTGTAATTGTCTTTGTTTCAAGCGGATTGTCCATTGACCGCATAACTGGCTCTAAAGCCGCAATGCCGACGCCCGCACCAGTGCCAGCGCAAACATTTACCTTATAATCATGATAGAAGGCGTTCTGCTTCGCTTTAAGTAAATTTGCCATTGCATAGCAACTTGCCACATTAGGCAAAAACCATAATGTATGCGTAAGAACACTCAAAAGTCTTGAATCCGCAAATGGCATTGCTGGACGACCACGTCCAAGTTTTAGCTCATCGGTCGTCGTTTCAAGATACGATCCGCGAATAAGGTCTAACCATTTTTGAACATAGTCCTCATAAACAAACCTTGCGCTATCGCCTTCGCCTTTGGCTGAAAAGAAAACATTAAGATCGAATTCATCAAATTCGCCTTGCCTTGCAATGCGTTGAATTGAATCAGGTATCTTATAAGTTAGCATCACCATGCGCGGCAATGCTGCATACGGATTCTCTTTCGCTCCTTTCCATTCCGCCTTTGCATATTGCTCATCCGAATATGTCCAATTATAAATTTGATCTTCGATAAACTCGCCAGAGTTAATCGCCCTAAACGGCGTTCCCGAGAGATAAAGATATTGCGCAGCGGTAATCGGAAGCCATGTTTCATCTAATTGCTCACTCGTCTCACCATGTTCACCCTCCACTTCGTCCTCATCCATTTCAAAAAGTTTCTTCGCGCTGTCTTTCCACGCCCCGAAATGGTACTCGTCAAATACAACTAAATCCCAGTTAATAGTGTGCACCCATTCATTAGTTACTTTAATACCACCAGTTTCGCGATTATACCCTAAGAAATCCTGAAATGAACCAAAACACACGATAGGGCGTTTTTTATCTGCCTTTGCATATTTCTCATCGGCCGTTAAATCATTCGGATGTTGCCCACGACAAATAAATTGCCATCCTTCAAAATCAATATGTTGATTGAGGTCGTCTCGCCAAGCCGATTGTACCGCCGGCTTGAAGGTTAAAATAAGCACTCTCTGCGCCCCAAGGCGCTTTGCAAGTTGGTAAGTGGCAAATGTTTTACCAAATCGCATCTTGGCGTTCCACAAAAACTTTGGCGCCTTTTTGACTCTTTTCTCTTTTTTCGCACTTGCGTAATATTTGGTTGTCTTTTCCACTGCCGCGCTTTGCTCTGGACGCATCTCAAAATTAAGTGTTCGCCGCTCAACATTGTTCGTACGATTTCGGACTGCCAACCACGCTGCACGGACAGCATTCACATCACATTTAAACCACTCAGTAGCCGTCTTCTTATTGTAGCACCGCTCAACGCCCATCTCCGTTAACTTTTTATGAACTTGATGATCCGTAAATGACCCGCCATCGACATATAAAGCGCTTTCCGCAAAAACAATCTTATACGGCTTCTTGTCTCCTGGTTTTAGAATTGGGAACTGATCGGCGACGCGCTTTTCGACACCATTTGAGGCAAAGCCAACCTTAAGTAACCCAGCATAATTTGGGTTATCCTCCTCATAAGCATATATCGTTGGACGCGCCGACGTCCGTACAGGAAAGAAATCATCGCTCATCTTCTACCTCCATTTGCTATAATACCTACATGGCCCGGCTTTTCGGTTTTGATTATAAATCTCCATATTTCTATATGGTAACCTTGAAACGAATCAAGGGATTGGTTGACTTTTCCCGAATCGGGGCAAATGAGCTTATAGAAAACGAACTTACCCAATCCTTCTCCACGATTATCAAGCGTTTCCACTTGAAATGGCGATGCCTCGATGAGATTTCGCCTTTCATAATAATGCCCGACCATCTTCATTTGCTGATTAAAATCAAGAAGACGCCAAACCGCGTCGCCTTGGGAGTCTTGGTCAGCCAACTCGCAAAGACCTTGCGCGCCGAATATTGGCGCATCGTAGCGGCAGACGCCGCTACAAGCAAAACCCGCACGGGTCTTGCGGGTTGCGCGTCTGCGCAACCTTTGCCTCCGATTTTCGAAGCCGAGTGGCACGATTGGATTGTCAAAAAACGCGGTCAACTCGCCGCCTTTCGCCGTTATATCAAGGAGAATCCTTCCCGAGCTTGGTTGCGCCACACCAATCGCCAATACTTTGGGCAAGTTTGCGAAGTCGAATTTTGCGGACGCAAGTGGTTCGCCTACGGCAATACGGAGATCCTCGACTTGCCGATTATCGTTCCTTTCAAGTGCTCGCGAAAGTTGATTAGGGAATCGCCAGAATGGAACGCTTTTACCGCAATAGCCGAACGCATCGGCCCTGGTGGAGCCGGAATTGGAACTTTCATGAGTCCTTGCGAAAAAGCATGCGGCAATTTGATTGCGAAAGCTGGAGGAAAGTGGATAATTCTTTCGCCCGAAGGATTTGGCCCGCGCTGGCACCCGCCAAGAGACAAGGAAAAGTTTTGCGCACAAGGACGCATGCTCTTCCTTTCGCTTTATCCCGCCGATACCCATAAACCAGACAAAGCGATGCTCTATCAGCGTTGTCATGAGATGGGCGATATAATTAGCCATTCCTTGCTTACTCCATCGGTTTGATCATTGACTCGATGAACGCAATTTCGTCATTCGTTAACTTATACTTCTTATAAAGCTCCGCGTCAGTCCACGGTTTAGAAAAGTCTTGCATAGGAACGAAAGAATATACAGCAGCCGCAGCGTGTTGAGAAGACTTTTTCAACATAACCATAAAACGAAAGAATCTCGTCCTAATATAAGAAAGTACATTTGTAGCCTCTTCACTTCCCATAAACGGGCCAATTACCACATATGTTTCCGTACAACAACTTCCTGGTTCAGACAAAATTGGCTTTCCAAGTATTTGATGCGGAAACTCCTCGCTAGCACCATATGCCGCTGAAATTAGCACTTTCGCTTTTTCTATCCATTCGTAGTTTTTCTCAACCTCACTTTTCTTAATATACCCTACACCTCCTCGCTCATACAATTTCACCATCCCACGAGATGGATTCGGCTTGCCATGTACAAACGTTCTCAGTCCAAACGGTTTCTGCGAACTTACCAAACCATCAAATGTCTCTTCGCCAAGCGCCAAAACTTTATGATAGATTGACACTCCCTTATCATAGCGAATAAACACATCACTATTTTTCTCACGCATAAATCTTTCTGTCTGTTCTGTGATTTTTCCTTCAACATGAGTAAACACCTTACACATACCCTTTTGATCTCGATTCCAAAGAAAGTAACAAACACCACCCTTTATTTCTACACCATTTCCAAAGCACTCATCAGCATTAAGAAAATCATGAAGAATCCGAATATGATTATCGCTAATCATCGCATCACGAAACCCATCAAGACCTCTTCCTCCTCCATACCACCTTGCGGGAATGATCATTATTAAATATCGAGGATTTAATTTCTTTGCCTGCTCCACAAACAGATTATAAATCGGTGTTGCACTTGCCGCATTCCCCCCATCCGCGAGCTGATACGGCGGATTACCTACAATAACATCAAACTTCATATTGAAAATCTCCTCGGGGTGATTGGTATGGATGAATTCGTAGGCATGGGTTTCGAGTCCTTTTCGTTTGTCGACTCCAAATTGGTCTTCGCTTGCGCCGCACCATTTGCAGCGACCATTGACGAATGTGTGCGCGATATTACGATATCGAATATTGCCTTCGACCGTCTTGAATTGACTCGTCGAATAACGGCAGTTCGGATACTTTGAACAATAAAGCGTCCTACGCGAGACAAGCGACGTCAACTCCGTTGTTGCAATACCGTAAAGCTGATTATGGAGAATGTGGTCGACGCGGGTCTGTAGGTCGGGCATCTCGTCGGCAAGTCCCGCAATTAGCCGCTTCGCAATTTCCCGCAAGAAAACTCCGCTCTTGCAACCAATATCGAGAAACGTCGTTTTGCTACTTTGAAAGAGTTCCTTGGGTAGCATATCAAGCATTTGGTTGACTACCGCAGGCGGCGTAAAAACCTCGTCGTTAGACAAGTTCGCCAAACAACTTAGCACATCAGGATTATGCACATTACCACTCATTAGCAATCCTCCAGTAATCAATTGGCGGATACTCCTTAAGAATTATTGATCCATCATTATCCGTTTCACCCATTAGATACGATGTAGGTTCATCAACAAAGCCAAGTGTCATTTGAATATCTGCACGGAAGCGCCCTTTTTGTCCATGAAGCTCTCCCTTTCTCTCTTCCGACTTTAATAAAAGCATATCAAGGCGATACTCTTTGCGAGTAATAATGCTTTTATCGATTTGCGGAAACTTCCACTCAACAAAAACTATTGGCTTATCCGTATCCTTTTGATTCTCGTCAACACATTTCATCGAAAGCGCATTGCCGAGCAATATGTTCTTTTCAAAGACCTTTTTTACCGCCCCTGCCACACGGTCATGAAAATCGGTTCTGCGATGGGCGGCTGCGTCCGCCCCTTTAAAACTCCCTTCCCACGTTTCAAAAAGCCGCTCCCGACAATGCACTACATTGTCTGGCATAATATCAACACCATAAAGCGTCGTACATGCTAAAAACGAAAACTTCTCATAATCCGCTGCGCTTTTACCATAACGTTTCTTGCAAACAGCAAGCTTTCGTCTCAAAACTTCGTCCAGAAAATTACCAGTCCCACAAGCCGGCTCAAGAAATGTAGATTCAATCTTCTCGGTCTCGTCTTTAACAAGATCAAGCATCGCGTTTACTTCACGAGCAGCGGTAAAAACCTCTCCGTGCTCACGCACCCTATCTTTTGAAACTATTTGATCGTTCTTTTCCATCGTGTTCCTCTAAGTCGCACGACGGCAAAAGAAAAAGGCGGTCTTTCAATTGCACTCACTTGAAGGTCGTAGGAGACCTGTAACCGAATGCAATGAAAGACGCGCCAATGGTGGCGCATCTTCGCATACATTTCGTTCGGTTACTGAAAATTTCCTACGTTTTCAAGTGAACGTCGTGTAGCGTTGACGCTAAATCATCAAGCGGTCAAGGGTGGGCTTTTCGCGGGACTTTTGCGAACCCGTAGGCTCGACTCCCATCTACTTCGCCAGTTCGTGACCTATATGCTCCCCTCGCGGAGAACATAAAGTATTATAGCAAAAATTCCTGATGAGCGGTAATACCAAAAATGACTCCCGCTTTTAGTTAAAAGTGAGAGCCACTATGTTGACCGAGCGAACGGCAAGGGAGAATTATGGCAAGCGGGGACACGCCCTCCTTTTCGCCCGTCTTTATTGCCTTTCATCGCTTTTCTCCCCTCTCACGCACCTTCTTCGCAAGCAAATTCCCGTGCGTCGCCCACGCTTTTGCTACCACTGGTTTTGCCGTCGCTCGTCCTTTGAACCTATCTCCCATCCTTTCCGCCTCGCTTTTCACAAACTCATATCCTCCAAATATCTTCCCCTCGCCTATTTGCACTACCCTTTTCAGCATCCATTTCTCATCCTCCCCAATAAAATCGCACCTCTCGCAGGGACCGTCCCCGCTTCGCGAGCTCCATTCGTAATCTCGCGATCGACGAACGATTCCCGCCCTTACTGGATTGAGTTCCACATAGCGAATGCATGTTGCAAGATATTTCCCGCCTTCCACTAGTGTTGAAGTAAATCTACCGCTCCAAATACTACCACAATGCTTGATTTCGCTTTTATAGCGGATATTTACTAATTCTTTGAAGGTTTTCGTAAATTCACTTATATCGTACATACGCCTACGCCAGACATTTAACGCTATTTCCACCATATCCATACTGCCACAGCGTTTAAGCTCCGATAGATGATCTACAAAGTCATCCGCAAAGCGCTTACCTTTCAAGGTAGCGATACGATTTATTACTTCGTCTTCGGATATTGGTTCATTTGGCTTTATGATAGAGCAGACAATATGGAAGTGATTATTCATCATACAATATGCTTCAAGCTTTATGCCTGAGAATATAGCGGTACGTTTTAAGATATTGACCATATCTGTCTTAATCTTCCCTCCAGTAAAGAGAAATGCGCGGTTATTGGTACGGGACATTATATGATAGTGTCCGTCGCCTTCCTTCTTGATTCTACGAGTTCTTGCCATAATTGCCTCCTTGTCGTTTAATGAGACTATTATCGCAAATTTTCCGAATTAAAGTGTTTTCATTTTGTTACGATTGTGTGTTATTTTATTAACAAAATCTTAACACCATCTTAACACGATTTTTCGCCAAATGCCTGATTTTATTGACTTTTTTGGGGTGTGTCCCCGCGGGTGTATCGTGTCATTTGCGAGGCGACTCGACGGTTAAGTTCCGTTAAATTAGTTAGAGTCCAATACTATTTACTTGAAGCGGCGGGCTTTGACATAAGATAGAAAAATCCTTGCTTACCTTCGGCAGGAACCGTGATAACACCATTCGTCGCAACCGACCAGTTCGGGTTTTCGATAGTGTCCGTGGTGTAGACGCTGACATCAAGCAACGCCTTGCCATCCTCGATCTTAACGCACTCGAATTCGGCAGGTGAAATTGCGCCCGCCGGATCCTGTCCGCCGACTGCGGCGAAAAGATCGTTTAATACTATCCCGTTGACCGGAGACGTCGTAACAATTCCCTTGAGTGAGTTCGCGCCCAGCCTCACCGTTTCGGCAACCCGAGCCGCCATAACTTGGGACATCACCTCCGCCCACGGTCGTTCAGCCGCAGACGCAAAATCGTCCGTTCGTCCCCTGCCCTCAAAAACGAGCGTGCTATTGCCGTTCGTCCACACGACGACCGACTCACCGCTCTCCCACGGATTGCCCTCGCTGCCGAGTGGACCTTGGCAATATAAGGCGATATCGCGGACGATGCCCGCCATTGTCGCCTTCGCCGCCGCAAGCGTACTGGCGTCCTCCACGCCGTCAAAGACCGTCTTCGATTCCTCAACGAGCTCCAAGACTTTCGGCGAACGCTTCGCCACGGGACCTGCCAACTCCTCAATGTATGCGTCAAACTCCGTGCGATGCCACCGCGTCCACAATGCGCCCTGTTCGGCGTTCGTTGGAATCGATGAGGCGAAGGGATAGGTCGGCACGTCCGTCGCGCCTCCTCCATCCCGCAAATCACAGTTGAACTCGGTCCAGTACCAAGCGAGCTCGTCGTGGAGCCGCTTCGCGTCTGCAAGCGTCCAAATCTGGTTGAAGTTGACCTGCGCCGTCGCCTCGGTGCAGCCGGACTTTCCACGGATCATCCACTTCTCCAACATTTTCGGCCACTCCTCGATGAGCCACTCCTCCTGCGCGCGCCAAAAAGCGCGAACGCCCGCGCCGTAGTAGGGGCGCACGTCTTGGCGAACGCCGTACGTATCGACGATGAAGCGCTTAAGCTCCGCGAGCGTGTCGAGCCGCAAGAACGCATCCGCCGCGCGCTTAGGGTCGTAGCCGAACTCCCCCTCCTGGTCACGCGAGTAGGCGTCCGGAATCTCCTTCATCGCCATACAGACCGGAAGAAATGTCGAATGTTCCGCCTGCGCGAGGCATTCCCAAAGCGTGCAGCGGTAGTCCTCCGGCAGCGCGTGGCGCATCTGCAAGACATGGCTACTCGCCTGCTTCGTCGTGCCGATCACGCGGATCGAGGTGTCCTCTTCTTCCTCGGGACAGTTCACGCCCTCGTAGCGCGTCCGCATCAGCTCGAAAATGTCCGTAAGCGCGATCTTCTTCTCCGGCGTGAAGAAAAGCTCATAGTGGGTCGCGGTCAAATAGGAGTTCGACGGGTACGCCATCGGCGCCCAGGCGTTGTGTCCCCAGAAAGTGCGGTAGTTGGCGTAGTCCCACAAGGACGGCGAATAGGTCTCGTAGAGATCGATGATGCCATTTCCCTTGTCCTTCCAGACGTCGAACCCGTTTTCAACGGCGAGAGAGACGAGCCCTGGCGAGTACATCACGTTTTCGGTATCGTTCGTGTCGAATTCGCAGATGTTGAACTGGTTGCCGAAGACGGCGACCTGATCCTCCGGCATCCGCACGGCCGCCCACTCGTGGCCCGTGTACACCTCGACGTACCACGCCTCGTTCGTATCCGCGACCATGTAGATCTCGGGACCGGAATGTCCGTTCGCCTTGATCTTCTCCCCCAGCATCTCCACGGCCTCGCGGGCGGTAGCGGCGTTGCCGACAAGAAAATCTGGGAAATTCTGCTCGCCAACGCCGCCCTCTTCGATGGGTTTAAATGGGTCGGCTTCGAGCGCTTGTTCGTCCGTCCGCCCGCTCACCGTCGCTGAGAGCATTACGCCCTTCTCGTTGATTGCCTCGCCGCCGTAGAAACCCTTGTTCATACTCGTCACAAACGAAGCGCAAATGAAGGCGTACTTGTTCTTCGTCCCGTCGAAGTGCATCTTCTCGCCGCGCTCGAAGCGGTTCATGCGTCGCGCGGCGTTACACGGCGGAAAGTCCATTGTCTGCCCGATCATCGTCGTCCCGTCGGCGGACACCTTCTTGCCAACATAAAACCCCGTGCCGTCGGTCGCGCCAATTCCGTCGCCGTCAATACAATTGTTCGCCGCAGCTTCCCACAAAAGTTCGTCGTACGTCCGCTTCGCATCCGCGAACGACTTTTCCTCTTCGTTGCGGGTGTAGCCCCAAAGCGCCTCGTATTGTCCCGATGCGATGGCTGCGGAAAGCTTCTGCGGCCATTCCTCGGCCCGTCGCATCTCGTCCTCCCGCCAGTGTGCACGAACACGCGGACCATACAACTCGCGGTTTGACTGGGTGAGCGCCGAGAGCCGACGAAACGCGTCCGCCGCGCGGTTCGGGTCGTAGCCGAATGTTTGCTGCACGTCGTTGGTGTAGGCATCTGGCAAGTAGTCCTGCGAGGCGTTAATCGGATGGAATACGCCATGCTCACAATTTCCAAGACACGACCAGAGCGTTGCGCGCATTCGCTCCGGTGTATTCTCACGGCAGTCGAGTTGGAGGACGTGGCAGTTCCCTTGCTTGACCGTACCGATTACGCGGATCGGAAAGCTTGTGCGCGGCGTCGGGAGCTCCTCGTCCGACATATCCTCGTAGCGCGAGCGCATCAGTTCGAACATGTTGGTCGGCGCGATCTTGTAGCCCGGCTCGAAGAAGAGTTCGGGCAGGAGATCCGTCTCATAGTCCGGCAGGTTCTTATCCTCAAAGCGCTTATGTCCATACCAAGCGCGGAAGTTGTTGTAGCCCGACTCCACCGAACCTGGATCAGCGTAGGTCTTGTAAAGGTCGAGTTTTGTCTTGGTTTCGTCCGTCCAGACGTCAAATCCATTCTCAACGGCGAGAGAGACAAGTCCCGGCGAGAACATCACATTCTCAGTATCGTTCGGATCAAAGCTACGCAGGTTGAAGTGGTTGCCGAAGACGGCGACCTTATCCTCGGGCATCTTCACCGCCGCCCACTGATGGCCCGTATAGACCTCGATGTACCACGCCTCATTCGTGTCGGCGACCATATAGATCTCTGCGCCGTCGTGCCCCCTCTCCTTGATGGCCTTCGCGAGTAGTTCCACCGCCTCGCGAGCGGTCGCGGCGTTGCCAATCATGTACTCTGGGAGGTTGGGCTCACCGACGTCATTGTCATTGGACTTAACTGGATCAAATGGATCCTTTTCAAGCGCTTTTGGATTCGTCGCGCCAGTGATGGTGCCGGTGAGGATGACGCCTTTTTCGTTTACGGCGCTTCCAGCGTAGCGCCAAGCGTTGAGACTCGTTGACTTCGGAGCGCAGATATAACGATACTTGTTGACCGTTCCATCAAACGCCACTTTAGTCCCTGGCTCGCAAATTTGCTGGAACATCGTAGCGTTATACGGCGAGAAGTCGACCGTCCGCCCGATGAGCACAGACCCGTCAGTCGTCACCTTCTTGCCAGCGTACATCCCAGTGCAAGCATCCGCCATATAAGGCACGATGCACAGCGCAATTATCAAACCCAATACCAACATCTTTTTCACCTTTTATATTACCTAACGATGATCCGCGGAGACCGACGAAGTGAAGGTGTCTTCGGGAACTCCTCCACGTAGGCCTTAATCTCCGAGGCGTTCAAAACGCGCGAATAAATTCGGCCATCTTGCAAATAAACGTTTTCATCGTCCGTTTGTGCGTGCGAATATTTATAGGTAATACCATTATAAAGGAATGCCTGCGAGTTACCTACCGAAGTTTCCTTATCTACGCCATCAACATAAAGCTTCCAAACCTTAAGTGTGTTATCAAAGGTAATAATATAGGTGTGCGTCTGCTTGTTCGCAAATGGAACTTCAATTTCGCCGCACGGATACGACATTGATCCTACATAATCAATGAAGAACTTGATTGCGGTCGATGAGTCGCCAGTTTTAAGACCAACTCGTATTTTTCCACCAGCCGATAGTGTCTCAGCCCAAATCTCAGTATTTGCTTCCGCCGTCTTAAGCGAGCAGGCAATAGTCATCGGCGAGGGCGAAACCTTAAGCACAGTCGCATCGTAAGTCGTATTCTCCGTACTGAACTGGTAGAAAATATCATCAAGGTTTGCCGCTTGTTCAACGACATAAAGGCCGTCCTCACGCTTTTCGAGAGTAAGACCGGCTGCCGCAAGCGATGCGCTCGTAAAGGTATTCGAGTATTGGGTAGTCCACGAAAGAATACGCGTCCCGACTGCAACTGAAGTTGGAACGACGAGCTCGATCGTATCCTGAGCGAGCGCAACCCCTCCTAAAGTAATTGGCGCTACTCCTGCGGCGAGCGAAATCTTCGCGCAGTCAATCGATCCGGAACCAGTCAATGTATAGGACGTCAAAGTCGAATTGAAGCTCATCGCAGAGCAAGCAACCGCTTCATTGACGGTAACTGTAACCTCGCTCACCAGCCCACCGCTTGTCGTTGAAACCGCATCGTCAAAACTGACCGCACTGCCGCTTGTCGTGCCAATTCCATTGTTGAAGCTGCTCGCCGTCCATGTACCGCTCTCCGTGGACCACGCCGTTCCGCCTACGCTTGCATTCGCCGCCGCGCAAAGCCAGCCCTCGGAAACTGCAAGTTCCTTATCCAGCAACGCTCCTGCGACGCGGAAAGTCGCCTTCGAGAACTCAAATCCGTCCTCGACGTGAATGAGCTTAAGCACTCCCGTCGCGCCTTCCGTTCCACTTGCGTCAATAATACCAACTGGATTGGTGGCGAGGATATACCGACTATTGAGCTTGATTTTGAGTGTGCCATTACCATTAAGCGCAATCTTACTCGTGCTTGGCGACGTGAAAGTAAAGGTGTTTAAGTTAATTGTCTGATTTGAAAGTGGCGCAAAAACGACAAGTCCGCGATCATCAAGTTCCGCCCCATACTCGCCACCAATTGCACCGTCCCGATCAAAGCCAACGCACCCCTTCTCATCCACTGCCACTTCAACAAGCCCTCCCGCATTACTTATTGCAAGCATGAGCGATTGCCTGTAATTGGCCGTCTCCTCCAAAGAGGTAACGGTAACCGTAAAGTGGCCTGGCTGATTGCCGCTCGCCTTCGGGAAAGAGCCCGTAAACGAAGTATACTCCGTTTGCGTCACTTCAATCCACCGATTGCCGGAGTTTGTCGTATCGTAGCGGAATGCACCACTACCGCTCAAGTTGGTAATCTTAAATGGCGTTTCCGCAGTATTATAACTTGGCCCGATATAGACAATCGAGTTGTTGCAAAATGAAAGCGTAGATGCAAAAGACTTGGTAGGCGGATAAATGGACTTGCCGTCTACTGTCGCACGAAACTCGACCGTACCTTCGCCGGTAATGTTGCGCAGATCGCACTCTTCAAGCGAGGTCACATTTTCCGCATGTTCAAATACGAGTCGTCCGCCATGCTCAATAATGACCTCATGGCCGTTAAGTGGTTCAGGATTGACATTGCTAATTGCGACCCGCACTGTCACACCATCCGTAATGACGAGCTTCGCCGCATCTTTGATAAGGCAAAGACGCGCTTCACCGATGCCGACTAAGCGGAGCGTACCATTGCCTGAAAGATAAATATCATTGCCGAGCTCTTCCGTACCAAAACTATTGACATTGCGCTCAACAACTTCATTATCTTCGGTCTCAATTGCATCTGGCCAAGCGGGGAATTCATCCGCGAGCGCTTGAATCGCCGCAGGCGGCAATGCATAGTCATAAGCGCGCACATCGTCGAGAATGCCATCCGCAGATTTTGCCCCGACTCCGCCGCCACAAACGCTGAAGAACTGCCACTTCACCAGTTCAGGCAATGGCTGGGCCCCTGAAAGCTCATTGACTTCACCAACCTTCTGACCGTCCACATAGAAAGTATAAATACCTTTACGATACGTAAGTGCGTAAGAATAGAAGCGCGCTGTTGCCGCCATTACATCGGCTTGAATGAGGTACGTAAAGCCATTACCGCCGCCCCAACGACTAATTGCCGCGTGAGTCGCATCAACTGTCGTGAGCGCAAGGCCAGCCGAATTGTCGCCTAACGAAAAGTGCATGGCCTTTTGATTCGTTCCTAAGCGCGCACACCACGCAAATGTCCAATCATTGGGACCAATGTAGAAGCGTCGCTCGTCATTCGCGTTATTATTGGCCTTTTCGGCTTTCACGCCATACCCATTGCGCGTCTTCGTATACGCATCGAGATTCAAGCTGCCGAGGTTGGTAATGCCGTGACTACCCCAGCTGTTGACATCCTGGTCGAACTTAAGCCCGGTCGTGACATCGTTGATGGAGGCGATTTTGTAGATGAGTTTATTGCCGCTCTGCGTCCATACGCCCATTGGATTCGTCTCGCCGTTCGGTCCGACAATTTCGACAAAGAACTTATCCGCCTCATAGGTGAAACCATCCGCAATTTGAATGAGATCTTGAGCAATGCCCACGTCGGCCAAGGTGAAGACAAGCTTTCCGACGGGATTCGAAGCGAGAGTCGCAATCGAGGGCGCAAGGCCCGTCAAAGTAACTCCGCCCGAAACCACCAGCGAGCCTGTGAATTGACGGAACTGGTCGGTAAGCGCAACCGACGAGTCGCCGCTCGCATTGCCATTAAAGGTAATTGCCGAAACGCCGCCTAAATAAGCATCTCCAACGAGGGTCGTAAAGTTATTCGATCCTGCGTTGAGGTCAAAGACGAGCGGCTGGGCTTCTGCACCCTCCGTCTTCCAAACAAGTTTCCCGTTTTCAATGTCGTCCATTGTTACCGCCTTCCAACGGCGATCTCCATTGGGATCAATTGCGACCATCGTCAATGGCTCACTGCCAAGAGTGAAATCATCTTGAACCGACATTATTTCGGTCTTACCATCAAACGCACTTACATTAAACTTAATTGAGCCAGTTGTGCCGGAATAAAGTCTGTACTTGCTTGCAACGTCCGAATAGGTCGTAAGGTCAATTACATCACCATTGGTGGTAATATATCCATTGCCCGTTAAGTTTTTGCTTTCGTTGACCCTGGCGTTCCGTCCCATAATCAACAAGCCGCTATTGTTAATGTCTCCATTCCAATAGCCATTGAGCTCCAAGCAGCCCGAAGATTCAATATCCAGCGGCTGACTGCTGTTGGAATGACCGCCGGAAGTCTGCGATGACGTGCCGGAATATATCAGCCGCCGATTAACCGATGGCGCAGATTCGCTACCCGCGACCACCAACTTAACACCAATCGTCGCACTAAACAATGTAAATGCGGGACACAACGCTCCGTTCCACTCGCTCGCTCGCGTTTGAGTGGTGCGAACGGCGCGAAGTCCAGCCATTGCAGTTACGCGTGAAAAATCAGTACCCACAATGCTCTGGATGTTGTTAGCATTAATGTTTCCGATACCAATCGTACCCGCGCCGCTAAGATTCGAGACATCCATTGGATTCGTTTTATGATCAAGCTGCATCTCAAGCTCGGTCCGCAAGACGAGCGTGAGTGTGGACGCAAACATCTTCGCCTTAACTGGCACCACAAATCGGTAATTGCCGTCCCCGACAATTTCCACTTCGCCATCACCCGTAAGCCCACTCCAATTTGCATTCGTGGTACTGTAATAGATTGTGTGATGGAGGACGAGCTTTGAGCCAGCTTTAACTTCAACATGTCCAGTTTCAACTGGCGAAATATTGCTGCTTAGAGTAAGAGTTGTGATAGCTCCCGTATCGATCGACAATGTCCCTAAGCCCGTAACATATTCAAAGGTCGGGAGAATGTCGCCCTGAACAGTTGCAGGACCATTCAGCGTCCATTCAATCGGCAACTTAGCCGAAGCGTTACTATTCGCTTTTAAAATAACGGCTTGTGTCGCCAAACCGCTGACCGGTCCAATAGTAAGTTGCGTCGTTGGTGAAGCATCGACAACGACTGTCGCTCCATCTACCGCTGCTTCAAGTCGCGCCGCATAGACGTCGCGCCAGTTTTCAATCGTAACTTCGCTATCATCGTACGCGAGCCAAGTAAGCTCCGTCCAATCCGTTTCTCCGGCTGGTACAGTCGCGTGGATTTCTGGCGGAACGAGGTAGACAAAAGTTCCTTCGCGCGCAAGGAAGAATCCTTCCGTCCGCCCTCCTTCAGTTGGCTGAAACGCCTGCACATCCAATCCGCCAATCGGCCACATGGAATCTTCGCTAATCGTAAGCACCTTCTGGCGCGAGGCCTTGACGCGATCAGTGATTGCGAGATAGAGGAAGCCCTGCGCACCCTCTCCGAGCGCCCACTTCTCCGACGGCTCGTAGATATAGACCGTATCATTGCCACCGCTTCTCAAGACGCCGCTCGAAGCACCGCTAAGGCGCATCTCGGTTGCGGGATAAAGCTCGCCGCCTTCAATTTCAAGATTGTTTACGTTTACGCTCTCGAAGCCCTCGAAGTGAAGCTCGCTAACATTAAGCTCACCGTTCTCGGTAATGGTGAGTGTAAAATTCTTAACCGATTCATCCGCTGGGACGAAGGTAAGGGTATCGAAGTGCGCCGCCGCATCCAAAGTTAA
The DNA here is from genome assembly GCA_045599105.1 of Kiritimatiellia bacterium. Taxonomy (GTDB): domain Bacteria; phylum Verrucomicrobiota; class Kiritimatiellia; order RFP12; family UBA1067; genus UBA1067. The sequence goes on from JAZRVL010000041.1 coordinate 51,641, forward strand.
TTCGGCACCATCTTGGGCAACCGTAATTACACCATCTGCCGTCCAATCAAGAAAGCTTTCGCTCCACTTCTTCGGGAACGCCGTCCCATTCCCCGACCACGCGGCGTCGTCCCAGTTAAGCTTCGTCACATTAACGCTCATCGTATAAGGCGAGGCAATGCCATCGCGCTTCACGAGACAAAGTGCACCGTTGACGACTGCGAGCGAGCAAGTGCTGCCATCGACTTCCAGCTTGCGCAAATCTTGCATATTCCAATAATGGCCCGTCCCATTAATAACCACTTGCGGCGTTTCACTTGGTGTCCACTCGGAAACGTCGATCTTCACCTTGGAGCCGTCTTCCGGCCAAATAATTTCGGTCGTCCCGTTCCAATCAAGGTACTTTCCATCTTCCGCTTTAAGGTAAGCGCCCTTCTCCAAGATAAGCTTCATCTTGTGCGCGCCCTGCAAAGTGAACTCGCCGCCATCGCCTATCGTAACTTCGCTTTGATTATCCCCATCTCCTCGCAAGGCCTCTGCTTCAAAGACGCCACCTGATGCGACCTCCACGATGGGCGAGATAATTTCATCGCCCTCAAAGTCGCCGCCTGAAACATAAAGCCGCGTAGTAAAGGTAAGCGGGAGCTCAAAGTGCGTCCAACCGCCGATCACGAGCGAATCGAAAGTAAGGGTTGCATCAAGTGCGGTTTGCGAACGCTTGAATGTATAATGCGTCGTTGAGTTCGCAAAGCATGTAAATGGACTTACAATCGAAGTTGCAAGCTGCACCGTCGCTTCGTTGCCTGTGATATCAGGGAAGTATACCCGTTCAGATGAATCAAAGGCGGCCGGTTGACCATTCTTACGCCACGGCTTAAAGGTCTTTTCCGAGGTCCACACTTCATCCGCGCTCACCCATTCGAGAAGCGTGCCCGACTGGAAGATCGTACCGGTTTGAGTGTATTCCGCAATAATCTCGCCTTCATCTTGCGCTTTCACCTTAACCACAAACTCACCCTCCACCACCATCGCGCTCGCAATCGGCACCACTTGATAGAAGTTACCGTCCTCATAAGGCAAGACAATCGTCGTTCCATTCGCAAATTCAAGGCGCTCAAGATTGGAAAGCGGCAGCTTCTCCATTTCCAAGGTTACGCCTTCATCAATGCGAATCGTCCCGTCAAGACCATCCGCGTTACCCACAATCACGCGTCCTGAACCCGTAAAGACGAGCTTGCCATCAGTTCCTGCGTTAAATACCGCATCCAAGCGACAGACCGCGCCCTCGGCGAGCTGAACGGTCGTCGTGCCAATCAAGTTGAACCGACCATTATTCGTCGTCAAGAATCCGCAATTCCCGCTCATCTCCAATGTCGACTTATCAAGATAAAAGTCTTCTGTCGCATCCACGGCAAGCGTCGAATCGGTCATCACCAGCTTCTTCTCGCTTATGCGCTCAGAATAATTATTGCCGTTATTGTCCTTCGCTCCCCGCCAGCGGTTCTGACGGAAGGTTAAAACTGAATTATCGAGCGTTGCCAAGGTCTCGCCCGCGAAACCCTCGAATGCCTCGTAGGTCTCGAGAGTAAGCGCGATATTCGTCAGCGAAAGCGGCAAAAACCTTACGAGCTCGCCTTTGGTCTTTTGTTGATTGGTTCGTAAAACGTTGTTGCTTGAGACAATTGGATCTTGCCCTACAAACGCAAGAGTTTGCAACGCATCGTCGATTCCTCCCAAATCGAGAATCGCGCCGCCACCCTGAAAAGCAATGCTTCTTGCATTCGAAACTCCGTTAATGAAATAATACTTCTCGCCTTCGTTGTTGTTATTAAGAACGAGATTACCGGTATTGGTAAAGTTAATTTTGCCCAAACCTACACCGCCCGAAATGCCAATCTCAAGTGTGCCGCCCGAGATATTGAGATCCTTCATGAGTCTGAGCCATCCCGTACCGCCGAGCGAGAAAGTATCGCTATTGCCTTGGGTAATATTCATCGTCATACCACCGTAGGGTAGCGTCGTGCGCCCAAGCTCAGCCGGAATCTGATTGGGATTAAGCGTAATCGAAGTATCGCCCGAAACATCGAAGTTAATGTTGTTGGCGTGATAAAACTCCGTCGCCTCGCCTTTCTTCGTCCAGTTCTTGCTCGTCATATCCCACGTGCCGGAGTTTCCGCCATTCCACGTATAATCGTAGGTGTCGACGATCTTAATCAAGGGGTCTCCATACAGCATTTCAATCATCATGCAGTAAAGACCGCCCTCGTTGATATTCTTCTGCCCCACAGGCAAGTTGGAATTACCGTTACTGAGATAAGTCCTAACCGAGTTTAGCCACGCCTCGCCTGCGCAGTAACCCTGCGCCACATTATCACACATGTGATAGTGCATGCGGTTGGAAAGTCCCTTGCCGTTAAGTTCCTCCGTTTCGAAGTAGCTTAACCCCACGCGAGAGTTGTTCATTGACGCAATAAAGCCGCCCGTCTCCGTAATATTCGCAAGCCCCGCTTCACCAAGGCAGAGATTCAAAACGAGTTTACCATTGTTTCGTCCATAAAGATCGGGATATCCCGTCTCGCACGAGATACCGACGACGTTAATCTTGGTAAGCCCTGGCTTGGTGGCAAACATCGTTGAATTGAACATCGAGGAGCCGCCCGCCCAGCCATGTCCGTTATTCGAGCCCGTTTCCCGATCGTAATTGTAAAAATCCTCATAGAAAGAGCCCTTCGTCGAATTGTGCGAAACGATGTCTGGCTCATGGAACCCAATCGCATCAATAATCGGATGACGCGGAGCCATAATCTCTTTCGCGTGACGACGGGTAAGAGGCCCATCATCACGAAAACCAAATCCATGATTGGGATCGTACATATTCGGAACATTATCAAAGAACTCACGCTCATCACGAAGCACTAAGCGCGGATCGGTCAAATCGCGTGGAGTATAGTTCAAGGGCGAAGAAGTAAGACCCATCTTGAAGTTACCGACGAACTTCGGATCTTCGGCGCGATTCACCTTCTTGACGAAGTTGGTGATAATCTCATACTGATTCAGCGTCACACCATTGACCGTCACTGGCTTCATCGTCATGCGCGAAACCGCAAAGTCTGGCCTTAAGTTGCAGTGCTCGGATTCGTGATCAACAATCTTGCCACTCGCGTCAAGAATTCGCGTCATGTAGCGTCCATCACCATTGTAGTCCCAAGGATGGTCAGGATTTTCCGCACCCCGCGTCACGCAGGCGTAGAAGAGGTCGGTCGGAGCGCGTCCGCCATGACACTCCATACAAATGGAGGGAACTGCATTGGCGAGGGTAATCTCCGTACCATCTTGCAAGTAATGCGCTTCGCTATTGTCCGCCGTCACATCATACCACGAGCCGCCGAGAACCACATTTTTAAGTGCGTGACCTGCGGCATATTGAGTTAAGTACGCATGAAGCGATTCTGCCGCGTTCGCGTAGGTGTCGCGCGTTTCGCCCTTCCAGCCCTTGAACGGATAAGTGTCGTAAGCGTCGTAGGTGTTGATAATGTCAAAGGTAAGCGTCGAATGGTTTTTCTTACGCTCGCCGATGTACCACTTCCAAGTATCGTACAAATCGGGCGGCGAGACCATGAGGTAATCGACTTGCGTACCCGCAGCGGCGGCCATTAGCGCTTCGGCCTTCGGAGCAGCATCGTCAGGATTGACGAGTGTGGAGAGTGTGGAGGCAAGATAGTCGGGATGGACGAGGGGGGATGTAGTTGGAGTTGGAGTTGTAGTTGTAGTGGGGGTGGAGAAGCTTGACATCAATTGTGGCTTGGTCTCAAAGACCACCGAAAGCTTGAGGTTTTTGGCCTTCTCCAATAATCCTGTCTTTTCGCAATATCTAAACGGCGTTACGCCTACAATAACAACATCAAGTCCAGTTATTTTCGTCGGCCGCCCAACAGCAATACTTTCGGGATATGTCGCCTCGGCGGTCGACTCAATGTACTCTGGCTTTTCGGGATTTTCCGAAACTGGCACGGGCTTTTGGACTGGCAATATCTTGACTTTCTCGGAAAGGATTTCCCAAGTAGCTTCGACTTTCACTTCCTTAAAGTCATAACCCTCTGGAATGGCGAATGTGAGCGTCTTATATGGGAGCATCGGCGAGCCGAGGGGGCCATCAGGTTGAAGGAGCCCCTCAGCGTCAATCATATACTTGCCTGGCCAAGCGGTACTTTCGACCAGCTTCGCCTTAACCTCTGGTAAGGTATACGAAACCGTTTCTATTCCGGCAAAAACCGTAGAAGCGATAAACGCAAGTACAATAGTTAATTGCTTTTTCATAGCTTGCCTCACTTTTCTTTTATCCAATATCCGCCAGTCTTTTTGCTACCGCGATGCTCGATTTTTCCATCGGCAATCAACACGGCAACAGCGCGCTTGACTGTTGCCGTGCTCACGCCAACAACCGACTTCAAATACAGGAGTTGAGCGCCTGAGTGCCGCTTGATTAACTTAAAAAGCCGTTCGTTTAATGGCTCATTTAATGGCTCAATCGGCTCACAAAGAGGCGTATTGAGACGATACCGCGTCTCGGGACCGCCCAACCCTTCGGAAACAATTGCCCCTTGCGTCACGAGCTCTTCCAAATCACGCGTTGCCGTCGGCTTCGACACTTTCGCCATCCGCATCCACTTCGCCGCCGAAAGTCCGGCTTTTACCCCCGCCTCGCCATCTTCGAACATTCGAAGAATCACTTTCTTCGACCGCTCGGAGAATTTGGCTTCGTATTTCACGAGATACTCGCGCTTCGCCTTGGTAAAGCGTGCAGCCGATAGGAACGACGTCAATACTTCGGTCAGTACGGGAATGAAGAATGCCGCCCAGTTGGTCCAATCGAGCGAGCGCGACGCTTCGTTGATCTCGTCATAATACGCCACACGATGTCGGGCGATTATCGTCGAAACCGGTAGAATGAGCCCGACTCCCAGTCCTTCGGCAAGGGCCTTCGCAACTAATGCTCGCCCGACGCGACCATTGGCGTCCTCAAACGGATGAATCGACTCGAAGTGGGGATGCAACATCGCCGCTTTAAGCGCAATCTCCGCTGGATTTTGCACTGGCCGCTTCCACATTTTCACAAAAGCGGCGATCTCCTTGGACACTCGCTCGCTGGGCGGTGCTTCAAAGCGTATTTCTACCGTGCCGTCCGCATAACGACGAATAACGCGCATTGGTTCACGATGCGACCGAAACAACCCGACCGCAATCCGTTTCTCCTCGCCAGTGGTCAGCGCCTTGTGAAAGCTCTTGATTAGCGCAGGCGAAATCGGCGCATTCCATTTCTTGCGCACTGCAAGCATCATCTGCGCCACGCCCTCGGCCCGCGCATCTTTCGTAAAGCCCTTCGGCGCGTAAGCAACGCCAAGCGCCTTGCAGATCGACGACATTACTACGCTCTCGTCGACATTCACCCCTTCAATCGCGCTCGTCTTCACCGCCTCGTCAGCCAGGGAGCGCGCGACGACTTCCAGGTCCTGCGGCTTATTGAGCGCCTTTTTTAGCGCACGAAACGCGATCGCAAACTCACGAAGCTCATCGCGCAACACCGCGCGATTCACCGTTGCCTTCGGCCACCCCTCTTGTTGCCAATTGTAAACTTGATCGGTTTTCTTCACCACGCTATTCAAAACTCTCTTTCTGTCATAACTTGATAAAGTTGAGATGGCGAATAGTGCCAGTATTTTGTATCCTCACGCTCCAAAAGCCCATAGGTCTTCGTGTTGTAAAATGCAACAAGCGCATTCTCTGGCGAAAGACCACGACCCTTTGCAAGAAGCATTGCTGCACCCGCAACTTTTCCCGGAATAAATAAATGCAAGTTTTGTTGCGTTACCTCTCCCGGCATAAAACCTCCATACCGCAACTAAATTTCAGAAAGCCAAGCGCTCGCTCTGTATGAAACAATAACTGATCAACTAACTTTCTCGTTTGAAGACGACGTATCAGCTCGTCCGTGCCAATCTGGCCATCTTCAAAAAGTGAAAGCGAAGCATATACTTGATCATTTGCCACAGGACCAAATACTAAATCAAAACCATGTTCATAAAGCGCTACTTTTCGATTGGCAAAGACGAAATCAATCCACTCCTTAGTAGGACCATCAAAACGCCGGATAGAAAGATCTGCATTCATAAGCAAATCATCTGGCACCGTATACACAGATACAATACCCTTATTTATTCCCTCAATTGAACATTTACGGCGCACAAACCGCTTCGCCTGCTCAAGGTCTGTCGTCGTATAAAAACCAATGCCAAAATCGCCAATGCGATCCCCACGAAGAATGCGCGGTGCGGAAATCTCGGCCAAACCTCCATGGTAAAGCGTCATATCGCCGCCCCCTTGCGCTTTAGAATTGCATCTATATCATCCACAATCTGTTCCGCACCGAGAATATGTTCAACCTCAAAGTTGTCAGCAAGAAACTTGAAAATGCCATTCTGAGAGAATAAAGCACCAACAGAGGCCCCAGTAACCTTATGACGATACTTGAACTGCTCGACGCAGAACGCCCAAAAACGCATAATCACATCTTCGTTACAACACATCAAACTTAATTGTATCCTATTTTAAGAGTTTACCTTACTTTACGATAATCTTGGGTGCGAAGTGGGTGCGGGTTAGCTTCAAGGAGCCATCGTCGCCCAGCACAAGTCGATACCCAGTTCCATCGGCGAGAACCGTAAACTTCGCCAAATCAGCTTCGGTAAATTCCTTACCCTTGATAAGGTCAATCACCGCGTTAGACCCAACCGTAAGATTACGGACATCAATCGTTACCGTGCCTTCTTCAGGAAGGATGAGGTCGGAGTTGCCGACGAGCGTCATTGTCTGATTGGCATCCGGTTTAATGATTGCGCCATCTTCAAACTTGACAATCGTTTCAAGATTGCCCTTCGCCGAAAGCGCTCCGCCCTTTGCAATCGTCAAATCCGCCGGCTTGGAAGCGCGGAACGCTCCGCTATTTCCACCGCCCATCCATCCCCACTGCCCGGCTGCCGTATTACTTATTGAAGAGACAAGCACATAGTTTACGTCATCCTCCGAAACTTCCATATCCCAACTGGTAGGGCAATAGCTACTATACGCCGCACCAATTGAATACGCGCTGAACATCGGCAATGGCGATGTAAGCGCAATCGTAACTACCGCATTGCCAGGAAGTGTTGCGTATGATTGAAACATTTCCACCATTTGCCAAAAAGGATTAGTGTCGTCCTTCAATAGATCAAGATTAGATCCTCCATTATTGCACGTAACCGTTGAATCTTTAAGGTTCTGGAACTGATTATTTCTTTTCACCCCGATTTCAACAATATTCAACGTTTTATCAGGAGGATTATAAAACTTCATCCGCAAATACTTATACTGTCCATCGGTATTGCCGACTGAATCCGCCGAAAATTGAGCCCCCTCGGAAACGACGATTCTCGCGGCATTAACCGCAACTTCCAAGTCCGACGGGCTTACCAAGTTATAAACGCCATCGCGCATTACGACTGTCATCGTACCGGGAATCTTCTTCCCCAACGTTGTCAACGCACTACCAGTCTTGTTTTCATAAACAATCGAGCCGTTTCCGCTTACCTTCGTAAAGTCAATATGCGTGCCCCAATTGCTATCGTTGATTTCAAATACGAGCTCACCTCCCGACTGAATCTCAACGTTCTTGCCTTCAAACACCCACGACTCATTCGTTGGACTGTTAATAAACTTCGCCCCATCGGCGCATACGATGCGATTAACCGTAACCTCCGTTCCCTCGATAATCTTCATAAATCCGCTGTTAAGGGTAATCGTCGAAGTCGTATTACAATTAAGAATACCAAGATCAGTCCACTCATTCCCTTCGCCCGGATCGAGAATAACCTTGCCGTTGCCGACAATCGTTCCTTGCCACGGCTGAGTCAAGGTCACCGTGTTCCCTTCGCCAACCTCAAGAATGCCCGTGCCAGTTCCAGTAAGTCTAAGGGATTGACCGGCGATAACATGCGCCGAACCGCAATTGGGCTCGTAAACGAAGTCACACGTAAAGCCGCTGAAGTCGAGCGTCGCCGCCGTAATCGTATGAACGCCGTCCGACTTAATCGTAATATTATTGCAGCCGTTACTTGCCGTATTCGCGCCAAAAGTGTAGCAAATAACATCGCAATCAAGAGTAAGCTCGGTTGCTTTCTCCGCAAAGAGTAAGACATCCTCGCTGGCATCAAGCTTATTTTCGCTCCACTTCTTGGTAAACGGCGTAAATACCTCGTTGCCGTCTTCATCTATATTATCCGTATTGTACATCCATCCATAGCCCTCGGCCCAGTCGAAGTCATCCCAGTTGCAGTTTCCATTTAGCGTCCGCATATACGGTCCGCTCATATTATCGCCCGAAACGACCGACAAGGTCCCGTCATCACTCAATCTAAGCGACGCATAGGGATCAAGCGTTTCGAACTTCCGAATATCGGCAAGCGTCCAAGCCGCGTTTTCGATAATCGGTTGTGGAGTCGTTGAAAGCGTAAGCGCGGACGTATCAACCTTAATCGGTGCTTCGGGGAAGTTCCACTCCTCTACATTCGTCGCATCCATCGCCTTGCCGTCGACGGCCTTCAAAATCGCTCCCTCGTTAAGCTTAATGGTCGCATTCTGCGCGCCCATCGCCATAAGCGAGCCACCGTTAGACACATCAATTACCGATGGATGCGAACCTTGATATGTGCAAGGGAATGCCGTAGAGGAGAATCCAACCCAGCCTCCATAATACGCAGGCATATCTCCACCAATCTCCGTATTGCCAAAATCGGGCATAATCGTATAGTAAGTAACGCCATCATAAGAGGCATCAATCCTGAACCTGGTCGGACGATAGGCATGAGTCATTTCCTTATTAGCAAACGTCCGCTGGGATGAGTGAACGCCAAAGGAGGTAAGCATCGGCAAGGGGTATTTGAGATTGACTTGCAGATAAACCTTGCCAGCCGCCATGTCCTCCAAGCCCGTTTCCGCGTTGGCAACAAGTTCGGCCGAATATTGCTTCTCGCTGTTGCACGCGGACTTATGGGCATCTACGCCATCGAAGAGAACGCCAAGCCCACTAAGAGTAAGAGACGAAGTATTCACCCAACAGCCGGAAACCGATGCCGACGAAATATCATAGTCGCGAATCGTATGATCCCCACCATTCTCGTCCTTATAGTTGAAGTAAATTTCCTCCATACGAACGCGATGCTCTTTTGTCTTGTCGGGCTCGTTATTAAGGTGATTGAGGAAGTAGATGCGAATAAAGCGAATCTTATCGAAGGTAAAGCCCGTCTTTTCAGTGCCAAGCGTCGCCCCTTCATAAACACGAACTTCTTCCGTGTTAAGATTACTCGCTTCAAGTTTGCCGCTCATTAAATCAATACCACCCGAAACACTAAGTTCAAGATCCTTAAAGGTAGCATCACCACCCACGGTCATCGTTCCAAAAGCCAATAGCGCATTGTCGGTAGTGCCGGTTAGCGTATACGGCTGCGTATTCGAAAATTGCATAAACTTACCGACATACATACCATCGACATTAACCTCTCGCGATTGAACAGGAACGCCACCGCCAGTCGTATCCGCAAAAAGTGCGCCGCTATTGTCGATAAACGTTGTCTGCGTATTCCCCGAAAACCATGTTTTACCGCTCCATTTGTTTTCACCTCCACCCAGCCACGATAAGACGCTGGAGGGATCAAACAGCGAACCATTCGTATTGGCAATGCAATTCTGGATTGGGTTTTCAAGTGAGCCATTGTAGAAAGTTACATTCTCTCCAACCTCAAGTCGCGAGCCCATAATCGGGGTAATTTGGTAAGAGCCCGTCGAACTGCGCGGCAAAACAATATGCGCACCATCACCAATTGTTAGTTTGGTAACATTGGGAAGAGGCAACGACTTAAAGGTAACTGTAATTCCATCGCCAATTTCCACGTCGCCTATGAGTGATAATGCTGAATCCACGACCAGCGAACCCGAACCGATAAAGATAAGTTTGCCATTCCCACGGTCGTCCATCGGAGCGGAAATCGTCAACTCTGAGCCCTCGGTAAGATTAACCGTTGTTGTTCCATAAAGGCCGATATGCCCATTGGAAGTCGAAGTAATTGCCGAAGTTCCCTGAACCGTAATCTCTTGCTCCGAATCTGCGTTGCGCCCGAAGGTAAAGGTGGTAACGCGCTCGACATTAAAGGTAGAATTATTCAAAGTAAGCGGAATATCAATCGCTTCAAAACACTTGTTCTCCGCCAGTCCATAATTCGGGTTCGTGGAAATCGTAAGCCCGCCATTTACAATCTCCAGCGTCTTCTCCGCCGCCTTTGCGCCCTCAAATCCATTATAGGTTTCAAACCGAACATGATGATTCTCAATCGTCGTGGGGAGATACGCGGTTAAGACCCCTGGATCGTCACTACGGATGGTATTGCCCGTACCTGAACCATCGAACGCAATACCTGTAATGTCGATGGTCTTTTCGTTAACTCGATCTGTAGTAATCGTATTATCGTCATTTTGGATAAAGGAATAGTAGAAATTCCTAAGATCAAGAAGTCCGTTTGAACCCGCAAATGTCACCGTGCCACCGTTCTTGATCTTCGCAAGATAGAACTTCTCATCGCCCTCGAAGCGGATATTGCCCTTGCCGTTTACGAACTCAATACCCTCATGACCTACGCCGCCGCCAACGCCAAAAGTAACATTACCATTGCTAACAATCATATTTGTCGCGACTCGCACCGCCCCTTCGCCCGTCAACTTGAAAGTCGCCCCCTCCGGCTGATCAACAACCAATTTAATCGCGCCCAACGTATCCGACACCGTAAGCGAGAGATCGCCCTCCGTAATAATCGTCGCCTTTCCCGCATGATCGTACTTACCCGCAATCGTCTCTCCGGAATGCTCGTCAATATGGCTCCAGTTCGCCGCCGAAAGATTCCAGACATCCGTCCCGGAAGTAGCGCCCGTCCATGTATAATTCTCAGGTCCGTGCGTCTCAAGCATCGGGTCGCCCATCGCCATATCTTCAATAAGAATCCAGCGTCCAGTCGACCAACCGATATTGCCGGTCGAATAGCTCTGAATCATCTTGAGCCACGCATCGCCGGGATTCAGGTGGTCGCGCACATACGCCTTCACGAAATAGCCGCCCAACTTCATACCGAGACCATCGCCATGCGAGGCATCACGGCGAATAAGGCCTCCGCCCCAGCTCGAACGCGTATTGCCGCAGGCAAATGCCGCGCCGCCATCGGGGTTTTCGATCATCGACATGTTGTGCGAAATCTTGTGGGTGCCGCTCTTGTTCTGATTCGGCGTCCAATCGGGATAGCTCATAAGGCAGGGATAGTACGCGAGAAAGACCTTCGAAATGCCCTTCATCTTCTGGGCGTACTCGTTAATGTAAACCATACTCGCGCTGCCGCCCTGCGAACCGTGAGAAGCCGCCATCGAGACTTCCCAGTCCTGCTCATGAAGATGCTTTACTGCCGAGTCGAAACTCGTCTCTCCCGGAGGCGTGAGATACGAGGAGATGTGTTCCGTCTTGACGGCTGGGAAATAGCGCGTATACCAGTCTTTCAAGAGCAGCGAGACGACGTAGTCGCAATCCATCCAAGTTGAGGTCGCATTCTTGTCAAAGTAGTTGTTCTGCCCCGCGTAAAACTCCATTTCGTCGCGAATCGTCTCGCCATCCGAAATGCTCCGCTCCTGCGTGAACTTAAACGAGCCACCCGCGAAACGATTGCGTCCCGGAAAATCCTTCGCCTCGACGCGACGCACCTTCGCGAGATACGCTTTGACGAGTTTTTCCATCGTCCAGTTGTAGCGATCGTCACGCCAATCGAGTCCGCAGATAAATCCAATACGGGAGACGACGACATCGGGCATCAGGTCGATACGGTCATCGGGTTCGTTGCAGTAAATGTCGTCGCCTTTGGCATCGGCATTATCGAAACTACCGTAGTCCCAGGGATACTTCGCGCCCTTGGGCAAGTCACAACAGGCATAGAAAACATCGGTTGGAACCGGCTTGAAAGCAGCCTCGAACCACGAACCCATATCGTTACGCGGAATCGTGTAAACACCAGGAATACCCCAGTCGGCATTCGTCCGATACTGCGCTTCGGGTGTCGTAACGGTAAGCTCCTTCTTGATGGTCGTTACACTGCCCCATTCCGGGCATCCATGCGCATCGTACCAAGAACCCGCGAGCACGAAGTAGTGCGTGCCTTTTTTCGCTTCCTGCCGAATATAGGCGTGGAGTCGCTCGGCGTCGTTACGCGCGTAATAGCCCTTCGTGTCGTCATCCGTGTTGACTGGGAAATCGTTGAGAATATCCGCAAAGTTCTTTGCGAGCATCACCTTTTCGGGATGGTCCTTTTGGCGCTCGTCAACATACCACTTCCAAAGATTGAAGTAGTTCTTCGGCGCGATAAGAATATAGTCGGGCTGATTGGGATCGGTCTTAACATACTCCTCCCCTGCCGTCACTTCATGAGCAGGGTTCAACGACATATTGCTCATCAGCGGCGGCGGAAGCTCGAATTCGACTTTTACCACAAACTTCTTCGCCGCTTCGAGTTTTCCGTTCGTGTAGCGGAACGGGATTACGCGGACGGGCACGAAGGCCTTGCCGGCCATACGCTGGATGCCGAAAGCGGCAATCGGCGATTCGGGATAGGATGCGTACAAGTCGGGATTTGGCTCGGCGAACGGGATTTCTTGGGGCTCATCGCACACCACCAACGGCTGGATTGGCACGAGCTTGATATCCTCGCCCAGCGTAACCCACTCCGCCTCATAGGTTACTTTCAGGAGTTTCGCATTTTTTGGAGCGTCGATGCGCACAACGGTCGTCAAAAGCTCCGGCGCTCCAGCTGGCTCGGGAATCGCCTCCAGCCCCGCGCAGTCAATGGCCACGTATCCATCATAACCGCTCGGGACAATCTTCGCCGTGGAATAGTCAGCGGGCAAAGTGTAAGTGATGGTTTCTATTCCACCAAAAGCCCAGCTTGCGATGAGCGAAAATACAACAACTGCGAATTGTTTTTTCATAATTTCTCCTACTCCTGTGCCTATAACACAAATATTGTTCTGAATTATACGTTTTCTTCCGCGATAAGTCAACTATGGCTTAAACCAATCAGCTCGTTCGCCCATGCGACGGCTTCGGCGGCAGTCGGCAGGACCGCGCCAATGTCGCATTACAAGATTCATTTCACATTTCGGAAATCAGGAAAGCATCCATCGCGAAAGTTCGGCTTGACGAGCTTCGAAAGCGCCGCTGCAACGCGCATCGCCGTCAAATCGTCGTAGGTATTACCGACGACCTGTACACCAAGTGGCACATTGCGACTCGAAAACGCAACTGGCACGGATACAACCGGATAGTTGTTTAGCAGATTGAACGGTGGCGTCAAGCAAAAGTCAATCCCATTATACGGCTTACCGTTCACATCCGCGAGCTTGTCCGGTGTTGATTCAATATCGGCTGGCACGTGCGCTGTTAAGAGTGTCGGCATAATAAGCGCAAGGCAGCCCTTGCGAAAGACTTCATCCTGTAGCTCGGTGTGAAGCTTGCTTTGAAGCTCATGCGCCGCTATGACCGCCTGCGGCCCTGTCTTGTCCGCATGATCGCAAAACGCACTCAAGTAGGGGCAGATGAGTTCGCGAAACTGCTGATAGACTGGAACGATAGCGTAGACATCGTCCGTCATGATTCCAGCAATATAAGTTAGCATAATCTCGCGCGACTTCCAGCCGAGTTCCACCTTGACGACCTCCACTCCCGCGCACTCAAGGAGCTTTACCGTCTCGTCCATTGCTTTGACGACATCGACGTCGCATCCGCCCATCACCCAGTCCTCCATATACGCGACCGCCACCTTCTTTGCTTTGATTGGCGCATAGTCGGCTGGATAGTCGAGTTTTGGACGAAGTGAGTTATATACGGTATCGCTCGGACCGCACATAATATCTTGCATGAGCACCATATCGCCAAAGGTGCGTGCAAGCGGGCCATTACTCATATACGTACTTTCGCAGCACGGCACACGCCCAAACGGCGGTTTGAAGCCGTAGACGCCGCACATTGATGCAGGAATGCGAATTGACCCTCCCATATCCGAACCTGTCGCAAGCGTGCAAAAACCCGACGCGAGCGACGCGGCGCTTCCGCCCGACGAACCGCCCGTGCCGTAGGGTAAGTTCCATGGATTGCGCGTTACGCCATAAAGCCGGCTCCACGTCATACAACTCGCACAGAACTCTGGCACCGTCGTCTGAAAAATGAAAATCGCCCCTTCCGCACGAAGCCGAGCGACAAAATCATCATCATGGTCGGAGGGCTCCTTGTCCTTTAGAATGAGCGACCCCGAGTCCGTCCGCCAGCCCTTGACACTGCAGTCGTCCTTGATGCCGACTGTCACGCCCTCCAATCGCCGCGCCGTGCCATTACGATAACGCGCTTCCGCCTCCTTCGCGAGTTTTCGCGCCTCGGCGAAGTTGTCGAAGGTAATGGCGTTCACTTTGCTATTAAATTCCTTCACTCGCGAAATCTGTGCCTCCAAGACGTCCGATGGTGTGATTACCCCCGCCTTGAATAGCTCAAGCTGCATCGTCGCTGGCATATACGATAGCTCCTCGCGCGAAAACTTTCGCTCCGCGCTCGCCATCACCCCCATTGCAATTAGCGCGATAATAACAGTTACTTTGATTTTATTCATTTTTGCTTCTCCAATAGTCCATGAAATGCGGCTGAAGAATCTTGCGCTGTTCGCCCTTGGGATCAGAGACGACCCTCGTTGATAAGTCGTCCCCGTAAACCATCGTCTGACGGCGCACCGCGTCATACTGCGGCCAAGCGACTCCCTCTATGCTCGGATCACCCGTGCGAGCAAAAGATGCAAACGCCCGCGAGAACTTCCGTGCGAGAGTTGGCTTGATGGGCCCGTCGCCTGTATCTTTCAAATTGTAAAAGCAATACTGCAACTCGCAAGCGTGGGCGGCTTTCATCCACGGATAATCCGCATTCTCAAGGCCTTTCTCAAATAGATACATGTAGGTCTTGCCCGTTCCCGGCGCATTTGCGTGGTCTTCGGCCATGCGAATCGAGCCCAAACGAAACCAAAGCTCGGTAAGTAGCTCGGTATCGCGCCAGATATTCGGATACTTCGCATCCATCGCGTCTCGCTCGCGCGGTGCAATCTTGAGAAACGCATCAACATCGTCAGCGTACGGCCCGTACGACTCCTTCGTCGACTTTACCTTTTCGTCAAGCCATGCGCGGTAACCAGCAAGTGGATTATCAGGTTGGCCATCGTCGACTTGGAGATAGGCCCAATAGCGCATTTCGTCGGCGACCGTACCAATCATCACGTCAACATCCTTTGATGCGCCATCCTTAAGCGCTTGAAATGGATTCTCCGGAATTGGACTTCGTCCGCCGCGCATCGGCCAATTGTTCAAATCGGAAACTCGGCTGTCCACGCCCTCCAAGCTCTCCTTTTCGCAATCGGCAAACATAATCTTCAATAGCTCCTGCTCGGAAAGCGCCATCAAACCCGCCATATCGCATTTACCCGCCGCCTTGAGGAGCAACTGCGCTTGATCGCGGCTGTCCAACATCTTCTGAGAGCAAGTAAGATCCAGTGCACCGGACATGACGATAGCACGATGGAAAAGCCCCTTCGAGCTTGGCATAACCAGATGACAACTCACACTACCACCGCCCGCCGATTCACCAAAGATTGTCACATTCTTAGGATCTCCACCAAAGCCCGCAATATTCTCCTGTACCCACCGAAGAGCCATTTGCTGGTCAAGTAGTCCCAGTATCGGCGCGTCGGGAAACGCCTCCCCTCCTGGCACCTTTGCAAAGTCGATAAACCCCATGAAGTTGACACGATAGTTCATTGTTACCAAGACAATATCGGGGTTTTCAACGACGAACGGAAGTCCATCGTACAGCGGATCGGACGAGCCGCCCCAACCATACGAGCCACCGTGAATAAAGACCATCACTGGACGGCCCTTCTTAGCCAAATCGGCCGTCCAAATATTGAGCGTCAGACAATCTTCGCTCTTTTCGCGCTTTGATGCCGCCTCGCCCTTGTCGATGCTCTGAATGGCCGAAAACCCAAACTTCTTCGCCTCCTTGCGAGCACTGTTCGCATCCGCCGCTACTGGCGCCTTCCAGCGCAGTTCTCCGATTGGCGGCTTGGCGTAGGCAATCCCTTTAAACGAGACAATTTGAGTTTCAGCATCGCGTTCGCCAACAAACACGCCGTTATGACACTTCACCTCGACTTCGTTCGAAATAGGCTCAGCGGGGCAACAACCCGCAACGAACACGCCAATAAAACATACTACACCCAACACAAAACACATCTTCCACAGCACGGTAGTAAGCCGTTATTAGAAATTATCGGCCTGGAGCTGGAAATAAGCGCGTGGATGGTCGCAAACTGGGCACTTTTCGGGAGCTTCTTTGCCCTCGACAATAGCCCCGCAGTTGCGGCACTGCCACTTGTTCTCGCCAATACGGACCCAAATCTCGCCCGTTTCAATGTTTTTGGCAAGTTTGCGATAACGCTCCTCGTGATGCGCCTCAACCTCGGCGACTTTGCGGAACTTAAGCGCAATATCCGTGAAGCCCTCAGCCTCCGCCTCCTCGGCCATGCGCTTGTACATATCGGTCCACTCTTCGTGTTCACCCGCTGCTGCCGCAAGGAGGTTCTCGCTCGTCGAGCCAATGCCGGCAAAAAGCTTAAACCACATCTTGGCGTGCTCTTTTTCGTTGAGTGCCGTTTCTTGGAAGATCGCTGCAATTTGCTCAAAGCCATCTTTCTTCGCTTTGGAGGCAAAATAGTCGTACTTATTACGCGCCTGCGATTCGCCCGCAAAAGCCGCCATCAAGTTCTTTTCGGTTTTAGATCCTTTGAGTTCCATAATTTCCTCCTTAAATCATACGAAGATTACTTCGTTTCACCGAATTATATCAAACACCATCTTGCTTATCAAGAGCAAGCGATAAGTCCAACTCCCTGATGGCTTGCGAGACAACCAGTTTTCAATACCGCGAACCCTTTTTCTCCAATCACGATTTCGTACCTATGCTTTGCTATGCGGTAGTATATCATAATCCCGTGCAAAGTGGCGACGAACCGCAACGAAACGCGCAAAACACCCACATTGGAGAATCAACCGATTCAGCACAGGCCTTGCTTCAATACTGCGGCGATCTGTAAAGACGAAGTGTCCCGCAAGAAATCACACCTTTGTATTTACAGACCGCCATGCATCCGTTGTCTTAACGCCCGAATTGGCTACATTAATGCTTACTACTTCTGCGCATGCTTCCATGTCACAACGCCATTCGTAGTTGAGCTGATCTCATAACGATACTTGATGCCAGGATCTTTGAGTGCGATCTTATAAAGTTGCGAAGCAATGTCATTCTCGTCAGCATCCATCCGAATCTCCATCTGTTGCACCTTTTCGCGCTTCACACCATTTGCTGAAATGATGTAATACCCCAAGGTTCCCTCGTGTGCGCTCGAATGCCAGTGGTATATCATTTATCTATCATGTTATTCAACCGCTTCTGAAGAGAATTTTGATTTTTCGGTTTTTCGGGACTGGAAGGCATCGGGCCTCGAAAAACATGCTTGGGGAGAGGCGCGGTTGATCACGGTGATATAATCCGTAGCTCCTCAAACGAAAGGACTACTATGAAACGAACACTCCTACAAAAAGTACAGCACTCACGCCATCTGCGACGCCTTGCAGATTGAAATACTTACTTGACCTTCACTTTCATGAAGAACGACTTGGCGTTATCAACCGCCGGTGTCGCTGTGAATTTCAACTTGCCGTCTTGCGGTTCCTCGAAATCGAGCGAAACATTCTCGGACGAGAACGCGACGGAATCGAGCGACTCGGCACCTTCAAGCCCGAAGAGTTTCTTCAAGTTGTCCTCGCTGGCCTTGTCGCCAATCGTAACGTCCTTGACGCTGACCGTGAAATCGAACGACCCAGCTGTTGTTGACGGCTTGAATTCCTCGACCTTCAGATCATCGTCCGTCGGCATCTTCGCCAAAAGTGCCGCGCTGTCCGTCGCGAAGCTGACCCATGCATTGGGTGACGCCTTGACTTCTGTCGCGCCAATCTTCAAGGCCCAGTCGCGATAGGCATTGTATGTCGCCGCATCAGTGACATTGATTTTAAGCGACTCATCTTCCGATCCCTGTAGGGCGGATTGAATTTGCTCTGAAGTCGGGGTGTTGCCAATATCTGGAATCGGATCACCCTGCGCGTCCGCCCATTCAATCTTCATCCCGTTCCACGTACCTGGAATCTCAACGCCCCAACCCGTCGAACCGCGATTGACATACACAACGCAATTTGAGGGAACGTTTTTGAACGTGCTGTACGGGCTGACCCACGGGGCATTACCAGTAAATGTGATTGTCTGCAAATTGGTGCAGCTCGAAAACGCAGAAGTGTTAATGCGTTCGACCGACGCCCCCATGACAACGTTTGTAAGATTGTAACAACAACTAAACGCACTGACATCCACGTCCGTCACGCTGTCTGGTATTACAATTCCGCCGAGATTGTCACAATGATAAAACGCCTGACCGTTGATTGTTTTCAGAGAATCGGGCAATGTAATACCAACGAGATTCTTGCAAACCATAAACGCGCCGAAGCCCAATTCCGTCAATGTGTTCGGCAGCGATACTGATTCGAGACCGGAATAATAGAAGAGCTGATCACAATTAAAACCAACAACACCTTCAGGAATTACAACCGACCTCAGATCCCTACACTCTTGGAATGCAGAAGGCGAGAACGTTCTCACCGTTGAAGGCAAAACCACCGCTTCCACACCGTCCATACAGCGGTACACATGCGTGAGCTGCTTGTCGTACAATACGCCATCCACAACCGCATAACATGAGTTGTTTTCGTCAACGGTGATCGACGTACCACTCCCCATATACATAAACGCGCCCGGATCGATTGAGGCAACTCCTTCACCGATTATCACGTGCGTGTTATAGCAATACATAAACGCACCCCAACCAATCATGGTCACGGGAAGCCCTTCAATCTCATCAGGGACAACAACATCACCGCCGTCCGGGAAGACCGCCGTCTGGCCGTCGTTGTATATCCTGATCTCGTTGCCTACAATTTCATAGCACCAAGTCCTCCCATTGACGAACGCCTGACCCTCGCCCACAACCGGCCCAAGCCCTGATGGAGCGGTGAACCGCTTTAAGTTCGGGAACTGATACCAGAAGTATTCAGGCAACCATGTAATCTCATCGCCGACAACTACCTCTTCAACGGCATTAAAATCGCCATAGATTGCATCAACAATCGCTTGGCTATGAATTTCAAGGTATTCAAGCGCGGGCAGCCCCGGCACCTCGCGGTGACGCCATTCGCCCTTCTCCTCCCACTCCTCCACGTAGCCGAAGATCGGGCCGTATTCGGAGAACGCCTTGACCCCGGTGCCCACCACAAGCCGCTCCAAGTTCGTGCAGCCGAAGAATGCGTACTCCCCGACGTACTTGACCGTATCGGGAACCTCGACCTCGCGAAGACGAACGCACCCATGGAACGCAAACGAGGGAATCTCAGTCATCGCCTCCGGCAGGGTCACATGCTCTAGAGACGGGAAGCAGCCCAGCCAGCCGCCCGGCAGTTCCTCGAAGCGTCCGTTCAGCACAACGTTCGTCACGTTCGGAAAGGCGAAGTACTCGCGCTGCTCGTCCTCGTCCCAGTACCCGTAAATGAACGCCTCGACCAGTTCGGGGCTGCCCAGCACCAGTTCACGGAGATTGGGCAAGCCGGGCACCTCGCGGTGACGCCATTCGCCCTTCTCCTCCCACTCCTCCACGTAGCCGAAGATCGGGCCGTATTCGGAGAACGCCTTGACCCCGGTGCCCACCACAAGCCGCTCAAGGTTCGTGCAGCCGAAGAATGCGTACTCCCCGACGTACTTGACCGTATCGGGAACCTCGACCTCGCGCAGACCGCCGCAGTCAGCAAACGCGCCTGCCGGGAATTCGGTCACGCCATCAAGAACCTTTACGGTCTTGATCTTTTGCCGATCAGCGGGGGTTGACGGCATCACGCTGAACCCTGTCTCAGGACTGATGGTTATATCACTTCCGAACGTCTGACCGCAAAGAACGGCCAAGAAACCAGTAGAGATAATCGTAACAAGAGCTTTGAGTTTCATTTCATTTCCTTCTTTCAAAAAAGACACGCCTCGAACTGTCCAACATAAGGCCCTGGAAAGCCCGAACAAGAACAGATACGAGGCGTGCCAGATTCGGCACACCTCTGTAACCGCTGCCTGTTCATAAACTTTCCAGGT
>JAZRVL010000042.1:0-8830 GCA_045599105.1 Kiritimatiellia bacterium
ATCCTGGCAAGGTGGGCTCGGCGCATACTTTTCGGCTTTGCGCATTAGGAGCAATTGATGCGCCAGATATTGAGGAGTTTTTTAAGGTCTTGAAAGAAGCACTTAATGTAAACAATATTAAGGTCGTATACAATGGCTAAAGTTTATACCTGCTTTTGCACGGCATCTATTCACAAGGGGCATCTCAACATTATCAATGAAGCTTGCAAGCTTGGTGAGCTTACAGTTGGGGTTCTTTCGGATAAGGCAGCAATTCGTTACAATCGTTTTCCGGTAGCGACAATTGAAGAGCGCATTGCGGCAGTTAAAGCAATTAAGGGAGTTAAGGACGTAGTCGTTCAAGAGGATATGCTTTATAAGGATGTGATTGAGCGATTAAAACCTGATTATATTGTTCATGGAGACAATTGGGCGAGTTTAGATGCACCGGAACATGCAATTCGTGAAAGTGTTGCCAAGCAACTTAACGCGTATGGAGGCAAGATTGTCGATATTCCATATATGCGGGATGATGAAGCGCACAAAGTTGATGAGATTGATCGGGAAAAGCTCGCAATGCCAGAGTATCGGCGTAAACGTTTACGTGAATTAATTAAGCTTTGTCCAGTAGTCAAGACCATTGAAGCACATTCTGGCTTAACTGGCCTTATTGCCGAAAAGACGGTAGTACGGGGTGAGAATGGAGAGCTTGACCAGTTTGATGCGATGTGGGTTTCTTCGCTTTGCGATTCAACTGCGAAAGGCAAGCCCGATATTGAGCTTGTTGATATGTCCTCGCGTCTTAGGACGATTGATGATATTATGGAGGTGACCACCAAGCCCATTATTCTTGATGGCGATACAGGTGGGCTTACTGAGCACTTTGTGTACAATGTTCGCACATTGGAGCGAATTGGGGTGTCGGCAGTAATTATTGAGGATAAAACTGGGCTTAAAAAGAATTCGCTTTTTGGCACGGAAGTAGAGCAAACGCAAGATACAATTGAAAACTTTTCAGCTAAAATAACTGCGGGCAAGAATGCGCTTCGTACTAAGGACTTTATGATTATCGCGCGTTGCGAATCCTTAATTTTGGAGCGCGGGATGGAGGATGCGCTTAAGCGTTGTCACGCTTATGTAAAAGCAGGGGCAGATGGGATTATGATTCACTCACGCAAGAAAGATCCAGCCGAGATTCTTGAGTTTTGCGACAAATTCCGTGCTGAGGATAAACTAACTCCAATCGTGGTTGTGCCGACATCCTTTAATACAATTACCGAAAATGAATTGGCAATGCATGGAGTAAATATCGTAATTTACGCCAATCAACTTACGCGGGCAGCATTCCCAGCTATGCAATCAGTTGCTGAGGATTTGCTTAAAAATCATCGTGCGCTTGAAGTCGATAGTCGACTTTTGCCCTTTAAGAAGATTATTTCGCTAATTGGCTAAATTTGGAATAATGCGGTTATTAATTGTAGTAGTGGCTTTGGTATTGTCGGGCTGCTCAGAGTTTGATGTAGTTGCTAAAGCGGTTGATGATGCAAAGGTAGTTGCTAAATTTGGGGTTATCTCCAATACTGAAATTGAGTGGCCAAATTCTACCAAGGCATTGTCCAAGGCGCTTAAGTATTATGTTCAGGAGAATGTAGACGCAATCGTTTTTATTGGCGATCCGACCAAGCGCAAGATGAAAAATCAGTATGAGGTTTTTGATGCGGTAGTCAAAAAAGCGCTCGTAGGTACGGATATCCAATTTTACCTTGCGACCAATCGGATGGAGATTGCAGTCAATGGCTTTGAATTTGTTGCTCAATATGCAAATCCTATGGGGATGGCAACTAAACCGACGTTTTACGGTGCAGGCAAGTTTGCGCTTACGAGCGATCGATGTGTGTTTCCTATAGCGTCAAAATGCATCAATGTGGGCTCAATGAATGGAATATCGGTATCCGAGCAATATGTGATGCCGTCCAAAGTCAATTTTAATTCTTCAGCGCAAGGAGTATTAGTTAAGGTATACTCTAACGAGATGAAGGTAATGCGTCTTGATTTTAGTCAAGCATCGAAATTAAAAAGGAGTTTGGTCTATGTGGAAGAGGTCGATGAGCCGTGGGTGATCTCGCTGGGTAATGAGAAGGTTGCAGACCCAATTATTGTTCCGCAATTTTGGGATGATGTTGTAATTAGCATAACTCGTGGATATGATGGCAAAGGTGGAATGGTTTATACGATACGCTGGCCTCATTTATTAAAGTGCAATAGTGGGGTAAGAGCGACGAGTTATGAAGTGTTGGTAGAAGTTAATGGTGCGATTATTGCGCGAAAGTACTTTCTTTCCAGTGGCTTTTATTTGGCAGAATCGCACGATGATGCATCACTTAAC
The DNA here is from genome assembly GCA_045599105.1 of Kiritimatiellia bacterium. Taxonomy (GTDB): domain Bacteria; phylum Verrucomicrobiota; class Kiritimatiellia; order RFP12; family UBA1067; genus UBA1067. Next base: position 2,366 of record JAZRVL010000042.1, read on the forward strand.
TGTACTTTCCCAGAGTCAATATTGGGTGAGAGTTGGCAAACTAAGCAAGTTAGGATAGGGGTGAGCCCCATTTCCTCTTTGGGCGAAAGTGGGCGTACCGTGTGGACTAAGCTTAATTGATTTGATATAATTTATTCCAATTTATGAAGCATTTACTTGCAAGTTTAGTAGTATCTTTATCGCCGCTTGTCTATGGCGAGACTTTCGTTGATGTTTCAGGTGTCTCGGCAACTAAATATTCGGTTAAAGTTGATGTTAAAAGTGTTGCTTTTGCCAAGTGTTTAATAAAGAATCTTGAGCTTTCAGGGGCTTTTTTAGTTACCGATGATGGGTCGATAAAAGTTTCAGGTTCGTCTGGAATGATAGTTGCCGATGGTTTGGGCAAGCGTGTCACATCCAGCGAGATATTTTCCGATGATAAAAGTGCTCGCATGGCTGCCCGTAAGCTTGCCAATTTAATGTGTGAAGCATTCGCAGGGCAAAAGGGCTTTGCCCTTGATCGAGTACTCTTTTTAAAGCGTGGGAGCTTAGAGCGGCGGGGAGGGACACTACCAGGTGAGATTTGCCTTGCCTATCCAGATGGATACGATATTCGTCAATTAACGAGCGATCACCAAGCATCCATCTTCCCGCGCTGGAAGGACGATAATTCCATTTACTATATCGGTTATCTTAAAGGGGCGCCACAAATATGGGAAATGGATATCAATAGTGGTAAACGCAATTTAAAGTGGAGTTTTAAAGGTTCACCCACGGGAATTGCGGTTTCGCCCGATGGAACTAAGTTGGCGGCCATCTTGTCGTTTCAAGGCAATCCTGAGCTTTATGTGATTGATATTGCAAGTGGTAGGTGGACTCGACTTACCAATACTGTTACTGCGAGCGAAGGACAGCCCACTTGGAGTCCTGATGGCAAAAAGATTGCCTACGTGTCCAACGAAACTCGTCGTCCGCAGATTTATGTAGTTGATATTGCAACTAAAGCCAAACGTCGGCTTACTTCCAAGGGGCGTGAAAATATCGATCCTGATTGGGGGGCGGATGGACGCATTGCGTATATTACCAAACGTGGAGGCGCACAAGTTGCGGTTATGAGCCCCGCTACTGGGGATGATAGTGCAGAGCTTATTACAGAACAGGCCAATTGGGAGCATCCTTCGTGGTCGCGCGATATGCGCCACTTAGTTGCCAATCGTGATAGGGCGCTTTTTGTGATTGATACTTTAAAGGATGGGGACAAGCCCCGACAAATGTTTTTTGCGGATGGCAATTGGATTAGCCCAGCTTGGAGAAAGCAATGAAAATTGATGTAAAGTATGTTGCTGAATTGGCACGACTTGAATTAAGCGAAGAAGAGCGTGCGACTTTTCAACCGCAACTGGAAAATATCGTAAAGTATGTGGAGAAGATATCCTCCGTCAATGTGGATGGAGTAAGCCCTATGATGCATGGGCGTGAGCTTAAAAATGCTTTTAGGGAAGATGTAGTTAGGCCTTCGCTGGCAACGGAAACTGCACTCAAGAATGCACCTGAGCGTGTAGGCAACGAGTTCCTTTTGCCCAAGATTGTGGAGGGAGCTGAGTCATGAAGCTTTACGAGTTGGGGATTAAAGAGGCACAAGCAGCTCTCAATGAGGGCGAAATTACTTCAGTTGAGATAGTTGAATCAATTATTGAGCGTTATCACGAGAAGAATGCGGAAATTGGCGCATATTTGACTTTTGATGAAGCAGGGGCGATCGCACTTGCCAAGGCGAATCCTAAGGCAGTACCGATTGCGATTAAGGATTTAATCAATGTTGAAGGGCAAGTTTGTACTTGTGGATCCAAGATTCTTAAGGGATATGTTTCGCCTTATGATGCGACGGTGATTAAGAATCTTAAGGTGAATGGATTTATTCCTGCTGGTAGAGTCAATATGGATGAGTTTGCGATGGGCTCATCAACGGAGAACTCTGCGCTTGGAAAAACGCGCAATCCTTACAACCTAAATTGTGTCCCTGGAGGATCGTCGGGTGGTAGTGCAGCTGCGGTAGGTGGCAATATGTGTATTGCTGCTTTGGGGACGGATACGGGTGGTTCAATTCGTCAACCCGCTTCGTTTTGTAATTGTGTGGGGATTAAGCCGAGCTATGGACGGGTTAGTCGCTTTGGAGTTACGGCGTTTGCCTCTTCGTTAGATCAAGTAGGGCCGATGACCAAGAGCGTGGATGATGCGGCAATTCTCTTAAAGGCGCTTGCGGGGCACGATGAGATGGACGGTACTACTCCCACCGATCCCGTTCCTGATTACTTAAAAGCGCTTGAAGGCGCAAGTTTAAAGGGTGTTAAATTGGGTCTGCCTAAAGAATATTTTGATATCAAGGGGATGGATAGCGAAGTTAAACGGATAACGGATGAGGCAATTAGTAAATGCGAAAAAGCTGGGGCTGAATTAGTTGAAGTATCCTTACCTCATACTGAGTATGCGATGGCAGTTTACTATATTATTGCGCCGGCTGAAGCGTCGGCCAATTTGGCGCGTTTTGATGGTGTTCGATACGGACATCGTTCAGCTGAAAGCAAGGATGTTTTTTCACTTTATACCAAGAGTCGTGCGGAGGGGTTTGGCCCTGAAGTGAAGCGGCGAATCATTATGGGCACTTACGTGCTATCTTCGGGGTATTACGATGCGTACTATGGACGGGCGCAAAAGGTTCGTACATTAATCAAGCGTGATTTTGATGAAGTATTTAAAAGGGTGGATGCGTTAATTACTCCTTGCGCGCCAACGCCGGCTTTTGAGTTTGGTGCCAATCAAGATCCATTGACGATGTATTTAAATGACTTATATACGATTCCTTCGGCCTTGGCTGGTATTTGCGCATCTTCCGTGCCTGCGGGCTTTACGTCCAACAAGTTGCCGGTAGGCGTGCAGTTTATTTGCGGAGGATTTGAGGAAAGTAAACTACTTAGAGTCAGTAAAGCTTTTGAGGAGATAACAAAATGAAAAAAGCGATAATGGATACTTCAATGGGTACGCTTACGCTCGAGTTAGATGACGAGAAAGCGCCAGAGACGGTGGAGAATTTCATTAAGTATGCGAAAAGCGGATTTTACGAAAGTACCATCTTTCACCGCGTTATCGAGGGCTTTATGATTCAGGGCGGTGGCTTTACTCGAGATATGAATCAAAAAAAGACTGACGAGCCTATTCGGAATGAGGCGATGAATGGACTTAAGAATTATCGAGGGACGATTGCGATGGCGCGAACGATGGTCGTGGACTCGGCAACCAGTCAGTTTTTTATCAATTTGGTTGACAATGATTTTCTTGATTTCTCTGCGCCTACTGCGCAAGGTTTTGGGTATGCAGTCTTTGGTAAGGTGGTAGACGGCATGGAAGTCGTTGATAAGATCGCCAAGGTGCGTACGGGAAATTTCGGTCCTCATCAAAACGTCCCCGAAGAGCCCATTGTCATCAAGAAAGTGACGATTGGGTAGAGAGTTTTGTACCCGTTGCTTTTTTGGGAAATAAAGTGTATAATTATTCACACCATTGAAAGGAGTAACTTAAGTTATGAAAAAGCTTCTTGCGTTTACAGTTTTAGCGGCACTGGTAGCCCCAGTATTTGCTGAGGATTTAGTTGAAAAGGATGATGATGCGGCAGAGCCATTGCCAAAGGTTGAGAAAACGGCGGATAGCGAGCTTTGTCCGTTCCCAGCGGCGGTCTATGAGTATCCAGCGTCGGCGGATATTATCGGCATTCGCTTCACGATTCCTTTCTCGACTGCCCAAGAGAGTGTAAGTGGTATTGATCTTGGTTTTTGGGGTGAGTCGCAATATTTCGAGGGGGTTCAGCTCAACCTCATCCGTAACAATGTCTACGATAGCGCTGCGGGTTTTCAGGTGGGTCTTTACAACTCGGTTGGACGCGGAGACCTTTTGGGCTTTCAAGCCGGTCTTTGGAACGAAGCGGGGTGCATTCGTGGCTTTCAAGTAGGTTTGGTTAATGTCGTTGGCGAAGCGGAGGGCTTCCAAGTTGGTATCATCAATCGTGCTGAAACGATGTCGGGCTATCAAGTGGGAGTTATCAATATTATTCGCGATGCTGAGCTTCAGTTCATGCCGTTTATCAATATTGGATTTTAAGCTAAATAAATGAAAATTAGAGCATTTACGGCCGTCAGGCCAAACGAAAAGGACGCGGCTTTGGTCGCGTCCGTTCCATATGATGTAGTTGATACGAGCGAAGCAAAGGCCTTGGCGAGTGGAAATCCTAAGAGCTTTTTGCATGTTTCGCGTCCAGAAATTGACCTTAAAGATGGGACGGATCCATCGTCACCTGAAGCTTATGCGCAAGCGAAAAAGGCGCTGGATAAGTTAGTTGATGATGGGGTACTTATCAAGGATAGTGAGCCCAAGTTTTATGCGTATCGTCAAACGATGGGCTCGCATGCGCAGACGGGAATTGTTGCGACGTTTGATACTAAAGAGTATTTATCGGGAGTATTAAAGCAGCACGAAAAGACGCGTAAAGACAAAGAGGATGATCGTACGCGTCATATTGAGACACTTAAGGCGCATACGGGGCCTGCGTTTCTCACTTATCGGGATGATAAGGCGATTGACCTTATTGTTAAGGATGCTTGTCAAAAGTCGCCACTATATGATTTTGTAGCGGACGATGGTATTCGCCATACGGTTTGGGAGCTTGCCAGTGCAAGTGCGTGTGTAGGCGATGAGCTTGCTGAGCTTTTTGATCGAATTAAAGTTGCCTATATCGCCGATGGTCATCATCGTTCAGCGGCAGCTTCGCGTTATGCAGCAGCGCAGAATTTTGCGGGCGAAAGTAGGTACTTTATGGCCGTTATTTTCCCTGCAAGCCAGCTCAAAATCCTTCCTTACAATCGGTTAATCAAGGATTTGAATGGACTTACGAAAGAGGAAATGCTTAAACGAATTGCAGAGAAGTTTGACTTTAGCGACAAACTGGAGCGTAGCTGTAGGATGTATTTAGACGGCAAGTGGCAGACGCTTTCGTGGAAGCTTCCCAAATCCGATGTAGTTTCGGCGCTTGATGTATCGTATTTGCAAGACAATCTACTTAGCCCCATATTGGGAATTGGTGACCCAAGGACGGATGCGCGAATCTCATTTATGGGCGGAATTAGGGGAGATAAAGAGCTTGCAGCCAAGGTTGATTCGGGCGAGAATGCGGTGGCATTTGCGATGAATCCTGTGACCGTAGAGGAGATGATGGCAATTGCCGATGCAGGAGCGATTATGCCACCTAAATCCACTTGGTTTGAGCCCAAGCTTCGTTCAGGGCTTTTTGTTCACTTGGTATGAGCATAAAAGAACGAATTAATTCGTATTGGCACATACTTAAGCGAAAGATAATTCGTGACCCATTGCCGGTAGAATCAGTAGCGGGAGGATGGGCGTTAGGAATGTTTATTGGATGTTCAATTCCATTTGGTTTTCAACTGGTAATTTCAATTCCACTTGCGCTCATACTTAAGGTTTCTAAGATTGGGGCGACGCTTGGGACATTTATTACCAATCCAGTGACGATTTTCTTCATTTACCCAGCTCAAACTTGGGTGATTAATTACCTCTTTTTTGATGGATCGCTTTCGTTTGATAATTTGATGGATATGGAGTGGACGTGGGAGGCGGTTAGACGCTTGGGAGTAGATGCGATGATGTCATTTTTCATTGGTGGCATCGTCCTTGCACTAATTCTCTCTCCAATTACCTACTTTGTCGTAAAGCGTATTGTTATGCGCCATCGCTCCTTACCAGTAAAGTAAGGGACTCTGGATTTCTCGTAGATACCCCCAGTATTTTAGACAAAGACCCACGGTATATTCCGTGGACACCCTCAGCATTTCAGCCAAAGACCCACGGTATATTCCGTGGAGACCCCCAGTATTTCAACTGGAGACCCCCAGTATTTAGTCATCTTCTTTGTCTTTTTTGAGTTCAACGGTAGGGCTGACATCATTCGTCGCGGAAAGCCCGCCAGAATGCTCGTCATCGCCCGCGTTCTCGGCTTCAAAGGAATTCGTAGAGACTAGCACTACCGCTGGTCATCGTGTTGACCCTCGTCAACAATCGCGCCCCCCATATACCAATACAAGAAAATGTCAAAAAGTGTAAAGTTCAGAAGCGTGAAAAATGCGACTTTAGGCGCATCAGTATTAGGCAAAGTGCGCTTTAAAGATTTTTTTGATATAATAAGCAATGATGCCATGGTTTGAAACCATACAAAGTGCGTTACGCACGATTTTGGATGTTTGCTATCATTTGCTGATAGTGGCAACGGTGCTTTGCGTGTCGGTGTTGATAATTGCGGTTAATTCTAAGCATTTCGCCAGACTTTCCGACGCATTCTTCAAACTAACGCATTTTCAGCGGATGGTGACGGTTATGTGCATCATCATTGCCACGGTCTATGCGCAGAAAGATTTAGGCGGTAAC
>JAZRVL010000043.1:0-67570 GCA_045599105.1 Kiritimatiellia bacterium
CCCTTAAGCTAAAGAAAGTGAGTGTTGACAATCCGAACCGAAGTTGGTAGAATGCGAACTAGAAAGTTGTTTAGTTAAAAGAAAGATGCCGATTACTATAAATTTGCCGCCGCAAATGGCAGAAGAGGCGAAGGGTTACGCTTCGGCGAGTGGTGTCACTGTCGAGAAGCTGCTCTTTGATTGCCTTGCGTTGGAGTTGAATCGACGGCACTCTGCGAATGATGTTCATGATTATTTAATGCGCCAGTGTGGCTGGTTGCCTAAAGATTTTCGGTTCGACAGAGAAGAAGCGAATTGTTAATGAAGAAATATATTGATACCAATGTGTTTTTGTATGCGTTTCTGAATCAGGATTCGCACAAGAAATTGGTATCGGTAAAAATGTTAACTCAAGCGGTATGGGAAGGTAGCGGTTGGATATCGCTTCAAGTAGTTAAAGAGTTCAGCAATGTAATGGTTAAAAAGTCTACCAAGGCGCTGCCAGAGATTCTGTCTGCATTGGAGATATTCAAGCGCTTTAATCTTGTGCAAGAATCTCTTTTGTCTGTTCGCAGAGCGTTAGAAATTCGTGATAAGTATCAATTGCAGTTCTACGACTCTCTTATGCTTGCGGCCGCCGAGCGTGCTGGTTGTGATGAGATTTACACCGAAGACCTTAACAACGGCCAGTTCTATTGCGGAATCAAGGCCATAAATCCTTTTCTTGAGAGGGCGGCGTAAGATGATAACTTCACATACCCCCCCCCAAGTAGGTTTTTTAGCAAATTATCTTCAAGCGAGTGATTGCGCGATGCGCAACCACCCAGACTGCATTATGCCTATTTCAAATTCTAACCTCAAAGGAAAGACAAAAATGAAAAAAACGATTCGTTCACTCTTCACTGCGGCGCTTGCGCTCGCAGCTATGTTCGTAACCGGCTCCGCATCGGCGGCAGTAAATCCGACTGCGGTCTTTACGGACTTCACGGGCGCTGATGCCGAAGAGGGCATTACCGTCGGCGGCTATACGCTCAAGGCGAACGGCAATACCGTTGCTGCGAATGGAATTACCATCAGCACGACTTCGGGCGTGACGCTGGAGCCGACTTCCGGAAACGGTAACAATAATGTCACTGTTATTGTTAAGTATTCCGGGCTGACGACGACGGCGGTTGCAAATCCCACAATTTTGATTGCCAACAAGGTTGTTACCAGCGATGGCTCATCGACCAAGTGCAATAATACCGGTATCTTGCTTACCGCGAATAATTCGAACAAGGCGACGATTTATTACGATGGCACGATTCGCACCGATAACAATTTGACGCTTGTCGGTTCGACGAAACAGCCGATTCCCGCTGAGTCCGGTCGATTCGTCTATTCCTACAATGCGGGCAGTGCTACGGGCATGTACTTTGGCGAAAATGGCGGAGCATTGGATGGCAGCAAGGATGAAGGTGTGAAATGGCGCGACTGCCCCTTGAAGAGCATTTCGATCGGTTCGTATCGTAGCGAAGGCAGCAAGCCTACTAATGCCCAGCCGGCAACCGGCATGAAGATCGAGAAGATTGCGGTTATTGCTGGAACCTCCTACCTTGATGCGAGCGGTATGAACGAGCTTGCCGCTTATACGTTCCCCGGCGATCCGGTTGCGATGTGGGACAAGGATTTCTCGGCCAACACTCCGACCACGTTGGGCAGTGGCTATACGTTAGATGTTAATGGTAACAGCAAAGCTTCGGATGATACCTATCTTGAGGTTACTAGAAGTGGCACGACAGTTGGCGGTCTTCGTTTTGTAAGCAGCGACTGGACCAGTACGGCAACGGAGAATGCAACCGTTATTTTCAAAGTAACAGACCTTTCTGCAACCATAAATAATGAGTTCTTGATTTCGATGCATCACACATCGACTTCTGATGCGCAAAATGATCCAAATGGAATTTATCTTGCGACTGGGCTTGTTCCGAAGCGTGTTGGCGGCGGTGGAATGAAGGCGGACGGAGTTACTATGGCGACGGGTGTGACCTCGCTTGATACAACTGCTACAGAGCGTATTTTGGCTTTTGTTTGGCGCAAGAGCGGCGGTATGACGCTGTTTGAGACGGTTGGCGGAACTTGCAAGAAAATTTGCGATGTTATCAATCAAAGAAACGATATCAAGTTTGGCGGGTTTACTATCGGTGCAGCCAAGGCGTCGGGTGGAAATATGAATGCTGCGAACGGAATGAAAGTTCATTCGCTGGCGGTTTTCAATGAGGCCCTTACCGCTGATCAGATTGGCGCGTTCATGTTCCCGAGTGATAAGCCAGATCCATTCATCGAGCCGGATGGGACTGGAGAGGATGAGAATGGAGTAACACCCAGTTTTTGGTATCAGTTCAACGGCAATACTACTGGATTGGGGCCGATCGCTGGAATAGGTAACTTGGGCACGGAATATGTAACGGATCGTGGCGGTCAAGAGAAGAAAGCGATTAAGGTTGCGAATGGTGTTGCTGATAATAATTCAACAACTGAACCCAAAACAAATCTGGCATCAAATTCTACAGAGAATCAGCCGTTTACGGTTTCGTGTATCGCCAAGATTACGCCGATAGCTGACAACAAGGCGCTACTTTGGTGCTTTGGCTCAAATAACGACAATATACTCCTCGTTGCCGATACTGAAAACAAGCAGATTGAAATCATTTATAATAACTCAAATATCAAGTATGAGATTAGCGTTCCTGATATAACAGAGACATTCCATACTTATGTTTTTGTCGGGCGCCAGAATAATACGACTGATTTTTATGTTGATGGTGAGAAGCAGACACGAGTTGGCGGCTGGTATCCAAATACAACAAAGACAGCGTTTGGTCTTGCGTCGTTTGGTTTGGCGAATGGTAGCGTATTTTCTGTTTCGGGCATCAAGGGCGCTATCGGCTCCTACATCGATGACTTCCGCGTCTATCGCGGCGTTGCGCTTACCGACGAACAGGTCGCGAAGATTGGCAAGAATATGTACAGCCCTGTCCCGACCAAGGCGACGGCAACGGTGGGCGGCGAAACTCTTTGGAGCGAAATTCAGTGGAAAGATGGCGTTAAGCCGAGTGCGGAGTTGCCTGCTGAAATTACAGTTAATAATGGCGTAATGCTTTATATGGATGGCGAAGTTGATGCTAAGAGCATTACTTTCAAGGGTACGGGCACTGTATTAATCACGGACTATTTTCTTACCCCACCGACCTACAATGTAGATCAAATCACTTCTGAACTTATAATTTCTTTGGCAACCGCAAGTTCGCTTAATGTCGATGCAGGAGCAAATAATCTCTCTTATAGTTATAGTGGTGAAGACGAGATCTCTCCAACGCTGTCAACTACTGGCACGCTTAAGATTGATGAAGGTTCGATTGCGCTTACGGATGTGGTTGCGAATTGCCACCTCAACATTGCCCAAAACGCGACCTTGAAGTTGAATCTTTCCGCTGCAAAGACGATTAATGGTATCGAAGGCACGGGTACGTTCGTCAAGGAAGGGTCGGGCACATTAAACGTGATAAACAAAGTTAATAATGGCTTTGCGGTTGATGGCACCACGATTCAGATTGATGGCGGCACATTTAACCTTGATGGTCATAATAATGGTGATGCTCAAGCGAAGAATGCAACGTTTGTTATCGGTGCTAATGGATCGCTTGCGCAGTATGCTTGGTACAATTTGTATGGAACAATTGTTTTTGACAATGCAACGGATAAGACTGTTTTGGGTTCAAATGTTCGCACGAACAATGATCTTGCATTCGTTAAGCGTGGCGCAGGGAAGTTGACTTTTGCATCCTCGCTTGGTTCTGGTGGTAATTGTAATGGTATTCAGAGCGTAACGGTTGAAGCTGGTAATATCCACTTTAACAACACTGATGTTTTAAGCCCAACGACTCTCGCGCTTGATTTCTCGGCGCTGGTTACCGACGCAACGCCAATCGACGGGAACTTCAACGTCAATGGTTTGTCGTCGATTCGCTTCCCTGAAGGTTTGGCGGAAAATACGCCATTCACGCTTTGCACGGGCACGCTTACCGCGCCTGAGACGGATGATACGGCGAGTGTCTATGTCGGAGAAGTTCTGAAGAAAAATGCAACTTTGACCTATAGCGCGGACAACAAAACCGTCAGCTATAGTATGCCGACGACTCAAGATGTGGAGATTTCTGGTGGTGCGGTTACATTGCAGGATATTATTGATGCGGTCGAAGCAAAGAGTGAGGGATGGACTGGGGACGTCAAGGTGATGCTTGATAGCGGCGCGACCTTGACCATTGACAATATGACGGTTGCGTACCCCAAGATCTTCTTGGTGAGCGAGGGTAGTGTCGCGATTGCGTCCTCCGATACAACCAACTTCGCCAAACTCAACTTCAATGATGTTGCGGGCGACATTACGATTACTACGGCGATTGCGCTTGACTTTAATGCGGGTAGCCGCAATTTGACCTACAACTACACGGGTTCGGGCGAGATTTCGCCAGCGATTGCGACGACGGGTTCGCTAACGCTCGGTGCGACGAATAGTGGCGTGTTTGCGCTTACATCCAAGATTTCCAGCAATCTTACCATTAATCAAGGCGCGACGGTGAAGGTAATGTATAATAACCGCACTGCGATTGAGGGTGTTGCGTTAAGCGGCAAGGGTACGATTATCTTTGATGCGAATAACCAAGGAAACGATTCAGACATTACGACATATATTAAGTGCACCTTTAGCAACGCATGGGAAGGTGTGTTCTGGTTAAAGAACTGCCGTGGTACCGGTTGCGAGCGCTCTCCTTGGAAGCTCGGTACGGTGAATTCGATTGTCCGCTACACGAACTGCTCTGGTTGGACGCGTACGACGTCTACATCTGGAGCATTTGAGGCGACGGTTGAGTTTGAGGACGATGGAAATAATCTTGCGCTCATAATCGAGAACGGTAGTTCGGGTTGGGGGGCAGATAAGACGGTCATCTACAATAAGTTCATTGGTACTGGTACCTTTAAGTATAATTGGAGCAATAAGTATCCAATTATCGTTCGCGATCTTTCTGGGTTTAACGGCACTATCAATATGGCGAAGAACAGCGCCGGACTTACTGTAAGCCCGACAGCGGCTTTTGCCGACATTACCGAGAACAATGGTAAGATTACAATTGCTGCGAATGGCGTAGCCAACATCGCGTCGGGTAAGACATGGAATGCGGTCAGCGGCATTGATGTAAACGGTACGATTGGCGGCACGGGCATTTTGGGCGATAACACCACCTTCGGCGCTGGTGCGACCCTTGATGCGACGAAGGGCACGCTCTCGCTTGCTTCGGGCAAGACCGTGACTTTTGGCGTTACCTTGAACATTACGGGTATTACCGCTCTTACGGAAGATGCGGCAGTCAAGGTTTTGGGCGGAACTTTCTCGTCTCAATTGCTTATCAATTGCCGCGTGACGATTGGTGGTAGCAACAATTACATCCTTGAACAGCGGACGGATGGTATTTATGTTGCTACGGCGACCGAAGGCGATACTTACACCTTTAGCAATGAAGAGAAGGCAGCAATCTCGCAGATTGAGCTTGGTGGAGTGTATTCGACTGCGGTTAAGCAGTTTGGCATCACGAAGCTTGAGAATGTTCCTGATGGCTATCTTGCCTGGGCGGAAGGCATTAATATCTATGCCGCCAAGAAGTCGGACTCGATTAGTATCAAGTTTACGCCTGCTTCGGCGAAAGAAGGTACAATCGCTACGACCGATACGAATGTTGGTGGCTTCCCAGTTGCGGGTAAGTTCTGGAATCACTCCAAGATCAGCACCCAGACGACCGTGAATGCTGGCATCACCGAGGTGTTCTACCTGAAGGACGGCAATGGCGAAGATGCGGTCGATCCTGACAGCAACAAGACCGTCTGCTACTACTACGCGCCGAATATGTACGACACCAATCAGCGCAATATCAATGGACGTGATAAGCAGACGACTGGTAACGGCAAACTCACCTATTCGTACTTCGACGATCCAAATGTGGCGAAGACGTTCCCGCTCGTAATTGGAACGTTGGACGAAATTGAATATTCGCTCCCCGGCTCGCCGAGCGGGAACCTTGGTTGGGAAGTGGCGATCAAGAATATTCCTTACCAAATCTTCGACCTCTACATCTATCAGGCTTCCGACTCGAGTGGTACAATCAAGTTGATGCCGATTGCGGTTCGTGCAAATGATGGCGACTGGAAGTATTTCGGCGGCGATGGCCAAGGATCGACGATTCCAGTTGCGGCGAACGTGACTTGGAGCGGAGCGCCATATTGTGACGAGCCAACGATGGTCGAGGGCACGAACTATATCCGCTATCGTATGTCGCGCGCGGCGCTCGGACTTGGCGACGATGAGAAGATTGAGACCGTCTATCTCTCGCATCCCGACCGCCATGATGGAGCTCGTCTCGGCCTTGCGGGTGTCCAGATTGTTCAGGTGTTGAACGATGGCTACTTCTTCCGCAATGCTGAGTGCGAAAGCACCGATTGGATTGCGGATGGTGCATGGAAGAATGGTGCGGACGAGATTTCGCCTTGGATGAATCGTGATGATGCGACCAAGAATGATGCGCATGCAACGATTGATGCGGACGAAATTAATACGATTAACATCAATGGTGAAATTATCGCGAATGAGGTGATTCTTAAGAATACTGCGCCAGGAGACGGTGAGGATGAGCCAGTATTTACCTTCACCGCGTCGGAAGATTGCTCGCTTGCTTCGCCGATTGATGCGACGGGCTTCCACGGCAAGCTCGTCCTTTGCCAGGGCATGTCGGGTGTCGTTACCCTCGGGGACAATGTGTATATTGAGATTAACGTTCCTGCCAATACCGAGAAGAATCTTGAGGAATTCATTCCTTCTGGAATTACTATTAGCGGTGGCAATGTTAATGTCATTGGCTCTGGTACTCTCGTTTGTGAAAATAGACTTCCGTCGGATGCCGTCGCGCTTCAAGGTGCAGACTGGACTGGTACGCTGTGGCTCAAAAATTATACTTGGGAAGATTGGGGCTTTGGCGCCAAGGGAACCATGAACAGCAAGATTAAGGTTACTGGTGTTAAGGGCTATGGACCGAACTCCACGGGCGGTGGAGCGAACCCAGAACTCATCCTTGAAGATAATAATGACGTTAAGGCGCTCTTGGTGACGGATGGTTATGGTAATAAGGATTATTTCTTCCGCAAGGTGACGGGCAGCGGTACCTTCGGTTGGGATCCAGCCGCAACGGCTGGACCGCAGAATGGTCACAACTACATCTTCAAGGATGTTTCTGGTTTCACGGGCGTATTTGATGCTGGCGCCTATTTGAGGATTGTCGTCGGCGAAACGGCTGCAGGCACTGAGAAGGGCTCGATTACGTTCGCGAACGGCGTAACGATCAAGCCGAATAACTGGACGGCGAAGAAAGCATATTTCGGCGCAACGCTTAATCTCGTTAGCGCGAATGTTAATGATGTAATTGTGTCGGGTCTTGACACCGATCCAGGGACGCTTCCAGCAATTACCGTTGGTGGTGTGGAGACCATGTTTGCGCTGAAGTATGATAATGGCACGGTTAAGGTCGTGGCAGCGGAGGAAATTGAGATTACTGGCGAAGCCAGCATCTCCGCAATCAATGAACAGGCGGGATCAATCCCAGCAATCGTTACCATCAAGGGCGAAAACGCCGCCGTTAAGTTCGACGCAACTCCCAACGCAAGCATTAAGTTCGTCGCGGGTGAAGGCGCAACCGTTCTTAAGTTCGTTCCAGATGCAGACAGTCGGTTTGTATCGCTTGCCGAGATTAAGCAGTTCACGTACACGGGCTTCACGTCCTTCAAGTATGATTGGGCGGCAGGCGAGGTGATTTCGCTCAACTTCGGCTCGAACGAGCCGGATGCGTCGATGTCGGGCAGCGGTAAGACCGATACCTTCGCGGGCACGCAGATTCCGGATGCGAGCTGGATTAACCTTACGGGCGGTTCGGGCACGGATGTCGCAGTCGGTAAGTACTACGATTCGGTTGGCGACGAGACCATCGATATCAGCGGTATGACGGTTACATACGCTGGCGGTCGTGATGGTACGTGGGCTCCTGGTAATACATCAGACACATATCGATTCATGAATGGGTATCTTGATGATGAAAACAATACTCATACGACGGTTACGGTAAAGAATGTGCCGTTTGCAACATACGATGTCATCGTCTATATGCAGGGTGACACAACCGATCGTCCGTTTACTCCGATTTCGGTGACGAGTAATGATGAGACGAAGATTTATACCTATGTTGGAGACGAGATTCAAGAGGGCAACTTTACTGAATCGAATGACTGGGGTGGTGGAAATCACGCAGAGATTTCGTATGAATATAACGTCCTTCGCATTACGGGAGTGAGTGGCGATGCTACGATTGCTCCGCTTGCTATGGCCAATAAAGCGAATCGTCGTACGACGCTTGCTGCGATTCAGATCGTCAATACGGGCAATCAGCTTCGTACGACTTGGACCGGCGCGGCCAATGATGGCGCGTGGGATACGGCCGGTAACTGGGATAATGGCGTCCCGACCGCTGACTCGATCGCGGTGATTCCTGTTTCGTCTCCGAACGATCAAATTACCGTCACTGCAAATTCGACAGCAAAACTGCTCGTAGCTGAGACTTACCTGACTGGACTTACGCTTAAAGGTGCAGGGGCATGGTTTGGTGGTATTGACGGTAGTAGCCCAATAGGTATTAACAATACTGACACGACTAATCCAATTACAATTAGCGGAACCATTAGCGGCACTCCAGTGATTGGTTCTATTACACTCACTGTTGATGCTGGTGTAGTAGAATTTGATGATGTAAATTGCACTGTCAATATTCATTTGCAAGGTGGCGCAACTTTGGCGGGTAATGGTACGATAAATAGCATCATGCTTGAGAGGGATGCAATCCTTAAGCCGGACGCGGATGGATTCGTGGTTACAGGTTCGTGGGCGCAGGATTCTGGTGAAGAGCATAAGACCATTAAGGTCGATGGTTCGCTCATTACCGCTGAAGAAGCCGAAGATCAGCTTACGCTTATCTCGCTTGGCACGGATTGCACGGGCATCATCAACGACTTCACCGCGCAGAACTTCGCGGAAGGCATCGTAGTCAGCAAGACCGCGGACAACAAGTCCATCGTCGCTACTCGCAACATCAATGTCACGATTCCGACGCTCGAAAATGCGGAGCCGACGGTGGTTGCGGATGGCGAGACGATTACGATTACGGGCGGCGTTGCCGCTATTCCGTATGGAACTGCGAGCTTGACGGTTACTTACACGGCAAATCCGGGCTACTTCTTCGCGGATGGCTCGACCACGAAGGTGTTTAACTACACGAATGTAACGACCGCTCCGATGATCGATGTCACTACTATCCCAGTAACCTTGGGCGAAGCGGTAAGTGCGAATGAGCAGATGGAGTTTGTTTATCATCAGACTTTAGCTGGGGCATTCGCACGTTCGGACGCCATGAAAATTATGCTCATGAAGAATGTCACGCTCACCGAGCCAGTTAGCATCGGCTGCTCCCCCGTGCACTTGGACTTCAATGGCTTCACAATCTCTGGTGCATTTGCCAATGGTGCTGTTCTCACAGTCCCCAACGGCAAGCAGATTTATTTGGAGAACAATCAAGAATGTGACGCGATTGGTGGTATTGCCAATACGGCAGGCGGTCTCTCCATTGATAATGCGGGTGCTGTCGATATTAAAAATGTCGATATTGTTGGAGATGTCAGCACTACGGCTGTTAACGGAAGCATTCGTGGCCAAACGTATATAGAGTATATGTTCGCGCCAACGTCCACCGTAAACTTTATTCTTGATACGCCGTTTATGCAGTCCGCCCCACAAGTGTGGGTTGCAAAGGCGAATACAAGTGAAAATGTCACTGTAGATGGTGAAATGAAGCTTGTCACATACGACGGATATTACTATCTTCGTAATGTTCAAATAAATAGCACCGCGCAGCCAGACTTCAACATTTATTATGTTGTTTCGCTGTCCAGAATTGCACTTGTGGAATTTACCGATATTGTTAATGTGACAGTTGATGGGAAGGAGAATATTTATGATGGGCCTGGTGGTATCAAGTATGCAAGTATCGGCGAAGCTTATGCTATTAAGTTCACGGTAACGCCGGATGAAGGTTGCGGCGATGTCGTGGTCTCGGTCAATGGCGATACGACTCGTGCAACGCTTGTCGACGGCAAGTACAAGATTGTGGTAACTGAGGACGATGTCGAACTCGAGATCGCGGTCTCGGCGACCAAGTACGTCGCGCAGGTTGGCGACAATAAGTACGCCACAATTGCGGCGGCGATTACCGCTGCGGCTGGTGAGCCGATCACGCTCCTTGCTGATTCCTCGGAAACGCTCGCAATTAGTAGTGACGTAACAATCACCGTTCCGGAAGGTACGACGCGCACCTTGAGCGGTGCAATCTCCGGCACTGGTAAGCTCGTCAAGGCGGGCACTGGCATGCTCACGCTTTCGGGCGCGAACACCTTGACGGGTGGCGTCGAGGTTTCGGCGGGCACGCTCAAGGCAAACCACGCCAAGGCGCTCGGCAATGGTGGCGGCACGGCCGCTGATCCGGACGCAATCGTCGACAGCGGCGCAACCCTCGACCTCTGCTATAACAGCGGATACAACAATGCGCTTTGGATTGTCTCCAATGGCGGTACGATTACCAATAGTGGTAGTGACTTCGGTAATACGGCTAAGTGCATCAAGGGCTTGACGCTTAATGCGAACACGTCGATTACCGGCAACAAGCTCAACCTCTATGCGACGAACGGCGATGCGACGACGATTACGCTCAACGGCAATACGCTTGACGTCACGCCTAACGCCAATAAGGAATTCATGCTCGCGCGCTGCACGGTTACTGGCGAGGAGGGTACGGTTAACATCAATACCGGCGTGCTCGGCATTCGTTCGCCGAGTGGAACGTATGAGAATATCTTTGAGAACTGCAAGACCGTCATCAAGAACGGTGCGAAGTTGCTCATCGGTTACCATGCAACATTCGCGGATATTGAATTCGCGGATGGCTCTTACGTTACCGACAACAACAACGATCGTCCGCTTACCGTTACTGGAACGGTGAAGTTCTTGGGTTCGGTCAATTGGAGCGGCCGCATTGAACTCGTTGTGAACGGCACGCTCGAAGGCACGGCTTCGCTGGCCAAGCTTACGCTTGGCGATGGCGCGACGATTCCAGTGACGAGTGCGATTACGGTTTCGAGCACGCTTACGCTCCCGAATGAGGGCACGTTCAATGTTGATCTTGGCTCTGCCGCCAGCGGTAACTTCCGCATCATCACCGCGCCTACCGGTTATGAGTGGGATACCACCAAGGTCGCGCTCATCGGTACATATGCGGAAGACGACTGGAATATCAGCGGCGAAGGCACGACGCTCGTCGTCAGCAAGCTTCCGCTCAATGCGAAGATCGTTGAAGCGGACGGCTACAACTTCGGCGAGAAGGTGATTGAGGTTGACGTGACGGCGATCGATCCGACCCTTACGGGTACGCAAATCAAGGTCGTGACGACCGATATGACTGGTACGCTGGTTGGTGACGCGACACTCTGCCCGATTGACGGCTCGAAGGGTAAGTATGAGGTTACGATTGGCGGACTTACCGCCGGCGAGGCCTATAACTTCAATGTCACCTTTGTGGATAGCAAGGGTACGCAGATCGACAAGTCGAAGGAAGCCGACCTCGAAAATATCGCGGTTGGTACGCTCATCAAGGGCGTCGAGGTCTTCTCGGCCGATGCGAGCAAGGAAGAGGGTCAGCGCGAGGTTGGCGGCGATTGGACGACAACCCAGACCATCACCGACGGCAAGTATGTCATCAGCGATGATGTGGCAAGTGTGTTTGATGTAACAGCGACTGCGCCGACTGGCAACTACACGGTCGAGTACGATCTCACCTTCGACGATGGCTTCGTGGCCGAGCTTACGGCAGAAACCGATACGCCAATCGCCGGTCTTACCATCGGCGCTGACGATACGGAAGGAACGTTCAACTGGTATCGTGTGAATGGCACGGAATGGGCGAAGCTCGATCAGGCCGTCACCGCCGGACATTACCTTATCCGTATGGCGTTCACCGCTACGACCGTAACCTACTCGGTCAAGGGTGATACGGATACGGCCTTCACGACCTTGACGCAGAATGAGGTTTCTGAGTTCACCAGAGGTGGTACTGAAGCAGCGGCTATCTCGTCCGTCAGCTTCTCGGGTGCATCTGCGCTCGCCAAGTTCGTCGCGAAGACCGACGATACGATCGATACCACGATCGCCAACGAGAATATCACCACGGTCGAGGGTGTCGTTGCGGCACTCAAGGCAGGTACGGCGATCACGCTCAAGACCAACGTCGCGATTGATACGACCGGTCTTAATGCGGGTACGTACAGCAACATCACGGTGGGAGACTTTGATCTCTCCTTCGTCGGTAACGATACGCGTGTTGTTAAGTTCGTAGATGGCGTGCTCACGATCTCCTCTGCGGATGTGGAGATTAAGAACGGACAGAGCAACAAGGTCAACTCCGACCTCGGTCTCGATCCGACCGATGAAGACGACAAGCCGTTCGTGAAGGCGGTTAATACCACCAACCCGAACGCGGTTGCGTTCAAGCTCTTCCACGGCACTGAAGCTAAGGAAGTCGCAACCGACACGAAGGCGAAGTTCTATGTCGAAAGCTCGACTGACGCGAGCTTCAGCACGGTCGAGAAGAGCCCGAGCGCAGGCGTGAAGCAAACGCTTGAAGTTCCGCTTCCGATGGGCGACACCAAGGTTCGTTACTATCGCTTGAAGTTCGACTAAGCGAGTAACCGAACGCTAACTTCAAACGGCTTGGGGTCTCCTCAAGCCGTTTGAGTTTTTATTAAAATTCTATTAAAATTCTTCCTGTGGCAATGGAAAAGTCATGTGATACGTGGTATAATATATTTATATGAGTTTATTTGTTGCGTCATTATCGAAGACATTGTTTTGGGATGTTGATCCTGAGATGGTTGATGAAGTAGAGCATCGTCGCTTTATTATTCAGCGTGTATTAGAGCGCGGGAATATGCAGGATTGGCGCAATACGAAAAGTCATTATGGATTGTCGACAGTTGTACAAGAGGCGCAAAAAATGCGTACGCTTAATCCAACTGCGCTTGCGTTTATTTCATGCCTCGGGCAAGTGAAAAAGGAATCATTCCGATGCTTTACCTTACAACACTTACACCGTCAACATTGGCCTTACTAAAACGCATCCAAGAGCAGGATGCATTTCGTGATACACGACTTGTTGGTGGAGCTGCATTAGCGTTGCATTTTGGGCATCGCACATCGTTAGATCTTGATATTTTTGGCACTTGGAAGCCACATTCTTCACTTGAGCTTGCTCTATCAAAGTGTGCTACTAATGTAGTAAAAACAGGGGGAGAGGATTTACTGCAGTTCTTTACGGTGGACAATGTCAAGATTGATTGTGTCACTCATCCATATGCATGGTTAAAGCCGGTTGTCGAGTCAGATGGTGTTCGCTTGGCAGACATTTCAGATATTGGCGCAATGAAACTTGCAGCAGTGACTAATCGAGGAACGCGAAAGGATTTCGTAGACATCTACTTTTTATTGCAGCATTGCTCGTTGCAACAACTTCTTGAATGGTATTCGCAGAAATATCCAGATGGTAATGAATACCTTGTTCTTCGTAGTCTTGTTTATTTTGACGATGCCGAAGCTGATCCAATGCCTAAAATGCTAAAACCAGTAGAATGGTTAACAATTAAAACAACGATTGAGGCGGCAGTCAAATCTATCGCATAAGGACAACAGTTTTCGGTTTTCGGGGACCGCAACTTTGCGGAGGTTTTTTCGGGGTAAATGTGGTATAATACGAGCGATGTGCGGAAATTATCGAGTTGTTACCGAATTGACGGGTGAGGCGAAAATGCTTGCGGAGGCCGCCAAGGCCGCGAGTCGGGCTGCGGTTGCGAAGACTTTTGCCGCAGGTCTTTCCATTGCCGTTGAACGTGATGGAAAGTTGATTAGCATCGCCCCTGATGGCACGGAAACACCAATCACCTGATCATAATCGATGCCAATAAATCGTTTTAGGATGATAGCAGGGCCTAATGGTTCGGGTAAGTCTACACTTGTAAATTGGTTGCAAGACGAGTTCTCGGTTAATTTCTATTCCTTTTTAAACGCAGATGATATTTTTGCCGCAATCAAGAGCAATCATGCATACTCTCCAAAGTTTCCGGTATCGCACGATGATTTGCTCGCGTATGTAAACACTTCAACATATGACGAGTCAGCAAAGTGTTTTTTTAGAAATGGCGGAATTAACATTGACGGGGATTGCGTTTTGTTTGATGATGAGGCTATCAATTCATATACCATAGCGCTTTTTACCAATTTTTTGCAAGATGAATTCATAAAACGTGGAGAGAGTTTTTCGCAAGAGACGGTGTTTTCCCATCCGTCAAAAATTGCGGCATTGAAAAAAGCCAGAGAAGCAGGGTATCGTACGTATCTTTATTTTGTCGCCACTAACAACGCTTCATTAAACAAGCTTCGAGTGGCGAATCGGCATGCGCAGGGCGGGCATAGCGTGCCTGACGATAAGATTGTTTCGCGTTATCCGCGCGCAATTGCGCAATTAAGGCTTGCATTGCCTTATCTATCGCGTGCGTTTGTGTTTGATAATAGCGGGCCGGAGATGGATTTCTTAGGCCAATATGAAAATGGAAGCGGGTGGGTGTTTTCTCGTCCAGTCGACAAGCTTCCTAATTGGCTCGCCTTGGCGCTAGGTTAAGGTTTTGTTTTCAGGGCATCGTTTATTTATTTCACCACGGCGAAAAGCAGGGGTGTCCCCGGTTGCATACTGTTCGCAGTAGATAATGCAGTCGGCAAATTCGGTCTAAAAATGCCAACATAGTCGGCAGATTCGTTGACAAGCTAATCGTCAATTTGGTACAATTGTCGCTACTATGAAGGTAAATTCTAGAATAGTAGCGCGAAAGCTTGATATTAATTCGATTTTGAACAAGAAATCGGTATTTTTATTTGGACCAAGGCAATGCGGTAAATCTTGGCTTATCGATCATACTATCAAAGATGCACATCTTTTGGATTTACTTTCATCTGATACGTTTATTCGTCTCTCGCAACATCCAGAATATATTGAAGAAGTTGGTGTGGATGGCAAACCAATAGTAATTGATGAGATTCAAAAGTTGCCAGGGCTTTTGGATGAAGTTCATCGGCTCATAGAGCGGCGGGGTTATCGGTTTGTGCTTACGGGGTCAAGTGCGCGAAAACTTCGCAAGCGAGGCGTCAATCTTTTAGGCGGGCGTGCGCGAGTGAGGCAATTGCATCCATTTTCCGCTTATGAATTGGGCAAAGATTTTGATCTTAAAAGGGCCATTAATTTCGGGCTACTGCCACCAGTCTGGTTTTCGGATGATCCTGATGAGGAGTTGGCGGATTATATCGACGAGTATCTTCGTCAGGAAATTATTGCCGAAGGAGCTACTCGCAATTTGCCGGCGTTTAGTAGATTTCTTGAAATTGCCGCACTATCCAATGGGGAGCAGATTGATTATTCGGCAATTTCTCGGGAAGCACAAGTTCCGCGTTCAACGGTGCAAGAGTATTTCAGGATTTTGCAAGAGACATTGTTGGCGAATGAGGTTGCGGTTTGGAAGCGAGGATTAAAACGCAAAACGGTGGAGACGGCGAAGTTTTATTTATTTGATTCTGGGGTTGCTCGTCGACTTTCACGCCGCGCTGAAACAGTCGAGGGGACGATAGAATACGGACATTTGTTTGAGACTTGGGTTCACCATGAATTAAGGTCATATTTGGATTCGCAAATGCGGGATGGGGTCATTAATTATTGGCGAACGCCTTCGGGGAATGAAGTTGATTTCATAGTTGGAAACGCCGCGATTGAAGTGAAGAGTGGCAAGCACATTGATCGAAATGATCTTTTAGGATTGAGATCAATTGCCGAGGAGGGGGAATTTGCGCATCGAGTGGTGGTTTGTCAAGAACCTTTGCCGAGGGTTGTTGATGGAGTGGAAATTATGCCAGTTAAATTATTTGTTGATAATCTTTGGTCGGGCAAGTTGATTGATGCAACGTCGGTACCCTTGGCGTAAGCTGTTTCGCGTTTCCGTTTTCCGTTTTCAGGGACAGTCCTCAGTTTGTAACAACTTCACCATTGCTTTTATTGCGATAAGTTGTTACAATACACCCAAATTCAATACTGAAGTTGTTACAATCATAAAATGAAATCGGGATCTGCCAGAGGAGCTGATTGAACGCGAGAGCTTACGCTTCGTGGAAAAAGTTATATTAGTTTCGGTAGTTAACGATTATGCTCGATACGATCGGTGTATCCGAAAAAATCCTTTTGTCCTTGCCCAAGACAATCTCCAATTGGTAGATTTTGATAATACCCAATCGAATCTCCCTATCCCTAAACGATATAATGACTTTATTAAGTCATACGATTTTAATACTCCTGCTTGGATCATCTTTTGTCATTGTGATTGGGAGCTATTGTCCGACATCAATCAATGGGTAGCTCGCGTCGACCCCAACTCCGTCTATGGTCCCATCGGTGTGCGCACCTTGTCGATTAATGGAAAGGTTCAATCCCTATTTTGCGGGAGCGTCATTGAGCGTCGCAGAGATGGTAGCGATCCAAGGCGCATTGGACATAGTTGGAATAAACTTCCTTTAGAGACTTTAGATTGCATGGCCTTTGCGATTCATTCGTCCTTGATTAAGGAGTTAAACTTTAGCTTTGACGAGCATTTGGAGTGGGATTGTTATATTGAAGATGCATGTATTCGGCTTAGGAAGTTAGGAAAATTAGTTTGGCAAATGGGGATAAAGTCGTGTCATTGGTCAGGTTATCATCAAGTCCCGCCTTCATATTTGCGCACCCTAAAGTACATGAACGAAAAATATCCGAATGAGCTTCATGCTGGGACGGTTTCATTTATTGGGGGAAAGGAAGCCAAAATCGCCAATAATTTTGAATATGCCTTTGCACTTCTTAGGGAGGCGTGGAGAAGCGCATTGACGAAGGGCGAAGGGTTTTGATATAATATGACCAACTTATCCGGTGGGATGGCCGAGCGGTTAGGTCGCGGACTGCAAATCCGCTTACAGCGGTTCAACTCCGCTTCCCACCTCCAATTTTAATGGTGGGTAAACAAAAGTCCAAACAATTAGCCTCGGTTTTAACCGTCTTCGCATGGTTTTGGGCTGCGTATGAGTGCAATACGATAGGTATTGACGTATTTGACATGATTTTATTGAAGGGTCCGACGAATGGCGTTTTCGTTTGGGTTTTGGCGGCGGTTTTATCATATTTAACTATAATTTGGATGGAGAAGAACCTGCTAACGCGCTCGATTATGGCGATATTCATGCTCATTCCGGCGGAGTTGTTTAAGTTTACGCGCCCGCTCGTCCCCGATAGCGGCTTTGCGCCGATTCAGCTTTTAGTTGGGCTTGCGTATATTCTTGCTATTATCGGCATGTATGGGATGTTTTATCCATGGCGGATTGAAAAAGCGCTTAAGTTTATTTTAGGAAAGAAGGATGAAAAATGAAGAAGCTTTTGATTGCGAGCGTGATTTTATCGCTCGTACAGTTTGCGGATGCAGCATTTACGCGTTTAGTACCTGAAGACGGCATTTCCAAGGCCTTTACCCTTAAAAGTGATGGCGACAATGAATATGTCGTTCGTTTTTATCGCCCCAATGTTTTTCGTTTAGAAGTTGCGAAGAAGCTTTGGGAAGGCGACGAGACCAACCGTACTTATCGATTGGATTTTGCGGACAAGCTTAACAATCCTAATCACGCGCAGATTTTGCTTGATAATTACGCCGAGGACATGACGAGTGTCAAGTTTGCCGACAAGGACGACAAGTTTACCTTCAAAACGACAGAGATGATCGTCGAGTTCGACAAGCTTACGGAAATTATGAGTGTCTATGATTATTACGGCAAGAAGATTTTCACTGAGACCGAGGCGATTTCGATTGCGACCAATGAAACTATCCAAACGCTTGCATCGGCGAAGGACGTTCGTTATTATGGTGGTGGCCAGCAAGTTGGAAAATTGATGCACAAAGGTCGCAAGCTCAAAATCGATTGTGACTATGAGTGGGCGGAAGGAGGCGTGCCCAATCCAGTGCCGTTTCTTATTTCAAGTGAGGGCTTTGGCCTAATGCGCCATACGTTTTCGGCGGGCGAGTATGATTTGACAGCGGAGGAGACCGCTTCGCTCAAGCATGATGAAGTGCGATTTGACTGCTTTTATTTTATTGGCAACTTTAAAACCATTTTAGATCGCTACACCGAAGCAACTGGGCGGCCGAATTTACTTCCGATGTGGGCGCTTGAGCTTGGAGACGCGGATGCGTATATTACGCGAGAGAATGACACGAAGTATCCCAAGCAAGAAAAGGATGGGGAGTTTACGGAGCTTACGCCCATGGTAGCTAATCGCGTAGCGATGAAGTACCGTGACATGGATATGCCTGGCGGTTGGATATTGGTAAACGACGGATATGGGTGTGGTCATATTTTATTGGGCTCAACGGTTCGCGAGTTGTATGAGCTGGGCTTTCATACGGGACTTTGGACGGAAGGCAAGCTCGATCGCATTGCATGGGAAGTCAGTAAGGCAGGAACGCGCGTTCAAAAGTTAGATGTCGCGTGGACTGCTCAAGGCGGGGACTATAAAATGCAGCACGCCTTGCAGTGCAATAAGGACGCATACCTTGGCATCACCACCAATGTGAATGCGCGCGCATTTGTTTGGTCGGTGCTTGGCTGGGCGGGCTCGCAACGCTATAGCATTGCTTGGTCGGGCGATCAATATGGGGGCTGGGATTTAATTCGCTACATGATTCCAACGATTACGGGCTCGGCGATGAGTGCGCAAGCGTACGCTTCGGCGGATGTCGACGGGATTTTCGGCGGCTCCAACGAGACGTATTTGCGTGACTTGCAATGGAAGTGCTGGACGACGGCGATGTATGTGATGAATGGTTGGAGCCACGTAAATAAAAGTCCTTGGAGTTATCCCGAGCCCTATCGCTCGCTCATCCGCGACGCGCTTAAAAAGAAGATTCGCTTGACGCCGTTTTTCTATACGCTCATGCGCAATGCGTGGGAGTCGGGCGAGCCCATTATTCGTCCAATGGTTTGGAATTATCCTTTTGCGGCCGAAGAGAACGAGGACTTTGACGAGAAAACGAAATATCAGTTTATGGTCGGCGATAGCATCATCGTTGCTCCTATTTATACGCCAATGTCGGTCAACAAGGGCTGGTGGCGCAAGGGGATTTATATCCCCGAAGGCGAGTGGTACGATTACAACGACGGTCGACAAGTGAACGGCGATCAAATGTTGATGGCCTATCCAATTGAGCTTGATAAAATTCCCGTCTTTGTGCGCGCGGGCTCAATCATCCCAATGTACCCCGAAGCGCTCACGACGAGCGGCGCAGACATCTCCACGCTCACCTTTGACATTTGGCCCGATCACGGACGCGGCGCGTGCACGATTTACGAGGACGATGGCGAAACGCTAAACTATCTTCATGGCGCGTATTCCTTGCAACAACTTGTTGCCATTCACGACGAAGTGCCTTTTCGCTACGAGCTTTCGCCGGTGATGGGCGAGTTTGATGGCAAGCTTGCGAGGCGCAAATATGAGTTTATGATTCACACCCAAGCCGAGCCGGAGATGGTGCTACTTGATGGAGTTGAGCTTAAGCATTTAACTACGACTAATTGCATCAAGCGCCTTTATGCGAATGTGCGCCAAGGTTGGTATTATGACAAGGACGAGAAGTTTGGTACTCTCATGGTCAAGCTCGCGCCACGCTCGACAGAGGTCGTAACGACATTGGAAGTTCGCTTCCCGAACGGCGAGCTTGAGCGCGTGATGACACCTGACTATCCAGTTCCAAGCGTCGAGGAAGAAGAAGCCGCCGACGAGCCCGTCAAGAAGCCGGCAATTGAGTTTGTCAAAGATACCTCGCTCATTAATGGCGCAGATATGGTCGTTAAAGACGGCAAGCGAGTGACGATTGGACCGATGGATGGGACTTTCATTCGCATCACGGGCCACGTCGCAACTCATCCTGATAATGACGACGATGCGCGCTTTACCTTCACGATTCTTGCCGACGATGAGAAGATCTTTGAGCGCGCCAATATGAAAGGTGGCGATGTGCCGCAACTTATTGCAGTAGACATCCCAGCCAATAAGCATTGGATCAAGTTTGACTTCAAGGCGGACGATGAAACTTTAGAATCCAAGAATGCCAAGGGCGTTTGGAAGAATGTGGAGTTTATAACTGAATGATATGCTTGAAGCATTGACAATTTTAGTCACGGTTCTTGGAGGACTTGGCGTATTTCTTTTGGGGATGAAGCACCTCTCGGAGGGCTTGCAAGCGGCGGCTAAGCGATGATGGACGCTTTTCTCTCGCTTTTATCCGTCATTTTAGGCGGCGTAAGTTTTGCCTTATATCCCATTTGCTCCATCATTCTGGCGGCGCTTTTTGTTTATTTGATGGTGGTCGAGTCGGGCGCGATGGCGATGATCAAGGAGGGGCTTGCGGCAATCTCCCAAGACCAGCGTGTCCAAGCGCTCGTCATCATTTGGGGCTTTGGCAACTTCATGGAGGGCATGGCGGGCTTTGGGACGGCAGTCGCAATTCCGGCGGCGATTTTAGTGGGAGTTGGATTTAATCCGTTAAAGTCGGTAATGATGGCGCTGGTTGCCAATACTACGCCTACGGTCTTTGGCTCGGTGGGCGTGCCGCTGATGACGCTGGCGAAAGAAAGCGCAGTTGATAGTGCGTCTCTAACTTGGACTTCGGCCTACTTGCAGCTAACGATCACCGCCTTAGGCCCCGTACTTATTTTGCTTATCCTTGATGGCTGGCGAGCGTTAAAGGGAATGGTCTTAAAAGTGCTTATTGCGGACATTGCATTTCTTTTGCCGTGGATGGGAGCGGCGAAGTTTTTGGGCTGTGAGCTTCCGAACATCTTGGGCGGAGTTATGGTGATGCTTGTCTTTCTTGCGCTTTCGCCCAAAGCGATTTCACGCGCTGGTTTTGCACGTCAAGTGCACGCGTGGCTCCCGTTTGGTTTGGTTGTTGTATTTCTCGCTTTGGCGATTCCACTGCCGAGTCAAGTGCGCAAGTTTTTATCGCCTCCTATTCTCGTAGTTTTGGCGGGCTTCGTGGGCGGCTTTGCGCAAGGCCTCGCCTTTAAGCGAATGACGAAAGCGCTTTTTGAGACAGTAGTTAAATATAAAAAAGCCGTCTTTACTATCGTTATTACTTTGACTTTCGCAAGAGTCATGGTGCACTTGGGCGTCATTGATTTTCTCGCGCGTTCACTCGTTAAAGCTACGGGCGCATATTATCCATTTTTTGCGCCGCTCGTTGGTGCGCTGGGTGGATTTTTGACGGGCTCGGGGACAAGCTCCAATGTGCTATTTGGCGCACTTCAGCGAGCGGCCGCAGACGAAATAAATGTCAGTAGTGCGCTCCTTGCCGCCGCCAATGTGATGGGCGCGGGCATTGGCAAGATGATCTGCCCCCAATCAATCGCCATTGGCGTTGCCGCCGCCGCGCTCGCATCCAAGGCGAGTGAAGTTATGCGGCGAATGCTGCCTTGGTTTTTGGCGATCATCTTTTTAGCTTGCATCATTACGGGAGCGCTAACTAATTGCGTATGAAGTATCATTTAGTAGGTATCGGTGGAGTCGGTATGAGCGCACTTGCAACTGCGCTTGCAAAGCAAGGCCATAGCGTAACTGGCGCCGATCGCATGCTTGATTCGCCTAACATAAGCGCACTAAAAGCGCGTGGGATCAAGGTCTTCGCCGATGATGGGAGCGCCGTCGATGATACGATAGACGAGGTAATTGTCTCTACCGCAATCGAAAGTACGAACTTAACTTTACTTAAGGCGAAGTCCCTTAACTTGCCTATCGTTCACCGTGCCACGGCGCTCGCCAAAGCGCTTGAAAGCTACAAACTGGTTGCGGTCGTGGGGACTTGCGGCAAGTCCACGGTCACCGCGATGCTCGGCCACATTTTAAGTGAGTGCGCTTTTGATCCAATGTGCGTTAATGGCGCGAATGTCGTGGGCTGGGACGGGGCGGTCCTGTTTGGGCGAGGCGAGTATGCGGTTGCGGAAGTCGACGAAAGCGACAAGTCGCTCGTCGCTTTCAAGCCCTACGCCGCCATCGTCACCAACTCCTCGGCCGACCACTACTCCAAAGCCGAAATGGACGAAGTATTCGATAACTTCATTAAAGACCTCCCCGGCCCCGTCGTCGATGCGCGCGGCGAAGTTTATGCGAGCGAAGCTTACGACTTGCAAAACGCCTCCCTCGCTATTCGCATGGCCGTGAAACTTGGCGTAGAGGAAGCTTTGGCGCACAAGGCGATGGCGAGCTTCCCGGGCGTTGAAAGACGCTTACAGCGCTATGGCGCGCGGGTTTACGACGATTATGCGCACAATCCCGAGAAACTGCGAGCGATGTGGATGGCGCTCGCCAAGCGCCACGTGCGCGGGCTATGCGCCGTTTGGCGACCGCACGGCTACGCGCCCTTAAGGAAGATGAAAGCGGCGCTGGGCGAAATGTTCAATGAGGTCATTCGTCCAATGGACAAGTTACTTTTACTTCCCGTCTATGATGCGGGCGGGACCACCGATAGGTCAATTAACTCTGATGCGCTTTTCGAGCTTATCGACGCAGGCAAGGCGGAGATGGTCGCCGATTTGGACGAGGCCTACGAGTGGATAAAAGCGCATCAAAACGCTTACGAAGCGTTTGTCACTGCGGGCGCGCGCGATGTCGCATTGCCGCACTTAGCAAAAAGGATTGAGCGATGTTTGAGCGAATAGCCGGAGAAATTGGGGCAAATCCACTACAAGTGGCGGCGGTAGTCAAGCTCTTGGATGAGGGTTCGACGATTCCTTTTATTGCGCGTTATCGCAAGGAAGCGCACGGCAACCTTGATGAAGTTAAAATTGGCAAAATCAGCGAGCGCCTCACCTACTACCGTGAACTCAACGAGCGCAAAAAGACGATTCTCAAATCCATCGACGAGCAAGGCAAACTCACGGACGAACTTAAAGCGAAGATTCTCGCAACCTACGTAAAAAGTGCGCTTGAAGACTTGTACCAGCCCTACAAGCCCAAGCGCCGCACACGGGCGGAAATCGCGCGCGAGAAGGGCTATGGACCGCTCGCGGAGAAAATGTGGAATGGTGAGGTTGATGGAGGTGAAGAAGCTCTACAATATGCGCGAGATATTATTGCAGAGCGCATTGCCGATAATGCGGATGTGCGAGGAGCGGTGCGTAATGCCTTTAGGACAAAGAGTATTATAAAGAGTGAGCGTGTAGGTGGAGTAGGCGACGCTTCATCTCCAACTAAATTCGAGCAATACTACGATTTTGCGGAGCCGCTTTCGACGATCCCCTCGCACCGTTATCTTGCACTTCGTCGTGGCCAAGCGGAGAAAGTTTTGTGGGTGCACTTGGAGCTTGATGTAGAGCCGGTCATCGAGCGCATCCTTGAAATTATCGGCAAGTCCTCGCCCCAAATTGAGCTTGCGGCACGTGACGCTTATAAACGGCTTTTGGCGCCAAGCGCCGAGATTGATGTTACCATCGAGAAGAAGATGGAGGCCGATCGTGCGGCGGTGGAGGTCTTTGCGGAGAACTTGCGCCATTTGCTTTTGGCGTCACCCTTGGGCGAGAAGCCGGTATTGGCGATTGATCCCGGGATTAGGACGGGGTGCAAAGTGGCGATGCTGGACTCAAGCGGCAAGTATCTGGGCAAAACCGTCATCTACCCTACGCAAAACCCGAGCGAAGCGGAGAAGGCGATTGCGCTTATCGTCTATAAATACAAACCGGAGGCAATAGCGGTCGGCAACGGCACTGCGGGGCGCGAGACGGAGGCGTTTGTGCGGGCGACCTTAAAGAAACTTCACGCCCAACACCCCGAAGTGCCCATCCCCATCGTCGTTTCGGTGAGCGAGGCGGGCGCGTCGGTCTATTCGGCCTCGGAGATCGCTCGCAAGGAATTTCCCGATCTTGATTTGACGGTGCGAGGAGCGATTTCAATTGGGCGGCGCTTGCAGGACCCGCTGGCGGAATTAGTCAAAATCGACCCCAAGGCAATCGGCGTTGGCCAGTACCAACATGATGTCACAGAGACGCTACTTGGCGCGAAACTCGATGAAGTGGTGGTATCGTGCGTAAATGGCGTTGGAGTGGAGCTCAATACCGCCTCCGCCCCGCTCTTGGAGCGGTGTTCGGGGCTTTCGCCCTCGCTGGCGGCCGCTATCGTCGAGTGGCGCAACACCAATGGCAAGTTCAAGAGCCGTGAAGACCTAAAGCGCGTCAAGGGCTTGGGACCGAAAGCGTTTGAGCAATGCGCAGGATTTTTGCGTATTCGGGGAGCGAAAAATCCGCTCGATAGCTCGGCCGTGCACCCCGAGCGCTATGAGCTCGTGGAGAAAATGGCGGCGGATATCGGACTTAAAGTGGACGAGCTTGTGGGAAATCAGCTCGCAGTAAAGAAGATTGATGTTAGGAAGTATGTACTTGAGGTGGGTGAGGCGACATTAAAGGATATAGTTGCTGAACTTATAAAACCTGGGCGAGATCCACGCAAAGAGTTTGTGCGAGCGAAGTTTCGTGAGGATGTCACCACCCTCGAGGATGTCAAAGAAGGAATGAAGCTCGAGGGGATTGTTACCAATGTCACCGCATTTGGCGCGTTTGTGGATATAGGAGTTCACCAAGACGGCCTCATCCACTTAAGCGAGCTTTCGGACAATTATGTGAGCGATCCCGCAAGCGTAGTAAAGGTCGGGGAGAAAGTGACCGTCACAGTCCTTGGCATTGATCGTGAGCGTGGAAGGATATCACTTAGTGCAAAGACAAAGCCAACCTCCAACTATTCCCTCCAACTATTCCCTCCAACTATTCCCTCCAACTATTCCCTCCAACTCAACACATCATTCACCATCAATCCATTTGCAAATTTATGAAAAAGTACATCTCGGCAAACGATTATTTACATGACAGTTGGCGCTTGGCGGAAAGCATCTACCGAAGCGGATGGCGGCCGGACCTACTTGTCAGCTTATGGCGGGGCGGGGCGCCAGTTGGAATGGCAGTCCACGAATACCTCCGCATTCGCGGATGGGACATAAAGCATATAGTTGCGTCTCCACCTCCAACTATTTCCTCCAACTATTCCCTCCAACTATTCCCTCCAACTCAACACATCCTCTTCCTCGACGATGTATTCGATACCGGCAAGACATGGGAAACGATCCTCAACCACCTCTCTCCAACTCCAACTATTCCCTCCAACTCATATCGCCTCGCCACTGTATATTGGAAAAAGCCCTGCAATTTGACAAACCTTAAGCCAGATTGGACGGTTAGGGAAGTAGGGGAAGAGTGGTTAGTCTTTCCCCATGAGCTTGACGGTCTTTCGCCCGAAGAACTTGCCGTTAAAGATTCTATGCTACACGAGATAATGAATATGCTATAATATTTATCACTATGGAAAAGAAAACTCCCTTATACGATAAGCATCTTGAGCATGGTGGGCGGATTGTGCCTTTTGCGGGTTACTTGCTACCAGTACAATATGGCGCTGGCGTCATTGCCGAGCACATGGCAGTTCGCACGAAGTGCGGACTATTTGATGTTTCACACATGGGTGAAGTCGTTTTTGAAGGTCCTGATGCGCTTAAGAACTTAAACCGCATTGTTACCAATGACTACACCAAGATGGAGGCAGGTCGTGTCAGATATGGCCTTATGTGCTATGACAATGGCACTTGTGTAGACGACTTACTCGTTTACAAGATTGGCGACGAGAAGTATTTCGTCGTTATCAATGCTGGCAATCGTGACAAGGATGTGGAGTGGATCAAAGCGCATCTTGAAGGCGATGTTCGCTTTACCGATATTTCCGATTCTATTGCGCAGTTGGCGCTTCAAGGTCCCAATGCGCCTGAAATTTTAAAGAAGCTTACGGATGCCTTGCCTGAGAAGTATTATTCCTTCCTTGCTAATTGCGAGGTTGCGGGCATTAAAGGTGCGATTATTTCGCGAACTGGATACACGGGCTCGGAAGGATACGAGATTTATGTTGACGCAGATAAGGGACCTGCGCTTTGGGATGCACTACTTGCTGCCGGCAAGGAAGAGGGGCTCATTCCATGCGGGCTTGGTGCACGTGATACGCTTAGACTTGAAGCATCAATGCCACTTTATGGGCACGAGATGAACGAAACCATCACGCCCTTTGAGGCGGGACTTGGGATGGGAGTCAAGATGTCCAAGAGTGATTTCATTGGACGCGCGGCACTTGAAAAAGCGGGTGAACCTAAGCGTGAGCGGGTGGGGTTGGAGGTGACTGGACGCGGTATTGTGCGTGAGCATCAAGCAATTTATATTGGGGAGAAGCTCATTGGCCAGACGACGAGTGGTACGCATTGCCCTTATATCGGCAAGGCGCTCGCGATGGCGCTTGTGGAGAGTGGCTCGCTTGCGATGGGCGAGAGCGCTGAGGTCGATGTTCGTGGTCGTCGAGTGACGGTCAAGCGAATTGAAATGCCATTTTACAAGAAAGGATAAAATAAAATGAATATTCCAGCAAATCTCAAGTATGTGAAATCTCATGAATGGATTGAGGATCTCGGCGCAGGCAAGGTCCGCGTTGGCATCACCGATTTTGCGCAGCATGCGATGGGGGATATCGTTTTTGTAAACCTCCCTGAAGTTGGCGCAGAGGTTGTTGCGGGTGAGAGGATGTGCGATATTGAAAGCGTCAAGAGCGTGGAGGACGTCTTTTCTCCAGTGACGGGCAAGGTAGTGGCGGTCAATGAGGCGCTGCGCGATGCGCCAGAGTCGGTCAATAGCGACCCGTATGGGGCGTGGTTTGCAGAGATTGAAGGTGTGTCTGCGACCGAAGAGACGATGGACAATGTCGCCTACACGGCGCTTTGCGAATCGGAGGGCTAAGATGGGCTCGTATATTCCGAACGGCGATGATGATCGTCGGGAGATGCTCGATAAGTGTGGAGCTAAGTCGGTAGATGACTTTTATAGCGCCGTTCCGAGCGCGATGCGTTTAACTAAACTTAACTTACCCGCAGGCGTTTCCGAAATGGAAACGTCTCGTTTTGTTGAGGAGCTTGCGGAGAAGAATATTGCTTTTAAGCGCGTTTTTCGTGGCGCTGGTGCATATAAGCATTATATTCCTGCGACGGTTAAATCGATTACCGCCAAAGAGGAATTCGTCACCGCCTATACACCATATCAAGCGGAGATTTCGCAAGGCATCCTACAATCAATCTTTGAGTATCAAACGATGATTTGCGATTTGACGGGATTGGATGTCGCTAACGCCTCAGTTTATGATGGGGCGACGGCTGCTGCGGAAGCGCTTGCAATGTGCCGTGAAGGAAAGCGAGAAAGGGCACTTGTTGATAAGAACATCAATCCACGTCATCTTGCGGTTATTGAAACTTATGCGTTCGGCAGTGGCATGAAGATTGAAAAAGTCGACCTCAAAAACTTGGAAATCGGCGAGGATGTTGCTTGCGTATATTTAGAGCAACCAGATTTTTACGGGACGATCGTAGATGCAGAATCGGTGGGCAAGATTGCGCATGCGGCAAAGGTGAAGTTTGTGATGGGCGTAAATCCTATTGCATCAGCAATCTTAAAGAGTGCCGGTGAATGCGGAGCGGATGTGGCAGTCGGCGAAGGTCAACCACTTGGAATGCCACTTTCGTGGGGTGGACCGTATCTCGGGTTTATGGCTGCAACAACGGCGATGATGCGCAAGCTTCCTGGACGTATCGTGGGTGAGACGGTGGACGCTGAAGGTAAGCGCGCATTCGTTCTCACTTTGCAAGCCCGTGAGCAGCATATTAGACGCGAAAAGGCGTCATCCAATGTTTGCTCTAACGAAAATTTGTGTGCGCTTACTGCGAGCGTATATTTAGCTACGATGGGTAATGTGGGGCTTAGGACAGTAGCGGAAAACTCCTACGCCAATGCACATTATCTCAAGGAGGTTTTGGATGACTGCGGCTTTAAGCACGAGGACAGGGGTGAGTTCTTCCATGAGTTTGTGACCTCAACGCCGATTCCTGCGACTGTGCTACTTGACAAGCTCGCTAATGTCGGTATTTTGGGCGGCTACAAGTTAGATGAAGCGCATCTCCTTTGGTGTGCGACCGAGCTTAACGATAAAGCGGATATTGATAAGTTGAAGTTGGAGTTGGAGAGAATAGTTGGAGGGGAGAGATGAAATTAATATTTGAGCGTGGACGCTTTGGAAGAGTCCAGAGCGTAGTTCCTTCGGCAACGACACCTAAACGCGAGCTCCCGATCGCCTTTCGTCGGGTGCGGGCATTGCATTTACCTGCGCTTTCAGAGATTAATCTTTCGCGGCACTATACGGAGCTTGCCAAAAGGGTGCATGGAGTTAACTCAGGCTTTTATCCGCTTGGCTCTTGCACGATGAAGTACAATCCGAAAATCAATGAAGCGGTAGCAGCGCTCAAGGGTTTCACGGATGTTCATCCTTTGCAATGTGCGCCATCATCAGCTGGTTGTCACGAAGTGATTGCGACGATTGAAAAGTGGCTTTGTGAAATCACTGGTATGGACGCTATGAATTTTACGCCAGCTGCAGGTGCGCATGGTGAATTTACAGGGCTATTGACCATCAAGGCCTATCACAAAAGCAAAGGTGAGATTAATAAGCGTACGAAAATTATCGTTCCTGATAGTGCGCATGGTACCAATCCCGCATCGGCCAAGATGTGTGGCTTTACCATTGTTAATATCCCCTCTGGTAGTGATGGATGTGTGGATTTAGAAGCGCTCAAAAAAGCTGTCGGGCCCGACACTGCTGGATTGATGCTTACTAACCCCAATACGGTTGGTGTATTTGATAAGAATATTTTAGAGATTACTAGGATTGTTCATGAAGCTGGCGGTCTTTGCTATTATGATGGCGCGAATATGAATGCGGTGATGGGCAAGGTGCGACCTGGCGATATGGGATTTGATGTTATACACTTAAATCTCCACAAGACTTTCTCTACTCCTCATGGTGGTGGTGGTCCAGGATCGGGTCCTTGTGGTGCGAAGAAGTTTTTGGAGCCATTTCTTCGTAAGATGCAGATGACGGCGTTTTATGGTAACTTCCTTGTGATTGTGCGCGCGCTTGCGTACATCAAGACTTTGGGCGCAGAAGGCATCAAGGCGGCAGCCGAAGGCGCAGTACTTAATGCGAACTATATGAAGACGCTTTTGGAAGGTGAGTACAAGACGGCTTATCCAGGCTATTGTATGCACGAGTTTGTCCTTACGTTGGAAGCGCTCAAGCATGACAATGGCGTTTCGGCGCTCGATGTTGCGAAAGCACTTCTTGATCGAGGCATTCATCCACCGACTATGTACTTCCCACTCATTGTTCATGAAGCACTCATGATTGAACCTACTGAAACTGAGTCGAAAGACACACTTGATGAGGCGGCAAAGGCATTTTTGGAGATTTTGGCGACGGCAAAGACGGACGCAGAAAGTTTACATCAAGCTCCTCTACGGACATACATCCGTCGGCCAGATGAGACGCGCGCTGCGCGCCAGCCAATTTTGAAGTTCGCCTTTAAGGATTGAAGTGGCTAATCGTTTCATCGTCGAGGCAGATGGGTTTCAGGTCCATCACAATCAGGCGATTGAAGAGTTCCTTTTAAGGACGCTAAACAAGGGCGATGCGATCTTGTATCTTTGGCGTAACGATCGCACCGTTGTTTGTGGGCGCAATCAAGATGTTAGACATGAGTGCAAGGTTGATGCGCTCATTGCTGATGGAGGCAAGGTCGCAAAACGGCTTTCAGGCGGGGGTGCGGTTTATCACGACTTAGGGAACTTAAACTTCTCTTTCTTTGCGGATGCGAGCGAATACGATATTGCGAGGCAATTAGGTGTCGTACAACGTGCCTTGAAGAAGTTTGGTATTGTGGCGGAGAAAACTGGGCGCAACGATCTCGCAATTAATGGAAAGAAGTTTTCAGGGAATGCCTTTTTAAAGCAGGGTTTTCGGCGACTACATCACGGAACGATTATGCTTGAGGTCAACGCAGAGGCGCTTAAAAAGTATCTGACTCCTGCGCCCATTAAGCTCGCCAAAAATGGTGTTGCTTCGGTAGTCTCGCGAACAATTAACTTGAAAGCAATCGCCCCTACGATGAGTGTGGCGGAGTTGGCAAGTGAACTTAAGCATGTTTATAGCGAAGAATATGGCGCAAGCCTGCGTGAACCATTTTCAATGAGCGAGCGCAAAACGATTGCAACTTTGGAGTCTCGCTTTGCGTCGGATGAGTGGCTATATGCTGCGCCTGGCGAGCTATCAGACGATGGCATTGAAGAAATCTTTACTGAAGAATGGAGGAAAGCATAATGTACGACTTAATTGTAATTGGCGCAGGTCCTGCGGGATATGTAGGGGCAATTAAAGCTGCGCAATTAAACTTGAAGACTTTGCTCGTTGAGCGTGATGAACTTGGTGGGACATGCCTTAATCGTGGTTGCATCCCGACCAAGGCGTATTTGCGCTCAGCGCATATCCTTGAAGAGGCGAAAAATTGGGGCGTGCTTGGAATAACTGGTCCCGCGCCTAGTTTTGATTTTACGGCGATGACTGCGCGCAAAGACGCGGTAGTTAATCAGCTTAAGACTGGAATTGGCGCACTATTAAAAGGTAACGGCGTTGAGCTCGTCAAAGGCGAGGCGAAGATTGTCGGCAAAGGTAAAGTCACTGTCGCAGGTACGGAATATGCGACTAAAAACATTCTAATTGCCGCAGGCTCAAGTCCACTTCGTCCACCGATTACTGGAATTGATACCGATGGTGTGTGGACGAGTGATGAACTGCTCACAGGGCGCTTTGTGAAAGAGCTACTTATCGTTGGCGGAGGGGTAATCGGGATGGAGTTTGCGTCGCTATACGTAGCACTGGGTGCAAAAGTAACGGTCATTGAGGCCTTGGATCGTGTACTTGCGAGCGTTGATCGCGAACTTGGACAAAACCTTTCGCTGATCTTGAAGAAAAGGGGGGTTACTATTTATACTAACTCGCGAGTGAGTGCTTTTAAGCGCCAGGGTGATAAAACCATAACTACATTTAGCACCAAAGACGGCTCAAGTATTAAACTTGCATCTGACGCCGTCTTAGTCGCTATTGGGCGCAAGGGTAATGCGGCAAATCTTGCCGAGGAGTCGCTTGGGCTCAAAATTGATCGCGGACAATTTGTAGTAGACGAGTATCATCGCACAAACGTTGAGGGCATTTGGGCGGTTGGTGATATTGCCAAAGGTGATGTGCAGCTCGCTCACGCAGCGAGTGCTTATGCGATTTCGGCAGTCTCGCAGATGGCAGGCGTAGCGAGTGTAATTGACCTTAAGCTTATTCCTGGCTGTATTTTTACTGAGCCAGAAATTGCTACAGTGGGACTGACGGAAGAGGAAGCAAAAGCAAGGGGACTTAATGTTAAGAGTGCTAAGTATTTGATGAGTGGTAATGGCAAAACTATCATCGAACTCGCGGAGCGGAGTTTTATTAAGATTGTTGCCGAAGAAGCGAGCGACAAGATTGTGGGTGCTTTTCTTATGTGCCCACATGCCTCCGATCTTGTGGGTGAACTTGCGCTTGCAATTAGTAAAGGACTTACTGCGAAGGATGTCACTTCACTCATTCATCCGCATCCAACGCTCGGTGAGGGTGTGTTGGAGGCGTGTGAAAACTTTCTTGGCACGTCCGTGCATACGATGCCGCGTATCCACAAATGATTATTCGCTTTGCGAGGTGTGATGACGAGCGGTTGGCGGGGATGGCGTGTGAGTATTGGCGTGCTCGGGCGGCGAGGATGCGTTTTAGGTTGGGGCAAATGCAGGAGTTGGTTGCTGGTGGGCTGTTGATGGAGATGACTGGCTTTTGCGAGCCCAAGATTGCGCTTTCTGCGAGTGGCAAGCCGTTCTTTGCGGATCATCCCTCGGTGCATTTCAATATTTCGCATTCCTTTGAATATGTCCTGTGCGCCATCGCCGACCACCCCGTCGGTTGCGATATTGAGCGTGATGTGCCGCTCGATGATGAGCTTAAAAAAGCAATCGGTTCAATCGCCAATTGGACTTTGCAGGAAGCATCCTTCAAATGCGGCACCCCCCACGCCCACGCTCGGCTTATTGACGCACCTTGCGGATACCTTGCCGCAATAGCGGTATAAAGGTACTTGCGCACACTCCGCCAAAAGTGGTATAATTACCTCATGACTATTAAAAAACCAGCAACTGGCGCGGCAATTGCCGATCGTCTTAAATTAGACACCTCAACCGAATCCTCCGTAGCTCGCGTAGGAGGATCAACCTCCACCAAAGCCGCCCTCATCGCAGGTGCGCTTGCGTTGATTGTTGCGGGCATTTTGACGTTCATCCTGTATCAGCATTGGGAATTTCTTAAGTGCGCATGATGGCGGATATTGCCTCGCTTAAGTCCGTCAAGGAGGTGATTCGTCGTAGTTTGGATGAGGATTTAAGCCCCCAGCGCTTAGATGCGACGAGTGAGGCGCTCATTGACCCCAAGACGGTTGCGACTGGCGAGATTTATGCTAAAGCTGCATCGTGCATTGTTGCTGGTGCCGGGGTAGCCAAGGCGGTTTTTAAGGCGATTGATCCCAAGCTTCAAGTCCATATTCTCAAAAAGGATGGCTCGCTGGCCCGTCCTAAGGAACCGATTTTGGTATTCAAGGGCAAGGCGCGCTCTATTCTCGCTGCGGAGCGTACGGCGCTTAATTTCATGCAACGCATGTGCGCGACTGCGACTTTGACGCACAAGTTCGTCGCCGCAACTCGCCGCTATCATACGCTCATTTTGGATACTCGCAAAACCACTCCCGCCCTGCGCATTTTCGAGAAGTATGCGGTGAAGTGCGGCGGTGGCGCCAATCATCGTTTTGGGATGTATGATCGCATTTTGATCAAGGACAATCATCGTCGGCTTTGGTGCGGGGGCGACCCCGATCGACTTGATGAGGCGGTTAGAGTGGCGCGCAAGCGCTTCCCGAAGCTGATGGTCGAGGTCGAGGTTGAAAGTGTGCGGGAGTGCATAAGCGCTTTGAGGGCGTCGCCGGAGTGGATTATGCTTGACAATATGTCCATTAAGGACATGAAAGCGTGCGTCAAACTTTGCCAGGGCAGGGCTCTAACGGAGGCCTCGGGCGGGATTACATTAAAGCGAGCGAGGCAAGTTGCCGCCACCAAGGTCAGTGCAATTTCGCTTGGGTGTTTGACGCACTCGGCTCCTGCGGTTGATTTATCGTTGGAATGGCGAGCGATTTGATTGTAGTTGATGTAGGCAACACTTCTACGGCAATTGGGCTATGGAAGGGTGGCAAGGTGAGTGCGGTTAAGCACTTTGATGGCGATGAGCGAGGCGCTTTTGCGTACGCTCGTGCCCTTGCCAAGCGTGCCAAGTGCGTCTCTTATATTTCGGTAGTCCCCGAAAAGGATGCGCGTTGGCTTGAAGCTTTTCGGCGCTTGGCGCTTAAGGTCCATCGGCTTTCGTACCGTGACTTCATGGGCGAGTCGTCGCCCGTCAAGTTGGATTATCCTAAACCCTCGACGATTGGCGCTGATCGGCTTGCGGATGCGCTGGGGGCGGTGGTGAAGTACGGTGCGCCGATTATAGTGATGGACTTTGGTACGGCGCTTACGGCGGCGCTTATCACCAAGGACAGGGTTTGGCGAGGCGGGGTGATCGCGCCGGGCTTTCCGCTGATGCGGGATTATCTTTTTGAGCGCACCGCCAAGTTGCCGCGAATGAAGCTGGGCCGGGGGGCGGCGCCGCGGCTTGGGCGCTCGACCGAGGAGGCGATGCGCTTTGGGGCGCTGGTGGGCTATCGTGGAATGGTGCGAGAAATCGTCCGTGAACTCGAGCGCAACTTTAAAACTCGCTTTAAGTTGGTCGCAACGGGCGGCTTTGCGAAGTGGGTGCTCAAGGACCTTGATCTGCCATTTATAATTGATCCTACCTTAACCTTGTATGGAGCGGGGCTTGTCGTATGAAGCGCTTATTTTCAATTATTGCACTTTCCCTTATTGCTGGCTGCGGACCTTTTTGGGTGAACCCCTACATCACCGTTAGGGAAAGCTCGCTTAATTGGGTGGCGATTCACTACTACAATATGCGCTCAAGTCCGATTCGGCGAATTGGCGTGGAGCTATACGGCAATGGACTGGTGATTGTCAAAAAGGGCGCGAGCGAACTCGTCTCCAACGACTTCGCCAAGCGCTACCAGAGTGAAGATTGGCAAAATATCAAAACTTTGCGAATCAACATTGACCCCCAAGACGCTCATCACATCATGCAGAACTTGGTCAACTTCGGCGTCCTTGATCGAGAGAAAACGGGCAAAGCGTCAAGCAAGGAGGTTTATGACCGCTTCGTTGCGGTCAAGGCGAACATTTGCGGCAATACCTACTCCGAGAACGTCAACATCTTCGAGGCCGACCCCGATTTGGCCGAGCAATTGGTGGATGTGATTAGGGAGTTTGAAAGCCCCGCGCTTTGACGCATTGATGATTTTGCCGATAAATGATAAAATAAGCGCATTATGACTATTCGAGGATTTTTAGAGAAGTGGGCCTTAGTCCATCCTAATTGGACGGCGAGCAAGAGCTACGACAACAAGGCGTGGAAATCGGTTTCGTACGGCGAAATGCTCAAAGGTGTGCGTGAAATTGCCGAGGGCTACGGGCGAAAGTTTGACTTAAAGAGCCGTGAGGACAATACCGCAATCATCCTGCAAAACTCCCCTACGTGGATGGAGGCGTACCTTGCGCAGGCGGGAGCGGGCGTTTCGGTAGTGCCGATTGACCCTAAACTTCATAACGACGAAGTTGAATACATTTTGAAGGACGCTTTAGTCAAGGTGGTGACGACCGACAAATCGCACCTAATGATGCTTATGCGCATTGCCAAGAACTTGCCCAACCTCAAGGCGGTGGTGATCGTAGATGGCGTTATTAACGAGGGACAGAAGATTGACGAGCGAATTGACGTCATTCATTATGACAAGCTGCGTATCGTAGGTGGCGGCAAGTGGTACGACGATAATCGCGCTGGTGACAATGACATCGCCTCCATCATCTACACCTCGGGCACGACCGGCAAGCCCAAAGGCGCGATGTTGACGCACGCGAACTTCATTGCGGACGCGGAAGGGGCGATCAAGGTCTTTGGGGCGCCGCTATCAAAGCGAGATTCGTTTTTTATAGTGCTACCGCTTTTCCATGCGTTTTCGTTTTGCGCCAACTTCGTAGTGCCGCTGGTGATTGGGTGTAAGATGTACTTTATGCAGTCCTTGCGCACCGTGGGCGGGGACATTCACGACTTGAAGCCGAGCGTACTTTGCGCAGTGCCGCTGTTGGCCGAGAAGTTGCACGACAAAATTGAAGACGCACTTAAGAAGTCCAAGTTTGCGCAGTTCTTGATCAAGCTTGGGCTCAGGGGACCTGTGATGCACATGGTCAAGCTGCGCTTGGGCGGCAAGTTGCGCTTTATGATTACGGGCGGGGCGCCCTGTCCACGCCATGTGATGGAGAGCTTTAATCGGATTCACGTGCGCTTCCTCGAAGGGTATGGACTGACGGAGTGCTCGCCGATTGTTTCGGTGTGCCCGCCCGAGATTACCGAAATTGGGACGATTGGGCTGCCGATTAAAGGGATTGAAGTTCGCTTGGCCGACAAAAACGAGCAAGGGGTGGGCGAGTTGCAGATTAAGGGGCCCATTGTAATGCAAGGGTACTTCCACAACCCTGACGCTACGGCGGAGGCGTTCGAGGACGATGGCGGGCTTTGGCTTAAAACGGGCGATTTAGCGTCAATGGACGAGAAGGGGCTTATCACCATCAGGGGACGCAAGAAAGCGCTCATCGTCAATCGTGAAGGCAAAAACATCTACCCCGAAGAGGTCGAAATCATGATCGCCAAGGAGCCGTGCGTGCAGGATGTGGTGGTTATCGGCTACACGCAAGGCGGCGACCCGGGCGAGAAGGTGGGGGCGATCGTTTACCCCAATGAAGAGTGGTTTAAGAGTGAGTATGGCGGCAACTTGCCGGCTTGGGAAGAAGTCGAAAAAGTGACGATTAAGCGCGCGCAGGAGAAGTGCGCGGAGCTTGCCGACTACAAGCGAGTTCGCAAACTGCTTGTCGTTAAAGAGCCACTGGTCAGAACTTCAATCGGCAAGGTGAAGCGCGTTTTCTACAAGGGAAAGCTTGACGAATAATCGCTATTTGATCTGGCTTCACTGGCCGGAGAAGTGTTTTCAAGTTAAGCCCGACGATTTGAAGTTCTTTAAGTCGTTGGTAGATCCTCGAAGCACGGTTACGTGCGTTAAGCGTGAGCGAGAGTTTTTAAGCGCACTTAAAAATGCTACGCACGTTGTGAGCTGGACTTTCAAGGAAGAGTGGTTTTCGCGCGCGAGCAAATTGAAAATCCTTTCAACTCCAGCCGCAGGGCACGAGCTCATGCCCACGGCGGTGCCGGAGGGAGTGAAACTTTGTTTTAGCCACTTCCACGGGCCCATAATCGCAGAGAGTGTCGTTGGCTTTATGCTCGCTTGGGCGCATGGATTTTTCGCTCGCTCCGAAGACCGTCGCCATCAACGAGTTTGGCTGTCGGATAAGTGTTATATGCTTGAAGGAACCAAAGCGCTCATTGTGGGGTACGGGAGGATTGGCAAGGTGATTGGCGAGAAACTCAGGGCGCTTGGAGTTAAAGTTGAGGGCTTTACGAGAAAGAACATCAAACTCTTGCCCAAGTCTGCCGGCTTGGCCGATTGGCTGATTATGGCCTTACCCGCCAATACGGCAACTGACAACTTGCTTGACGAGAAACTTTTGCGAACCTTGCCGCAGAAGGCGGTAGTCATAAACGTAGGTAGAGGAAATGCGATTGATGAAAGTGCACTAATTGGTGCACTTAAAAAGCGGATGATAGCAGGCGCTTATTTAGATGTGTGCAAGTGCGAGAAGTCGGAAATTTGGAAAAGCAAAGCCAAAACGGCGAAGATAAGGGGAATTATTCCACCTAAGCCAAAGGTGCCCAACCTTGTTTTAATGCCTCACGCTTCCGCATTTAGCCCAGATTATTTCAAACGCGCATTCAAGGAGTTTAAGCGTGAAGGGGTCATTTGAGGTAAACTCGCTCGAAGAGACTTGGCAAATCGCCAAAGAGTTCGCAAAGACATTGAAAAGCGGCGATGTAGTTTGCTTGGAGGGCGACCTTGGAGCCGGCAAGACCACCTTCACGCAGGGCTTGGCGGCGGCGTTGGGGGTGAAAGGGCGGGTAACTTCCCCTACGTTTTGCTTGGTTCAAGAGCACTTTCCTTTGGTTCACATGGACCTTTATCGATTAAATGACGAGCGCGATGTGCTGTCGATAGGGTGGGAGGATTATCGCGAGCGAGGCGCCATCATCGTGGTGGAGTGGCCAGATCGCGCCAAGGGCTTGATACCGGAAACTGCCCATAGAGTAGTTCTGCGCTTGCTTGATGAAAAAAGTGAAAAAAGGCGTATTGACATACTATCATGAGATTTGATACAATTCATCCAAAGTATGTCCAGATTATGTCCTATAGTCGTCTTTATGGCTCTCGCATGCTCGCTATTTTGCGGGTGTGAGACCATTTCGGAGTCTTTTTCGGAGCGCGAGAAAGTCGATGCTGGGGTAGTCGCTACTTGGTGGGATGGCCCTTTAATTCGTCCTGGAGTTGCGCTTATCATTCAAGTTGGCACTTCGGCAACTCCGCCAGTTACCGTCAATGCGCTTGTGGATCAAAATGGCGACATTACCATGCCCATT
Organism: Kiritimatiellia bacterium; assembly: GCA_045599105.1. GTDB lineage: Bacteria > Verrucomicrobiota > Kiritimatiellia > RFP12 > UBA1067 > UBA1067. The sequence continues at coordinate 38,109 of JAZRVL010000043.1, forward strand.
CTCCTTCAAGAGCCAGTATCGTGTGACGGTTTGACTTTGGAGGGGCTTCGCCAAAAATTGGTGAAGGAGTATTCCGCTTATTATCGTCAGCCGCAAGTGACGGTGACTTTCGCGCCTTATGATGGCAAAGGCGTGAGCCCTTGGGGGACGATCACGGTGTTGGGCGAGGTCGGCTCGCCAGGGCCGGTAAACATCCCTTCGACGATGGAGCTGACCGTGACTAAGGCGTTACAAATGGCAGGCGGGCTAAAGCCATTTGCGGATCGTACATCGATTCGTGTTACTCGCTGCGAAAAAGATGGCACGCAGGTGCGCACTTATGTGGATTTAAAGGAAATCGGCAAGGACGGACGCGTCGACAAGGATATGATCCTTAGGGCGGGCGACGTCGTTTGGGTCCCGGAAACATGGTATTAAAGTTATATTAAGATAGCAACATAAGGAAATAAGAAAATGAAAAAAATTATGGTAGTTTTGGTTGCAGCGCTCGCAAGCGTGGCGTTCGCCAAGGATATGTCAATTGAAGAAGCGCGTGCAAATATTGGTGAGTGCATCACCAATATGTCGCAGCTTACGGAAACTATGAAGAGTCTTAGCGCCGAAGATCAGAAGCGCTTCCTCTCGGATATTAATGAGGCGATTAGTCGTATGCCTGGATCTAACGAGGCCAAGGCGGCGGCTTTTTTGAACGCCAACCGTGCGGCGTTTAAGGGCGCGAAGAAAGGCAACCTTTCGACGTTGATTGCTGAGACTTTCGCAACGGTCCCGGTTGAGTCGCTTACGTTCCTTAACGAGCGCTTTGCGGCGGATCTCTTTAACCGCTCGGCGGATCCGTCACTTAGCTACACGGATGAGCAATTCTCCAAGATTGCCAAAGAGTTGACCGCAAAAATTGGTACGCGCCTTGCTCGGGTTGACAACGGTCCTGAGCGCCAGGCGTTTGCGGTGTTGATGCTCGTTCGCGCTTCGAATGGCTCGCCAGCGGGACTGCAGGATGAGCTTGTCAAGACCCTCCCTCCACCAGCTTGCGATAGCGCTGGCGATTGGATTAACGATGCGCTCTCGGGCAGTTACGATAAGTTTTTGGACGCGGCGGGCGCTGGCATGTACCCTAACTATCGTGAGGCAATGGTCTATAGCGGTGCGCAGTTGCCGGAGTCAATGCTTGGCTTCGTCGTCGAACAGACTCCGTTCATCACTACCGACGGCGAGGAGATTGGCAAGGCCTTTTATACTGCGTATCAGGAAAACGATAGCACGCCCAGCGTAATTCCGATCGTTGAGCCAGGTGGTTATCTCGGTCAAGATCCAGGACAACTTTGATTTTTTTAGGAGAACAAGACAATGAAAACTAACCTTAAATGGATGACCTCGTTGGCGGTGATGTTTGCTATGTTTGTGGCAAATGCTGAAATTATGGATCGCCCTAACGGCATTAAACTTACCGAGCGTCTCACTTTGAGGCCGTATGTCGCAATTTCGGCGTCGTACGATACCAATTCTGATCGTCGTAGTGGCGGTGATGAAAATGTAGTGTGGACGGTTAACCCCAATCTCGATATTAGCTACAAGGCGGAGCAGTGGGTGCTGAACATGAATTTGTACTATCAGTACAATGCCGAAAGCCGCAATCGCAACTCGCACGCAGACAATAACTACCATGGTTATGGCGAGCAGATCAACTTCACTTGGTCGGATTCGCTGCCTGGCGAGAGGGGATGGTCGATTACGTTGAGCGAGAAGTATCACCGTGTCGGATATACCGATGATATGGATGTGGGTAATACTACCTATTCACGTGACCGCCAAGAGTTTAAGTTTGGTGGCGCGATTCAGCGCACTTTTGGCAACGGCTTTCATGCGGACATCAACGCAGGCTACTATTGGATAGATTATATTCATAGCAATAATAGTGCTTATGGATGGGATCGCTACAATGTTGGCGCGGAAGTTGGTTATGCTGCCTCCCCCTATACCGACATCTTGGTCGCTGGCGGATATCAGGGCTATCACCAAGACAATTCTGGCAGTCGTTATGGCATTGATCAAAATAATTCGCGTGGGTGGACACTTCAAGTCGGTCTTGGCTCGTTTGCAACTCAGCGTATTACCTATCGTCTTCTCGCCGGTTGGAGCCAGTTCCGCTATGGCGGGCGTAGTGGCAAGAGCGATAGCGGCTTTACTTATTCGGCAAGCGGCAGTTGGAAGATTTCCGAGACTTGGCACACGATGCTCCTTGCTTCAAGCTACTATCAGCCTTCTGAACGTGAGCAGGGCACTTCGCAGCGCGTAGATGCAATTAGCTGGGGTATCGGGCATTCAATGATTCGTGGCAAGCTTGGTGCGTCGCTCGATTTTGCGTATCGCCGCGAAACAACTGCTCATGCGGGATATGATGCGGCTGACTATGATCTTGATGTATTTTCAGTTCGCTTTGGACTTGATTATACGCTCAACCGATTCCTTGCAGTCTTTGCAAACTGCGAGTATCGTAACCAAATGAAGTCAGGTGGTGGTTCGGCTACTCGCAGTCGCGATGCCTATGATTACGATCGTTTCCGTATTGGAGTCGGTTTGCGGCTTACTTACTAAGTGCAAAAGCTAATTACCAAATACGGATTAGCGGCGCATCTTGCCTTGTTGGCGGTAGCGCCGCTCTTCCTATCAGCGAGCGCGGTTCTTTATCTCGCAGCGTTAGCTACGATGTGGTTATTAATGGAACCATCGCGGGTTGGCAATGAAATGCTCCATGATGCTCGCAATCGAGTGATGGAGCGATTAGCAAAAGATCCGCTTTTTTGGGTATTGTTGGTTATAGCGGTTTTTGCGCTCATTAGGTTTCTTAACGATGGGATTCGTTTGGCGTATGATGCGGAGCATTATCTTTGGTATATTGCCTCAGCGAACATTCCATTTCTTCCAGGCTCGGCCAATGGATTTGGATATTCAGAATTGGCAGTAGCAGTTTCGCTTGTAATATTGATTTCGGGTTGCCGACATGCGCTTGGCAAGTCAGCGCGGTATGCATTTTGTTTGGTAAGTTCACTAATTTCTGGATGTTTTGCGCTCTATTTGATTTTTAACTATTCTTCGGGCGATTCAGTTCTTGCAAAATTAGTTATGTGCACTTCTGATTGTCCAGTTTATCTTGGTTCAGCTTTTGGCGTGTATTTGGCGGTTTCAGTTATTGCGTTAGTGGCTACTTTTGAGCGCCATTGGTATTTAATGGTACCTTTTGCGATTATAGCAATTCTTGGCAACGCTTTGGGGCTATTCGTTTTTGCGCCACCATTGTCGGCGATAATATTTGGAGTGGTGGTAGTGCTTGTTTTTGGCTATTCTTTTGTTTATATTAAATTGCGACTTGGGAGCTACAATGAATTTAAATTCATGGTGATATTTTTTTCAACCTTAAGTATTGCAACAGTCGTATTGATAGCGTTGATGCCGAGCGAAGATATGACTACGAAACTTGCTGCCTACAACGAGGGCATTTTGACGAAAGAGTTTTTCGCTATTCGAAGAACACTTTCAGATTTTGCATTCAAGGTGTGGAAGACTTGCCCATGGTTGGGTTCGGGTTTAGGTTCGTATGCGATTGATTATAAGTTTTTTGCGGGCGCCACAGAATGGAAGATAGTTCCACCTTTGCAGTCAGCGCCGCTTAATGGATATTGGCTTTTACTTTTAGAGCGTGGCACAATAGGGGCGTTTATTATGGCGTGCCCATTAGTTTTGATGGCAATCACTTATGTAAGGCGGCTTATCGGTGGACTTAAACTGTCATTTCCTAATCCAATGGCATTCATTGGACTGTTATTATTGTTGGCGATGATGGGCGAGGCGGCTTTTAATGTCAATATTTTATCACCTTGGATGATTTCTGCAGTGATTCCAATGTTTGCGCTTTCTGCGAGTTCATTTCTTAAGGAGAAGAAAGAAAATGTCCGACAAACCGCTTTACTATAGTTCTGGTAAATCTAGTCCAATGTACTACGGCTCATCCAAGACGATGGCGTATGGTGGGGGCAAGGACCCTATGTATTATTCGAGCAATCAAGCGTATGGTGGCTCGTATGGAGTTTCGTATGGTGGTGCAGGTGGCTCTGGGCGTGGCGAAGATGGATCGATCGTTGGTACGATTACTTTGAGCCGTATGCTTCGCGTTATTTCTCAACGCTGGCTTTCAGTATTTGTCTTTTTATTGGTAGGCTTGGTTGTTTCGTTTGCGATTTATCGTATTTCGCCTACAATTTATGAGGCAACCAGTGAATTTACGATGGATATGCGCCGTTCGGTGGCGCGTGGACAAGATGCGCTTGCGCAAGCAATGCCAGACTATGGTGTCTCGTATGCGGAGATTCTTAATACGCGTACTCCTGAGTGGCGTTCAGATAAGATCGTAAAGAAGATTGTTGATCACTATCGGGCGAATCATCCCGCCTCTACGGTTACCGAAGAAGAGCTCGTTTCTACGCTTGCTGGCTCCAAACTTGATTTGGTTAGAAACTCGCGTATTATCACTATTTCGGTTCGATCAAAGTCGAAGGAGCTTTGTGCGGCACTTGCCAATGCGTATGCGGAATCGATTGAAACATTTACTGACGAGGAAAATAAGGTTCGTTGCGACAAGGCGGTAGCCCAGATTCATGCAAATGTTGAGAAGAAGCGTCGTGAAGTGGATAAAGTAGCAAAGCAGCTTTTGGATTTCCGTACTGCTAATAAGGTGGACAACTTGCGTTCATCGCGCGATACGCTTTCGCAGTCATTGTCCAAGGCCACTTCTGACTTACTCTCGTTAGAAAGTGAACAGACGCAGTTAGTTGAGTGGGAGAAAATGCTCGCAGCGGTTCAAAAAGATCCAACGAGCTATGGTAGTTTGGCAGTTAATGTCCCGCGTGCCCAAGAAATTGCAACTGAGTTCACCGCTTATCAAGATGCTGATGGGGCTTATCAACGTTTGCTTTTTGCTTTTACGGAGAATCACCCTGAAGTAATCACTGCTAAGAAATCAATGGAGCTTGCAAAGCAGCGCTTTTTGGATGCGGCTGCACGTGCGCTATTAACTGGGCGTTCAACACTACAAGTCACTCGCAATCAGCTTGCTAATCTAAAAACTCGCCAGGAGGAGCTGAGAAACGAGCTCGCTTCGGCAGAGCAACGTATTGTACTTGCGGAGTCAGGATTAGGTCAACTTGAGGCCGAGTTTGGGGTGGCCAATCGTGTGCTTGAAGGTCTTATTCTTGATGAGAACAAAGCGCGCATTGATGCTGAATCTAATAACGAAATTGTGCGCGTTGGTCGTCCAGCACGGGTTCCGTCCAAGCCGATTCTTCCTAATCCCATGATTATTTTTGGCGCGGGTGCTTTCTTGTCAATTGCTTTTGGTATTTTGTTTGTATTAGTTGTAGATAATCTTGAAGATACCGTAGTTGACTTGTCGGACATTGAAGGGCGTCTTGCGCTTAAGGTGTTGGCAGTTTTGCCACACGTTCGTCGTAAGAAACGTGAGCAAGTTGCGAAGTTTTTGATAGAGGACAAGTATTCGCAATTTTCCGAAGCTGTGGCAGGTCTTCGTAACCTCTTGGATTCACCACGTTATGAGGCGCTTAGCCATTGCGTGTTAGTGATTTCTACTCAACCCGGTGAAGGCAAGACAATCACTTCAACTTCGCTTGCGATTTCTTATGCTCAAGCGGGTAAGCGCACTTTGCATGTGGACTTTGACCTTCGTCGACCACGATTGGCGAGAATTTGGGGGCTCACGGATAAGTTGACAAAGGATACGAGCTTCTCGCATACTTTGCAAAATGCAAGTGATGAAAATCGCCCAGATTTTAGCAAGCTTATCAATCATAGCGAGCTAAAGAATTTGGATGTTATTTGTTCGCTACTTCCTGACGGTGTTTCGCCAGCGACAATCTTTGGCTCGGCAGTTATTGCGGATTTCTTTGATTGGGCTCGCGCCAATTATGATCGCATCATTATTGACTCTCCGCCGTATGGTCTTGTGGGAGATGTGGTTTCGTTAGCAACTATGGTTGATTCGGCAATTATTATGTGTTGCCCAGATCGTACGCACTTTAAGCCAATTCAATATTGTTCTCGTTCGCTCGCCGAGGCGGGTGCAAACATCCTTGGAGTAATTGTGAATGATGTGGAAGTTTCCAGCGCCAAGGCATTCTCCCCATCGCATCATCATAGTCGTAAATATGGTTACGGTTACGGTTATGGCTATGGCTACGGTTACGGCTATGGTTATGGCTATGCGCCAGGCAAGAAGGGCAAGAGCAAAAAGACGGTTGATAGCGCACAAACCGCAGCAGAGAAGGCGGCATTTAATGATGAAGAATAAGCGTTGTATTGTAACTGGAGGGTGTGGATTTATTGGCTCTGCACTTGTTCGACATTTGGTGCGTGAAGGCGCCAAAGTGTTAGTTATTGACAAGCTTACTTATGCAGGAGTAGTTGAGTCGCTCAAGGAAGTAGAGGGTAAATACGAGCTTTTGGTTGCTGATATTTGTAATCAAGAGTTGATGGACAAGGCATTTTTTGAGTTTAAACCAGACACCATTTTTCACCTTGCTGCCGAAAGTCATGTAGATCGCTCAATTGATGGACCAGGAGAGTTTATTCGCACCAATATTGTTGGCACGGCGACTTTGTTGCAAGCGGCGCTTAAATGGTGGCGTGAGCATCCTGCGTTTGTTTTTCAACATATTTCTACGGACGAGGTTTATGGGACGTTAGGCGAGAGTGGCTACTTTACCGAGCACACTCCATATTCTCCCCATTCTCCTTATTCAGCTTCAAAAGCATCAAGCGATCATCTCGTTCGTGCTTGGCATGATACTTATGGTTTGCCGATTCGGCTTACCAATTGTTCCAATAATTATGGCCCATACCATTTTCCGGAAAAGCTTATTCCGTTAGTGATTCTCAATTGCCTTGATGAGAAGCCACTGCCAGTATATGGTAAAGGTGCGAATGTCCGTGATTGGCTTTATGTTGATGATCATGTAAAGGCGCTTTGTTTGGTTAATGAAAAGGGCAAGGATGGTGAAACTTACAATGTCGGTGGACATAATGAGCGTACTAATCTTGAAGTGGTAAAGACGGTTTGCGCGATCTTAGACGAGCTCAAACCGCGCGTAAAAGGTAAGTACGAAGATCTTATTACTTATGTCACTGATCGTCCAGGCCATGACTTGCGTTATGCGATTGATCCATCAAAACTAATGAATGAACTTGGCTGGAGACCAGAGGAGAACTTTGAGACTGGTATTCGCAAAACGGTTAAATGGTATCTTGAGTCCTCGTGGTGGTGGAATCCGATTCACGAGAAGAAATATTCTGGTCAACGACTAGGTAAAATCTAAAAGAAAGAAGTGATTATTATGACTAAAGCAGAGAAGGAACGTTTCGCCAAAATTGGCAAAAAGTTTGACGCTAAATCTTATATCAAAAACGAGATAGCGGAAATTCGCCGTACAGTTGGTAATCGAAAAGTGCTCCTTGCGATGTCTGGTGGTGTGGATTCAAGTGTTTGTGCGGTGTTGCTTCATAAGGCAATTGGTCAACAGCTTACTTGCGTGTTTGTAGATCATGGTTGTATGCGACTTAATGAAGCCAAAGAAGTTAAGGCGGTGTTCAAGGGAAAATTTGGTATTAACTTGATTCAGGTTGATGCAGAAGCACGCTTTCTAAAGAAAGCTAAAGGAGTTGTCGATCCTGAACTTAAGCGCAAAATTATTGGCGGCGAGTTTATTCGCGTCTTTGAAGAAGTTGCAAAGAAGCTTGGAAAGATTGAGTTTCTTGGTCAAGGTACAATTTTTCCCGATATAATGGAGTCGGGCGTTGGTGGCCACAAAGCTGTGAAGGCGCATCACAATGTTGGTGGGCTCCCTAAGAACATTGGATTTTGCGGTTTAGTTGAGCCCGTTAAGTATCTCTATAAAGATGAAGTCCGCAAGGTTGGCAAATTGCTCGGGATTCCTGAGGCGATGGTAATGCGCCAGCCATTTCCTGGTCCTGGTCTTGCGGTTCGTTGCTTGGGCGAGCTTACTAAAGACAAGTTGGATATCCTTCGTCAAGCGGATTATGTTTTTCGTAGTGAAATGGCTAAGGCGAAACTTGATCGCAAAGCTCAGCAGTTTTTTGCCGTTATGACAAACGTGAAGTCGGTCGGGGTCAAGGATGGTGCACGTACTTTCGGCTATGTGATTGCTATTCGTGCGGTTTCTACTTCGCAATTTGTAAAAGCGGGAATTGTCGAGTTGCCGTTTAAGTTTGTGACGAAAGTTGCGGCGAAGATTGCAACCACAGTTAAGGGTGTCAATCGCGTGGTTTGGGATATTACTCCTAAGCCTCCAGCAACCATTGAGTGGGAGTAACTGCTTAAGTGCGGCGCTCTCGCGATGAATGGGTAAAATTCGCGGCGACTCGAGTTATCGGGTTCGCCGTGGATTCTTTTTTTCTTGCAATAGCCTACGCTGCAGCTATTCTTCTTAGATTTGATTTTCAGCGTCCGCGTTGGGGTTGGGTAGCAACTGCCTTTTCTTTTATTTCGGTACTTTTAGTGCATGTCTTTGCACTTCTTGTTTTAGGGGTTTATCATCGATCTTGGCGACGCACTTCGCTTAGTGATGTGCCACGCTATTTAGGCGCGACTATTTTAGCGTGCTTTATTCTTACCCTAATGCGTTTAATTTTAGGTATTGATACTTATGCACACATCCGTCCGCCGTATTCGGTGACATTGATGTCATTTGTGCTTTCTACAATTGCAATTTTGGGATGGCGAATTGTTTGGAGCTGGTTTTGGTCAGCGTGTCGAAATGATGAAGCGCTAATCTCGCGCAAAGTTCGGAGAATGAATTCTTCATCGGCGATTGAGTTTTTGCGGGGCAAGGTGGTTATGGTTACTGGAGCGGGCGGGTCAATTGGGTCGGAATTGGTACGACAAGTGGCTTTGGCTTCACCCAAGAAAGTGTTGATGGTTGAGCGGGGCGAAAATGCGCTATACGAGATTGATCGTGAGCTACGTCAATTGGCAGTTACTACCGAGCTAAGGCCATTAATGAAGGACATCAATGATGTTGAGGCGATGGAGGCAATTTTTGAGTCCGAAAAGCCAGAGATTGTTTTACATGCAGCAGCTTATAAACATGTGCCAATGGTGGAAATGAATCCAGAAGAGGGGTGGCGCAATAATACCGAGGGTACCAAGAAGTTGGCTGAGCTTTCTAAGAAATATTCGGTTAAACGCTTTGTCTTAATTTCAACTGATAAAGCGGTAAATCCGGTCTCAATTATGGGCAAGACCAAGCTTGCCGCTGAAGAAGCAATTATGGCAATCGGTATGGATGGTGCGACTTCATTTTGTGCGGTACGTTTTGGCAATGTGCTTGGATCTTCTGGTTCGGTAGTTCCGCTATTTAAGGAGCAGATTGCGCGGCGTTGTCCCATTACTGTTACCCATCCAGACATGAAGCGTTACTTTATGACAATTCCTGAAGCGGTAGGGCTAGTTTTGCAGGCTGCTTCACGAAGTGAACGAGCAATCTATACATTAGATATGGGCGAGCCGATTAGAATTCTTGACTTAGCAGAGGATATGATTCGCCAAGCGGGTTATCGTCCGTATATTGATATTCCAATTATTTTTACGGGTATTCGTCCAGGCGAAAAACTTTTTGAAGAACTTGATATATCTGAGAAGTCGGTTTGCAAAACTGATATGGCTCGTATTTACATTAACAAACGGTGAAAAAGATATTTATTGATGGTAGTGCCGGCACGACTGGGCTTAGGATTCGTGAGCGTCTCGCGAAACGGATGGATTTAGAGTTAATCGTTTTGCCTGAAGCGGTGCGCAAAGATGTTTCAGCGCGCAAGGCGGCGCTTAATGATTGTGATGTTGCGTTTCTTTGTCTCCCGGATGCAGCAGCAATTGAGGCGGTCGGTTTAGTTGATAATCCTAATGTGGTTGTTATTGATACTTCAACCGCTCATCGCGTAAATCCTGCTTGGACTTATGGCTTCCCTGAAATTGGTGCTTTGCGAGAAAAAATCACTACCTCCAAGCGGATAGCCAATCCTGGCTGTCATGCGAGTGGTTTTATTGCATTAATTGCTCCACTTGTTGAGAAGGAAATGTTAGTCAAAAATACTCGGCTTACCGCAACTTCACTTACTGGATATTCGGGTGGAGGCAAAAAGATGATTGCGGACTATGAAAGCGCTGCAACTCCATTACATCAAGGAGGTCGGCAGTACGCGTTAGGGCAAACTCACAAACATCTTCCAGAAATGGTGGCACTATCGCAATTAGATTTTGCGCCTGCATTTCTTCCGATTGTGATGCCGCATTATGCGGGCATGGAAGTTGTTGTTCCAGTGTTTGCTCATGATTTACAAGGTACTCGTGATGAAATTAAGGCTCTTTATCGGGATTACTATCATGAGGGCGTCGTAAAGTTTGTTGACGATCCATCCGAGGATGGGTTAATGTCTTCGGCGAAGTTCTCTGGGCGTGATGATATGGAGATTTCGGTCTTTGGCAATGACGAACGGATTTTATTAGTTTCCCGTTTTGACAATCTTGGCAAGGGTGCCTCAGGAGCGGCAATTCAAAATATGAATCTTGTTCTTGGAGTTGACGAACAGGAGGGACTTAATGTCTGAAATACGGCAAAGTGACGAACTCAATTGCTCAACGGCGTTTGATAACAAGCTCCGCCCTATTAATTTTGAGGGCTTTGTTGGCCAGGAAAAAATTCGGGATCGTTTAATGCTTGCAGTAAAGGCCGCCAAAGATCGTGGTGAAGCATTGGATCATGTGCTTTTTTCAGGGCCGCCTGGTTTGGGCAAGACGACGCTCTCCTATATTTTGGGCGAGGCGATGGGGGTTAATGTTAAAACGACTTCTGGTCCTGTAATTACTAAACCTGGCGATCTTGCAGGTTTACTTACTTCGCTTGAGCCTGGTGACATTGTTTTCATTGATGAGATTCATCGTATGGCAAAGACCGTGGAAGAGTATCTTTATTCGGCAATGGAGGACTATGCGATTGACATTATGCTTGATCAAGGTCCAAATGCGCGGAGTGTTCGACTAGATTTACCACGTTTCACCTTGGTTGGTGCGACGACTCGTATTGGGCTTATTGCAGCTCCTTTGCGTGAACGCTTTGGTTTGGTTAATCGGCTTTCTTATTATGAACCTAAAGAACTTGCTGAAATCGTTCGGCGTTCAGCGACAAAGTTAGCCGTTGATATTGACGATGCTGGTGCGGATGAGATTGCGCGTCGTTCGCGCGGTACTCCACGCATCGCCAATAATCTACTTCGTCGAGTGCGTGACTATGCGCAAGTCAAGGCCAATAATTTTATTACCGGAGAAGTGGCGCGTGAGTCGCTCGCATTATTAGAGATTGATCCACATGGACTTGATGAGATGGATCGCAAAATTCTCTCCACCATTTGTCTTAAGTTTGGTGGTGGGCCAGTTGGCCTTTCTACGATTGCAGTCTCAGTTGGTGAAGAGGCCGATACGATTGAGGAGGCTTATGAGCCGTTTCTTATTATGGAGGGATATTTGGAACGCACTCCTAAAGGGCGCGTTGCTACGAGTTTAGCATACGAAAGAATAGGATTAGCAAAATGACAAATACTGACAAGTGGGCAAATCTTGATGATGCTATGGTAGCATCGTCTAAAAAAAGTATTAAGGAACTATTTGCTGAGGATCCTAAGCGAGCAAGGAAGTTTTCGCTTTCGGCAGCGGGATGGTTCCTTGATTACTCAAAAAACCGCATTGATCGCGCGACGATGAAAGCGCTTGTTAAGCTTGCTGAGGCGTCAAATCTCAAAGCTGAAATTGAGCGGATGTTTACTGGGGAAAAGATCAACGTTACCGAGAATCGTGCGGTGCTTCATACGGCACTTCGCAATTGCGATCCTGAGGCGAAAGTTTTAGTTGATGGCAAAGATGTTATACCTGAGGTGCGTGCGGTATTGAAGCAGATGGGCGAGTTTTCTGATTTAGTGCGCACGGGCAAGTGGCGTGGATTTACGGGCAAGCGAATTAAGTACATTGTCAATATTGGTATTGGTGGTAGTGATTTAGGTCCTGTTATGGCTAATATTGCACTTACTCCTTATGCGAAGCGTTCAATTAAATGTTTTTTTGTCTCTAATGTGGATTCAACCCATTTGGCGGAGACTTTGCGTGCGATTAAGCCCGCAGAGACGCTTTTTATCGTCGCATCTAAAACGTTTACTACGCAAGAGACGATGTCTAATGCCAATGCGGCAAAAGATTGGCTGATTGAAAAGCTTGGCTCAAAGGATGCGGTTGCCAAGCACTTTGTTGCGGTCTCAACGGCGAAAAAAGAGGTCGCGGAATTTGGGATTGACACTGCCAATATGTTTGGTTTTTGGGATTGGGTCGGTGGTAGGTACTCACTTCCTTCGGCAATTGGACTTTCGTTGATGATTGCGATTGGGCGCAAGAATTACGCAAAGTTCTTAAAGGGCTACTACAAGATGGATTGCCATTTCCGTACGGCCGCATTTGAGCGCAATATGCCAGTAGTATTGGCGCTTTTAGGCGTTCTCTACTCCAATGGCTATGGTGCTGAGAGTTACTGTGTTTTGCCTTATGACCAATATCTTTCTCGTTTTCCGGCTTATTTACAGCAAATGGATATGGAGTCCAATGGCAAGTCGGTTGACAAAGATGGTAATGTAGTTGATCGTGAGACTGGTCCTATTGAATGGGGTGAGCCAGGCACGAATGGGCAACACTCGTTTTATCAGCTCATCCATCAGGGTACTCATCTTATTCCTTGTGATTTCATTGGGTGTTCACGTACACACAATCCGATTGGTGATTTGCACGATAAACTTATGGCCAATCTTTTCGCTCAAACCGAAGCGCTCGCTTTTGGGAAGACGGCGGATGAGTGTCGTGCGGAGGGCGTGCCGGAAAATCTCGTTCCTTTTAAGACCTTTGAGGGCAATCGCCCAACCAATACACTTCTTTGCGATGAGCTTACGCCTGAGACCTTGGGTGCGCTCATTGCATTGTACGAGCACAAGGTGTTTGTGCAAGGTGTAATTTTCAATGTTTATAGTTATGATCAGTGGGGTGTACAGCTTGGTAAGGTGCTTGCGAAGGGCGTCTTAAATGATCTTGTTGCTGTTGAGCCCTCACTTAAACACGATGCTTCAACCAATCAGTTGATTGCGCGCTATCGAAAGGCGGTGGGACGATAATGAGTGCTTTTATTACTATGCAAAATGGGAAGCTTTGCGTTCCCGATAATCCTACAATCCCTTTCATTGAGGGTGATGGTACAGGTTCCGATATCACTCGCGCAGCGATGGTTGTTTGGAATGCGGCTATTGAAAAAGTCTATGGGGGCAAGCGCCGAGTTGAATGGCGCGAAGTGCTTGCGGGTGAAAAAGCATTTAAGGCGACTGGCGAGTGGCTACCTAAATCAACGCTGGATGCGTGCCGGGAAGCGCTTGTTTCGATTAAAGGACCGCTCACGACTCCCGTTGGTGGAGGCATTCGTTCAATCAATGTGGCGATGCGCCAAGAGCTTGATCTTTATGTTTGCTTGCGGCCAGTACGTTACTTTAAAGGTGTGCCATCTCCTGTAAAACATCCTGAGCTTACGGATATGGTGATTTTTCGGGAAAATACCGAAGACATCTACGCGGGTATTGAATGGCTAAACGGCACTCCCGAAGCCGAAAAGATCAAATCGTTTCTTTTAAACGAAATGGGAGTTAAAAAGATTCGATTCCCAAAGACGGCATCAATTGGGATTAAGCCCGTTTCAGTTGAAGGGACTGAGCGATTAGTGCGTGCAGCGTTTGAGTATGCGATTACCAATGATCGCAAATCGGTGACGCTTGTTCACAAGGGCAATATTCAGAAGTTTACCGAAGGCGCATTTCGTGATTGGGGTTATCAGCTTGCTATGCGTGAGTATGGCGCAACCAAAATTGGCGAGGGCCCGTGGTGTGAGTTTAAGAATCCCAAGACTGGGAGGATGATTACGGTTAAGGATTGCATTTGCGATGCATTCTTACAGCAAATTTTGACGCGTCCTGCGGAATATGATGTAATTGCAACTTTAAACCTCAATGGTGACTATGTTTCCGATGCTCTTGCCGCTACTGTGGGCGGAATTGGGATTGCTCCTGGCGCAAATATTAACTATGTCACAGGATGTGCAGTTTTTGAAGCGACTCATGGTACGGCGCCTAAATATGCCAACCTTGACAAGGTAAACCCAGGTTCGCTTATTCTCTCTGGCGAGATGATGCTTCGCTATATGGGCTGGACGGAGGCTGCCGATCGAATTATTGCAGCTATGGACAAAGTCATTGCGGCGAAGACCGTGACTTACGACTTTGCGCGGCAAATGGATGGTGCGCGGGAAGTGAAGTGTTCGGAGTTTGCAAATCTTTTGGCAAAGGCGATGTAACTATGGCCAAGAAAGTCGATCATGAGGAAAGAAAGCATGAAATTGCGATGAAAGCAATGGCACTTTTTTCTAAGGTTGGCTTTGATCAAGTTACTTTAGGGATGATTGCTTCGGCAACTGGGATTGCACGTACAGTTCTTTACCGATACTTCTCTACTAAACGTGATGTGTTAGATGCGGCTATTCATGAGGGTACGAAGCGTATTATGGTGAAGTGTGCTCCAATTGTTGCATCTAAGTTGTCAGCGGCCAAGCGATTGGAAAAGGTGTGCCATACAACGAGCGAAGTGTTCTTTGAGAACAAGGATTTTCTGATTGCAGTATATGATTATGCGGTTTCACAAGTGCGTATTGGGGTGGATGTCACCGAGCGAGTTGCTTTGCGTACTGCTGGGATTCGTAACATTTTTCGCGAGCTACTTACTGAGGGCAAGCGCAACGGAGAGTTTTCTCGTTCTTTGGATGTTGCGGAGGCCTCGGATATGTTATACTCTTATTTGGAATCGGCAACAATGCGTTTGGTACTCAATACCGAGCGTACACCCAAGGCGGTTAAGACGCGCTTTTCTGCATTGATAAAATCACTTTAGTGGAGAGGAATTGAAATATGGGTAATGGGCTTTCAATAGCGATGTTGGGCTGGAAAGCTCCAGTAACAACTCGCCATACTCTTGAAACATATCGAGATAGTGGACTACTTAATGCGGGTGATGAGTTCTTGATTTATTTTAACCAATATTCCGAGCGCGATAAAGCATTGGCGGATGATTTTGGAGTGCGCTCAACTGGAACTGAGGAGAACCTTGGAATGTGGGGCGGAATGGAAGCAATTGAAAGAAACACTAAGGGCGATTACCTTCTTTTTTTGCAAACCGATCATCCTGTTCTTGTCCCAGCAGAAGAGACTAAGCATTGGATTGATGGTTCGTTGGAGCTTCTCAAAAGCGGCAAGGCGGATATTGTTTATTTGCGGCATCGTCAAGAGGCGATCAAGGGGTATGGTTGTCATACTTATTTTTATTATCACTATGTGCACGAGTTGGAGCCGAGGATTGATGCAACAGTACTTCCCAAAAATTATAATCACGATACTCTCTACCGAAAGTTACATCGTTTTTTCCGTCCATTCGCTGCGAGAAAGCGTTTAATTACGGCAATGTATATTGAAAAGGATCCAATTGCGATTCTTCCAAAAGGAACGGCGCATTGGGAGAAAGATTTTCTCGTGATTGACTCTTCAATGATTCAGTTTTCCGAGTCTCCATTTATGATTTCGCGTAAGCTTTACAATGAGCTTTCTGCTTGGGCAAAGCAGCATCCGCGTCATCGTACCATTCTTGGTTTTCAGGAGATGGAGTTCATCCTTAATTGTCGCTGGTGGAGAAAACAGCACTATAAGATTGCAACTTGTGACATGGGCATTTTTGGCCATCAACGCTTGGATGATAGTTGGCGTGCAGGTAGCGGCATCTATAATCCACAGATATGTAAAGATGGGCAAAAGAAGTGAAGGTAGCTGTTTTAGTTCCAGTTTATAATGCAGAACACTATCTTAGAGAGTGCCTTGACTCTATTTTGGCGCAGCAAGGTGTAGATTTAGAGATTTTTTGTTGTAATGATGGCTCCAAAGATGGTTCGGAGAACATTCTCAAGGAATATGCCGCTCGCTATCCTTCGGTTCATTACATTTCTCAAGCTAATGCAGGTGTAGTTGCTGCGCGTAATCGGCTCTTAGATGATTTATCCGAGGATATTGATGCGTTTGCCTTTGTTGATTCAGATGACTATATTAATCAGGGAATGTACTTTGCGCTTGCGAAAGCAATGGAGGAGAGTGATGCGGATGTTGCCGAATGTGGGGCTGGAACGGTTCGAGTCATTGACGACATGTCAATATTTCTTTTGCGGCGCACATCTATCGGCGGATGGATTAATATCATTAATAAGCTTTATCGTAGATCCTCAGTTGGTAAGTTTCGTTTTCGCACTGGGTTAGCATTTGAAGAAGATTTCTTTTACAACTACGAGATTAATGCTGCAATTAAGCGTAAGGTATTGGTTGCGGAAAGTTTCTATAATTATCGACCTAATCCAAATTCGGCAACGAGCGCACTTAACCTTAAAAAGTATTTTGCTTCTGCGAGTGAGCGGATTCGTCTTTCAAGTGAAGTTTTCCTTAATGCGGGACGCATTCCTAAAGATAAAGAGACTGCCTTTCGTTCGGAGCTTGCCAAAGACGCCTATCGAATGATGATTCGTAAGAATTTGAAGAAAAACAAGAATGCTAAAGAGCGCAAAGAGCTTTTCTTGGCAGCGAGTGATTATTTTGGTAAGCTTGAGCGAGACTATGACTTTAAGGCGATTGGACTTAATCCAATTCAACATTTACTTTATTGGTGTTGCCGTGCTCGGCAATACTTTTTGGCACAACTTTTGGTGCTATTTACCTAATGTACCATTTTGAAGCATGCTATGAAATAGTACTTACCATTTCAAAGGATGCTATGAAATGGTATTGACAAAATAGGTACATAAGTGTTATTATAATTGGCGTGGAGATGTATTCCAGAATATATTCTAAGATTGTACAAGAGCATCTTGCTAAATATCGGCAAATGGTGTTTCTTTCTGGTCCACGTCAAGTCGGTAAAACAACTTTGGCTAAGGAGTATGGGAGCGCATATCTTAGTTGGGATAACGAAAAGACTCGGCAGCTTATTCTTTCTGGGGTTGATGAAATAAAGGATCACCTTGGGCTTGGTAGTAAATTGCAGGATAGTCATCCTATTATAGTTTTTGATGAAATTCATCATTATACTCGGTGGAAGACCTTTTTAAAGGGTTTCTTTGATACCTTGGAGAGTGAAACTCAGATTATTGCTACTGGATCGGCACGTATGGATATTTATAAGCACGGTGGCGATAGTATGATGGGTAGGTATTTTGCTTATCGAGTGCATCCATTTTCGGTTGCTGAGTTGACCAATTCATCTCTGCCAAGTGAAGATTTAATTCGTAAACCAACTAAGATATCTGATGATGATTGGATGGCACTGTTAGAGTATGGTGGATTTCCAGAGCCATTTACTTTGCGAGATAGCCGGTTTTCACGCAAATGGAGTTCGCTAAGGATGGAACAACTTTTGCGCTCTGATATCCGTGATATTTCGCGTACGCTGGAGATTGATAGAATAGAGCATTTAGCCAAGCTATTGATTAACCGTTCATCCGAGCAACTGGTTTATTCTTCGTTGGCGCGTGATTTAAATGCAACTGAGCCAACAGTCAAGCTTTGGATATCTATTTTAAAGTCATTATATTTTGGCTTTGAAGTTAGTCCTTGGTTTAGAAACATAGAAAACTCTATTCGCAAGACACCGAAATGGTTTTTGCGTGATTGGTCAATAATTGACGACAGTGGAAAGCGCGCGGAGACTTTGGTTGCATGTCATTTGCTAAAAGCTGTTGAAATGTGGACTGATCTTGGCTATGGTGAGTTTAATTTACATTATTTGCGTAACAAGAAAAAGCAGGAAGTTGATTTCTTGGTGGCACGCGATAATAAACCTTGGTTTTTAGTGGAAGTGAAAACGAGTGAGGAAAAAATATCTAACAATTTGTTGATTTATCAAAAACAAACTGGCGCAAAGCATGCTTTTCAAGTGGTTTTGAATGGGGAGTATGTTGGCCGAAATTGTTTTGATTATACATCACCAATTGTGGTTCCTGCAAAAACTTTTTTAAGCCAATTAGTGTAGACGATGACAATGAATATTAAAACATATGTAATTAACCTTGATCGCAACCCCGAGCGGCTTGAGCACATGCAAGCGGTTCTCGGCGACTTGGGGCTAGAGTATGAGCGCATCGCTGGAGTCGATGGTAAGGCGCTTTCCGAGTCGGAAATGGCGAAGGCGTTTAACGCCAAACGCTCCTATATTGCGAAAAGGGGCTATCAGTTGTGCGCGGGCGAAATCGGATGCGCGCTTTCGCATCTTTCGGTTTATCGCAAGATGGTCGAAGGCAATATTCCGCTGGCTTTGGTTTTTGAAGATGATGTTAAAATCGAGAGCAGTTTTAAGAATGCGCTTGCCAAGACGATGGGTGCGGTTGATGTTTCCCGGCGGCAGGTCGTGCTTTTCTCCTGTTATCGAATGAAGGATGCGGAAGTGGGATTTGAAGGGCTTAAGCGGGTTAAGTCCATGGCTTGCACCGACGGATATCTTATTACCTTACCGGCGGCGAAGGCCGTTCTCGAATACAACTATCCGGTTATTGTCCCGGCTGATGATTGGCGGAAGTTCCGCAAGCATTGCGGAGTCGAGCTATATAAGTGTCTGCCGCCGACGGTTGAGCAAATGCCTGGAAGTTTTACGACGAATGCGGCGGTGAATGCGGATTCGACGAATGGCTTGCAAAGGGCGTGGTTGTGGGTCGAGGATTGGTTTTTGTCAAGAATTCTTGGCAAATAACCAATACTTCTTGCTAAATATGATAAAATACACTGCATGAACATTCTTACACTTAAGTGGGGCAAGATGTATGATGCGGGATATGTTAACCGTATTTATCGAGGGGTTAAGCGCTATCTTCATCAGCCATTTCGATTTGTCTGTGTAACTGACGATCCAATGGGATTAGAAGCAGGAATCGATGCTCAACCATTTCCCGAAAAGCCAGATTGGCTTAAGCTTAATGGGCGTTATCCTGTGTGGCCAAATATTTACATTAAACTACTCGTTTTTGAAAATGGCTTTGCGAAACTTGATGGACCAACTCTCTTCCTTGATATCGATCAGATCATTACCGGCGATCTCGATCCGTTTTTCGAATATAAAAAGGGCGAGTTTTGTATTATCCGTAACTGGGTCGCCTTTAGAAAGCGCATTCTCCGTCCAGTGCCGTTTTGCGGAAATTCCTCATGCTTTCGATTCGACGCGGGCGAGAAGAGCGACTATATTTTTCAAAAGTTCAAGACGGAGATCGATACCGCGCTCGATCCCGAAGTTTACGGTACCGAACAGGAATATATGACTCACGCCGTCGGCTTCGAGAAGGTGAATTTCTGGCCGGAGAATTTCGTTCGTTCCTTTAAGCGTACTTGCACTTGGCCTTGGCCGTTCAATCACTTTTTAGTGCCGAGACTGAAAAAGGATACCCACATTCTTTGCTTCCACGGTTTCCCGACGCCCGAGCAGGCGATTGCCGGATTCAGGGGCTCCAAGCACATTGATGGTTGGACTCGACCCGCGCCCTGGATTAAGGAACTTTGGGATAAATAATGCGCTATTTCCTTATCAATCTTGCCAAAAACACCGAGCGACTTGGATTTATGGAGTCCGAGTTTAATTCGCTGGGGTTAAAGCTTGAGCGGATTGACGCAATCTACGGCAAGGAGCTTACGACAACTGAACGAAAACAACGCTTTGCATCTTTAAGATCGTTAATTGCGATGCGTAGGCGTATGAGCGATGGAGAAATTGGCTGCGCGCTTTCGCATATTAAGGTGTGTAAAAAGATGGTGGACGAGGGAGTGCCGGCTGCATGCATTTTTGAAGATGATGTAATTATTGACAATCGTTTCCTCGAAGTTCTTAAGATGGTTGAGGGCAAGCTTGATTTAGCTCGACCACAGGCAGTTGTGTTTTCTGGCTATCATATTAATGGCGCGGAGTCGTTCCCATTTGAACTTAAGCGCGAACAGGCGATTTGGTGTGCAGATGCTTATCTTTTAACACTCCCAGCAGCAAAGCTTATCCTTAAGGTAAACTCACCCGTAATCACAGTGGCCGATGCGTTTAAACGTTGGAGGAGATTTTTCGGGCTTGAACTTTATCATGCATTTCCTTCGACTGCGAAGCAGGCCAATGATCAGTTCGGTAGCGATCTCAACATCCCAAAGAAAGTGAATTGGCTGTTGCGACAAGTATTCTGGCTAATCGATTTTATTCTTATCAAGGTGGGTAAATGAAGAACTTGCGGATTAAGTTTATTGACGGCTGGCGGGGCTGGGAAATGGAGGACTATTTCATTTATCAAGTCCTTAAAGAGCGCTACCATCTTGAGCTTACCGATAAAAATCCTGATTATGTTGTTTCGATTGGGGTTGGATTTGGAGACACTGATTTTAAATATCCTAATGCGATAAAACTCGTTTTTATTGGTGAGAATCGCACTCCCGACTTTAATCGGTTTGACTATGCCATTGGTTTTGACCATCTGCAGTTCGGCGATCGGTATTTACGGATGCCACTTTTTGTGACGTATCCAGGCTATCGGAGATTACTCGCTCGCACTGATCGTCCATCCGAAGCGGAGTTATTAAATCGTAAATTCTGCAGTTTTGTCGTTTCCAATCGCCATGGTGATCCATTGCGGGAAGAGTTTTTCCATCGGCTTTCGAAATATAAGCAAGTAGATTCGGGTGGAAGGGTGCTTAATAATATTGGTGGACGAGTTGCCGATAAATTAGAGTTTTGTTCCAAGTATAAGTTCAACATTGCTTTTGAAAATAGCGTTTATTCTGGATACACTACCGAGAAGCTGATTGAAGCGCTTGCCGCCGATACAGTTCCCGTTTACTATGGAGATCCCTTGGTTGCGGAAGACGTAAATTTAGCATCGATAGTGCAAGTTAAGGATCGTGAGGATGTGGAGCGAGCGGTGGAGGAGATTGTTGAATTGGATAAGAACGACGATAAGTATCTTGAGAAGTGCCTCGTTGATCCGCTTGTAAAGGCAAAGGATTTTTACGACTCGGCGGTTCGTCAATTTCTTTTTCACATATTCGACGCACCGCTTGAATCTGCACGACGACTCGCGCGATTTGGCAGTCAGGCGAATTATCGTGACGAATTGAAATCTTTTTATTGTCCTAAATTCCCAATGTCGCTATTTAGATAAATGACAAATCCAATTTCCATTTCATTTGTTATTTCCGACAACTACGCGCAGCATTTAGCGGTATTTGCGGTTTCGGTGTTGGAAAACAATCCTCATAGTGAATTTGTTTTTCATGTTCTTCATCGCAATGTGAGCGAGGAAAATAAAGCGACAATTAAGAAATTGGAAGAGTTTTATTCAGGCCGGTGTGCAGTTGTCTTCCATTTGGTAACCTCGAATGATATTCAAGATTTTCCTATTCCAACGAGCGTCGACCATATTTCCGTTGAAAGTTATTTTCGATATTTACTTCCGACGGTGTTGTCCAATGAGGCGCGTACAATTTATTCAGATGTGGATGTACTTTGCGCTGGGGATATTACCGAACTTTGGAATATCGATCTTAAGGGTAATTCAATCGCCGCAGTACGCGACAAGCATGTGGACGCGGATGTAAAGCGGCATAATCTTGAAATTGGGCTTTCTCCCGATGCCCAGTATTACCATGATGGACTTTTGGTGCTGGATCTTGAAAAAATGCGTGCGGAAGGTGCGGTTGAAAAACTTTTCGTGGCTACCCAAAAAGCCGCTCTTACACCAGGATATGCCGGAGATATGGATGCGTATAATATGGTCTTTGCGGGGCGCATTACTGAGATTGATGAAAAATTCAATAGTTGCGATAAATATAATGCAAAACGCAATGATGTCGTTATTTGGCATTTTCCTGGCGTGGTAGCAAAGCCGTGGTGTAACATTCCCAAGAATCGCTCGTGGAGGTTGTATTTAAAGTATCTTAAATTATCTCCCTATAGGAACAGCGTTTTTCGCTTCCTTTGGGGACGGATTCGTGGACTTGTTTATTTCTCTTATCTCAAAAACGGTATTCGTCGTTATCTAATATTGGGAATTCGAGTTTATAAGAAGAAAGTTTCCAATAAATCGTATGATCTTGTCGTTGGCTTGGGGCAGAATTGCTCCACCGCCACCTATATGATGCGTAATGGTCTTAGGTCGTTCTCTTCTCCATTTGATTGGATAGGCGGTGAGAACAAGGGCGATGGGCTTGATAGGCGGATAAAGATAATTGAGAATGGATTTGAAAACTTCATGTCGCTGTCGTCATTTGTTTTGGAAAGTGACAGCGGAGAGGATGAACGCTTTATGCATTATCGCAATCTGGATACTGCTTTTTTGTGGCTTCATGATTTTAAGCGAGAAGTGAGTATTGAAAAGGTTTACCCGTCGGTACGCGCAAAGTATGAGCGTAGGATTGGTCGGATGTATAAATTAGCGAAAAAAGCAAAGCATTTACTTTTCATATACACTTCTCTTGACTCTGAAGATTTTTCTGACAAGGCGGTTAACTCTTTTTTGCATAGATTGCGCAAACAATTCGGCGACAAGGCGGATTTGTTGATTTTGAAAAATGTCAAAGATCAATATGGAACCAGTGATGTGAAAAATGTTTGCTTAGGTGCAACCATAATTAAAGGCGGATTTTATCCTTCTCAATTTGATTGGGTGGGAGATAGAAAGCTTAATAACATTATTTATAAACAAATACCTAAAAGTTGGAATCTATGGATAAATTTCATATTTTACAAGATTAGGGTATTTCTTGTTGCTTTTATTTCTAATATTATTCCCAATCGTACCGCACGGCATTCTATTAGGCATATTGTGCGTCATGGATTAGGAATTGATGGAGTCTTATAAACAATTCTGGTACAAAATGAATATAGCTAAATGTAAAGACATTGTCATTTTGTGCCTCTCAGACGTAGCTGCAAGGGCGTGGTATATATTCAGAATTATGGTATGCAAGGAAAATGGGGTGACATCGTGAACAATAAACTGATGATAATAAGGGTGGATGGCGGAATATGCTCACAAATTTCTTTTGTCGCATTGGGCTTATATTTGTCGCGAAAGTTTGCTGATCAGGGAGTAATTGTCAAATACGACTTGTCATGGTTTAAAGATACTGGAGTTGATCTTACTGGAAAATTTGTACGTAATTGGGATTTCCCGAAAGCATTCCCTGAAATATTGGTGGAATCGGCGAATGATGAGGAAATTGATTATTATAGGCGTAAATACAATAATCGTGGTCCAAACTGCAAGGATTTCAAGCCGCCATTGTATGTTGATGGATATCCAGATGTTGGATATGCGTTGGATCAGGTAAGAGATTGTTTGCGCGATGCATTTCAACCTCAATTAGGACGAGAGGATTTCGAGTGGGCAAGGAAGATTGGAGAGTGTGAATCGTGCGCAATTCATGTTCGACGAGGAGATTTATCGGTGTTCAATGTTGCATACGGCAATCCTGCTAGTCTGGATTATTTTACAAAGGCGGTAGGTTTAGTGAGATTGCTTCATCCTAATGTAAAGTTTTTCTTTTTTTCAGACGAGTTGGACTATGTGGAAAGTGAATTATTGCCGATATTACCACGGGATTTAAATTATGATGTGGTGTATGGGAACGGTAGTGATCGTGGGTATATGGATTTGTTTTTGATTTCAAGGTGTGATTATGTTATATCATCCGCTGGGTCGTTGGGAGTTTATGGTGCAGATTTATCTTGCAAATGTAAATTGTTGATAATGAATCGCAATCGCGACTATTGTTTTCAATATATGAAAAATGTTGTTTATCTAAATGATTCGTATCATCGGTGGGCTGGAGATGCCTCGGTGCGTAAGCATGGAATATGGCGAATTCCGTGGCGAGTTTGGAAGTGGCTTGATTATTTGTTGAAGCGATGATGGAGGCGAGCGAAATGAATATTCCACAAATATCAATATTGGCACTTGTTTATAATCATGAACGTTGGATTAATTCGTTCTTGAAGAGTGTGCTCGCGCAGACCGATGGCAGGTGGGAACTTATTTTGGTTGATGATTGCAGTTCGGATGCGACAATTGATATAATCAATTCATTTAACGATCCGCGGATACGAGTTATTAGGCATAAGATTAACTTGGGAATTAATGCTGGAATAAATGATGCGGTGTTAGCTGCGCAAGCACCAATCTGCGCTTTAATTGCGGCCGATGATGTATTGGAGTCAGATTATGTCAAGACGATGTTGGATGGATTTGCAACTCATCGCAATTGCGGGGTTGGGTATGCAAGATTTGCCGTAATCAACGAACATGGGAAACGAACTGGTAAATTGTCGGAGGTCGAATTTGTTGGCGAAGTTTCAGGAAAGGAATTGTTCCGTAAGCTATTTTTCGAGAGAACGTCAATTGCTTCTCCTGGTATGGCGTTTAGGACGGAAGCGATTAGGGCGATAACTCCGATTCCCGTTGGATATTGTCAGTGCCAAGACTATTTTATTGAAATTATGCTTGCTATGCACAATTCGGCATTTTTCATTAACGAACCAGTGGTTGGGTATCGATGTGCGGGACAAGGTGTATCTCAAAATGGCGGAAGAAGAGTTCGTTTGCATTATGCGGCAGAGGTGCAACTTGTGCTTGATGATGTGTCTAGGATGATTTTTGACGATGAGACGTTGCGTAAATATTTTGGAGATATTGAAATTTTGCCAAAGGATTCTATACCTAATGATATGATTGAGTTTTGGTTGGGTAGGTTGGCGATGCGATCGCCAGAAATCGAGAAGCGCGAATGGGGCTTGCGTAAAGTAATTGGCAAGATGAATGAGAGAGATGGAGCCGCAATTCTTCGAGAACGATACGACTGGGGATTTGGGAATTGCATAACGGCTTTTACTGGCAGTCCAATTCCACTTACGCGGACCGAACAACGGTTGCAGCGGTATGTATTGAGAGTGAAAATTTTGAGTGCTTTAATTATCACAATAATTATCGGTGTTGTTGTGCGTTATGTCGTTTTTTTTTAATTGATGTGCAGTAACATAATATATGATTGACTTTAGTAGATATTGCAATTTTACATTCTTGACATCTAGTCAAATCAAGTGGTACAATTTCCTGTAGTTTCATTTAGTGATATTAAAAACTTATGATTGCAAATGTTCAGGAAATTAAGTTTGTTGTTAAGGGTGATTCACGTGGCGCATTGATTGTTCAAGAAGGATTATCGGAATGTGTGCCATTTGAGATTAAGCGTGTGTTTTTTATTTTTGGCACTACTCCTGGAACGATTAGAGGCAGGCATGCGCATCATTGTAATCGGCAACTATTGGTTTGTGTGAGTGGAACATGTACGATTCGGTGTGAGATGCCAAATGGCGTCAAGTCGCGTTATTTACTTGATAAAAGAGACAAGGGTCTGCTGATAGAGGGGATGGTGTGGCATGAGATGTGTGAATTTTCAAAAGATGCAGTATTGCTTGTTCTCGCAAGCGAGCATTATGACGAGAGCGATTACATTCGCAAATATGATGATTTTAAGAGGCTTTCGAAAATGGCAATTGGTGAAATGTGTGATTGTGGGGAGTGTAAACGATGAACGTATTTATTCATAAATTGGCAGATGTCCATACTGATAAAATTGGAGATGGAACGCGTATTTGGCAGTTTTCTGTAGTTCTTAAGGGTGCAAAGATTGGTCGTAATTGTAATCTGTGCGCAAATACTTTTGTTGAAAATGATGTCTTAATAGGAGACAATGTAACTCTTAAGTGCGGAGTATTTTTGTGGGATGGCTTAAGGGTTGAGGACAATGTTTTTATTGGTCCTAATGTTTCGTTTTGCAATGATCGTTATCCACGTTCTGGAGTGCGTGATGAACGAAGAACACTTATGCAAACAACAATAAAAAAAGGTGCTTCTATTGGAGCTGGCGCAGTAATACTTCCAGGAGTTACGATTGGCGAAGATTCTATTGTTGGCGCTGGTGCCATTGTTGTGGGAGATGTTCCTAAAAATGCAACTGTTGTTGGTGTATGGGGTTCTAGTAAAGGTGGCGCTAAAATATGATTCAATTTTTATCATTAAAGTCAATAACCGATAAGTATTCTACAGAAATTTACGAAGCTGTACATCGTGTTGTGGATTCTGGTTGGTATTTACAAGGCAAAGAAAATGAAGCTTTTGAGCGCGAATATGCAGAATATATTGGAGTTAAGTATTGCATTGGTTGTGCTAATGGGTTGGATGCTTTAATTTGGATTATTCGTGCGTATAAGGAACTTGGAGTATTTAAAGACGGCGATGAAATTATTGTCCCTGCCAATACTTACATTGCAACAATTCTTGCGATAACGGAAAATAATCTTAAGGCAGTACTCGTAGAGCCGCGATTTGATACGCTTGAAATTGACGATTCGTTACTTGAGTTGCACTTAACGAAGCGAACTAAGGCAGTTATGATTGTTCATCTTTATGGACGCTGCGCTTATACAGAGAAAATTGCGGCATTTTGTAAGAAGAATAATTTAAAATTACTTGAGGATAATGCTCAGGCACATGGTTGCGCTTGTTGTAATCGAAAGACGGGATCTCTTGGTGATGCAGCAGGACATTCATTTTATCCGGGGAAGAATTTGGGGGCACTCGGAGATGCTGGTGCTGTGACGACGAATGATTCGGATGTGGCCTCTTGTATTCGCGCACTGGCAAATTATGGGAGTCAGAAGAAGTATGTATTTGGATATTGTGGAAGAAATTCGCGGTTAGATGAGATACAAGCTGCAGTTCTACGGGTAAAGTTAAGTCATTTAGCGGAAGACAATGAACGGCGACGTGATGTTGCCGATATGTACTATGATGGCATTGCTAGTAAATCTATTGTGTTGCCTACAAAGTTAATACGCGAAGAGAATGTTTATCATTTGTTCCCTGTTTTTTGTAGTAAACGCGATAAGTTGCAAGAACATTTAAAGAAGAATGGAGTACAAACGCTAATTCATTATCCAATTCCACCTCATAAACAGGTGTGTTATGCTCAGGAGGTGGCGAGAGGACAATTAGTACTCCCGCCCAATGGATTGCCCATAACTGAACGAATTCATAATTGGGAGCTATCACTTCCCATTAGTCCTACGATTTCGGATGAAGAAGTTTCTGCGGTCATTTCAGCAGTCAATGCATTTGATAGGTTTTAGTGGGGATTTGACCCTTAAAAAGTTAGGGCGCGAAAGTGGGAAAATGCAATTTGTGAACACGCTCTGAAAGCCAATGAAATAAGATACGACGAAAATTTCGCGCCGAAAGTTTCGTCGTGTAGTGCAATAATATGCTATAATATGTATCATGAGAGCAAGAAATCCGTTTTTTATTAAGGGATATCATGGGCCAGAGTATTTCTGTGATCGCGTTGAAGAAACAAGTAAGCTTCTTTCTGCGATTGAAAATGGGCGTGATGTAACTTTGATGGCGCCGCGGCGTTATGGTAAGACAGGACTTATTCATAACGTGTTTTCAAAATTGGATAAAAAATACGTTCCAATATATCTTGATATTTTTCAGATTCAGAATCTGACGGAATTTACCAAAGCATTCTCGTCACGTGCGGTGTCTGCGCTGGCAACGCCAATTGAAAGAACTGGGAAGGGGCTATTGGATTTCTTTCGTCGATGCCGACCGACGGCGACTCCGCAGCCAGATGGAAAGGTGGAATTCTCATTTAATATTGCGCCAACTGATGCGGAGATGACGCTTGAGGATACATTTAACTTTCTTGAATCGCGCAAAGTCCAACCCGTGGTGGCTATTGACGAATTTCAGCAGGTGCGAGTATTCCCGGAAAAAGGCGTCGAGGCGATGTTGCGGTCATTTGTTCAATTTTGCGACAACACTCATTTTATCTTTGCTGGCTCCAAGAAACATTTGATGGACGAAATGTTTGCGTTACCGCGCGGGCCGTTTTATCAGAGCACGCAATTAATGAGCATTGAAGCTATTGACAAGAGCAAGTTCTCGGATTTTGCAGAAGAATTTTTTATCTATTCCAAGCGGCGATATGATCGTGACGCATTCGCTTATCTTTATGACATGTTCAATGGTGTTACTTGGTATTTGCAAGTAGTGCTTAATCGAATTTGGGAGCGCGAATCTGGTCTTGATTCAAAAGAAACAGTTGATGAGGTTGTCGAGCAGTTGATTGATGAAGGAGAGTCAACATTCAGGGATTTGCTTGCGAGTCAGACGACTTCTTCTCAAGCGGTTTTGAAAGCCATTGCGTCGGAAGTGGTTGTAAAAGAGATTTCTGCTAAAGCGTTGATTCTTAAATATGCTTTGCCGGCCGGCTCCACAATTCGATCTATTGTGTGCAATTTGGTAAATCGAGATTTGGTTTATCAATCTTCTTTTGGATATTCGATTTATGATCAGCTGTTTGCAATTTGGCTACGGCGTGACAGCGAAAAACAGTTGTGATGACGCGGCTGTAAGGCCTACCTCTTTTCTTTGCTGACCCATTAGATATTACACTTTCTGAAACAATTTCCAGGATTGTTTGAGTGTGACAATTATGCTATAATACTTGCACTGTGGAGTGGGAATTATGAGACCTAGACATGGGGAATTATGAGACCTAAGGAGGAGAATTAAGAGACCCAAGTATGGGGATATATGAGACCTAAGGTGGGGAATTAAGAGACTCTTGGTTATTTGAAAGGAGACTGGTGTATGGTTAGAAGTAAACCGCATAGAGCAACGGGTAATCCGCGTGGGCGTCCAGTGAGTCTGCCGCAGGATTTGGACACTAAGATATATAAGCTACTTAAATCGCGGGTAGATCCAACGACTGGATTAATTAAGCCAGATTGGAAAGGTATGGCGCGAGAGTTGGGGGTAAGTCGATCAACGATTGCGCGCCAAATGGTGTATGTGCGCCAATTTGGCGAAATAGAAAGCGTCATTGTTCATCCCATTCCCGGTAAATCCAATATCTCCCGTGTTTACTACCGAATAAAAGGTTTTAGAGGGTTTTAGCGGGGACTTGGCCCTTAAAAAGTTAGGGCGCGAAATTTGGAAATGCGCAGGATTTGTAGACAATGCAAGTGTTTTTTCTGTAAATTCGCTCCGAGCTCATAGTTCTTTGATTGTTGTCATGTAACGATAATTAGCAGTTTCCCATTCGTCGCTGATTTCGACGCAGATCGCCGTAACGAGTCTTAGAAGCGAATCGAC